>CBDDIA010000007.1:0-9073 GCA_965228685.1 Phycisphaerales bacterium
AGTTCCTTCGCCGTACTGATCGCGTCATTCTTATTCATCCCTTGGTCCTTGATGAGGTACATGCCATAGATGGTCGCCGAGCGTGACCCGGACCCGCAGTGCATCAGCACGGGCCCGGTCGTACTCGCAAGCGTATCACTGAGCTCAATTGCTTGTGACCCATCGAAGATCGCCGAACTCGAAGGCGTGTGCACATACACCATCCCGAGCGACTCAACCAGGGCCCGCTCGTCGAAGCTATTCCGATCGATCTCACCCTGTGTCCGGTTGTTGATCACGACCTTGCCGCCCGCCGCCGCGAACGCACGCAGTTCCTCTTCCGTCGGCTGACCCGAGAAAGTAATCCGCCCCGCGTGGGTGAGCTCTTCGCGGATCTCATCCCATGTCTTGGGTGTTGCCTGCTCGACCGTTTCGGTCGGTTCCGTATGAACGATGCGCGCGTTCAACGGCGTTCCGCTGCTCCCAAGGAACAGGGCGATCTGCGATAGGACGATCGTTGATGATGTCTTCATGGGTCTGATTGTACTTGATGCCTGCGCAGACTGCGCAATGGGTGTGCGTATGATCAACCATGCCGAGCAAAGAACACCCGGGCACGAACCCTCCGAGAACGCATGAACCAGTCCGTTGTTGCCGCCCCGGGGGCATTTAACGCCCTTGTCGGAAAATCTGTCGCCGACGCCGGATTCAACGCGGCCTACTTTTCCGGCGGCGCAACCACCGTCGCCAACGGCGTCCCCGATGTTGGACTCCTCACCCTCGATCACTTCGCCCGTGAAATCCGCTCCGTCGCCCCACGCATCCGGGCTCCCCATCATCGCTGACGCGGACACCGGGTTCGGCGAAGAAGAAATGGTCCGACGCACCGTCATCGAGTACAACCACGCCGGCGCCGCAGGGCTCCACCTCGAAGATCAGGTCTTCCCCAAACGCTGCGGACACCTTGACGGCAAGGCCCTGATCACCATCGGCCAGGCCGTTTCCAAAATCGAATGGGCCGCCCAGGCATCCCAGGACTGCTCCGACGGCAACTTCATCATCTGCGCCCGCACCGACGCCAAGGGCGTCGAAGGTTTCGATGCCGCGATCGAACGAGCCACCGCCTATGTCCACGCGGGCGCGACGATGATCTTCCCCGAGGGGCTCACGAGCGAGCAGGAGTTCGCGGACTTCGCCAAGGCGATGGACAAGCTGGGCGACAAACGACCCTACATGCTCGCCAACATGACCGAGTTCGGCAAGACCCCGATGCTCACACTCGAACATTTCGGCGCGATCGGGTACAACATCGTGATCTACCCCGTGAGCACCCTCCGCATCGCGATGGGCGCGATCGCCAAGGCACTCGCGGAACTCAAACAAACAGGCACGCTCGAAGGGCAACTGGGCAACATGCAGACCCGCCAAGAGCTCTACGACCTCGTCGGGTACACCCCGGGCACCCCATTCAAGTTCTGATGCCGTACTCGTCGGGTCATCGATACACGCTCGAAGACGACTCGACGATGATCGAGGACGCCGGGCAGGTCATCCAGCTGCTCTCCGACGACGACATCGGCTCGCGCCATCAACGGTTTATCGTGCGCCTAAGCAACGGGCAAACACTGCTCATCGTCCACAACATCGACCTCGTCAAACGCATACCGATCTCCATCTTCGATCGCGTCCGATTCAAAGGCGAATATGAGCACAACCCCAAGGGCGGGCTCGTCCACTGGACCCATCGCTGCCCACGCAACGAGCACGAACACGGATGGATCGAGCACGAGGGCGTAATCTATACATGAGCGTTCTATGTCGATGCTTGGCCCCGCATCGCACCTTGAACAGACAGAAAGGAACACAGATGAAACTCGGCGCGTTTTCAGTCAGTCTCGCAGTGAGCGATCTCTCGCGATCAATAGAGTTTTATCAGAAACTCGGCTTCGAACAGGTTGGAGGCGATCCCGCCCAGAACTGGATTGTGCTCGGGAACGGGTCCGCCAAGATCGGATTGTTCCAGGGGATGTTCAAGAACAACATCCTCACATTCAACCCCGGCTGGGCGCAGGACAAGACCCAGCTCAAGGAGTTCGAGGATGTCCGCGACATTCAGACGCGACTAAAAGAGAACGGCGTCGAACTGCTCGCCGAAGCAGATCCGGAGAGCACCGGCGTCGCGCACATCATGCTAAGCGACCCCGACGGGAACCAGATCCTCATCGATCAGCATGTCCCAAGGCCATAACCCTCACGATCGCCGAAGTACACATCAAAAACGCCCGCTCAACCGAGCGGGCGTTTGCATGTTGAATCGATCGGTCAGGGCATGGTGATCACACGCGGCGACTCGCCCGAGATCCCCCTTCCACGCCCGATCCGCCTCATTACTCAGCGCTTCGTGATCGCCCTTCTCCCAATCCTTCTTGGTATTCCCGAAGAACCCGTTGTAGAACAGGTACAACCGATCGTTCTTCACGATGAAAGTTTTCGGATCGATCTCGGTTTTGTCGCCGGAGGTCATCGCCCAGGCGCACCACCCGCCATACGCGGGCTCATACTTCGCGGGGTTCGCGAGGAACACCTTGCGATTCTCTTCGCTTGCGAAGGTGTAGGTCACTTGTTTGTAGGTGGTGCTGATCGACTTCTTGCCTTTGGTCGCTTTACCCCCGCCCTCCTTGAAGTACGCAACCGGGTCGTACCCCTCGATCGCGAGATTGTCCTTCTTCTTCTCCAGGTCATAGTGCTCGATCGCCCGGACTGGCGAGGGCTCGACGATGGGGCTCATCGCTGATGAATCTCCGTGATCCTGGGCAAGAGCCGTAGCGGAAGTCAATGCGAGAACGAACGCGACAAGAACAGACGCGGTGCGCTTCATGGTTTGCTCCTTGGTTGTGTGATTGCAGGAGTAAACACCCGCTTACGCGTACATATTCCCGTTAATCGGATCATCATCCTACACGCCGTTCGCGTTGCCCGTGAACACGAAGTACCCGAGCCCGCAGAAGAACGCCCAGATCCCATAGATCGCGTGCTCAAACCCCGCTGCCAGCGCCGAGTTCGTCCGTCGATATGAGTACGCGAACAACACGCCAGCGGGGATCGTCATCACCAGCGCCACCCAGTTCCACATCGTGACATGCAGCCACGAGAAGGTCACCACATTCACAACAAACGCGGCGCTGCCCGTGCCGAGGATCGATCGGTACCGGTGAAAGAAGAACGCGCGGTGCGTGATCTCTTGCGGGTATGCGCTGACCCAAGGGTACAGGATCGAGATCATCAGGATCAGGATTGCATCTCACGCGGCAAACGCAGGAACCCGGACTCGGGGAGCAGCGGGGTGTGATATGCGAGCAGGTAGGTGATCCCGAGGATCAGCGCGGCGGCGGGTATGAAGATCAGGGCGATCCTTCGGGCATCGCGTTTGAATCGGGACCATCCCCACAGGTTGATGTTATCGAATGTGGGATCGAGGCGGAGGTAGAGGAACATGCTGAGGAAGGTCAGCAGGAGCACGGGGAAGACGAAGAGCCCGCGGTGGAGCCCGAGGTCGAAGGACCAGTTGGTGATGCCGATCCGGCGGAGGACCTGATCGCCCCGGTGGGGTTGGATGAGCCCGGCGATCAGGGCGGGGAGGAGGACATACAAACCGGCCAGTTCGATCCAGAGCCAGAAGCGAACGGGGCGGGATGGTTGTGGTTTGGGGTCAGGTGCGCACACGGGTGATCATTGGGGTGGTGTGCGCCGGGGTCTGCGGGGATGGCGTGTTATTCGAAGACGATGGTTCGGTGATCGTCGATGATCACTCTGTCTTCGAGGTGCATGCGGACGGCGTTGGCGAGGACGACGCGTTCGAGGTCTCGCCCTTTGCGGATCATGTCGTCGACGGTGTCGCGGTGGGTGACATGGGTTGTGCCTTGGGCGACGATGGGGCCCTCGTCGAGGTCTTCGGTGACATAGTGGGCGGTGGCGCCGATGATTTTGACGCCTCGTTCGAAGGCGCGGTGGTAGGGCTTGGCGCCGGCGAAGGCGGGGAGGAAGCTGTGATGGATGTTGATGATCCGCCCAGGGTAGCGATCGATGAGGATGGGTGAGAGGATCTGCATGTAGCGGGCGAGGACGATGAGGTTGGTTTCGTCTTGCTCGAGGAGCTGGATGATCTGGGATTCCTGATCGCGCTTGGTTTCGGGAGTGACGGGGAGGTGGGTGTAGGTGTAGCCGAAGGATTCGGTGAGGGATTGGGCGTCGGTGTGGTTGGAGATGACGCGGGTGATGGTTGCGGGGAGCTCGTTGATCGAGGCGCGCCAGAGGAGGTCTGCGAGGCAGTGGGTCTGCTTGGAGCAGAGGATGGTGACATTGGGGTGTGGGCCCGGCCAGTGGGCTTTGAAGGAGATGTCCATCTGCGCGAGGGTGTGCTCGAGTTGGGTTTGATCGACTTGGCCTTCGAATACGAGGCGCATGGAGAAGCGGCCGGTGTTCGGGTCGGCGTGCTGGTCGGCGTCGAGGACATTGCCTCCGAGGTGGGCGATGGCGGTGGTGACATTGGCGATAACGCCCGTGCGGTCGGGGCAGTTGATGAGGAGGTGGGTGTGGTGACGGGCGGTCTCGGGCATGTGGGGTGTATCGTGGATTTGGGGCGTGGATTGGAGGGGAAGGGGTGAAAAGTGGGGGTTTTGGCGGGGGTGAGAGGGGATTGAAGACCCCCTCCGTCCGCTGCGCGGACACCTCCCCCGGAGGTCCGGGGGAGGAGAGGGGATTGGTACGCAGAGGGGAAGGGAGGGGAAGAGGCCCCATCCGTCACGCTTCGCGTGCCACCTTCCCCGCGGGGCGGGGAAGGCACGTAAGAGCCCCCTCCGTCCGCTGCGCGGACACCTCCCCCGTCAGGACGGGGGAGGCACGAAGAGCGGGGGAGGAGGGTGGAGGCGGCTTTGCGGATGGATTCGGTGTGGGGGGCGGATTCGGGGCGTTGTTGGGTGATGCTGGTGAGGGCGGCGATGGCGGAGAAGCGGGATTCGAGTTGGGTCAGCTCGGATCGGGCTTCGTTGATCTGGGCGAGGCAGGACTTGAGGTGCTCGAACTCGGGGGCGTGGATGAGCTCGGCGAGTTGGGGGAGGGTGAGGTGGTGGTAGTCGCACAGGTCGAGCGTGGAGACGGTGGGGTCGAGGAGGTCGCGGATGAGGGGGTTGGAAAGAGGAGGGATTTGGGATTGGGGATCAGGGATTGGGGGGGAGGGGGAAGGGGAGAGAGAGACCCCATCCGTCACGCTGGCGCGTGCCACCTCCCCCGGTCCGCCTATGGCGGATCTTCGAAACTCGGGGGAGGAGAGGGGGAATGTGGCGTTGAAGTTGTACTTGGCGAATCGGTTTGTTGTCTGCATGGTGGGAATTGTCGCAGACGGCGTGGGCGGCTCAAGAGGAGGGTTGGGTATCGCAGGGTTTTTGCGCACAGATGTGGTCGATGCAACGAAGATTCGCGGACAAAGTGGGAGAGAGGCAATGGGGAAGTGGTGGTTTGAAGAACCTGCTTTGCCCTTCGGGTCAAAGCAGGGCACCCGAGTTCGGGACATTCAGGAGAGTTCGTCACCTGCATGGCCCGCAACACGGTTCTGGGAAGGAATGCGATAGTGGACTCGAGCTTTGCGGCGGTTGGTGGATGTGTTAGAGTGATTGATATACACGATTCCCGTGTGCATGGAGAGTGGCATGAATCGTTCTGGTCTGGCGTTGTTGAGTTGCGTTCTTGTTTTTCTGACGATGCTTTTCGGGGCGTTTCTTGTTGCGTCTGATGCACGATTGGAGGACCCGCAGGGCTCGTTTGTGCTTGTGGGGCACATGATCGAGATTGATCCGGTCGTTCTCGATGGTGGTGTGGATTCGGGTCGTGGAGATCCCGGAGGGGTGTTTACTTATCAGGGGGTGCTGACTACGGCGGGGGGTATGCCCGCGGTTGGGCCTGTGGCGCTTGAGTTTGAGGTGCTTGGTGATCCGATTGGCGGCGGGGCGCGTGAGGTGATCTCGGGGAGTGTGGTTACCGGGATCATGCCCGACGGTTCGGGGCGGTTCCAGGTCGAGGTGGCGTTGCCCACGGCGAGTGTGATGGGCGAGTACGGTTCGTTTGGGCTTCGGATCCGCGATGATTCGGACGGGTCGGTGATCGTGAATGATAATGCGATCACGGCGACGCCGTATGCATGGTTGAGCGAGCGGTCGCGGGTCAGTGATGCGTCTGATCGGTTAACGAATGATCAGGTCCACACGATTGATTTGTCCGCTGGGGACTTCGTTGAGAGCTCGCTCGGGCAGGAACCCAAGGCGGTTCGTGTTGGCAACATGGTGATGCTGACTGGGGTGATGACGAACCCGGGGACGATCAACTCGAGCTCGGTGGTGGGGACGCTGCCTGTTGGGATGCGGCCTTCGAGTACGGTGCTGCTTGCGATCCATGTTTCGTTGTCGCAGACGAGCGGGAACACAGGGCTGAGCATCTCTTCGAATGGGGAGATCCGGATGATCTCGCCGACTTACACGCCCGGGTTTCAGTTCTTCCTCAATGGGGCGAACTTTGTGGTTGAGTGAGTTGGATGACTCGTCGCATCGGGGGAAGAAGGCTCAAGTACGGGATGCGCTGATGGACTCGATCAATGCGGCGGCGGGGGTACCGATCGTGCATGTGGATTGTCAGCGGGGGTATTCGATGCAGGAGGTCGGGGGGATGATTCGGGAGGCGGTGGGGAGGGCTACCTAAGACGGATCAACTCGCAGGATTCGTGCTTCCAGAGGCCCACGACAAAGCGGCCAAACCTCTGAAACTGGTGGTTTGGCGGTGATATTGCCATAGCTGTTGTGGAATGAGTATCGTGATCGCTTGGGGTAATCCCGCTCGTAGACAAGCACTAAAAACCGATCGGCGATCTGACTCGGGGCCTGTGTTGCGAGCTTGTGGACACACCCCCAGAACTCCAACTCGTTCTTCTTGCTCGCCCCGCCTTTATAGTTGCCGGGCCTGCCGTCGAGTGATTGTGTTCGGCGGGTGATGTAGTACTTGAACTCGATGAGCGTGTACTCAACATCGATCTGGGCAAGCAGATCGAACTTGTTCCACTCCGTCTGGAATCTGATGCCAGGCTGTTCAGCAGACCTCATGAACATGGAGCGGAAGGTGAACTCTTCAGTGTTCATAAGCCCGACACTGTCGGCAAGCTGCAGCATGGCGTCTAGTGCGGTTTCGGTTGTGGTTTTGACCCAGTGAGCAGCCATATGCGGAATTGTACACGATCAAGGGCATGCAGGAGCCGGAGACGGCACCTGCAGGGCACCCGGCAGAAGATTGCGTCACCTGCACAGCACTCTAAATTAAACCGACAACTTTGTGTCATCTGGATGATTATCACAGAGTGACGAGAGATGGTAGTCTTCCCAATATAGCGGCCCCTTCTTGGCCTCAGTATTTAGATATTGAGCAATAGGGAACAAGGTGGTGCGAATTATGCTCAAATCTTCTACATCCCAGCTAGCGTAGAATGCGTCAGCAGGCAGCATATTCTGCTGAATTGATGCTGCTACTAAATTGTAAAATGATTCTACTAGGCGACGCTTGTAATGAAGCGAGCTTAATCGGTGCTTAATTGAACTCTCGTAATCAGATGCTTTAATTTGCAAATTATCGTGTTGTAGCTGCCTATGATACTCATCCTTAATCAACTCTGCATCTTCATTAAACTGCCTTCGAATTGCCCAAAGCGCTGCGACAGCGTCCATCATCTCGGGCGTTTGATACATGCTGTAAATTCTATTGGTTGCCGCAAATTGGTTGGCTGATTTCAGTGAATCCTGCTGTTCAATCAGTGCATTGGCTTGTCTACGATTCTCTTCAATCTGGTTCTTCAACTCTTTGCCTTGTATGAGCAGGGTTATCACAATTCCAAGCAGGCTAAAGCCCGTAAATATTGAGTTAACAACGCCAAACTGATCGCCGAATGCACCCTGCTTTTGAAGGTCATTGATGGTATTTGCAAGAATCCAAGGCGTTACGGCCCAAAGAAATAAAAGAAAAGCGCCAAACAATGCTACAAGCAGGAACAAGTTTGCAGCTTGAATGGATGAGCTCTGTTTTGCCACGGCAATTTCCTTGTCATACTGGCCAGTGCCTAAAATTACCCCAGCCAATCCTTTGCCTTTAGTCTCGCCGGCACATACTCCTCGGTCACATACGAGATGTCCTTGGTGATCAGCGATTCCACTTCCATCTTGAAGCCGTTGGTCAGCATCTTCTTGATCTCCTTTTGCCATTGCTTGTCTTTTTCGAACCAGGGGTAGGCGGCGATTTGTTTGGCTCGGGTGATGTCGCGGTCGTTGAGGGAGATCTTGACATCGTCGGAGAGTTCGCAGCGGTCGTAGTCGATGGCGCGGATGCCGAGGAACTTGGCGTCGGGGATGGCGAGGCGTTGTGACTCGAAGGCGAGGGAGATGGAGCCCTGTTTGATGACGGAGTAGATGTAGTGTCCCCAGGGGTCGCAATCGAGGAGGCAGTAGACGGGGAGTTTGTGCTCGGTGTGGAGGCGGTGGAGCATGCGGCGGACGCCGCGGGTTGGCTGGCCTGAGCCCTCGGTGAGGATGCAGTTGTGTTGTTCCCAGAAGCGGTCCTCGTTGAAGCGTTGCCAGACGGTGTCTTTTTCGACATGGAGGATGAAGTCTGCTTTGACATCCTTGAACTGGATGACATCGGGTTCGCAGATGGAGGGGATGGCGTAGCCGCCCGAGCCCATCTTGCGGCAGTTGATCTCGTCTCCTGAGTCAACGACGGTGATGTTGCCGACCATGGTGCCGCGCTTCTTGGCGAAGATGTGCAGCTCTTCGCGGAGTGAGCCCAGCGAGACCTCGAGGTCCTCGAGGATGCCGTCGGATTCGGTCTGGTCGTCGAAGGTTTTTTCCTTGGTGCCCTCGATGGTGTGGAGGGACTTGTAGAACATGCCGCGGAGGGATGAGGTTTTGTCCTGCTCGATGAGATCGCTGACGGAGGTGGAGTGGAGCAGGGTCTGCATGAACTTGCGGGCCTGGCCGAGGTTGAAGAGTTGTCGTGTGCCGACGGAGTC
>CBDDIA010000008.1:0-149111 GCA_965228685.1 Phycisphaerales bacterium
TCCGTTGTCCGTCGTGTCTGCCAGTTTGGCACCCGCTGGCGGGTTCTGACGCCGAGTGTCAGGGGATTTTGATCCGATCGGGGGGCATTCGGGGTTGTTTGAGATTCCGGATTGGCACGACGATTGCCCATAGTCCCCCGCAGACGGTGCGCCCGCGTGCCGTGAAACCGATCGGAAAGACACATCGCCCGGGTGGATCCGAGTCCCCGGCGTTCGAATCTCTGAAAATGGAGAAACAGACAGATGGCATCCAAAGAACTGACATTCGACATCGAAGCCCGTCAGGCACTCCTGGCCGGGGTTGAGAAACTCGCCTCCGCAGTCAAGGTGACGCTCGGCCCGCGCGGCCGCAACGCCGTCATCGACAAGTCGTGGGGCGGCCCGACCGTGACCAAGGACGGCGTGTCCGTCGCGGAAGAGGTCGAGCTCGCAAACAAGGCCGAGAACATGGGCGCCAAGCTCGTCAAGGAAGCGTCCTCCAAGACCTCCGACGACGCGGGCGACGGCACCACCACCGCGACGGTGCTCGCGGAGGCGCTGTTCAAGGAAGGGCTCCGGTACATCGCGTCGGGTGTCGACGCGAACGCGCTGGTGCGCGGGATGAAGAAGGCCATCGAGATCTCCGCCAAGGCGATCGACGATCTCGCGACCCCCGTCGATGGGAAGAAGGACATCCAGAATGTCGCGACCATCTCCGCGAACAACGACCCCGAGACCGGCAAGATCATGGCCGACGCGTTCGAGAAGGTCGGCAAGGACGGCGTGATCACCGTTGAAGAGGGCAAGGGGTTCGAGACCGAGGTCAATGTCGTTGAGGGCATGCAGTTCGATCGCGGGTACCTCTCGCCCAACTTCGTCACCAACCCCGAAGAGATGAAGGTCGAGATGGACAAGGCGCTCGTGCTCGTCCACGAGGACAAGATCGACAACATCCAGAAGCTCGTGCCCTTGCTCGAGAAGGTCATGAAGGCCAAGAAGCCCCTCCTGATCATCGCGGAGGACATCACGGGCGAAGCGCTGAGCACCCTCGTCATCAACAAGCTCCGCGGCACCCTCCAGGTCTGTGCCGTCAAGGCACCCGGGTACGGCGATCGGCGCAAGCAGATGCTCCAGGATATCGCGGTCCTCACCGGCGGCGAAGCGTTCATGAAGGATCTCGCGACGGACCTCGACAAGATCGAGCTCTCCCAGCTCGGGATCGCCAAGAAGCTCGAGATCACCTCGGACAACACCGTGATCATCGAGGGCGCGGGCGAGACCAAGGACATCCAGAACCGCATCGAGCAGATCCGCATGGAGATCGCGAACTCGACGAGCGATTACGATCGTGAGAAGCTCCAAGAGCGCCTCGCGAAGCTCGCGGGCGGCGTCGCCCAGATCAATGTCGGCGCTGCATCCGAAGCGGAGCTTAAGGAAAAGAAGGCACGCGTCGAGGACGCGCTCCACGCGACCCGCGCAGCGCTCGCCGAGGGCATCGTCCCCGGCGGCGGTGTTTCCTTCATCCGTGCCCAGCAGGCCATCGCGTCCACCAAGGAGTGGAAGAGCGTCTACGCCAAGGCGAAGGAAGTCACCTCCGACGATATCGGTCAGGTGAAGTTCGACTTCGCCGCCGGTATGAATGTCGTCTACCGCGCCCTTGAGGTGCCCCTGCGGACCATCGCGGAGAACGCGGGTGCCAAGGGCTCTGTCGTCGTCGCGAAGGTTGCTGCGCAGGAGGGGTCCAACGGGTACAACGCGCTGACGGACACCTACGAGGACCTGATCAAGTCCGGCGTCATCACCCCGGCCAAGGTCGATCGCAGCGCCCTGACCAATGCGGGTTCGGTCGCGACCGTCCTGCTCGCGGCGGACTGCATCGTCACCGAGAAGCCGGAGAAGAAGGAACACGCCCACGCCGGCGCCGACCCGATGGGTGGCATGGGCGGTATGGGTGGCATGGGCGGCATGGGTGGCATGCCGGGCATGGGCGGAATGGGGTTCTAATCCACCGTTCAACTCGTTCAGGAACAATCAAGCACAACTCACTGCTCAGATGCAGTTTGGAGATAAAGAACAATGGCAGTCAAACCACTTGAAGATCGCGTGCTGGTGAAGCCAGTGGAGAAGGAATCCGTCACCTCGTCGGGGCTGTACCTGCCCGAGTCGAGCAAGGAGAAGCCGATCCACGGCACCGTCGTCGCCGTCGGTCCGGGCAAGCGCCTCGATAACGGCAATCGCGCTGCGATGAGTGTGCAGAAGGGCGATACGGTCGTCTACGCGTCGTACGCGGGGACCGAGGTTGAAGTGAACGGGGTGTCGCATCTGGTGATGCGAGAGTCGGAACTCCTCGGCATCATGAACTGAGGATCGAGGGACTAGCCACGAGCCACGAGCCACTAGGGGGAAGAATGACGGAAGCGATTCGGTCATATCGAGACTTGGAGGCGTGGTGATTGGCGATCCGGTTGACGAAGGTTGTGTACAGGATGTCTGAGCACTTTCCCAGCGATGAACGATTTGGATTGACGAGTCAGATTCGTCGTGCGGCGGTTTCGGTCGCGTCCAACATCGCTGAAGGATGGGGGCGAGGATCAACATCCGATTACGCGAGATTCCTCCGCATGGCGCGGGGATCAATGTACGAGGTCGAGACGCAGGGGCTGATTGCTCTTGAACTCGGGTTCGTGGAGAAGGACAAGTTCGAGTTTTTCGAACAGACAATCGATGAGGCAGGCCGCGTGCTCGCGGGTTTGCTCAGAAGCATCGAGAACAAACTCTAACCCTAGTGGCTAGTCCCCAGTGGCTAGTCCCTGAGGGACTCCGAAGGAGTACCACCATGAGCAGCAAGCAGATCATGTTCGAGGACAAAGCACTCCTCGAGATGAAAAAGGGTGTCGACAAAATCGCCGACGCTGTCAAGTGCACGATGGGGCCCGCGGGTCGTCATGTCGTCATCGAGAAGTCCTACGGCGGTCCTCATGTGACCAAGGACGGCGTCTCGGTCGCCAAGGAGATCGAACTCCCCGAGCAGTTCGAGTCCATGGGTGCCAAGATGCTCTACCAGGTCGCCAAGAAGACCGGCGACAAGGCGGGCGACGGGACAACCACCGCGACCGTCCTCGCGCAGGCGATCTTCAACGAGGGGCTCAAGGTCGTCGCGGCGGGTGCGAACCCCGTGCATGTCCAGCGCGGCATCAACAAGGCGGCGCATGTCGCGGCGGACGCGATCGACGGGTTCGCGGTTCCCTGCAAGGGCAAGGCGGACTACAAGAAGGTCGCGACCGTCTCCTCGAACCACAACGCCGAGATCGGCGAGCTCATCGCGGAGGCGATCTCCAAGGTCGGCGCTGAGGGCGTCGTTGAGGTCGAAGACGGCAAGAGCTCCGAGACGACCCTCGACTATGTCGAAGGGATGCAGTTCGATAAGGGGTACCTGTCGCCGTACTTCATGACCGATCCCAAGACGGGCGAGTGCGTGCTCGAGGACGCGCTGATCCTCATCCACGAGAAGAAGATCAGCAACCTCGCGGACCTGCTCCCGCTGCTCAACAAGGTCGCGACGGCGAGCAAGCCATTGCTCATCATCGCGGAAGATGTTGAGAACGAAGCGCTCGCGGCCCTCGTCGTCAACCGCCTCCGCGGGATGCTCAACATCGCGGCCGTCAAGGCACCGGGGTTCGGCGATCGGCGCAAGGCGATGCTGCAGGACATCGCGATCCTCACCAAGGGGACCTACTTCTCCGAGGACCTGGGTCGTTCGCTCGAGAGCATCGACATCAAGGAGCTCGGCAGCGCCAAGCGGATCGTAATCAACAAGGAGAACACGACGATCGTCCAGGGCGGCGGCAAGAAGGCCGACATCCAGGCGCGTGCGGACCAGATCATGGCCCAGCACGAGAAGTCCACCTCCGAGTACGACCGCGAGAAGCTCATGGAGCGCCACGCGAAGCTCACCGGCGGCGTTGCGATCATCTCCGTAGGCGGTGCGTCCGAGACCGAGATGAAGGCCACCAAGGACCTCGTCGATGACGCGCTGCACGCGACCCGCGCCGCAGCCAAGGAGGGCTATGTCGCCGGCGGCGGCGTCGCGTTCCTGCGTGCGATCGACGCGGTCGAGAAGGCCGAGAAGAAGGCGAAGGGCGACGAGAAGTTCGGGTTCGAGATTCTCGCGCGTGCACTCACCGCCCCGACCTTCCAGATCGCGACCAACGCCGGGTACGACGGCGATCTCGCGGTCGACACGATCCTCGAAGAGTCCGGCGCGTTCGGGCTCAACGCCGCGACGGGTGACTACACCGACCTCGTTAAGGCGGGCATCATCGATCCGGCGCTGGTCGCCAAGAGCGCGATCGTCAACGCCGCGTCCGTGTCAGGGCTCATGCTCACGACGGATGTGATGCTGACGGACCTGAAGGAAGACACCGAGCCGGTTGCTGGCGCGGTGAGCTGATTAAAGAACACATGCCTCTCATCGGAAACGGTGGGAGGTGGTTTGATGGTCATTCTGGATTATTCTAAGTTGAGTCAGGATGAACTCGCTGCACTGCCGTGTGTCTGCTGTGGTAATCCTTTGGGTACTCCTCCGTGCAGCGACACATACTGGATTTGTCCAGTTTGCGATTGGGAAGAAGAGTCTTTTTCGTTCAAGTATCCGTGGAGTGGCGGCGGACCTAATGGTGTTTCCCTCTGGGAAGCACGACGCAACTTCAGGTTTACTGGTTCTGTTTATCATGCTGAGAAGTCTCGTCGGTTTAATCCAGAAGAGAGAATGTTCAGTTGGCGTGATGTATTGCCATCAAGTGACAGCCAATACTGCTGGGTATTAGATCCAAGAATGTTTGCGGATTACGCTGGTAATCACCCCGAAAGTTGTCCGCTTCGAAATGCCAGAGATGTCCTTCGAGCATTCGGCGCATTCTCGGGTCGTCAAGTTTTACAGAAGGTACTCCGAGCTCGAATCAGAGTTCCTAATACATTCAAGGTGTCGTTCGACTATGTGACTGTCCGTTTGAGCCCTAAACAGCCACTCATTCGTTCGGTGATCGTCAATCTACCGGCGGACCATGATGCAGCACCTGTTTATGTTCAGCGCCTTCGAGCGATTACGGAGGAACGCATCAGAGGCTTTGGGATTCAGTTCTTCAGCCGGCCATCATCTGACGCGGAGTCTGTTTTCCTTGGCTCAAGTCGTGATTGTCAAGTGGATAGAGTTGAATATTGGTACAAGCTCAAGTTTCGAAACGAGACTCTACAGTCTTTAGAGATTATGGCGTCGGAAGATGGGTATGACTCATTCGCCGAGTTAGATAAGGATACAGAGTACTAATGCCCACCACCCGCGACTATTACGAAGTGCTCAGCGTCGAACGGACCGCCGACGGCGAGGAGATCAAGCGTGCGTACCGACGCCTCGCGATGAAGTACCATCCGGATCGCAACCCGGACGATGCCGAAGCGGAGATGAAGTTCAAGGAAGCCGCGGAGGCGTACGAGGTGCTCTCGGACGATTCCAAGCGGAAGATCTACGACCAGTACGGGCACGAGGGGCTCCGCGGGCACGGGGCGGCCGGGCACGACTTCAACCGGATGAATGTCGATGACATCTTCTCGATGTTTAACGACATCTTCGGCGGCGGCGGTGGGTTTGGCGGACGCGCCAGCGCACGACGCGGGCCCGCACGCGGGTATGACCTTGAGACAGAGGTCGTTCTCGATCTCAAGGATGTGTCCACCGGCGTGAGCAAGGATGTCGAGTTCACCCGCATGGACATCTGCGATACCTGCACGGGTTCGGGCGCCAAGCCCGGGACGACGCCGGAGACCTGCGGCACCTGCAACGGGCAGGGCAAGGTCCAACAGGCGGGCATGGGCGGCATGTTCCGCATGGTGACGGCGTGCCCCAACTGCCGCGGACGCGGGACGATCATCAAGGACAAGTGCGACTCGTGCCACGGCAAGGGTCGGATCGGGAAGAAGCGTTCGCTGAGCGTGAAGATCCCCGCGGGCATCCACGACGGGCAGGCCGTGCGCGTGCCCGGCGAGGGCGAGCCGCCGAGCGTCGATGTCTCCCCGAGCGGGCAGGGCGCCCGCGGTGATCTGCATGTCGTCGTCCGCGTCAAGAAGCACGAGTTCTTCGAGCGCGACGGCGATCACCTGTTGATGGAGATGCCGATCTCGTTCACGCAGGCCACGCTCGGGGCCGAGGTCGAGGTGCCGACGATCGAAGGGAAGGAAACACTGAGCATCAAGAAAGGCACCCAGTACGGCGACATCTTCCGCATCCACGACGCGGGTCTCCCGAACCTGCGATCGGGGCGCAAGGGCGACCTGATCGTTGTTGCCAAAATCGAAACCCCCAAGAAGCTCACGAGCAAGCAGGAAGAGCTGCTGCGTGAGTTTGCCAAAACCGAAGACAAGCATGTCAACCCCGAGTCCCACGGGTTCTGGAAGAAGATCACCGATTTCATCGGCGGTTGATTTGAGATATGAAGTGAGTGTTGATCATGAACGAAACACACGAGCACATCGAAGACACGCAGAACGAGTCCGTTGAGCAGCCGGAGACGGATAAGCAGGCCCAGCAGGAAGCCCAGGAGCACGCCGCCCGGATGGAGTCCATCCGCCAGCTTGCGCTCGCGGGTGAGCTTGAGATCTCCGACGAGAACGAAGAGATCGTCGAGGCGCTTGTGGACACGATTCGTGCCCGCGATGAGCTGAGCGATAAGCTGCTGCGGATGGCGGCGGATCATCAGAACTTCCAGCGCCGCGCCTCGGGCAACGAACGCGAAGCCCGCACCAGCGCGACGCAGGGCGTGGTTCAGTCGTTGATCCCGCTGCTCGATACCTTCGAGATGGCGCTCATGCAGGACCCCGAGAAGGTGTCCTCGCAGATGGTCATCGACGGCGTCAAGATGATCCGCGACGAGTTCATGCGGATGCTTTCGGGGTACGGCGTGTCGCCGATCAACCCGAGCGTGGGCGATGAGTTCAACCCCGCGGAGCACGCGGCGATGATGCAGCAGCCGGCGGATGGGATCGAGCCCGGGCACATCTCGTTGGTGATGGGGATCGGGTTCAAGCTCGGCGAGCGCGTTGTGCGCCCCGCGAAGGTGGGGGTCGTGCCGCAGCCTGAGACTTCCTCGGACGAGGGTGGGGAGGGGTGATCGATGCCGACCTATGACTATCGATGCAACGCGTGCGGGCACTCATTCGAGCTGTTCCAGTCGATGAGCGAGGGCGTGAAGAAGAAGTGCCCCGCGTGCAACAAGCTCAAGCTTGAGCGCCTCATCGGGACGGGGTCCGCGTTGATCTTCAAGGGCTCGGGGTTCTACGAGACGGATTACCGATCCAAGGACTACGCCAAGGCGAAGGACGCGGACTCCAAGGCCGCGACCGAGACGACCAAGTCGGACGATACTGGATCGAAGAAGTCTGACGATAAGAAGCCCGCGAAGACGGAGAAGAAAACCGAGTCCAAGCCCAAGGCTGAGAGCAAGTCATGATCATCGGGCACGGGGTGGACATCGTGGAAACTTCACGCATCGAGAAACTCCTCGGCGAGCACCCCGAGCGGTTCCTCGAACGCGTCTTCACCCCCGGCGAACAAGCAGACAGCAAGTCATCCAAACGCCATCATGAACACCTCGCGGCACGATTCGCGGCGAAGGAAGCGACGCTCAAGGCGCTGGGCACCGGATGGGCGCAGGGCATCGGGTGGACGGACATCGAAGTTGTCCGCGCCGACAGCGGGAGGCCCTCGCTGAAGATCACCGGGCGCGCAGCGGAGATCGCAGGCGAACTCGGGATCGAGCGATGGCATGTCTCCCTCTCGCACATCAAATCGTGCGCCATCGCATCCGTCATCGCGGAAGGAACACATACCCCATGATCCTCCCCAAAGTTCTGATGACGGATGTCGTCCGCAGTTCCCAGCAGGGCGATTCGCACGGCGGCGCGTACCTGATCAACCTGCAGACGGGCGAGTTCGATCAGGTGCTCGATTGGAACCGGGTCGATATCAACTGGGAAGGACGCGGGCAGGGACGCGGATTGCGCGGGATCTGCTATGTCGGTGATGAGGTCTTCATCGCGGCCTCCGATGAGCTCTTCGTGTTCGATCAATCGTTCGAAATACTCCGATCCTACAAGTGCGATTACCTGCACCATTGCCACGAGATCTGCTACGACGGGCACCGGTACATCTACCTGAGCGCGACGAGCTTCGATTCCGTGCTTCGATTCGATACGCACGAGGAGCGGTTCGATCGTGGGTGGTGGATGCGTGTCGAGCAGGTCAACCGAGCCGGACGCACCGGGCACGAGCTCAAGGCACATGTGTACGACCCGAACGGGAACGAAGGCCCGCCCGAGGGCGACAACCTGCACCTGAACAATGTGTGCTACACCAACGGCGTGTGCATGTTCTCCGGGCTCGCGATGAATGTCCTCGCGTCGATCATCGATGACGAGGTGCGCCCGTACGCGATCGTCCCCCCGACGACCCACAACTGTCAGCCGCTCGAGAAGGGCGTGCTGATGAACTCCACGGGTCAGGACGCGGCGGTCCTCGCGGATCGCAACGGTCGGGCACTCAAGAAGTTCGAGTACCCAAGGTACGACCCAAGCGAGCTCAAGCACACGGACATCCCCGGCGATTACGCGCGACAGGCGTTCGGGCGAGGGTTGTGCGTGGATGAGAAGAACAAGCTCGTGATTGCCGGGTCATCGCCGGGCACGGTCAGCGCGTTCGATCTCGGTCGTGGGCAACTTCTGGCGAGCGTGCAGGTGACGAATGATCTACGCAACGCGCCCCACGGGCTCGAGCTTTGGCCGTTCTGAATCGGTGCACGCAACGCGTTGATTCGTGTAGACTATCCTCGCACCCGAGAGGATCGTGAATGACCATCAACCCGCTGCTTGTTTCGTTGCGTACCAATCTGTCGATCGCGTTGACTTCGAGTTTCCTTCGTCGACCGAATCGTGAGATCATCGTGGATGATCGGCGGGGGTATCGTGGGAAGGAACTGCTCGTTGCGGGGATGCATATCGCAGACCTGATCGAGTCGAAGTCGAGCACGCAGACGATCGGGCTGCTCATCCCGACATCGGGCGCGATGGGGATCGCGGCCTACGGGACCTGGCTCGCCGGGCGTGCAGTGGTGCCCCTGAACTACCTGCTCGATGAACCCACGCTGAACTATGTGGTTCGGGATTGCGGGTGTGATCTGCTGATCGCGTCCCGTGCACTCGTCGAGCATCTCGGCTTTGTGCCCAGATGCAAGAAGATCGTGTACCTCGAAGATCTGGATTTCCGGAAAGCCCCAACGCCGCGCACCCCCAAGTCGACATCACCAAATGAACTCGCGGTGGTGCTGTATACCTCCGGGACATCGGGCAAGCCCAAGGGGGTCATGCTCACGCACAAGAACATGCTGAGCAACGCGATCCAGGTGCACGAGCATGTCGGCGTTGAACGCGACGATGTGTTCCTCGGGGTGCTCCCGCAGTTCCACAGCTTTGGGCTGACCGCGCTCACGCTTGTCCCGATGCTCTTCGGGTGCAAGGTGGTGTACACCGCGCGGTTCATGCCCAAGAAGATTGTCGAGCTGATGCGTGAGCATCGCCCATCGATCTATGTGGCGATCCCTTCGATGTACAACGCGCTGATGACGGTGAAATCCGCAACCCCGGAAGACTTTGGTTCATTGCGTCTCGCGATTAGCGGCGGCGAGCCATTGCCCGCGGATGTTCGGACACGATTTATGGAGAAGTTCGAGATCCCGATCGTGGAGGGGTACGGGCTGACGGAAACAGCGCCGGTCACGCATGTGCTCCTCCCACAAGATGACCGCGCCGGGACGGTGGGGCGTCCGGTGCCCAAGCTCGAACAGATCATCGTTGACCCCGCGACTGATCGGGTCCTCCCGCCGAATACCGACGGCGAGCTGCGGATGCGCGGACCCAACATCATGCGCGGGTACCTTGGGCTTCAGGAAGAATCCGCGAACGCGTTCGATGATCGCGGTTTCTTCCGCACGGGCGACATGGCGCAGATCGACGAGCACGGGTTCCTTCGCATCACGGGGCGCATCAAGGAGATGATGATCGTCGGCGGCGAGAATGTCTTCCCGCGTGAGATCGAGGAGATCCTCAACGCTCATCCGAGCGTGCACGATTCGGGCGTCATCGGGCAGCAGGACCCGATGCGGGGAGAAGTCCCCATCGCGTTCGTTGAGCCCGCGGAGGATCAGGCCCCCGACCCGGACGAGCTTGTGCGATGGTGCCGGGACAACCTCCCGGGGTACAAGGTCCCGAGGCGTGTGGTGATCATCGAGGCATTGCCCAGAAACCCGACGGGAAAGATCATGCGCAGGCTGCTCAGGCCCGAACTCGACAAGCTTGAGGCCTAGAGTCTGGGCCCATCGAAGGGCAACCCCTCTCCCTTATCCCCGGCACGGAGCGAACCACAGTGGAACTGTACATCGACACCGCGAATCTCGACGAAATCAAAGAAGCACACGACTTGGGCATCCTCGACGGCGTGACGACCAACCCCTCGCTGATCGCGAAGGAAGGCATCGACTACGGCAAGCGACTCGAGGAAATCTGCGGCGTGGTCTCCGGGCCCGTCTCCGCGGAAGTCATCGCGACGGAGTACAAGGCGATGCTCACCGAGGGCAAGGAGCGTGCGAAGATCGCGCCCCAGATCGTCGTCAAGCTCCCGACCACGGTCGATGGCGTCAAGGCGTGTAAAGCGCTGAGCGACGAGGGCATCAGGACGAACATGACCCTGTGCTTCCAGTCCATGCAGGCGATGATGGTTGCCAAGGCGGGCGCGTTCCTTGTGTCGCCGTTCATCGGGCGACTCGATGACATCTCGCAGGACGGGACCGAGCTCATCTCGCAGATCCGCACGATCTACGACAACTACGGGTTCGAGACCAAGATCCTCGCCGCGTCGATCCGCCACCCCAAGCACATGCTTGAGTGTGCCCTCATTGGCGCTGATGTCGCGACGGTCCCTCTCAAGGTGATCAAGCAGCTCATGCAGCACCCGCTCACGGACAAGGGGCTCGAGCAGTTCCTTGCGGATTACCAGAAGGCGTTCGGCGGATAAGCCGAGTGTCGGTCATCAATTGACAGTGTCACCCGCCCGAATGGGCGGGTTTTCAATCGACTTCAAAGATGAACTCAATCTCGACGGGGACATTGAGGGGGAGCGCACTGACGCCAACGGCGGCGCGTGCGTGCTGACCGATCTCGTGTCCAAAGATCTCAACGAGCAGGTCCGAGCACCCATTGGCAATCTTCGGCTGATCACCGAACCCGGCGGCACTGGCGACGAAGACGCCGACTTTGACGACCTTGGTCACTTTCCCCAAGTCTCCGATCTCAGCATTGAGACAGGCGAGCGCGTTGAGCGTGCATTGGCGGGCGCACCGGATCGCGGTTTCAGTGTCTACTTGGTCGGGCACGGATCCGGTGGCCATGAGCGAGCCATCGGAGAAGGGGATCTGCCCCGACACGAACACCTGGTTCCCGGAACAGCGCGTCGGGACATAGGACGCGACCGGTTTGGGGGCCTGCGGGAGGGTGATGCCCAAGTTCTGGAGCGTAGTTTCTGGATGATTTGCAGGCATGTGGGGGTTCCAGTGTAAAAATGGGGGACTTTCGTGCGATTTCTTGGGGGATGGAACTGCACGGGTTGCTGGGCGAATAGAGTGATGATATGCTTGAAAGGCAAGCATGCACTGGTGTGCAGGTTCGGCAACGACGAGATATGCGTCCTTATGAGGGTCCTCGATTGAGGGTAGCCCGTTTCCGATTGATTCCTGCCGAATCAAACACACCGACAACTCGGCCTACGAGCTCACGGGGCAAAGCGTGAGCGGTGTGTGTCCCTAGGCGATTTGGTGCTGATTGATAATCGGCGTCGCGGAGGGACAAAAGGCAACTGCCGATTGATTGGTCATCGATCGGCAATGGTGTAAAGGAGTCAATCCATGAAGACCAATCGTAAGAATGCGTTTACGCTCATTGAGCTGCTGGTGGTCATCGCGATCATCGCGCTGCTCATCGGTATCCTCTTGCCCGCACTGGGCAAGGCTCGTCAGCGTGCAAACTCGCTGAAGGATGCCACCCAGCTCCGCTCGCTGATGCAGGGGCTCGTCGTGTTCGCGGGCAACAACCGCGACTTCTACCCCCTCCCCAGCCGCGTCGACAAGAACGACAAGACGATCGACCTGCAGGGTGAGAATGTTCAGAATAAGAACACCACCAACAACATCTTCTCGATCCTGATCTCTCAGGGTATTGTCGACACCGGCATCTGCTTCAGCCCGGTCGAACTCGGCAACTACGAAGAGTACGACCAGTACCAGTTCGAGAACCCCACCGGTGCGATCCAGGCCGCTGACGGCGAGCTCTCGGAAGCCCTCTGGGACCCGAACTTCAAGGCGACCCCCAAGGACGCTGGTTACGACGACGGTACGGCTGGTTCTTCGAGCATCGCGAACTACGCCAACATCCCCGGTGGTTTCAGCTACGCACATACCCCTCCTTTCGCGTTCCGTCGCGCAAGCTGGGAAAACACCTTCGAAGCACTCGAGCCCGCACTCTCGAACCGCGGTCCTGTGTACTTCCTGAACGGTGATGCAAACACCGGCACTTGGGATCTCCTCGAAGACGATGGCGGCGGCGACGGCGAAACCCCCCTCGGCGTGAGCTCCATCACCCTCGCGATCAACGGTGCTCGTACGGAGTGGGCCGGCAACATCGGGTTCAACGATGCGCACGTCGACTTCTTCAACCGCCCCGATCCCGAGCAGATCGTCTGGACTTTCACTGATTCCTCTATCCAGGATCAGAACAAGAACCAGCCCGACAACATCTTCGTGAACGAAGATGACCAGACTCGTGAGCCCGTCAACAACATGCCCTCGGGTGACTCGGTTCTCCTTTCGGGTGACGAGAACAACCGCAACGCGTACCTCCGTCAGTACTACGAGGTTCGTGTTGATACCGACACCGAGCTGTTCCCCTTCTACGACTAAGTCGTTCTGGGACATCTCTATCAGTCACACGCAACCCGCGACGAAAGTCGCGGGTTGTTCTTTTTCGTCCGATGCTCGATCGAGCCGATCACGCTATCCTGAGTCATCTCGTGCTGAAGTTACAGGATCAGTTTGTGTCGGCGCTGCTCGATCTCGGGGTCGATGTGCGATCCGATGCGCATACGCGCGGGTTGTACGCGACGGATGCGTCGATCTATCAGGTTGCTCCGATCGGTGTCGTCATTCCACGCCGTGTCGATCAGATCCCGGGCATCATGCGGGTTAGCGCCGAGTATCAGGTCCCTGTCCTTCCTCGCGGCGGCGGCACGAGTCTCGCGGGTCAGTGCGTCAACGAAGCACTCGTCATCGATGTGTCCGCACGATGTCATGCTTTGATCGACCTCAATGCCGCGGCGCGGGTGTGTCGGGTCGAGCCCGGGTTGACGATCGATGATCTCAATGACCAGATCGCAACGCATGGTTTGTTCTTCGCGCCCGACCCATCGACCGCCCGTCAGGCGAACATCGGGGGGTGTATCGGGAACAATGCCGCCGGTGTTCATTCGGTTCTCTATGGGCGCACGAGTGAGAGCGTCCTTGCGATCGATGTGTGCCTCGCGGATGGGTGCGTTGTGCGCTTTGCCGAAGGCGCAGCGAAGCACGATCCGGTCGTGCGTGAACTTACTACCCGTGTCGTCGATGTGATCCGTAAGCACCAGGAGCAAATCCGTGCGAGATTCCCCAAAACCATGCGCCGCTCGAGCGGGTATCAGCTCGATGTGATCCTGAATCAGCTCGAGTCGAACAACTGGGACATCGATCGTGTCAATCTCTCGCCCCTGCTCTGCGGTTCAGAGGGAACCCTCGCATTCACCATGGGCGCAGAACTCCAGCTCCAACCGATTCCCAAACGCAAGGGGCTCGGGGTGCTCTCGTTCGCGTCGGTCGAGGACGCGATCGGTGCGGTTGAGCCGATCCTCTCGCTCCACCCCGCGGGCGTCGAGTTGCTCGATGAGCTCATCATGGACCTGGCGCGAGAGAACAAGGAGTGCGCTCAGCACATCGCGATCCTCCCGGACACGAGCGCGAAGGCGGTCCTGTTCGTTGAGTTCTTTGCCGACACCCAGGACTCGATCGATCAATCACTTGATCTCCTTTCGCGACTGCTCCCTCAGGTGCCGCTCGCACGATTTACCGATCAGGCAAGCATGACGGGCGCATGGAAACTCCGCAAGGCGGGCGAGCCGCTGTTGCACGCGATCCCGGGCGATCGCAAGCCGCTCGGCTTTGTGGAGGACAACGCGATCCCCATCGATCGGCTCGGCGAGTTTGTGAGGCGGTTCCGTGCGATCGTCGAACGGGAGAATACCATCGCGTCCTACTACGCCCACGCGTCTGTGGGGGTGCTGCATGTGCGTCCGTTGCTCGATCTGCGCGATGACTCAGACGAGCGGGCGATGCACCGGATCGCATCGGATGTCGCGGACCTCGCGATCGAGCTCGGCGGCGTCCCCTCGGGAGAGCACGGCGACGGGCGGGCGCGGGGCCCATTCATCGAGCGTGTGTTTGGGCCCGAACTGCTCGGCGCGTTCCGAGAGATCAAATCGATCTTCGACCCCGACAACCTGCTCAATCCCGGCAACATCGTCGAGCCCGGCCCACTCGAATCGATCAGCGCCCGCACACGAATCCGACCAAGTCAGGTGCAGACCCAGGTTGCGCCCTTGGAGACCTTTTACCAGTACACGCCCGAGCACGGGTTTGCGCATGCCGTCGAGTTGTGCAACGGTGCGGGTGTCTGCCGGCGCAAAGAGGGCGGGGTCATGTGCCCGTCGTACCAAGCAACCCTCGACGAGCGGCACAGCACCCGCGGGCGGGGTAACGCACTGCGTCTCGCACTGACCGGGCAGGCCGAGCTCGGGCGAGACCCGAGCGGCGAAGCGGCGCTGAACGATCCGAGCACGCTTGAGACACTGGACCTGTGCCTGAGTTGCAAGGGGTGCAAGAGCGAATGCCCGAGCTCGGTGGACATCGCCAAGCTCAAGAGCGAGTACCTCGCGCAGGGGTACACACAGACAGGTGTCCCGCTGAAGGTGCGTGTGATGAGCTCGATCCACGCACTCAATCGGATGGGTTCCATGTTCCCCGGGCTCTCCAACGCGATGCAGCGGCTTAGACCGATCCGTTCGGTGATCAACCACGCGATGGGTGTGCACCCCAATCGTTCGCTCCCCGAGTTCGGTCGTGCGATCAAACGCAAGTCCATCCCCAAGACCAACGCCCCGTGTGTCGTGGTTCTGAGTGACTCGTTCAGTTCCCACAACGAACCCGATGTCACGCACGCGACGATCTCGGTCCTTGAGAAGCTTGGGTACGCGATCGAGGTCGTCCCGGTCTCCGATCTGGGAAGGGCCGCGATCTCGCTCGGGAACCTCTCGCACGCGATCCGAGACGCGAACCGGACGCTCGCCATGCTCAAGGGGTTCATCGAGGATGAATCGGTCCTTGGATTCCTCGTGCCCGAGCCCTCGTGCTTGTCGGCGATCTGCGACGATTGGGCGGACCTGAAGCTCGATCACGATCGATCGACTCTTGACGCATTGATCGCACGATCGGCGCTCCCCGAGACCTTTGTGGATCTGTTCTGGGATCGTCATCCGATCCGCCCGAGCGTCCATTCAATCCCCTCCGAGATCGTCCTGCACGGGCATTGTCATCAGAAATCACTCTGGGGCGATTCGACGAGCTCCGCGATCTTTGCAAGGCTCTTCCCGGGGCAGGTGCGTGTGCTCCAAACGGGGTGCTGCGGCATGGCGGGCTCGTTCGGGTACGCGGCCCACCGGTTCGATCTCTCGATGAAGATTGGCGAGCAGACCCTGTTCCCTGCTGTGTGTGCGTTGCGAGAGGACGACATCCTGATCGCGCCGGGCACCTCATGCCGACACCAGATCCTTGATGGAACCGGGCACAAGGCGCTCCACCCGATCGAAGTGCTCGATCGGATCTTGTATTAGGCAGGAGAGCTCACGCCGCGTGCGATGGAATCGATGAGTTCCGCAGCGAGCATCCAGTGTGCGCCGGTTGTCGCGCCCTCGATGACCAGGCGGTGCGCACAGACGGGAACCAGGAGCGCCTGGATATCGTCGGGCTGAACGAAATCGCGATCGTGCATCCACGCCCAAGAGCGAGCTGCGTGCGCCAGCGCGAGCGAGCCGCGTGGAGATAACCCCACCATGATCTCGTCGGCGTTGCGCGATTGTCGTGCGATCTCCACGATGTACCTGCGGATCGGTTCGGACAGGTGGACTTGATCCACCTCGCGCTGCATCGCAACCACATCGTCGGCGTGGATGACCGGCCCGATCTGGTCGAGGACTGTGGTCGCGGGGCGGAGATCGAGCATCTCGATCTCCGCGTCCGCGCTGGGGTATCCCAGACTGATCCGCATCAGGAACCGATCGAGCTGGTTCTCGGGGAGCGGATAAGTCCCCTCGAACTCCGCGGGGTTCTGGGTCGCGACGACCATGAACGGCTGGGCGAGTTCATGGGTGGTTCCATCGATCGAGACGCGGGCTTCGCTCATCGCCTCAAGCAGCGCCGATTGTGTTCTTGGGGTCGTTCGATTGATCTCGTCGGCGAGCAGCACACTGGTAAAGATCGGTCCGGGCTGGAACTTGAGCTCCGCGCCGTCCCGAGCGTAGATCGAGACCCCGAGCAGATCCGCAGGGAGCATGTCGGGGGTGAGCTGGACGCGTGAGAACGGGCAATCGATGGATTTGGCGAGGGTGGACGCGAGCAGCGTCTTGCCGACACCCGGCACATCCTCAAGCAGGACATGCCCACGAGAGAGCAGGCAGCAGATCAGCCAGTCGATCGCGGGGGAATCTCCCAGATACACGCGTGCGATCTGGTCTCTCAGGGACCCGATTCGGTCTCGGACGGATTCTTGGTACTGTTCGCTCATGTCTGCGGCCTTGCTTTCTGGGCGATCGGATCGCACGGTTCACCTGCACAGTGTACGCGATCAATGAACCAGGGTGCCATTCGATGCGTGACGCGTCCGGTTCCATCGTGTATGCTGGAACCCCTGGCAAACGGTCTCTCTTCATGCCCGATCACACACCACAGGGCGAGCAAGGTTCAACCTCTCGGAGCAACTCCGATTCGGTGATCGCGCGCCAACTCACGGGCAAGCTCTACTGCCTCTCGTGCGGGTACGACCTGCATGGGCTGTCGATCCGGGCGGAGTGCCCTGAGTGCGGCGTGCCGGTTCGTGCCACCATCCTCGGGATCGTTGATCCGCACGCGGACGAGCTGACGCCGCTGACTTTCCCTCGGCTCAGCGCGATCGGGCTCAATCTGTGGAGCTTTGGTGCCCTTCTCGCGGTGCTCATGGTCTGGGTGCTCCGCGGGGTCGAGGTACTCCGCGATATCGGGTTCAGCACCTGGGTCCCGAGTTTCTTTGCGTGGATCGGGTTCGTGGGATTGGTGGTCTCGATGCTGGGCGCATTCACGCTCATCCGTCCGCACGCGTCCGTGACCCGGCTCGAGGCGATGCGGTCCGCCCTTGGTGTGTCGTTGTACTTCGCACTCTTGTTTGTGTATTACTCGATCTACCTCGGGCATGATATCGTCTCTCCCTCACCCCTGTTCCAGCCGGGCGGCGACGCGGGCGGACGATCGATTCTTCGTATTGTGGTCTTTGTGCTCGTCTCCGGGATCGTGCTGGGGATCCGCCCCGCGGCGGTCGGACTCGCGGTCCGGTCCGTAATTGTCCGCACGGGGAGGGTTGATCGACAATCGATGATCGCGCTTTTGGCATCGCTCGGGATTGCGACCTTGGGCGATCTGATCTCCATCATGGCCAGTCAGTTTCACTTCGCGCCCCGTGATGTGCTTGAGATCGTCTCGATCGTGATCATTTCGCTCGGCTCGGTCCTATTCACTGTGGGGATGATCAACATCTGCACCGACACGGTGCGCCTGTATCCCGTGATACGCCGTCCAGGGGTGGGGTTGGGCGATATCTTCGAAACGAACCGGCAGAAATCCCAGAGAACCGGGGGGATCTGAAACGCCAGGATCCACGAACCCATACACTGTGGGGGTTGTACACACCTACGGAGGTTTATCCATGCGCCATTTCAATCTGATCAGTTCACGCACGACGATCGCGTCTTTGCTTGCTGCTTCTGCACTAGCCAGTGCGGCTATCGCGGACGATGTCAGTCTCGCGGTCATCGAGATCATCGGCTCGCCCGCGGAAGTTGAGGTTGGGTACTCTTGGCTGGGCGACGGGAGCGATTCGCTTCTCGGGATCATCAACACGATCGATACCCTCGCGTACGATCGCGAGTTTGCGGGGCTCGTGATCCGTCTCAAGGATTCCGCCTTGAGCACCACCCAGGTTGAGGAGATCGGGAGTGCGATCGCCCGATTGCGTGAGGCCGACAAGAAGGTCCATGTCTTCGCGGAAGGATACGGCACGACCGATCTGCTCCTCGCGGCCTACGCGGATGAGGCAATCCTCCAGCAGGGCGGGTATGTGTCCTTCCCCGGGCTGCACGCTGAGGAGATGTACCTCGCGGACACCCTGAGCTGGATCGGGGTCAAGGCCCAACTCGTGCAGGTGGGTGACTTCAAGGGCGCCAACGAGCAGATGACCCGCTCGACCCCATCGCCCGCGTGGGACGAGAACATTGACGGGCTCCTCGATTCGATGTATTCAAACATCCGCACGATCCTCAAAGAAGGGCGCGATCTGACGGATTCCGAGCTCGATGAATCGATGCGGGTGATCTGGGCCGCCAACGGCGAGGAGGCGATCAACGCGGGCGTTATCGACGCGGAAGTCGATCTCCCAGACCTGCGTGATTATTTCGCGGATCAGTACGACGGCGAGGTGGAATGGGTCTCGGATCCGTACGACACCAACGGGCAGAGCGAATCGTTCTCGCCGTTCTCGATCTTCTCCGGGCTCAGCGCGCCAGCGCGTCGGGCCGTGAAGGTTGATCACGAGACGATCGCGATCCTCCATATCAACGGCACCATCATCGACGGCGATTCCACCAGCGGCGGGCTCTTCGGCGGCGGGACCTCCGTTGGGTCGCGCACGATCCGCAACGCGATCGAGTCGATCCTCGCGGAAGACCTGATCGAGGGCGTCATCGTCCGCATCGATTCGCCCGGCGGGTCGGCGATCGCGTCGGAGGTGATGTGGCAGGGAATCGAACGCCTCAAGGCCGAGAAACCGGTGTGGATCAGCGTCGGGGGCATGGCTGCCTCCGGCGGGTACTATGTGCTCAGCGCGGGCGATCGTGTGTATGTCAACCCGTCCTCGATCGTTGGGTCCATCGGCGTCGTCGGCGGCAAGTACGCGATGGGCGAGCTCTACGACAAAGCCAAAATCAACATCGTTGAGCGCTCGCGCGGACCGATGGGCGATCTGTTCTCCAGCACCTCCGAGTGGGACGGGAACCAGATCGCGATGATGCGGCGCGAGATGACCGAGACTTATGATCTTTTCGCGTCACGCGTCGAAGCAGGGCGTGACGGGATCGATCTGAGCAAAACCGCGGAGGGGCGTCTGTTCGTCGGGACGGACGCGATCGAACTGAAGATGGCGGACGAGCTGGGCGGGATCGATGACGCGATCAACGGGCTCGCGGCGGAAGTCGGTTTGAGCGACTTCGATGTCGTGCACTTCCCCCAGCCGCCGAGCTTTGAGGAAATGCTCCTCGAACAGTTCGGGCAGTTCCTGCACTCGCCCGGTATCGCGATGAACATCAACCCGTTCGAATCGGTCCTGCGGACCATGCTTGGCGAGGCGCGGTATCAGTCCGTCGTGGACACGCTCAATGCGCTGATGCTGCTCGATCAGGAGAAGGTCTTGCTCGTCAACCCGCGGGTGATCCATATCCGTTGATATGCGATACGATCTATACATGAAAAGACCGGGCACCTCGCCCGGTCTTTTCATGTGTGTCGTGGTGAAGTTCGATCAGACTTCGGAGATTTCCGCGGCCTTCTTCGAGATGAGTTCCTCGATCTTGCCCTCGTAGGACTTGAGGAGTTCCTGGATCTCGTCATGGAGGGTCTTGATCTCGTCCTCGGAGTAGTGCGTGCCGTCCTGCTTGGCGAGTGAGTCCGCAGCCTTGTTCGCGTCGCGACGGGCGTTGCGGAGGACGACCTTCTGCTCTTCGCCGACCTTCTTCGCCTGGGCGGCGAGCTCCTTGCGGCGATCGCTCGTCAGCGCGGGCAGGGAGATGCGGATCTGCTTGTCTTCGACCTGCGGGTTGATGCCCAGGTTCGCCTGTTCGATTCCGTTGCGAATCGCGCCGACGAGGGAGGGGTCGAAGGGCTTGATGAGCAGCTGGGTCGGCTCGGGGACCGAGACGGCCGCGACGCTCTTGAGGTCTGTTTCCGACCCGTAGCACTCGACCTTGACATACTCGACCATTGCAGGTGATGCACGCCCGGCGCGGATGCCCTTGAGTTCGCTCGTCAGGTACTCGATGGCCTTCTTCATCTGGGATTCGGCTTCACGCAGGATCGTGTTGGGGTCGGTGCTCATCGTGGGTTCTCCGGGTTTCGTGTTCGGGTTGGGATCATAGTCCCCGTTCGGGTTCGATTCGCGTGGATCACTCGCCTGTGCTGAGGAGGGTGCCGATTTCGCCGCCCTCGATGACCCGGCGGATGTTGCCCTTGATCTTGAAATCGAAGACGAGGACCGGGATCTTCCGCTCCTGGCACATCGCCAACGCGGTCATGTCCATAATCGCGAGCTTTTTGTTCAGGGCCTCGGAGAATGAGAGCTCGGAGTACCGGGTCGCGTTGGGGTCCTTCTTGGGATCGGCGCTGTACACACCGTCCACCTTGGTCGCCTTGAGCAGCAGATCGCACTCGAGCTCCGTCGCGCGGAGCGCGGCACAGGTGTCCGTGGTGAAGAACGGGTTGCCCGTACCCGCAGCGAGGATGATGACCCGTCCCTTCTCGAGGTGCCGGATCGCGCGATGGCGGATGAATGGCTCGGCGACGGCGCGGATATCGAGCGCGGACATGACCCGCGAATCGATCCCGACCGAATCGAGCTTCTCTTTCAATGCCGCCCCGTTCATCACGGTCCCGAGCATCCCCATGTAATCCGCAGTGGCTTGCTGGATATCGCCCGACTTGGCGAGCTCGGCCCCGCGGATGATGTTGCCGCCTCCGACAACGATCGCGATCTGGGCTCTTGCGCCGAGCGCATCACGGATCTCGTCGGCGATGATCCCGAGCTCATGGGTATCGATCCCGAATCCTCCGGGCTTGCAGAAGGCCTCGCCGGAGAGCTTGAGCAGGACGCGTTTGGGCGTGCCCAATCGGGCGCGGGATGAGGTTGTGTCAGGCATTCGGGCTCCAAGGGCGGAATGGGTGTTGAGGATTGCACCCCGAAGGGTCTTCAATGGTAGAACGCACACGAACCGATGTGGTACTCTAGACGAATCGGGGTGTATCCAGGACGGGGACACCCGCCGGCAAGGTTTGGAGGCCACGCCGGTCAACGACGATGGATTGTGATCCTTGAATGAGCACACGCATCATGATGACCCCCGAGCGATGGGGGGACGGGTCTCGGGCAAGTCCGCGCGACGCCGACTGATCGAGCGGGCCACCATCATGGGGCTCGGTTTGTCCATCCTGATCCACTTGGTGATCCTCGCGATCGCTGCGATCGTGACGATCGATTTCGGAGCTGCGGATGTGGGGGGGGACCAGGGCGACGATGTGGACTTCGCGATCCTCACGGACGCGGAGCTCGCGCAGATGCAATCCCCCAAGGTGGCCTACGAGAGCTTCGAGGTTGCGCCGATTGCGACGGACGCGGCGCGGGTGGACCTGCTCTCCGATCAGAACAACGAGGACTCGATCGACGAGCTCGCGGACTCGATCGCCCCGACCCTGAACCCGGGCGGCGGATCACTCACGAGCATCGATACGAGCACGGGGAGCGCCGGCGCGGGCACGGGCGACGGGGCGAGCTTCTTCGGACTCGAAGCCACCGGGCGGAGGTTCGCGTACATCGTTGACATTTCTGGGTCCATGAACACGCTCGACGCGTCGGGGGCGTTCACGCGATGGGATCAGACCCGATCCGAGCTCATCCGCTCGATCAGCAACCTCGACGAGCATGCGCAGTTCTGCGTCATGCTCTACTCGTCCAACGCGATCGCGATCTTCGGGAAGGGTAACTGGACCCAGGCAAACCAGTCAAACAAAGTCCTCGCGGCGAGGACACTCCTTGGGTTCGACCCTGACGGGGGCACTAAGCCCCTCGCGGGGTTCGAGATGGTCTTTGATCTTGAACCGACAACCGACGCGATCTACTTTATGACGGACGGGCTCTTTGATACGGAGATCCCGGGGCAGGTCCGCTCGCTCAATCGGCGTGAGCTCGTCCCGATCCACACGATCCTCTTCGGCGAACTGGCGAACCAGGATGACGCGCAGGCCGCGCTCAACATGATGCGGAACATCGCACGCCAATCCGGGGGCAAGTTCACCCATGTGCGGGAGATCCGCCCATGAACCTGCTGATGCTCACAGTTATTGGTTGTTTGGTGCTCGCGGAACCCGTGCGGGTGGAGATCGGATCGCAAGGCACACAGATCGAAGGAACGATCACTTCCTCCACGCCTCAGGGAATCCACCTGCAGCGGGAGGATCAGACATCGATCATCATCCCTTGGTATGAACTCCGCGCGGGGCAGTTGCCGGAGGGCGCGAACGCGAGTTATGCGTCGCTGGCTCAGAATGCCTGGCGCGCGCACGCCCGGCTCGATCGGGGTGACTCGATCGGGGCGCTCCCGATCTACCAATCCCTCGCGCGGACTTATCTGTGGGAGCAAGGCCCCCAGTCGATGGATGTCTGCGACGGGCTCGCAAGATGCCTTATCAGCTCCGAGCGGCGCAAGCAGGCGGTTGAACCAATGCTCGCGTGGTTCGTCGCGGAAGGTCTCCCCGGCGCGGAGTCGCACGCGGTATCATCGAGCTATGACGAAGATCTGCAGGTGCGTAAGGACCTGCCTCCGATCTTTGCGGACTCCGATGCGGGGCGATGCGTCGAATCGATCGATGCCCCGGCGCGGACGCAGCTGCTGCACGCGTACTACGCGCTCGTCGCGGCGAGTGAATCCGATCGATCGGCATGGTCTGATCGGATCGAGGAACTCAAACGCACCTACCGAACGCGCGACGCGGGGCTCGTCCTGATCGAGCAGCTCTGCTTTGCCCAAGCACACCCTGAGGAATCGGGGAGGCGTGGTGCACGCGATTCACTCGCCCGACGGACGCAGACTCAACGCGGGACCTGGATCGAGGTCTGGGCCCGCCTGGGCATCGGCGTGAGCAAGATCCGATCTGATGATGGGAACGAGCGAGACGAGGGTGTGATCGAACTGGTCCACGTCATCGTGCGGCTGGGTGATGTTGAGCCCGGGCTCACTTTGTTGGCGGCCCAGATCGCCCAAGACGAGCTCACGCGGACGGGTCGCGCATCGTGGGGGAGCACGCTCATGCAGGAAGCACAACGGAACATCCAGATCGCCAACGCACGCACGATCGGCACCACAGGAGTTCAGGAACCATGATCGAATCGGTCCCCATCACCATCCTTACCGCGACCCCCGCAGGCGCCGAGGTGCACCGCTCGTTGCTCCAGTACATCCGACAGGGCGGCCCGATCGGCGCGATCATCATCCTGATCTCGCTCGTCGCCATCGCGATGATCGGCGCGCAGATTTTCCGCATCCGTCGCGATCGGCTCGCGCCGCCCGAGCTCACGGGCGATCTGCGATCATTGATCAATGATGGCAACATCGACGGCGCGATTAAGCGATGCAACGATCATCCCGGATCGTGCTATCTAGCACGCGTGATGGGGTCGGGTCTCTCTCGGGCGTCACGATCCGCGTTCGGGATGCTCGAGCTCCGCTCATCGGTCGATGAGGTTGGGCAGCTCGAGGTCGATCGCCTGTACAGACTCACGGATGGGATCGGGCTCATCGCGTCCGTCGCGCCGATGCTCGGGCTCTTGGGCACCGTGGTGGGCATGGTCGGCGCGTTCGATGCGATCACCATGAGCGACGGGCCCGCCCGCCCCGATGAGCTCGCGGGGAGCATCTCTCAGGCGCTCATCACGACCGTGCTCGGGCTGATCGTCGCGATCCCGTCAACCGCGATGTACACCTTCCTCCGGAACCGGATCGATCATCTGACGACGGAGATTGATGAGGAGATCGAGGAGCTGATTGCCCCGCTCGAGACATCGCAGGGATCGGAGGGGCGGAACGCGTGAGCAAGCGATCGGGGACATCCGGGCACATGATCAATGTCGATCTCACGCCGATGATCGATGTGGTGTTCCAGTTGATCATTTTCTTCATGTTCACCTCCCAGTTTGGCGATCTCCGCCGCACCGAGGTGGACCTACCGCGTGAGCAGGGCGAAGAAGAGCCCCTCAAGCAACAAGCCGCGATGATCATCGATCTCACCCGCGAGGGGGTCTATCGGTTCGAGTCACGCGAGACGAGCCTGCTCGAGATCGAACGCATCGCGTCGATCGGGGTCACGAATCAGAGCGAGGGGACGCCGTTCGATGTGCTGATCCGCCCTGATCGGAACGCGCCCGTTGTGCACTTGGATCGATTGCTCCTGCGTCTCTCCAATGTGGGGGTGCAGAAGTGGAAACTCGCGACGGTTGAACCCGAAGGCGGTGCGCCATGACGCGAGCGCGATCCCATCGGCGCCGACGCTCGCAGTTGGGCGCACTCCCCCTGACATCGATGATCGATGTGGTGTTCCTTTTGCTCGTGTTCTTCCTTGTTACCGCGGACTTCGCGAAGAAGGAGAACAAGCTCCCCGCGGCATTGCAGACCGAGGGCGGGGGTGTGAGTTCGAGCGATCTTCAGCCGCAGATTATACAGATCAGCATGCAGGGCACCCAGGTGGTCTACATGCTCGGGCAGGTCCGGTGCACGGATCGCGTTTCTCTCGAATCCGTGCTCAACCAGTTGCCCAAGGACCCGGGTGTTGCGATCAAAGCCGAGCCCGATGTCCCGATCCAGAGCGTCGCGACGGCGCTGCAGGCCGCCCGCAACGCGGGATTCGCAAGGAGGAGCTATGTGCCCGGCGAATCCGAAGAGTAAAACAATCATCCTTGCATTGGGGTTGTTCTGCGCGAGTTCCTTTGCAGGTCCCGGCGACGCGGAGGTCGAGCGGTTCCTGCGTGATCATCGGATGGATCAGCTCCTCGAGATCCAGCTTGAGAACCGACTCCGCGATACGGACGACCAGACAGAACGCGAGGAGATCGCATCGGCACTCTCCGAGTTGTACCTCAACCAGCTCCGCGCGGTGGATCGTGAGGATCCGTACCGGGACATTGTATTGTTCCGGGCCAGATCGCTTGTTGAACGGACGCCCAGCGTACCGATGCACGAGCTGCGTCTGGAGCTGCTCGTCGATCAGTACATCACGCACGAGAACGCGATCGAGCTGGCACACCTGCGATTGCTCGACGATCAGGCCCGCATCGTCGCGCTCGATGCGATGCGCGAGACACAGCGGGGACTTTCGCGTCTGCTCACGGGCGCGTCGCAGGACTTGGATCGTCTGAATCGTCGGCGGACATCGACCCGTTCGCTCGAGGCGCAGACCCGCTTGGAAAACGAGCTCCACGCGTTGCGACGACTCAACTCGTTTGGCAACTACTACCTCGGTTGGTCCGGGTATGGGGTGGCGGTCCTTGAGGAGCGCCATGTCGAAAACGCGACATACGAGGCATTCGGTTGGCTGCTCGGCGCGGAGGGCTCGATCCCCAAGAGCGAGAACCTCCCGCAGGCGGCCCTCGAATACGAGCATGTTGCGCGCGCGGTAATCGGTATCGCGATGTGCGAGATGCAATCCGAAGAACTGATGCTCTCTCGTATGTGGCTCGAGTCGCTGCTCGACTTTGACGCTCTCCCCGCCAATGTCCCATCGGACGCCCACCGCAGGCTTCTGCGTGTGCGAGCGATGAACGCGGACTGGTCACCGGCCCTGGAACTCGCGATCGAAATCATCTCGGACCTGGGCGATGGGCACCTGACGATCGCGGATGCCCGGTTCGTCGCGATCACGACGCTCGAGTCACGCAGATTCGACTCAAGCGAGCACGCATCGCGACTCGTGACGCTCTGCATCGAGCAGCTCGTGGCCCAGCGCGAGATCGGGCATGTCGTGGATCTCTACACACGATTCCAGAATCTGCCGCAGATCGGGTCGGGGTTTATCCCAGCGTACGCGGTGGCGCTCGCGGAACTCGATCGGCTCGAATCGGGCGAGGGAACACCGAGCTATGCCGATGTGATCGTGCGATTCCATACCGCGATCAAGGCACCCGATGCGGACAACTACCCCGAGCATCGCGACGATTGTCGGCTCAAACTCGCGTACGCACTCGTGCGCGCCGATAAGCCCAAGGACGCGATCGAGCAGTGTCAGCGGGTCCTGGATACCTCGCTCGACCCGAAGTCACTCGAGGAAGCGCGTTGGGTGCGGATCGCCGCCCTCGATCACACGAACGCGCTCGCGGGCAAGCGCGGCTCGAGCGAGCTCGAAGACGCGATCCGTTCCTACATCGAGCAGTACCCAGGTACCCAGCGAGCACGAACGCTCGTTCTCCGATACGCGATGCAAGGCGTGCTCGATCCGGCGCTCGCGATCGAGACCCTCAGCGCCGTGCCCGATTCGGATCCCAACGCACAGGCGGCACGCCGACTCCGTGCCCAGCTCCAGTACGAGATCCTTCGCAAGTCGGGGTTCAGTGACCCTGACATGCTGCGTGATACGCGTGAGCTCATCGCGAGGATCATCAATGCGGATTCCGACGATGAATCGATCGCCACACGGGTCGCAAGCATGCAGATCGGGATCGATCTCGCGATCCGTGATACGCCGTCCGATACACGCACGGCACTTCGATACATCGAGGACGCTCGATCCTTGATCGGGACCGGCCCGCTCAACGATCAGCTCGAGCCCGAGTTATTGACCCAGCTCATCCGCGTCAAGCTCGCGGGGCAGCGCATCGAAGAGGCGCTCGCGCATCTGGATGAGCTGCGTGCGATCGACGCGGCGCGTGCGGACGATGCACGCGTGCTCGTGCTCAACACGGTCATCGATGTATGGGAAACGAACCCGGACATCACGATCGCGGCGCATCTCGTCTCGATCGGTGCCCCCGTGATCGCCCGCGTCACGCCGCCCGAGCCCGAGCGGTTCGGGGTGCAGCATTCTGCCCTGATCGAGGTGGTGGCGCACGCGGCCAGCTTCATCGCGGATGAGACCGATGATCAGGACATGCTCGCGCTCGCGTTGCGGTTGTCCAAGCAGGTCCTCGCGTACGGGCAGGGCTCCGAGCCGGGATTGCGTCGGACCGCGTCGATCGCGTTCCGCGCCAACGATGCGCAGACCGCGCTCGACGCATGGCTGCGCCTTCTCGCAGCGTACCCGCAGGGCGATGAACGGTGGTACGAGGCCAGATACGAATCGCTTGCGATCATGAAGCAGCTCGATGCGCCACGCGCGTACGACACCTTCAAGCAGTTCCGCACACTCAACCCGACGCTCGGGCCGGCGCCCTGGAGTACAAAGATCGCGGAGCTCTTCGAGGAGCCGATCCCCACGCAAAGCACCGGGGGGACACCATGAGCGAGCACCGGCGCAACCAATCCCCGATCGTTCGATTCCTCGGCGAGGACGCCGGGCAGGGCGGCCCGTTTGCGCTCCTCGGGCTGCGTCACGAGATCGGTTCTGATACCGAGATCCAACGGGCCCGTTTGCGACGACTCCGTCAGGTCGATTGTCATCCGCAGCGTGCGACACCCGACGCGGATGAGGTCCGCCTCGCGATCCACAGCGCCGCATCCCAGCTCCTCGATGAGGCTCTTCGCTCGCAGCTCGCGATCCGCTGGCCCGAGGGAACGCCCGTCGATGTGCCCAAGGCATGGACACCCACACGGGCGATGCATCGGGTGACGCCGGCACTCATGCGTCGGGCTCGCCTGATCGTCGGATCAAGCGGCGGGTGGAACGCCAGCGCCCGAAGACGACTCGCGCACCTCGCCCGCATCAATCGTCTCAATGCGATGGAGATCGTTCAACAACTTGGCGCGGGAACCTCTTCTCGAACTTCCCCAGACGGTTCGACGAGATCATTCCCCATGCTGCCCCCCGCGCCGGGTGGATCGGGCGGTTGGTTCATCGCGTACGCGCTGCTTGGAGTGCTCGCGTGCACAACCGCGATCACGCTGATAATCGTGCCGAATGGTCAGGGTAAACTCGAAGTCGCTGATGAAACAGGACCGATCACCCTGAACGACTACACCGAGCCAGATACGCGAGCGGATACCGGCTCAACCGTTCAGCGGGATCGTATCACTCACTACAGCGCGATCGCGCACGAACTCGACCGACTCGTTGCTCGCGCACGCGTCGAACCAGACGCTGCCGTTGCGCGATTCAGAGAGATATACCCTCAGTTCACACGCGAGTGGACGGCGTTTCCACGAAACGCATTGCAACGCGCCGGCGTGAATATCGCGGAGTTCATGGTTCGACTCGATCAACAAGGATTGTCTCCCGAGCAGATCTCCCCGCTCCTTGCCGCTGCGGGAGTTGAGCCCGGGCGTGTGATGCTCGCAACGAGTGTGATTGATGTTACCCTGAACTCTGCAGGGCTTCGTCAGGAGACGATGGATCAACTCCGAGCGATCCGGACTCAGATGTCCGATGCGCCGGTTTCAAACTCCAGTGATCTGTCCGTGAATGTCCAAGTGATCGCGTCGCACCTTGGACGCACGAGCAGAACAGATGATCCAGGGTGGTGGACGAACTGGCACACGGGCGTGGAGAACGCCGTGGCGGAGGGGACGCGCGAGCACACCGCGATAATCCTCGGCGCGATGTCACGCCGATTACGAGATCCACGCGAGCCCGATCAGCAGTGGAGGAGCGTCGCTTCGCGCCTTGTCCGCTCGCTCGATTGGCGTCCAAGCAGCGCCGAACGGTTCTGGCTGATCGAGCAGTTCAGCGATCGATCGGTCACCACGCCCCGGCTCGCGATGCTGACCGAGGCGCTCGTAACGGAGAGCGCGGCCGAGGGTGTCGATCAGCTCATGATCCTCCGGCGGGATGCGAACGATCCCAAGCGCGATCAGATCCAATCACGGATCAAGAGTGCGTGGTTCCCGAACCAGTCGATGAGCGCGTCGGAGATGCTCGCGAGCGGATCGATGACGCCTTTGATGCAACAACTCCGTGTAGAGATCAACGCGACCCCAGATCAACTCGACGATGATCGAGCGATCGATCCCATGCTCCGCCTCGCTCGTTTGGTGACGGCGGCGCACCTGCAGCTCGATGGGGCACCTGAGCTTGGAGAGGAGATCATCGCGTCCTACGATGAGCCAATTTCTGAGGACACGCCCGAGCGATCTTCGCTCGCTCGGACGGATTCGGACACCCAATGGGCGGAGAAAGCCGTCAACTGCACCGAGCCCGAGCAGCTGCGTCCGTACCTCGACGAGCTCATCGGGAAGCGTACGATCGGGATCAGCAGCGCCTACGCGTTGGTGCACCTTGCGAATCGCGCCGACGCGAACCTCCGCGAACTTGCGATCGAGCAGATTACCCGTTTCGGGGATCAGGTCACGATGCTGATCGCGGTGGATCATGAACTGGATACCCGTCCGAGCGCCAAGCTCGAAGCGATCGTATACGCGGCCCTGCAAACCGAACTCCCCAGCCGGAACGACTCGGACTGGCTACCGGTTGTGCGTCGGATCGTGCTCGCCCGGATCGGGGACGCGATCGCCGACGAGCGGGCGATCCGTGTTTCTCAACTTCAACAGGAAGTATCAGAGCTTCATGCACTTCGATTGGATATCTTGCGTATCGATCTCGGAACCGAACCCAACCCCGCAGCACAGCTCGCCGCCATCACCAACTCGACTCGATCACCATCGCTCCAAGGCGCGAGCTCACCCCAAACCCGCGCGGAGCTCAACCTGATCGAGACCCGAGCAACCATCGAGCGTGCGAATGCGCACTCGCTCTTGCACGCGTACCTCGCGGAGCAGCGTTTCCAGCTCGGGCTGATCTGTCTTGATCTCCTGCTCCGTTACCCGGACGCGGAGCAAGTCTTGGACGCGATCATCTCAGAGCTTGAGGACCGTGACGCTCGCGCGTCGAGCGTCCTCCAGCAGATCACCCAGGCACAGAGGGCCATCGCCCAGATGACGCTCGTCGAGCTCGAACGCGAGGCCTACCAATGAACACGCTCCGAATCATGTCAGTCATGGTGCTCGCGCTTTCGATACTCGGCATGTCTGCCCAATCGACACTTGATCGATCCGCCCGCCCGGACCAGCCCCGGATCTACCTTGAGCTTGGGGAGCAGCTCGCCGAGCTCGCACAGAGCGAGCAAGACCGGCAACTCGCACGAGCAGTACTCGGCATGGGTGTGGTCATCAATCACCAACGCAACAACGCGAGCGACGCAGCATCGTGCTGCGTCGCGCTCGCATGGGCGTTCAGTGATGACCCCATCATGCAGGGACGCTTGTGGGATCTCGCGCTTCTGATCGACCCTAAGCGATACACGCAATGGGCGCAGTACCGCCCGGAGACTTCGACAACGAATGCGATGGAAGAGGCTGCGGAGTGCCTGCGTCTTGCTCGGAATGCGGACGCGGATGATGCATCCACTCTCTATGGACGCTCCGAGGTTCGCGCAATCATCGAACGGATGGCGCAGGATCTGGGGTACACCCGGGACGAGCTCAATCAGACACTCACTCCGATGCTCGGGGGGATCTCCCGTGACCCGTGCCGGGGCAACTACTTCTATACCGATGTCGAGAACGGTGAGTCCATCCGACGCAAATGCACCGCACACAGCTCGCCATTGGGCACGACCCAGAGCACCCAGACGCTCGTCATGCTCCTGCGGATCGAAGCGGCGTGCCTGGACGCGAACAGGTCGATGAGCGATTGGGGGAGCGCATCCATGCTCGGCTCAACCACCCCGATGCGCCCCGTAAGCGTCGAGTGGCTCATCAAGGAACTCGGGATCGACCCCGAGCGCCCGTATCTCCGCAATGGTATCTGGTCGAGCACGCCCTGAACCGGACGCGCGATCAGTGGGCGACTACGATCATTCTCACCAAACTTCGAGACTGGAGCACCAGATGAGCACCGACACCGCACCGAGCGAGAGCACCTTCAAGCCCGAGATCACCTTTGATGACTTTGCGAAGGTCGACCTGCGGGTCGCCAAGATCACCCAGGCCGAGCCGCACCCCAACGCGGATCGGTTGCTCAAGCTCCAGCTCGACGACGGTTCGGGCACCCCGCGTCAGATCTGCGCCGGGGTCAAGGACCACTACAACGCAGAAGACCTGGTCGGCAAGTCGATCATCATCGTCGCGAACCTGGCGCCGCGTTCATTGCGAGGCGAAGAATCCCGCGGGATGCTCCTCGCCGCGAGCGATGCTGCCAAGGGATCCGACGATCGCAGCGTCGTCCTCCTCTCACCCATGAGCGACATCGGGCCGGGCTCAGTCGTCTCCTGATTCCGAATCGTTCTCGCTCCGCGATTTCCGCTGAGACTGCTGACGCGTTAGGCGTTCTGCGTTCTTCTGCGCGGAAGTCACAATCCGATCGACCTCGTACGCGCGTCGCTCTTCGAGCGCATCAACCGAGAACCGGAGCTGATCGAGTTGCTCCTCGAGCTTCGCGATCTCGAGCTGTTTCGCGCGGAGTTCCGCGTCGAAACGGGTCTCCGCATGGGTACGCATGTCAAGCAGGGCCTGCGTGATCTGCTCGTTCGAAGCGTCGGGGTTGCTCAGGATGGTTCGGTAGACGCGTGCCGCTTCGACAAAGTCCAGACCCGCACGCATCTGGATCGTCTTGGTTGATGCAAGCTCGGGGTACGAGCGCTTGAGCGCGAGGATCTCGCGGATCTGCGGGGCCATGCGTCCGAGCAGACGCTCAGCATTGCGAGGGTCTTGTGTGATGATCGGCTCAAGGTTCTCCCAGAGCTCGGGGAACTCGGATCGCAGGAACGCGTGGATCTCTTCGTGATTTCCCACCGGGCTTGGGCGTTGCCCGTTGGGGCCCGCATCCCGGGGTTCATCGGGACGCTTGTTCATCCCACGCTCGGGGCGTCCGTTCACCTCGCCGGAGTTTGATGCGTCCTGCGGGCGGAGCTCGTTGAGCACCTCGCTCGCGCTGGCGCCCGCGTCGAGCTTGTCGAGCGCGGACTGTGCCCGCTCGGACATCTGCTGCCCACGCTCGATCATCCGTTGGAGCCGGATGCGCAGCGTCTCCGGGTTGAGCTTGACCTCAAGCTCCAAGCGTCCGCGTCCGTCTTCCTGATCGGGCGCGGGCATCCCCGTGCGTTCCGGGCGCTCGCCCTGACGCGACGAGCGTTCCGCGTTGGGCTGGGTCATCCCCAGAACCCCGATCGCGAGCAACGGAAGAGCAGCGGCGGTCCATCGTGCGTGTCTCATCAGAGCGCTCCGTCGTCATTGGTGCTGAACCCAAGCTCGTCGGCCAGGGAATCGGTGCTGAAGTCCGTATCGATCGTCTGGGCCCAGAGCTCCCAGCTCGCAACGCCCTCTTCGATCTCGCCCGTGTCGTGATCCTCAAGCGCGAAGAACGCGTCGAGGTCCTGCTCGAAGGATGCGAGTGTCCATGCACCCGCGTTCGGTGTTGGGCTCGTGGGGGTGCCCTGGTTCCCGAGCTTCCAAGGCTGGGAGACCACGATCCCCAATGTCGCGAAGGTCGCGATCGCCGCCGCGGCCGCCATCCGAAGGTTCCATCGTGATGACCCCAAAGTCTGCTCCGAAGTGGACGCCCGTTCGATCGCGATCGGCGCGGGCGCGAAGACCTGCGAGACCGAATCGAGGACGCGTGATTGGGCGTCGGTGCTCATAGCATTGCGATCCGCGCGTCCCATCGAATCGAGCAATGACTCGATCCGCTGGGTATCCGGGTCCGCGTGCAGGTGCAACTCGTCGTGATGGGTGTGCTCGTCGTTCATGATGCCTCCCCCGATCCGTTCTGGGGTGCGTGTTGTGGTTCAAGGAGATCGCGGAGTTTCTTGAGTGCCCGATGATGCCGGGCGAGGAGGGTCCCGATGGGGTCGCCGGAGATTTCCGCGATCTGTTTAAAACTGAGCTGCCCGTGATGGCGCAGCTCGATGATCTCCCGATCCCGATCTGAGAGCTGCTCCATCGCAGATCTCAGCTTGTTCATCTCTGCCATCCCCGCATCACGCTCGGCGTGATCGATCTCGGGTCTGGCGCTGAGTCCCCCCATGTGCTCGGGTGCCGTGGGGGTCGCGTGCCGGGCACGCTTTCGGCAATAGTCCCGGACCCGGTTCATCGTGATCCGGAAGAGCCAGGGCTCGAACTTTCCCTGCTCGGAGTACCCGCTCCCGTCGCCCTGCCCGTTGAGCTTGGTTGCGATGGTGACGAACACGGATTGTGTGATCTCCTCCGCGAGTTCGTCATTGTGCAATCGGCTCCGCGCCATCGCGAAGACCCGCCGGGCGTACAGGTCCATGAGCTCACGCCACGCATCCTCCTCCCCATGCGCAGCTCGCGCGATCACCGACGCCAGTTCGGCGGGGTCTCGCTCTGCTGGGGAAGATTGAATACTCAACGCGGGGACCATCCTGCTCGTAGAACGCGGATCTCATGCCCAGATTGCGGCTGACGGGGAGAACTTTCTCTATAATCACCCTATCGGCCCAATCCCGCCCCGGGGGAAAGTTTGGGGCGCGTCCGGTATCCTTGGTTTCACCTGTCCCTCCCGCACCGATCGAACAACCCACGCCCCCACGCGTACCCACGGGCAATACTGAGAGGCAACCATTTGAGCGATTGGCGAGAACAGAGCGATGAGCAGGTCTTCGAGGCCTTCAGAGCCGAGGAAACCGGGGCTTATCGGGAGTTGATCGAGCGCTACCACGACGATCTCCTTCGCTTCCTTACGCGGATGGTGGGGGATCGGGCCGCGGCGGAAGACATTTTCCAGGACACCTTTCTCCAGGTTCACATCTCCGCGGCCAGTTTCGACAGTTCTCGACGATTTCGTCCCTGGCTTTTTACAATTGCCGCGAACAAAGCACGGGATTACCTCCGTAAGAAGAACAGACGCAAGACGGTCGAACTCTCGGCCCCGATCAAGAAATCCGAACCCGGCAGCTCGTTTGTGGACCTCCTCGAAGTGGATGTCCCCGCCCCCGATGCCGCGATGGATCTCTCCGAACGGGACGGGATGGTGCAGGAAGCACTCAATCAGCTCGGCCCGGCCTTGCGGGAGGTATTGCTCTTGGCCTATTTCCAGCGACTCAGCTACGCCCAGATCGCCGAAGACCTCGGGATCCCGCTTGGCACGGTGAAGTCGCGAATGCACTCGGCCGTCGCCGCCTTTGCGCGGGCCTGGCAGAGCGTGTCCAAGGGCGAGCAGTCGTTGTGATCTTCGTGGTGAGGTGTTCCGGATGAGTACTGACGATCAACAACCAATCAACCCGTCCCTCAAAGACGCGGATCGTTCCGCGATCGACAAGCTCTTTGAGCACGGGTTCGGGTCGAACCCCGCACAGAACGAGCAGGAACGACGCCTGCACGACCTGCTCTCGTTGCTCAATACCCCTGTCTCCGACGAGTCCCACAAGGACGCCCGCGCGGACTTGATCGAGATCCTCGCTCGACGCATCGAGCGTGAATCGATCCTCGATGCCCAGCTGACGGATGCAGACAAGCAGGCGTGTGATGCGTACATCGATGCGGGGTACGAGCTGTCATCCCTGTCTTCCGATACACGAGCCCGCGCGGCGAAACTCGACGCGATCGGCGCCATGCTGACGAGCTCTTCGGGCGTAGCACGCTCTCGCGAAGAGCTCGTGAATGCGACCCTCGCGGGGATCCAGTCCCACATCGACGCGGAAGAATCCGCGATGAAAATCCCATCCCGAGGCGGGTTCCAACTCCCCGGGCGTTGGGCGGATCTGGTCTCGATCGCCGCGATGCTCCTGCTTGCCGCGTCCGTGATCATGCCGATCATGTCCGGGATGCGCTCCGTGAACCAGAAAGAGATCTGCTTCAACAACATGAACCAGACCGCGAGCGCTTTCGGGCTCTACACCGGCGCCAACCGCGACATGCTCCCGATGGCCACCGCGGGGTTCGGGCCGACCTGGATGGATGTTGGAACCACTCCGGAGCGTTCCAACTCCTCGAACCTCTACACACTGATCCGCAACCAGTTCGCGGGTCTCGATGATCTTGCATGCCCCACGAACCCCAACGCCGCCCGAGGCGACGCGGACCCCAACGCGTGGGACTGGAAATCGCTCGATGAGATCTCGTACTCCTACCGGATCATGCCCCAGGGCGGGATGCGAGCAACCTCGGTGGAATCACCCGTCCGGGTCGTTCTCCTCGCGGATCGTTCCCCCGTGGTCCTGCGGATCACCAGAAACCAGGCCGTCATCCCGGAAGAGAACTCCCCGAACCACGACCACACGGGTCAGCACATGCTGATGCTCGACGGGAGCGCCCGTTGGAGCGATACCCCGGTTCTCGACTCGCGGGACAACATCTGGCTCCCCCGCCCCATCGAATCCGTGATCCATCAGGCCCGCGAGCGCCAGGGGATCATGACCGGGAACGAGCAGCCCGCCGGCCCGACCGACGCCTTTGTCGGGCCCTGATCCTGGTTCTGGGATCTAAATTTTGATCTTTGGGCCCCGTTTGGGGCTTTCCTTGACTCGCCACCGGGGGGAGACCCGCCTACACTTCCCTCCTGCCCCGACGGACTCGGGGCGTGTATCGATACGATTTGACCAAGCGACGGCTGTGCCGTCGATCTGTGCCCGGAGTGATTCCGATGCCGAAGAACAAGAGCCATAAGGGGTTGTCCAAGCGGATCCGCATCTCGAAAACCGGGAAGGTCCGTCACCGCAGCGCCTACCACAAGCACCTTTCGTCCCGCAAGAGCGCTAAGCGCTTGCGTCAGCTGCGGAAGGATCGCCATGTGACCACGCCGGAAGCAAAGCGCTTCGAGAAGCTGCTCTTCCGTCGCCTGCGTGGGCGAAACCAGCCCCGCACCTCGCTGCGTCGCAACCCCTCGCCCGCTGAGAAGCGTGCGATGCGCGAAGCCGCGAAGAAACAACGACTAAACCACAACACATCGAGCGTCGAGAGTCGACGCTCGGGTCACCCATCCCCGTCTGCCGGGCAGGAAGAACGGTTGAATCCGTCTCCGTCAGACAAACTTGGAGATTGAACCATGCCACGCGTTCGTAAAGGTGCCGCTCGTACTCAGGCCCGCAAGAAACTGCTGCGTCAGGCACGCGGCTACTTCGGTTCCAAGAGCCGCCACAAGTACCAGGCCAAGATCGCAGTCCGCCGCGCGGGTTGCTACGCACTCCGCGACCGTCGCGCCCTCAAGCGTGACATGCGCAAGCTCTGGATCACTCGTATCACCGCTGCCTGCCGCATGCGTGGCACGCGCTATTCGCTCTTCATCAACGGGCTCAAGCTCGCGGGCGTGAACCTCAATCGCAAGATGCTCTCGCAGATCGCGATCGAGGATCCCAAGCTCTTCGACAAGCTCGTCGAGCAGGCGACCGCCGCGACCTCCGCGGTCCCCGCCAAGAGCTGATACCGACATCCTGATCGATTCAGAAAGGACCCACACATGGGCGGCTGGTGGATCTCGGACCTTCTGCAAGATCCGACCATCAACGGGCAGGTGTGGGTTGTTTCATGGATTGTCTGGGTCATCCCTCTCGATCTGCCTCCACGAGCTCGCGCACGGATGGGCGGCGATCCGTCTGGGCGACGACACCCCGATCCAGACCGGGCACATGACTTGGAACCCCATGGTCCACATGGGCCCGTTCTCCCTGATCATGTTCCTCGTGATCGGGATCGCGTGGGGTGCGATGCCGATCAATCCCTCGAAGCTCCGCGGACGCTATGCGGAATCCCTCGTCGCGATCGCTGGTCCGGTGATGAACATCATCCTCGCGTTCGTCGCGACGATTGGACTCATTATCTGGGTCCCGTTATGTCAGGGGCAGATCAGCTCGGGGATCACGATCGCCGAGCCCCTCGCGACGAACATGCGGAGCTTCCTTGCCGTGGGCGCGATGCTCAACATCCTCCTGTTCGCGTTCAACATGCTCCCGCTCCCGCCGCTCGATGGGTCGCGGATCCTGATGAACCTGAGCCCCGCCTACACCCGCATGGTGATCAGCGAGAACGGACGCTGGATCCTGCTGGGCGGGTTCGTCATCGTCTTCGTGTTCATGGGGGCGATCCTCTTCGGGATATCCAAGTTCGTTGTGCTCGGGTTCGCGGAGTTCGCTTGGGCGATCTTCTTCTCGGGCACCGAGACCCCGGGCCCGGAGCTCTTCCCGTTCTGATCAGATATCAGTACATTGAATAACCGCCCCGAGAATCTCGGGGCGGTTGTCGTTGTGGATCAATGCTGAATCAGCGTGCCTCGGTGCCCTCGGCTTCTGCTTCGGCTTCGATGATGTCTTCCTCAGATTCGCCTTGGATGTAGGTGCGGCCTTTGTAGAACTGGCTGTACACTACATACACGATCGTCGTCGCAATCATCAACCCGGAGAAGAACCAGTAGTAGTTTGCCCCATCGAGCGGCGTGTTGCCGGCCTCGTCCTTGGTTGCTTCCATGAACATGTTTACGCCGGCCACATAGAAGTTGCCGAGTGAAATCCCCAGCATGTAGATCCCCATGATGAAGCTCTTCATCTTCTTGGGACTCTGGGTATACGCGAACTCAAGGCAGACGATAGAGACCATGATCTCGCCCGCCGTCATGATGATGTAGGCGAGGAACTGCCACCCGATGTTGGGCATCTCCGACATATATGGAGCGATGTCTTCCTGCGTCCATCCCTGTTCCTTCACGATCTGTAGCATGTCACCCATCTTGGTCGGCATGGTGGTATCCGCAGGGATGGAGTCTCCGAGTGCGCTCCACATCTGGGTGATCACGGCCTGTGAGTTGCCCACGATCCACGATTCGATGATTGCCGAGAGCGCAAACGCACCCGCGGTAATTACGAAACCGATACCGATCTTGCGGAGCGGCGTGAGCTTCCAGACCTTGTCGCCCATCGGATACACCACATAAGTGAAGATCGGAATCCCGATGAGGATCAGGATGGGGTTCACCGCTTGAACCTGAGAAGGCAGCCAGTCTCTTCCGAGGAAGTTCCTGTTCATCTGCTCTGTCTGGAGAACCCATGAAGAACCGGTCTGGTCAAAGATGGCCCAGAACACCGGAACGAAAATCAAGAACAGCGGGATGAGATTCAGGATTGCCCGCATGCCGTCTTTGCTGAATGTCTCTCGGAAGAACTCCATGCCGCCCGGGGGGACATGGACGAACTTGTGTCGACCAAGCCAGAACAAGAATGTTGCGATGGCCATGAGCACGCCAGGGACACCGAACGCGAGCCATGGCCCACCAAACATGATGGCTTCGCCCGTTGCTGCGTCCTCGCCGATCTTGATCCCCTCAAGGAAGATCGGGGTCAGAATCATGGATGTTGCGGCGCCGATGTTGATCGAGAAATAGAACCAGTTGAAGACCTTGGTCAGCATGTGCTTGTTGCCGGTACCGAACTGGTCGCCGACATGCGCTGATACACAGGGCTTGATCGCGCCAGACCCCATCGCAATGAGCACGAGCCCCGCGAAGAGGAACGGCTTCATGCTGATCCCCATCGTGTGGGGGGCAATATCCATGAGTGCCAGGGAACCATGCCCAACGCAGTAGAGCAGGGAGAGCCACAGAATGGTCCTGTATTTCCCAAGGAAGATGTCCGCGAGCAACGCGCCGATCATCGGGAAGAAATAGGCGCTCATCGTGAAGAGGTGATAGACGCTCATGGCCTCTTCGCGATTCATTGTCGCGAGTTTGCCGTCTGCTCCCAATAGGTAGGTGGTCATGAAAATGACCAGAATCCCCTTCATCCCGTAGAAACTGAACCGTTCCGCGAGCTCATTCCCGATGATGAATGGGATCCCCTTGGGGAACCGGGTCTCCTTCGGGTCCGGTGCGGTCAGATGCTGTCGTTCGCCCATGTGATTCCTTTGTGATTGCACCCGATCGTGCCGACTCCGGGCATACGATCGTGGATACACAACCTATGCGATCCCCATGCGTTACACAAGCGGGCGATGCCCGAAATCCGCTCGGATCATCACCCAGGCCCATTTGGAACACCCCGCTGCAGATGAATCACCAGACCCACCCCAACCTCGCAAGCATCATCTCCAAGCGCGACCCGTCACGCCCGGCGCGGTTGATCGGGATGGTCCATGTCGGGGCCCTCCCAGGCACCCCCTTCGCGTCGCAATCGATCGATCAAATCGAACGCCAGTGCGTGCTCGAGGCCCGCCAGATCGAGGACGCGGGGTTCGACGCGATCATCGTCGAGAACATGCACGACGCCCCCTATGTCCACGGCGACAAGCTCGGCCCGGAGATCGTGGCCGCGATGACGCGGATGACCGGCGCCGTGCGCAGCGCCGTGGGGATCCCCGTCGGGCTCCAGATCCTCTCCGGCGGGAATCGGCACGCGATCGGTGTCGCGCTCACCAACGGGCTTCCTTTCATCCGGTGCGAGAACTTTGTGTTCGCCCATGTTGCCGACGAGGGGTTGCTCTCCGAAGCGGAAGCGGGGGGGCTCTTGCGCTATCGCAAATCGATCGGCGCGGAGCATGTCAAGGTGTTCTGCGATATCAAGAAAAAGCACGCGTCCCACGCGATCACCAGCGATATCGATCTCGCGGAGATGGCCCACGCGGGCGAGTTCTTCGGAGCCGACGGGTTCGTGGTCACGGGGATCTCCACGGGCAAGGCCGCCGCATTGGAAGATGTGAAAGCGGTTCGCAAAGCAACCAAGCTCCCCGTCATCGTTGGCTCGGGCGTCACCCCTGGGTACGCAGCGTCGCTCTGCGAGCACGCGGACGCGCTGATCGTGGGGTCGTCCATCAAGCAAGACGGGTTCTGGAAGAACCCCGTTGACCCTGAACGCGCCAAGTCCATCGTCCACGCGATCAGCTCCTGAGGTGATCGCGTGCCCGATCCGTCCGCACAACCCAACCCGAGCATCGACGAGCTCCTTGAGCGATGCCCACCCGCGCAGAAGGGGCGCTTCATCGGGCGATTGAAGGGGTTGCAGCGCAAGCCCGATCCGAACCATCGCGCCAAGATCGAGCAATCGATCCGCGAGGACCTCTTGGGCGCGATCGAGGGGTACGAGCGACGCAAGGCGAATGTCCCGAGCGTGTCGTACCCCGAGGACCTCCCTGTTTCGCAACGGCGCGAGGAGATCATCGACGCAATCCGCAACAGCCAGGTCGTGATCGTGTGCGGCGAGACAGGGTCGGGCAAGACCACACAGCTGCCCAAGATGTGCCTCGAGCTCGGGCTGGGGATCGGCGCGATGATCGGGCACACCCAGCCGCGCCGGATCGCGGCCCGCTCCGTTGCGTCGCGCATCGCGGAAGAACTCGGCGTCCGCATGGGCGATCAGGTCGGGTCCAAGATCCGATTCTCCGATTCGACGAACGAGAACACCTACATCAAGGTGATGACGGACGGGATCCTGCTTGCGGAGACGCGATCCGACCCCAAGCTCCGTCAGTACGACGCGATCATCATCGACGAGGCGCACGAGCGATCGTTGAACATCGACTTCCTGCTCGGGTACATGCACCGATTGCTGCATACGCGCCCGGACCTCAAACTCATCATCACCTCCGCGACGATCGACGCGGAACGATTCGCAGCACACTTCGGGACCAAGGACACCCCCGCGCCCATCATCGAGGTGTCGGGTCGGACATACCCCGTTGAGATGCGTTATCAACCCGATCATATCGCGTCGGGGATGAGCATCGATGAGTCTGCGTCGTACGCCGCGGCCCAGCTGATCAATGAGCGTCACGAGGATGTCCTGATCTTCATGCCCGGTGAGCGGGAGATCCGCCAGACGGCGCACGAGCTCCGCAAGCGCGATCATCTCCCCGAGGGAACCGAGATCATCCCGCTGTACGCACGGCTGTCAGCACAAGAGCAGCAGCGGGTGTTCAAGCCCTCCGGGCGACCCCGCGTGGTGATCGCGACGAATGTCGCGGAAACCTCGCTCACGGTTCCCAATATCAGATCCGTCGTCGATCCGGGCAGCGCCCGTATGAAGCGATACAACCCGCGGACCAAGATCCACGGGCTGATGATCGAGCCGATCTCCCAGGCGAGTGCGAACCAGCGCTCCGGGCGATGCGGGCGTATCGCGCCGGGTGTGTGCGTGCGTCTCTACGACGAGCAGGACTTCAACGCCCGCGACGCGTTCACGCAGCCCGAGCTGCTGCGATCGAACCTTGCGTCTGTCATCCTCCAGATGTCGGATCTCAAGCTCGGCGAACCCGAAGCGTTTCCGTTCCTCGACCCGCCCGAACATCGCCAATGGCGGGACGGGTTCGAGACCCTCCGCGAGCTCGGCGCGATCGAGGAGGACGGGCGTCTGACCAAGCTCGGGCAGGTGATGGCCCGGCTGCCGGTGGATCCGCGGATTGGGCGCATGATCATCGCCGCCCACGACGAGGGGTGCGTGCACGATGTGCTGATCATTGCTGCGGCGCTCTCCGTGCAGGACCCGCGTGTGCGCCCGCACGAGAAACGCGACGCAGCGGATCAGGCACACGAGCAGTTCCAGGTCGAGGGCTCGGACTTCCTTGCATACCTCAAGATCTGGGACTGGTACCACGATCAGCAGGTGAAACTCACCCGGCGCAAGCTTGCGAAGGTCTGTGAGAAGGCGTACCTGTCCGTGCGGCGTATCGATGAATGGCGCGAGGTCTTCCGCCAACTGCGATCGTTGTGCCAGGAGCTTGGGTACGAACTCAAGAAGGGACACAACGACGAGGACGCGGTGCATCGGGCGCTGCTGACGGGGCTGCTCGCGAACATCGGGAACAAGGGCGAGAAGCACGAGTTCAAGGGCGCTCGGAACTCGTCGTTCATGATCTCCCCCGGGTCGTCGTTATTCAGCGCCAAACCCAAGTGGGTGATGTGCGCCGAGATCGTCCGCACGAGCAAGGTCTATGCGAGAACGGTCGCGGGGGTGGACCCGAAGTGGATCGAGGATGCAGCCTCGCATTTGATCAAAAAGACGCACTCGGACCCGCGATGGGACGAGAAAACCGGGCGGGTCGTCGCGGACGAGAAAGTAACCCTGTACGGATTGGACATTGTTCCACGCCGAACAGTACACTACGGCCCGATCGACCCCGCGTTGTCGCGCGAGCTGTTCATCCATCACGCCCTGATCGACGATCAGCTGCGTTCCGCGTCCAAGACGCTCAAGCACAATCGGGCGCTCATCCGCGAAATTGGAACGCTGCAGGCCAAGGCCCGACGCAACGACCTGATCGCGGATACGCAGACGCTGTACAACTTCTATGACGCGCGTTTGCCCAAGGACATCTACGCGAGCAAGTCATTCGAGCGATGGGTTCGCAAGGCCGAGTCGGGTGACCCCAACGCGCTGCGGATGACGCGCGCCGATGTACTTGAGTTCATGCCCGAGGAGGTGACACCCGAGGCGTACCCGGATCAGGTGTCCTTCGCTGGGGCGACCTCCAAGCTCAAGTACGCCTTCGAGCCCGGGCGCGACGACGACGGGGCGACGATCCGCGTGTCCGTCGCCGCCTTGCACCAGCTCACCCGTCAGCGGGTGGACTGGTCGGTACCGGGTCTGATCCGTCCTCGGATCGAGGCGTTGGTGCGCTCGCTGCCCAAGCAGCTCCGGCGACAGTTCGACGCGAACCAGATCGCCGGCGAGCTCGCGCCGGTGGTGAAGGAAGACAGGGGCTCGATTGAGGCCCAGCTCGCCCAGGTGCTCACGGCACGCACGGGGATCGCGGTGCGACCCGAGGACTTCCGGCACGATCAGCTCGAGTCGTATCTGTTCCCCCGGATCGAGGTCATCGACGAGCACGGGCAGGCGCTCGAGGCATCGCGTGATCTCGGATCGCTGCAGGCGAAGTTCGCGAAGGAAGCGACCAAGGTCGTTCAGCAGGCGGGCGCGGACATCGAAAAACTCGGCATGATCGGATGGGAGTTCGATGAGCTCCCCGAGACGATCGAGTTCTCCCGCCCCGGATCACCCAAGGTGGTCGGGTTCCCGTCACTCATTGTTGAGGACGGGAAGGTATCGCTCAAGGTGCTCGCGACGCGCTGGGAATCGGACCAGCACACGCGATCTGGGCTCGGGCTGCTCTATGGGCTCGCGATTCGGCGCGAGCTGCGATTGCGTGTCAAGAATCTCCCCGGGTACGCCAAGCTGCACATGCTCGCAGCGGCGTGCTCGATGGCGGATCAGCTCGAGACGATCATCTGGACCCGCGTCGGGACGATCATCGGCGTGGATAACAAGGACATACCCCGAAACAAGGACGAGTTCGAGCTTGGATTGCTTGGCGCATGGGATCGTGGGGTAGACGAGACGAACCGGGTCATTACGAACTTCACACAGATCTTTGAGTCACTCATGCGCGTGCGTGGGCGTCTGGACGAATCGCACCCCAGCGCGTGGGGGCGCGCGATCAAGGACATGCGTGGGCAGCTGGACATGCTCATCGCGGACGACGCGATGGTCATCGCGGAGACGCGTTGGTTGTGGTGTTACGCTCGGTTCCTTCGTGCGATGGAGGTGCGACTGGACAAACTCCGCTCGATCGGTCCAGAGCGCGACGCGAACGCGGCGGATCGGGTGTACGCGTGGACGCAGTGCCTGCACGAGCTGATGGCCCAGGGCGCGCACACGGCTGAGGTCGCGGAGGACTTCTGGATCCTGCGATGGATGGTGGAGGAGTTCCGCGTTGCGAGCTTTGCCCAGAACCTGAGGACCTCGATCCAGGTGAGCGAGAAACGCCTCCGTGAGCAGCTCGATCGGATTATCCATGCATAAAGAAGACGGGCACAGGCTACGCAGCGCTGTGCCCGCCGAAGAGGGGGCTTGGGATGAGCGGGAGGGGATTACCCGTCCTGCTGGAGTTCCTTGAGCTTCTTGACGACCTGGGTGTAGTCCGCCCGCTTGGAGTAATCGGGATCGACGAAGGACCAGACGACGGACCCGTCCGTGTCGATGATGTAGGTCGCGGGGATCGGGAGCTGCCAGAGCTTGGAGTCGTTGGCTTCCGGGAGATCGATCCCGTACTCCTTGTAACGCTTGATCGTCTTGGCATCGAGCTTGAAGGAGAGCGCGAGCTTGGTCGCGAGCTCGTTGTTGTGGTCGGTCCCGAAGAGGAACCCGAGCTTCTTCTGCTCGATTAGGTCCGAGGTGTTCTCGTGCTTTTCGGGGGAGATCGCGAGCACGGTCGCGCCCGCAGAGGTGATGTTCTCGAGCTGCTTCTGTACCGTGGAGAGCTCGGTGACGCAGTAGGGGCACCACGACCCGCGGAAGAAGGTGACCACGACAGGGCCCGACTCGAGGAGCTTGCCCAGGTCGTGCTCAGCGTCGGAGCTCGCGTCGTCGATGCGGAAGATGGGCATCTGCCCACCGACCCCGAGGGGCTCGGTGAGTTGCTCAATGCTGCTGATGGGTTTGGACTCCGGCGCGGCGTTGCTCAATGGAGCAAACGCGAGCACGGGGAGCATCGCGATAGTGGCGTAAAGTGTGGATCGGTTCATACACTGAACACCGCGCCCGACGCGTTGCTATTCCGGGCAATGTTCAGTTTGATGAAAAAACGGTCTTCTAATCGATGAAGGAGGATTGTCTTGATCGATTCAGGGCTTTCGCCCGCCGGACTGCTCGCCCTCGCAGAGGAGCGTGGAGTTCGCGTTTGGGGCGCTCATCGAGCCCTTGCGTCCGCCGGATTGCTCACCGGCCTCCGCGATCCCGGACCCGATTGTGGTGGTCACGATCAGCGCAGCGACCATGATCCACATCGGCGCGCGTTGGGCGGCGTCGAGGACTTCCTGGGCGCGCTTGCGGGCGCGGGAACGCATCTGCTGCACGGTGTTGGTGTTGAGGGTCTCGGCATTGACTTTGCGGATCATCGCGTCGTCTTCCCTGCGGGTCGCGCCGAGGATCAGCGCGACACGATTGCGGTCTTCCTTGTCCTGAACCGAGGCGGCCAGGCGTTGCTTTTCGTTGGGGTTCAGCGCGCTGCGGAGGGCGCTGATCGCGTTGTCGAGCTCTTCGCGGCGTTCGATCTTGGTGTCGACAGCGCTGGCCATCGAGAGACGCTCGGCACGCGACATGCCCTGCATATACCCGTCACGGTTCTCGAGTCGGCGGAAGTGCGATCGGCACAGCGCGAGGTACGCCCAGCGCGCCAGCGTGGGGGCGTGCTTGAGCAATCGCTCGATCGCCTGCTCGGGCGAGGGATTGTCATGGAAGGTCGGGTACGCGTCCTTCTCGAGCATCGTCCACACGCGCGTGTCGATCCACGCGATCATGTCGTCGATGTCCATCGTCGAATCAGTCTTGATACGCGATTGGTGTCGGCACGCACGCTCGATTGAGGCGCGGACTTCGCGTTCATACAGATCCCAGAATCGATCCTGATCGTTGCGGTTCATCCTTCACCCCCCTTGCGCGACATGCGTGCGTTGAGGGCGGCCCATTTGTCGAACAGGGCAGAGAGCGAAGGGAGGACCTCGCTGAGGTTCCGCGTGCGGACATCGCAATCGAGGTACGCGCCGAGCTCGGAGCACGGCGTCAGGAGTTGATCATTGTCGAGGAGCGTGCGGAAGATCGTGTCCGCCTGTTCCAGGTACCCGGCTTCGTACAGCGCGTGGGCGCCGGTGATCAGCACGGGGACCGATTCCGGGTTCGCGTTGATCGCGTCGAGGAAGAACTCGACAGCACGATCGGGTTCGCCCAATCGCAGGCACCGGTCCGCGAGGTTCCCGTAGGAGATCTCCTTGCGGCGAGGGGTGTCGGCGTACTTGAGCGCGGTGAGCTCCAAGCGGATCGCCTCGTCGATGCGTCCCATCGCGGAGAGTGCGAGGGCGCGTTGATTGGCGCGGGCCCATGCGGGGTTGGGGTGGTCCTCGCCGTCGGTTGCGTCGTACCGATCGAGCAGGAGTTCCAGGTGATCGGAGAGCTCGCGGATGGTGCGCATGTCGCGCCGGTCGCGGGCTTCGTGGAGCGCGTTGCACGCGTCCATGATGGCGGCTTCGATCGGGGAGAGATCGTCCGAGCTCGATGCGGTCACGATCGTCGTCGCGATCGGGGTGATCCCGGCGGCGAGCTTGATGGTGTTGTGTTGCGGCGATTGCTTGTTCATCGATTCTCCGATCCGCCCTCATATTCGCATGAGAAGCTCTTACAGTTCAACTGTCTTGAGCAGGTGTTTCTGACATGGGAAGTACAAATTTCGAGAGAATTGCAGGGTCAGCGTCGATTCTGGGACAAAAACGGGGTTCAGCGAAGAAAAATCGGGTTCAAAAAGTCAGTCTTCACTTACTTTTTCGGGTCTTCAGGCGAGCCCAGCAGGGTGTTGGGTGCACAGAAAGGAGCCTGAAATGACACGGAAGACCACACGAGCCATGACCCTGGTCGCCCTCCTCTCGATCGGCACGGGGGCCGGGATCGCGAACGCCTCGGGCGGGAATCGCGGGCACGACCATGGGCATCGGCACAGCGCAACCTGCGGGTGCGAAGTGCAAGCGATCGCGGGGTACCTCACGATCGATGGGCGCACGACCACGATTACCAGCGATCGGGGGCGCAACGCGCAGATTGTGCGTGCATTCCGCAAGGCCGGGTACGACGCGTGGATTCATGACGGGTGCGTGCGGGTTGATTACGGGTACTGCAAGCCGAGCGTGCGCTGGCGCACGGACGATTACGCAGCGGCGCTGCGTTGGAGTTACGGGTCATTGCGGGTGTCGTTGAGTGAGATCCGCAGGTACGAGCACCGCCCGGTCCGCGTACAGCGATCATTCCGGTACGGGTATCGCGGTCGTATCTGTGATTGATCGATAGAAAACTTGTTGCAACAAGTATACAGTCGGGCACGCGATCGTGCCCGGCTTGTTCTCATCTCGGGTATGTTCATACAGTCACGCAAAGATCACATCACTCCCATCGATTAGAAGGATTCCCCAATGCCCGATTCAACGCTCAAGGTCGCACTCATCTCCGGATCACTCCGCAAGGGGTCGTACAACACGATGCTCGTCCGCTTTGTCGGTCGTTCGCTCGAGGGCGCAGAAGTGGATGAGATCTCGTTGAACGAGCTCGATCTCCCCATGTTCTCGGAGGACCTGGAAGCGGCAGGATTCCCCGCGAAAGCGGATGAGCTCAAGAAGCGGATGATCGCGGCGGATGTGATCCTGATCGCTTCGCCCGAGTACAACGGGTCGTTCTCAGGGGCGCTCAAGAATGCGATCGATTGGGCATCGCGCCCGCGCGAGGGCGAGGCGGCTTTGGCATGCTTCAAGGGCAAGGTAGGCGGTCTGCTCGCGGCATCCCCCGGCGCGATCGGCGGGTTGCGTGGAATGCGACATGTCCGTCAGGTCTTGACGCAGCTGCAGATGGTGGTTGTGCCTCAGGAGTACGCGCTAGGCGTCGCGCATGAGGCGTTCGATGGAGATGGGAATCTCAAAGACGAGCGTGCGTCGGTGATGGCCAAAAGCGTCGGGTTGGCGGCGACGGACATGGCACGCAAGCTCAAGGGTAACTGAACAACGAGAGGAGCGGCATCATGGGCAAGGTTGGTGTGATTCTGAGCGGGTGCGGGGTCTTCGATGGGAGTGAACTCCACGAGGCGGCTGCGACCCTGATCGCGCTCGCGCAGCACGGGATCGAGTACCAGTGCATGGCGCCCGATCGGGAGTTTGATGTCATCGATCATCGGACGCAACAGGCGACGGGTGAAAAGCGGAATGTGCTCACAGAGTCCGCGCGGATCGCGCGTGGGGACATCGTGGATCTCAAAGATGTCAATGGCTCGGACTATGACGCGTTCTTCCTCCCCGGCGGGTTCGGTGCGGCGAAGAACCTGTGCACCTTCGCGATGAAGGGCGCGGATTGCGAGGTCGATCCGCAGGTCGAGCGTGTCCTCCACGAAGCGAACAACGCGGGCAAGCCCATCGGGTTCATCTGCATCGCGCCGGCGCTGGGTGCGAAGGTCTTTGGGAGCAAGGGCGTCAAGGTCACGATCGGGCGCGACGAGGGGACCGCGGCTGCGGTGTCTCAGACCGGCGCGACCCATGTCGAAGCGGATGCGGAGCAGATCGTGATCAACGAGGACCACAACATCGTCTCGACCCCGGCGTACATGGAAGCCCAGAACCCGGCGCAGGTCTTCGCGGGGATCAGCGCGTTGGTTGAGAACATCGCGAACCGAATCAACTGATTAGGCGACGATCGCGCCGTTGCAGATGACGAACTCGACATGGGACCCGCCGAAGGTGTACCCGAGTTGCCGTTCGTCGCGATGACGGAGCATGACCAGATCCGCCTGGGTGCCCACATCGAGGGTGCCGAGGTCTTTGAATCCGAGCAGGTGTGCGCCGTTGACAGTGGATGCGCAGATCGCTTCGGCAGCGGTGATCCCGAGCTTGCGGGTCGCGAGTGCGATGCTCATCGGCATTGAGAGGCACGGTGCGGATCCGGGGTTCACATTCGTCGCGATCGCGAGGGCGCCTTTCGCGTCGATGAACGCGCGCCCGTCCCCGTACCGATCGTCCACATGGAACCCCGAGCAGGGGAGCATCACGCCCATCGTATTGGATCGGGCGAGGGTAGTGAGCGAATCGGGCTTGGTTGCTTCGAGGTGATCGACGCTCAGGGCGCCCAGTTCGATCGCGGCTTCGAGCATGCCCAGCGCGTTGAACTGGTCCGCGTGGATCCGCAGCGGGTGCCCGAGTTCCTTGGCCGCGGTGAACAAACGCACGGTTTTCTTCAACAGACCACGCGCCCTGCTCGGTGTACGCGTCGATCGTGACGCCTCGGGTATCGCTCGTGCACCGCCGGGAGGGTCTCGTTGATCGTTCGATCGACGAAGTCAGCGACATCCGCGTCCTTCGCGTGCCCGGATGCACGCAGTGGGGGAGACGCGCCCGGCCCAGTTCTGGTCTGCGAGGACGATCGCGTCGAGCATCTTGAGTTCGTCCGTGGTGCTCAGTCCGTACCCGGACTTCACCTCGCACGCCGTGGTGCCCTCCGCGAGCATCCAGTTCAGACGCTCGAGGAGTGATTCGGTGAGCTGATCGGTGCTCGCTTGTCGCACAGCGCGGACGGTTGACATGATCCCGCCGCCCGATTCGAGGATCTCGAGGTAGGTCGCGCCGCGCTGTTTGAGCTCCCACTCATCGAGTCGATCCCCGGCCCAGCACGCGTGGGTGTGGCAATCGACGAACGCGGGCATCACGACGCGCCCTTGCGCGTCGATGGGTTCCGCATCATCGGGGATCGGAACGGAAACACCAACTGATTCGATCTTTCCATCGCGAAGGACGATGGTTCCTTTATCGATTGGTGCGAGCTCGCGCATCGCGTTGCCGCGGCGCGGAGAATCCGATCCGGACAGGGTGAGGATGCGTGCGTTGGTGATCGCGATTGGGTGGGTCATGATCGTCTCTCGGAGAAGCCGCGGGAGGAACGCGAGCAGCATGCGGGCCGCGAGCCGTGCGGTTCGCCCGTCCTGATCGTGCGGCGGTGACAGTTCCATAATGTCGAAGCACTTGACCTGCTTGTGCCGCCCGGCGTTGAAGACCCAGTGCTCGCCGAGCGTTGGGGACCACCCGCACGGGTTGTTGGGCGCTGACGCCCGGCGCGTGGGCGCAGTCGAAGACATCCATGTCGAGCGAGACAAAGGTTGCTTGGGCGAGCCAGTTGTCGTCGTGCGATCGCCCCGCGATGCGTCCGCCGTGGTCCTTGAACCAATCGATATGCTCGCGGGCGTTCGCATACGGATCGAGCCCATGAACGCGGAGGGAGTCGGGCTGCGCCCGATTCGATGAGTCGGCGGAAGGGCATCCCCGAGCCGGTTTCTTCGCGGACATCGAGGTGGGCGTCGAAGTAGATGCCGTGCATCGGTTTGTGGAACTCCGCGACGGCGCGGACGAAGGGGAAGGTGAGGTCATGCCCGCCGCCGACCATGACGGGAAAGACGCCCTGCTCGATCATGGCGCGGGTGGCGTTGGTGACTCGTTCGTGCGTCTCATCGAGATCGCCCGGCACCACATCGACATCCCCCGCGTCCCAGATACTCGGCCAGGTCCACTCGTGCGGTTCCGCGACGCCGTAGCGTGCGAGCGCCGCGCGGAGTGCGTCGGGTCCCTGGGCCGCGCCGGGTCGGCCGTGGTTGAGCTTGACGCCCGTGTCATCAGGGATCCCGATGAGCCCGATCTGGCACCCCTCCGGAGAGGACTTGAATCGGGACGCGAGTTTGGATTCGGCGAGATTCGTCGGCCAGTTGCCGGGGCGTGTGTGCGGGATCATGGTCATGGATCAATCGTAGACGGAACCTCGATCCAGAGTTCGTCGAGTATCTGGGGGAGGACCTTGCCCGAAGCACCCTGAAGCGCGAGATCGACGATCCCGGTGTTGGGCGTTGGGTCTCGGTTGATCTCCATGGTCTTGGCGCCGTTTTCCTTTGCGGCGAGGATGAAGCTCGCCGCGGGTTCGACGGTGGCGCTGGTGCCGATGGAGATGAACAGGTCGCATTCGGCCATCGCGGAGAAGCTGCGTTCGAGGGCTTCTTGGGGGAGCATCTCCCCGAACCAGACGATGCACGGGCGCATAAGCCCGCCCGCGGCGCTGGGGATGGGGAACCGATCGAAGCTCAGATCGGCGAGCGGGGTTTCTTCGCCGGTGACGGTGCAACGCCAGGTGTGGATGGTGCCGTGGAGCTCGACGACATCGGTCGCGCCGGCGCGTTGGTGGAGCCCGTCGACATTCTGGGTGATGAGGGTGAGCGATTGGTTCGCGTTGGACTTGTGGTGTTGGAGTGCGCCGATCGCGTAGTGACCCGGGTTTGGCTGAACATCGCGGGCGCGGGTGAAGCGCCAGTGGTACCAGCGGGTGACGAGCTCGGGGTCCTTGTTGAACGCGTGAACCGTCGCGAGTTCCATCGGGTCGTACTTGGACCAGTGCCCCTCTTCCGGATCGCGGAAGGTCGCAAGCCCGGACTCGGCGGAGACCCCCGCGCCGGTGAGGATGACGATCGATTGTGCGTCGTTGATCATCCGGGCGGCGCGGGTCAGGTTCGGTTCGGTCGTACTCATGGGAGTTCGATCGTTGCCCAGACGGCGTAGTGATCGGATGGGAGACGCCCGTTCTCTTCCGTTGTGTCGATACCCGCGTCGAGCACCTTCGTGGTGGAGTTCACGAAGATGTGATCGATCATGTGCATGTTGCGGACGCCTCCGAACTTCTTGTATGTCCCGACATTGGTTGCGTCGGGATGGATCGTGCGGAACGCGTGGCGGTAGTCCGGGTTGTCCTTGAGTGTAATCACGACGGGGTTGAGCTCGCCCGCGTTGAAATCACCCATGAGCACGAAGGGGTCGTTGTGTTGGCGAGAGTCGATCCGATCGGTGATGAGTTTGATGCTTTTCTCGCGGGAGTCCTGAGATTGATGATCGAGATGGGTGTTGAACACATAGATCGCGTGTCCAGATTCACGCGATATGAGCCTTGCCCATGTGCAGATCCGGGTGATGTCGTTGCCCCACGAGGTCGACGCGATCGCCTCGGGCGTGTCGGAGAGCCAGAAGGTTCCGGACTGATCGACGGAGAATCTGCGTGTGTCGTAAAGGATCGCGGCGTGCTCGCCCTTGGCGTTGCCGTCGTCGCGCCCGACCCCGATGATCCCGTAGTGCGGGTGGGCTTGGGTGATCTCGTTGAGTTGGAATGCGAGCGCTTCCTGGAGTCCGACGATCGAAGCGTCGTGTGTTTCGAGCACCTGCATGACGAGGTGGTCGCGGTTGGGCCAGCTGTCCTCGCCGTCATTCGCGGTGCCGTACCGGATGTTGAAGGTCATGACGGTGTGCGATGTAGGCTCGCCCTCTCGCATCGCATCAGAATGCGATACTGGGATCATCATCATGAGTAACATGATCGCTTTGAGCATGATTTCAGTCTCGTGTTTGGTCAGGTACAGCCGACTTTGGAATCACAAATTGGGCAAAGGGCATCTTTTACTGGCGAGTGCAACTCAATCTGGCAGCGTTCGCAGCCACCATGCTCGCAGATACCACATCCGGGTGAGCCTCGGTATGAACCATCAGGATCCGGCATCGCGATGAATGTGACCTGCTGTTCAACACGCTCAGCTTCATCTTCTACATAGATTTGACGATCCCTCACAGCGAGCAGGAATGATCTTGATTCCTCGTATCCCGTTCGTTGGGCTTTACGCTTTGCATGCCCAAACCGATTCCGCTCGATGAATACGTCATTTAGTAAAAGAACCAGTTCGTCATCAGTCATCCGTTTTGCGAGGTGTTCAACGAGTTGAAAACGGTTCATTGGTGCGATCCTGTGGTTCTTCGTTTTCTTTGCACTCAGTTTACTTCGACATCGGCATATCAACTTCCTGCTGCTTCCCGCACTTGATCGCGTCGTCGTACCCCGCGTCCGCGTGGCGGAAGATGCCCATCATCGGGTCGTTGCGAAGGACGCGAGCGAGCCGGTCGGCGGCTTCATTCGTGCCGTCGGCGACGATGACCTGCCCGGCGTGCTGGGAGAAACCGATCCCGACGCCACCGCCGTGATGGAAGCTCACCCAGCTCGCGCCGGACGCGATGTTGACGGCGAAGTTGAGCAGCGGCCAATCGCTCACCGCGTCGGTGCCGTCCTTCATGGATTCGGTCTCACGGTTGGGCGATGCGACGGACCCGCAATCGAGGTGGTCGCGTCCGATGACGATGGGGGCGTCGAGGGCGCCGACCTGGACCATGTTGTTGAAGAGCAGCCCCGCCCGATCGCGCTCGCCCAGCCCGAACCAGCAGATGCGCGATGGAAGCCCTTGGAACGCGAATCGGGGTTCGCAGTTCGCGAAGTCCTGCGCGAGGAGGGCTTCGGGGTTCTTGTGGCACCCGAGGATCCATTGGTGCAGGCGTTCGTTGTATCCGCCGTCTTCCTTGGGGAAGAGTTGAAGCAGGGCGTAATCGGTTTTGTAGATGTCGATGGGGTTGCCCGAGAGCGCTGCCCACCGGAACGGGCCACGCCCGAGGCAGAACTGCGGGCGGATGTACGCGGGCACAAACCCGGGGAACGCGAATGCGTCCTTGAATCCCTCATCGAATGCACGCTGACGGATGTTGTTGCCGTAGTCGAAGGTGATCGCGCCGCGCTTCTGGAGTTCGACCATCGCCTCGACATGACGACGCATGGATGCGAGAGAGAGGCGCTGGTAGCTTTCAGGGTCGGCGATGCGTGCTTCTGCCGCCTGCTCGTTCGTGTACTCGATCGGGCAGTACCCCTGGAGCGGATCGTGGGCGCTGGTTTGGTCGGTGAGTGTGTCGGGGATGATGTTGCGCTCGATGAGGCGTTCGAGCAGCGTGATCGCGTTGCCCGGCCATCCCACGGAAGTTGCGGATTTCTGCGCCTTGAGTTCGAGCGCCCGATCGATCGCACCGTCGAGATCGTTCACGAGCTCGTCGAGGTAGTTGTCGTCGAGTCGGCGCTGCAGGCGTGTGCGATCGACATCCGCGATCAGGCAGGTGCCGCCGTTGAGTGTGACGGAGAGAGGCTGGGCACCGCCCATGCCCCCGCACCCGCCGGTGACAGAGAGGGTCCCGGCGAGGGTGCCTCCGAAGTGTTCGCGTGCGCACTCGGCGAAGGTCTCGAAGGTGCCCTGGAGGATGCCCTGGGTCCCGATGTAGATCCACGAACCCGCGGTCATCTGCCCGTACATCATGAGCCCCTTCGCGGCGAGCTCGTCGAAGTGCTCCTGCGTTGCCCAGTGCGGGACAAGGTTGGAGTTGGCGATCATGACGCGGGGCGAATCGGTGGTGGTCTGCACGACGCCGACGGGCTTGCCCGATTGCACGAGCAGGGTCTGGTCGGGTTCGAGTCGTTGCAGGGTCTCGACGATCGCGTCGAAGGACTCCCAGTTGCGTGCAGCCTGCCCGCGCCCGCCGTAGACGATGAGGGACTCGGGGTGCTCGGCGACTTCAGGGTCCAGATTGTTCATGAGCATGCGGAGCGCGGCTTCGGCCTGCCAGGTCTTGCATGACTTCTCAATGCCACGCGGTGCGCGGATGACGCGGTCCTGTGGCTCGGGGATGTACTTGGAAACGCCGGGCTTGGTCGTGGTGCTCATGGGGTGTATCCTTGTATAGATGCAACTATACGGGCGATCGGTTTTATAAGCGTCTGAATCGCCCATTTTCATGCTCCAATCACGGACAGGGAGGGATACATGTTCAAGACACGCAACGCACGAACCCACATCGCGATGTGGTCGTGCACGATCGGTACGGTCTCGGTGCTCGTTGGGCCCGCGATTGCGGAAGAACCCGTGCTCGAGCTGCACAGCGTCGGGCTGTACGATTGGCCTGTGAACGCGAAAGACGCGAAAGTGGTCAGCGCATTCAAACTCCTCCGTGATCGGATCGGCGATCTCGCGGATGAGATGGGCATGGAACCCGAGCAAGCGCAAATGATGGAGATGGGGTGGGATCTGCTCACCGCTCGATCGGCGCTGCGTTTTGCACCCACCGAGAACGGGATCGACGCGTCGTTCGTGCTCGCGCCCGAGCACGGGAACCTCGAGTCCATGCAGCAGCAGCTGGGCATGCTCGCGATGATGGGGGGGATGGAGTTCGTGGATCAGGGCAACGGGATCGCGCAGGCGATGGGACCCGTTGGGCCGATGAACCTCGGGTTCGATGACGATCGGATCTGGTTGACGCTGGGCGATTCGCAGCCCGCAACGCTCGATGTGTCGGGCAAGGGGTTGCCCGCGGGGACCACCCCGATCATGTCGGGACGTGTGGATATCAACGCGATGATCCAGATGTTCGCGCCCGAGCTCGCGATGGAGATCGAGCAGCAGTCCGACATGCTCCTCGGATCGGGTGCGGCGATGTTCGTTGGTCCGAACGCGTCGGTGCTTGAGTTCGGGATGGGTATCGACACCCACTCCATGCACATGTTCTCACGCATGATCGGTGCTCGCGCCGCGATGGAGGCGATGGGCAACACGGACCAGGCCCTCATCACGCGAGATGATCTGCGTGCGATCCCGATGGACGCGGTGCAACTGAGCGTCATGCCGACCAATATCCAGGGGACGCTTGAGGGATTGCAGATGGCCTTGGAGATGAGCGGCGAAGAGAACCCGCTCGAAGCACTCGAAGCAGAGATCGGCGTGGACATCATGAACGATGTCCTCATGAACATCGGCGATCGTGCGTACTACTACCAGTCCGAATCGACCGGTGGCGGTGGGCTCAGCTCGATGGTGCTGATGCTCGAACTCCGCGATCCGGACGCGATGGCCGAGGCGCACGGGACGCTCGTCGAGCGGCTCAACGAGCTCGCAACCGAGCAGATCAAGGGGTACGCACGCGTGCACGCGTGGGATGTGCATGGCGTCACGGGGTTCTCGATGACGGCACCGGGGTTACCCATCCCGTTCGAGCCCTCATGGGCGATCAGCGGGAACAACCTTGTGTTTGCACTCACACCCATGGCGCTGAGCGAATCACTCGCGCAGCTCAGCGGCAAGCGTGACTCGAGCATCATCGATCACCCGGGGTTCCGCTCGGTCGTGCTCGATCGGATGCCCGATGCGGGGGCGGTTTCGGTGTACTTTACCGACTCGCCTCGCATGGCAGCGAAGGGGTACGGAATGACGAACCTCCTCACCAGCGCGATCGCAAACGCGGCTCGTTCGCCCGAGCATCCGGATCGGGTCGAGGGATCGTTGATGCCCTCGTACCACGAGTTCGTCGCGGATATCGCGCCAATGGGCGGGATCTCGATGTGGGAGGGTGACGATCTTGTCTCGCGGTACTCCGCGGATCGCTCCGTGCTCGTGCAGCTCGCGTCGGGTCTTGGGACGATCGCGGATGTGCAGGGCGTGATGTTGCCGGCATTAGCAGCGGGTGTGACGCTTCCTGCGCTCGGCAAGGCACGCGAGACGGCGAAGCAAGTGAAGTCTCAAACGCAGCTCCGTTCGATCGTTCAGGCAATGGTGATCTACGGTGCGGAGCACGATGGAAAGGCGCCGAGTTCGTTCCAGGACCTGATCGATGCCGGGTACATCAGCTGGGATCTGCTCGAATCGCCACTCGGTCCTGCGTACGACGGCGGGCCTGATTTCACCGTTCGGTTCACGCAGGACGCGGTGAGCTCGTACGATGCGCGATACATCGTGGCGATCGATCGGGCGATGCTGTATGAAACCGGGTGGAAGGCCAATGTCGGCTTTGCCGATGCGCATGTTGAGGTCGTTGACTATGATCAGCTTCTTGAGTTGCTGAATCTGCCTCAGAACAAGGGCGCAGCCGAGGCGTTGCAGATCGACGATTTCTAAAATTCATCAAGCGTATACGCAGAGGCGCGTTCAGCTCAGCAATGGGCCGAACGCGTCTTTTTCAATGAGCTTCTCGATCGCGGCGATATCCGGCGATGGCGATCGATCTTCCGTCAAAGGTTTCACTACTGTACGGATGATCTTGATCGCGTCTTCAACCGCGGGACCGGACATGTGTGGGCGATGGGCCTCGACGCCCTCGGCGGAAACGAGCAGCTCGGTTGCGATGATCGAGCGGGCGAGCTGGACAGCGCGGGCGGCCTTGGCGGCGCTGCGCGGGCCGAATGAGTTGTAGTCTTCCATGTTCGCGCAGGTGGAGAGGTTCGCGACGCTCGACGGATTCGCGAGCCCGATGAGTTCGTTGCACATCGCCGCGGCGGCGTACTGCACGATCATGAATCCGGACATGACCCCGGGCTTGGGCGAGAGGAACGCGGGCAGTTCGCTCTCAGGGTCGAAGACGCTCAGGATGTGGTAGACGCGTCGCTCGGCGATCCCCGCGAGATGGGCGATCCCGATCGCGAGGGTGTCGAGTGGGAGCGCGACGGGCATGCCATGGAAACACCCGGCGCTGACAATATCGGGGATATCGGTGCCGGTGTCGAAGATCAAGGGGTTGTCGGAGACGGCGCCGAGCTCGTCATTGAGTCTTGCGAAGCAGGAATCGAACGAGTCGAGCGCCGCGCCAAGCACCAACGGGGCGCACCGGAACGAGTACGGGTCCTGAACACGCGGGTCGTCCGCTGCGTGGGAAACGACGATCGAGCTCCCCTTGAGCACATCGCGGAGTGTTTCCGCGACGCGGGCAGCACAAGGCTGGTTGCGGACGCGATAGACACGCGGGTCGAGGTACCCGTGCGAGGCGCGGGCGGCGTCGATCGACATCGCGTTCGCGATCAGGGCCGCGTTGATGACCCGCTGGAGATCCTGGGCGATGAGGGCGAATCGTCCACACATCAGGTGGGTGCCGTTGATCAGCGCGAGCCCCTCCTTGGCGACGAGGGTGACGGGGTCGATCCCGAACTCGCGGAAAACATCCGGCGTCGATCGGCGCTGTCCGCGATGGAACACCTCGCCCTCGCCGATGAGCGCAAGGGCGCAATGGGAGAGGGGGGCAAGGTCGCCCGATGCGCCGACGGACCCGGACTCGGGCACAACGGGGGTGATGCCCGCGTTGAGAAGGGTGATGATCTGCTCGACGATCTCCAATCGGACCCCGGAGTGTCCGCGCGAGAGGGATGCTGCGAGCACGATCATCATGGCGCGGACGACATCCTCAGGGAGCGGGTCGCCCACACCCGCAGCGTGCGAGCGGATGAGATTGAGCTGGAGCTGCTCAAGCTCGTCGGGTTGGATCTGCTTTCGGGAAAGGGACCCGAACCCGGTGTTGATCCCGTAGTGGGGGAGCCCGTCGTCGAGGACCTGCTCGAGGAGGGATCGGCAGCGGGTGATCGCGTCCGAAGCGCTCGGGGCGAGTGCAACTTTGACCCCCGAGCGGGCAACCTGCTCGATCTGCGAAGGGGTGAGTGGGGTGTCGGGGGTGATCGTGATCGGGGCGGTATCGCTCATCGGTGCGGGTCCGTTCGTGTGGGGTCGGTGTTGCGACGATATGATAGAGCCATGAGCAGCGAACGCAGCCAGAGTGCATCCCGAGTCTTGATGATCCGCCCGACCGCGTTTGGACGCGACGATGAAGCCGCGAAAACCAACGCGTTTATGAATATCCCCGACGATTCACGCGAGAAGGTGCAGGAGCAGGCGCGTCGAGAGTTCGATGCGCTCGCGGGAGCGCTCAAGGACGCGGGGGTCGAGGTGCTCGTGTTCGAGGACGATCTCCGCCTCCCCGACTCGGTGTTTCCCAATAACTGGGTGTCCTACCACGAGTTCAAGACAATCAAAGACGCCCCGATGCTGATCACCTACCCGATGAGCGCTGCGGCCCGCCGGAAAGAGCGCCGGACGGAGATCCTCGACGCGATCGCGCGGTTTACTTCAAACGAGATGGACCACCTAGATCTCAGCGCGCTCGAGGACGAGGGCGAGTTCCTTGAGGGCACCGGTTCGCTCGTGCTCGATCGCGTCGCGGGTATGGGATACGCGTGCCTTTCCGGGCGGACGACGGAGCAAGCGCTCGATGTGTGGAGCGACGAGACGGGGTATTCTGTCATCAAGTTCTACGCGGCCGACGCGCATGGGAACCCGATCTACCACACCAATGTGATCATGAGCATCGGGGACGAGTTGATTGTGGTGTGTCTGCGTTCGATCACGGACCCGGACGAGTACGACATTGTTGAATCCTCTCTCCGGGCGAGTGGTAGGGCCATGATCGAGATTTCCCTCGATCAGGTCGCGCACTTCTGCGGCAATATCCTCCAGCTCAAAAATACCTCGGGCGAGGCGGTGTTTGCGATGTCCGAATCCGCATGGAAACATTTCACCCCAGATCAGCAGGCGTTGATCAAGTCCACGGGGCGGGTGGTCGCTGTTCCGATCCCAACGATCGAGTATGTCGCGGGGGGGAGCGTGCGTTGCATGATCGCGGAGCTCGGGAATCCCTGATTTGATGGTGCCCAAGCCCTTTCGTGGGCGTTCGGGTGTGCATCCTTGGGCATTCACCCCGGTATCATTGAGCCCGGACGCGTTGTGTGTCCGTGATCGATTCGAGATCGAGGAGCCCCCATGAGAATCAAGCAAGCCGTGACACTCGCGGCGACCACGGCTTTGGCGACGCTCGCCGGGACCGCAGGCGCTCAGAATGTCCAGCCGATCGAGTACACGCTCGACAACGGCATGAAGTTCCTGCTCATGCCGCGCGATGAGCAGCCCAACATCATCACCGCCGGGTGGATTACCCCCGCGGGGTCCGCGAACGAGCGCCCCGGGATTACCGGCGTGTCGCACCTGCTCGAGCACCTGCTCTTCAAGGGAACGGACTCGATCGGCACGAGCGACCCCGAGCTCGATCAGCAGTACCGCGATCAGCTCACCGAGATCCGCGAGCAGATGCGTTCCTACACGCTCGATGTCCAGTACAAGCGGATGTACGAGGGTGAGATCGCGAACCCCTGGGACCCCGCGAACGACACGGACGAGCTGCGTGCGATGCGTGCAAAGATGACGGAGCTGCAGGACAAGCAGGCTGAGATCACGATCAAGAACGAGTTTGACTCGGTCTATACCGGCAACGGCGCTTCGGGCATGAACGCGGGCACGGGGAATGACTTCACCGTGTACTACATCAACATCCCGAGCAACAAGCTCGAGCTCTGGTCGTGGATGGAGAGCGATCGCTTGCTCGATCCGTCCTTCCGCGAGCTCGACGCGGAACGGTTCGTGGTGATCGAGGAGCGTCGTCAGCGTCTCGAAGCAACCGCGACGGGCAAGCTTGACGAGCAGTTCGATTCGATGTTCTGGGTTGCATCGCCGTACAACTGGCCGGTCATCGGATGGATGAGCGACCTGATGGCGTACACCGAGGACGAGATCCGCGAGTACTACGAGACGCATTACCAGCCCGCGAATCTCACGGGCGTGATCGTCGGCGACTTCGAGGTCGATGAGGCAAAGCAGCTCGTTGAATCGTACTTCGGGCGCATCCCCAACAAGCGTCCCAAGGCCGCCCCGCTCGTGACTCACTCGGTCCCCTTGCTCGGCGAGATCCGTTTCGCGGGTGAGTGTGATTGCCAGGATCAGGTCGAGGTCCGGTACCGCTCGGTGCCCTTCAACCACCCCGACGAGGCGGTCTTCGATGTGATCGCGGATCTGCTCAACGGTCGTACGGGTCGGTTGTATAAGTCACTGATTGAAGATCAGAGCATCGCATCGCAGGCGAGCGCGGGCAATCGCGCGATGCGCTACGCGGGCAGCTTCTCCTTCACCGGTCTCCCCAAGGGCGACGCGGAACTCGCGGATATTGAAGCCGCGTGGTACGAGGAGCTCGACAAGCTCAAGACCGAGCTCGTCTCAGAGCGTGAGCTCCAGAAGGTCAAGAACCAGGCAGCCGCGGACAACTTCCGTGGGCTGCAGGACAACTCTTCACTGTTCTTCCAGCTCGCGATCACCGAGGCGTACGGCGGGTACGCGTACCTTAACGAGTACCCCCAGCGCATCGCCGCGGTGACCCCCGAGGACATCCAGCGCGTCGCGAAGGAATACTTCGAGGAGCACGAGCGTGCCGTGTCGTACTACACCCGCCGCGGCGGTGGTGAGGTCGAACTCCTCACAATCGAAGATGTTCGCGCTTCGTTGCCCGAGGACATGGCCGCGATGATGGTCCCGCAGATCGAGGCGGAGATCGCGAACCTTCAGAATGAGACCGATGCGGACGCGTTGCGCACGCAGATCGAGGAGATGGACGCGAACGCGGAGATGATCCCGCCTCAGTTCGCGACCGCGATGAAGTTCATCAAGCAACAGATGCAGGCCCGGATCGATGAGATCGAATCGGGTGCAGCGGAAGGCACCGAAGGAGGTGACCAGTGAATCAGTTTCTGACAATCACCTGTGCCGCGATGATGCTCGCGGGGACGACCACGAGCTTCGCGGACGACATCCCGGCGCACCCACGCGAGATTCAGTTCGAGGCCCTCGATTTCAACCCGCCCAGCGCGGACCAGTTCCGTCACGAGCTTTCCAATGGAGTCCCGGTCTTCATGGCCGCGAGCGACGAGTTCCCGCTCGTCACCATCCGGTTCAGCTTCAAGGGCGGCGGGTACCTCGAACCCGCGGACAGGGCGGGGCTCTCTGCGATGACGGGTCAGATGATCCGCACGGGTGGGTCGTCGCTCATGGGCCCGAGCGAGCTCGACGAGGAGTTTGATTTCCTCGCGGCGGATGTTTCTGTGGGTGTGGGTGCCACCTCCGCGAGTGCGAGCGTGGACACCCTCACGAGCAACCTCGATCGGACCTTCGAGTTGTTCATGGACATGCTCCGCAACCCGCGGTTCGATCAGGGACGCCTCGACACCCTCCGGGGGCAGGCGCTCGAGGGGCTCAAGGCCCGCGACGACAACGGGCTCGGGATCGCGCTGCGTGAGTTCAACTACCTGATGTGGGGTATGGATCATCACGAATCCCGTCAGCCCACGCGTGAATCGCTCGAGTCGATCACGACGGACGATCTGCGTGCGTTCCACGAGCAGATCTTCCACCCGGGGAACCTGATGATCGCGGTCACGGGTGACTTTGAAGAGAAGGAGATGCTCGCGTTCCTCGAGGAGCAGCTCAGTGGGTGGGAATCCAAGCCAGAAGCGCCCGATGCGCCCGCGCCGACCCACGCGTTCAAGCCCGGCGTGTACTACTACGAGAAGGATCAGCCTCAAGTCCAGGTCCTCGTCGGGCATCGCAGCCTGACGCGTGATGATCCCAACGCGATCGAGGCGGATGTCATGAATCAGATCCTCGGCGGATCGGGGTTCACCTCCCGCATCACCAACTCGGTACGCACCCGCGAGGGTCTTGCGTACACCGCGGGCTCGTTCATGCAGACCCGCGTAGATTACCCGGGCATCTTCGCGTCGTACTTCTTCACGAAGACCCCGACGACGGCGCTCGCGACTCGACTGGTCTTCGACGAGTTCGATCGGATCCAGATGGAGCCGGTGACGACGGATGAGCTGGAGACGATCCAGAACAACCTCATCGAGACTTTCCCGCGAAACTTCGAGTCCAAGGGTGCGATGCTCGGGATCTTCATGAACGACGAGCGGACGGACCGCCCTGAAGGGTACTGGCAGAGTTACCGCGACAAGGTTCGCGCCGTGACGCCGGAGATGGTCCAGAAGGCCGCGAACGAGTACCTCCACCCCGACGACGCGGTGATCCTCGTCGTGGGGCCTTGGGAGGAAATCAAGAAGGGCAACGCGGATTCGGAAGCCGATCCGGATCGCGTTTCGACGATGGACGAGTTCTTTGGTGGCAAGGCGACCCAGATCCCGACCCGGGACCCGGAATCGCTCAAGCCGATCAAGGAATGATCACCTGATTGATGCGTGTCCGAGGGTTTTTCGGGCACCAAATCGAGTATATTGACAGGCCCGCCCGCACTCTCGGGCGGGCCTGTTTTCTCTTTTCGCGATCGATGTGTTTCCCCATCACGCATCTAGGTCGCACTCATCCACGGAGGAGTCTGCATGTCTGTTCGTTCTCGAATCTCAACCCTGATCGCCTTGAGTGGAATCTGCGTCGCGTCCGCGTACGCGCAGGATGCCCGGCAGGGTCTGATCCAGTACCCGTCCATCTCGCCCGACGCGTCGCACATCGTGTTCTCCGCTGCGGGCGATCTCTGGTCGATCCCAAGATCGGGCGGCGTCGCGGAACGCCTTACGGTGCACCCCGGGATCGAGGGGCAGACCCGGTTCTCGCACGACGGATCGAAGATCGTCTTCGAGTCTTCACGCGACGGCGGGCAGAACCTGTACACGATGGACCTGATCCGTGATGGTGCTCGTGTCGCGCCCGGATCCATCATGCCCGTCACGAACTCCGATCGCGCCATGATGCTCGGCGGGTTCAGTCAGGACGGTTCACGGGTGCTCTTCTCCGCGTACCTCTATCGCGAGATCTACCGTCACCCTCGCATGTACTCCGCGGCGCTCGACGGCGGACCCATGGAGCGCGTCACGGACGCGTTCGGGCGAGGACCCGCGACGCACGCGGATACCGAGGACATCTACTTCATCCGCGGGTACTACAACCCGCACCGGATGGCGTATCGCGGCCCGGGCAACTCGGACATCTTCCGGTACCGCCCCAGCGATGGGAGCTTTGCGCAGCTGACGCAGTTCGACGGCAACGACTTTGAGCCGTGCATTCTCCCCGACGGATCGATGGTCTACATCTCCTCTCGTGACGGGCAGCACAACCTTGTGCGACTCGCTGCGGGTAAGACCGATCAGGACCCTGGGGCGGTGCGACAGCTCACGCACTTCAAGCCCGATGCATCGAACCCCGAGACGATTGCGCTGGGTGTGCGGGACCTGCAGGTCTCCGCAGATGGATCGACGGCTGTGTTCGTCGTGTGGAACACGCTCTACACGCTCGATCTGACCAATGATCGGGCCAAGCCCGTCGCGGTTGATGTGACCCTGGCGGAGGACCTGACCCTCGACAGAACCTATCGCAAGAACATCTCGCGTGAGGTCTCCGAAGCCGCGGTGCATCCCTCGGGTAAGGCCGTCGCGGAGATCGCACGCGGCGAGCTCTTCATCCGCTCGACAAGCGAGGATCACCCGACCATCCGGGTGACGGATACCCCGTTCCGCGAACGCGACATCGCGTGGTCGCCCGACGGGACGCGTCTGTACTTCACCGCGGACGACGGCGAATCGCTCGGGAACATCTACGAGGTGACCGTCTCGCTCGCACGCGAAGATCTGAACCCGGAGCCCGAACCCGAGCCGGAAGAGCCCGCAGCGGACGAAGAACCAGTGGAAGAAGCTGCGGAATCGGCGGTTGAGCCTGAGCCGGTCGAGACTGAAGCACCCGAAGAGGGTGCGGAAGAGGCGGGTGATGAGCCCGCTGATGAAGAAGCTCCAGAGGAGTCTGCAGAAGAGCCCGAGGAGAAGGAAGAAGAGCCCAAGATCGATTACGCGAAGCGCTGGAGCGAGGCGCTGCGGTTCGAGATCGCGCCGGTGATCGAATCGGACACGCTCGTGTTCAAGCCGATGCCATCGCCCGATGGGACCAAGCTGCTCTATCTCCGCGAGCGTGGCGATATCGTGATGCGTGATCTCAAGACGGGCGACGATCGCGTGATCATGGAGCTCTGGTCCGACCCGGATGTGCAATGGGCGTCCGATTCGCGTCACCTCGTCGTTGCGGCGCAGGACCTGGACTTCAACGCGGATGTCTACATCGTGGACACGCACCCCGGCGAAGATGGGGTACTCCCTGAGCCCATGAACATCTCGCGTCACCCGGACATCGATCACTCACCCCGCTTGTCGCACGACGGGAAGGTGCTGACCTTCCTCTCTGATCGGGACAACGAGAACTGGGAGTTCGATGTGTACGCGGTGTATCTCGATCGCGAACTTGAGGGGATGGCGGGGTACGAGCTCGATCAGTACATCAGCGACGCCGCTGCCTCTGCGGGCAAGCTCAAGCCGATCGATCCGGTGAAGTTCGAGGATGCAGAGGAAGGAGAAGAAGAGTCCGATGCGAAGGATCCGGCGGGTCTCGAGTTCGATGCGGACGACGCGTACCTGCGTGTGCGCCGGATCACCTCGACGCCTGAGTCGGAATCAGACTTGCTCCTCACGCCCGGCGCCGATCGGATCGTGTTCTCCACAGTCATCGATGGCAGCCGGAACTATGTGAGTGTCGATCATCGCGGGCGCGATCGCAAGACGATCAAGTCCGGCGGCGTGGGCGACCCGCGTCTCTCGCTTGACGGCAAGACCCTGAGCTATGTCTCAGGCGGGCAGGCCGCGACAACCAGCCCGTCGGGCGGGAAGACCACCAATCTCCCGATCGATGCGACCATCACGATCGATCGCGAGCTTGAGCTGGCGCAGAAGTTCCACGAGGCTTCGGGTCGGTTCGGGATGTACTTCTATCACCCGACGATGAAGGGGCTCAACTGGGACGCGATTTCGGATCGGTACCGCGAGCTCGTGATGCAGACCCGCACTCAGGAGGCGTTCACCCGTCTGATGAACCTGATGTGGGGCGAGGTCGATGGTTCGCACACCGGCACCTGGGGCGGCGATGCGTTCTCCGCGGGTTCGTCGAGCAATGGGTTCCTCGGGATCGATTTCAGTGCCGTCGACAACGGGTACCGCATCGACGCGATCATCAAGGGCGGCCCGATCGATGAGATGAAGAACGCGCCGGGTGTCGGTGATGTCATCGTCGCGATCGGCGATCACCCGCTCGTGGGCGATAAAGGTCAGCTCAAGGACCTGCACGCAACAATGGCGCACATGTCGGGTGAGGAGGTACTCATCGAGTACATCCCATCCGACAGCGAGGATGGTGCATCCAAGCTCGCGCTTGTCACTCCCACATCGTTCGGGCGCATGTCTGTGCTGCGATACGACGATGAGGTGATGAAGCGACGCGCCGAAGTAAATGAACTCTCCAACGGGCGTCTCGGGTACCTGCATATCCGTGGGATGGGTCTCGCGGAAGTGCGTGACTACGAGCGGGACCTGTACGCCGCGGCGCACGGGAAGGAAGGGCTCATCATCGATGTCCGCGACAACGGCGGGGGATGGACGACGGATATCCTGCTCGCGTCTCTCACGGCTCCTGCTCACGCCTACACCATCCCGCGTGGCGCGGACCCCTCGAAGGTGCAGAAGGACAACTACCCTCGAGATCGGCGATTGATCTACGCGTACTCGCGCCCGATCAATGTCCTGATCAATCAGCACTCCTTCTCGAACGCGGAGATCTTCGCCCACTCGATCCGCACCGCCAACCGGGGCACCCTGATCGGGACCCAGACCTTCGGCGGCGTGATCTCGACGGGTTCGTTCTCCCTGATCGATGGCACCACGGTCCGCCGTCCGTTCCGCGGGTGGTACCTCCCCGACGGGACGGACATGGAGAACAACGGCGCCAAGCCGGACATCGATGTTCCCCAGACCCCAACGGACGAAGCGGCGGGGCGTGACGCGCAGCTCGAAGCCGCCGTCAAGGAACTGCTCGGGCGACTCGACGGGTAACCCATCGTGATGTGAAGCACAAAGAAAGCCCCCGCGATCGTGGTGATCGCGGGGGCTTTTCATGTGTACTGACTCGCGTCAGGTCTTACTTGTCTTCTTCCGTGATCCCAACGCCGGTACGAACGGGCGGGTTCGGACGATTCGCGGGGGTGTACCCGTTGGTCTTGATCTCCGCGAGCAGGTGCTCGATGGCCGTATCAAGCTGGGGGTCACGCCCGTTGAGGGCTGCGGTGGGATCGATGTCGACCTCGATGTCGGGGTCCACGCCGTGCCCTTCGATGCCCCATGATCCGTCGAGCTCGTAGAACCCGAAGTTGGGGACGGAGACATTCCCGCCGTCGATGAGCTGGGGAACGCCGGAGATCCCGACGAGCCCGCCCCATGTGCGGGTCCCGATGAGCTTGCCGAGCCCGTGGTGCTTGAAGAGCCACGGGAACATGTCGCCGCCGGACCCGGCGTTGCCGTTGATCAGCATCGCCTTGGGACCCTGGTGCGAGTCGTAGGGCCACGGCCAGTCCGCGCCGTCACGACGGTACCAGTAGTTGGTCCGAGGACGATTGAGCAGTTCGATGAATCGGTTGGGGATCTGCCCACCGCCGTTCCAACGCTCGTCGATCATGAGCGCTTCCTTGCCGATCTGTCCGTAGAACTGACGGAACAGCTCGTTCTGACCCTGGACACCGGTGTTGGGGACATAGATGTACCCGATCTTGCCGTCGGAGTGCTCCTCGACATACTTGCGGTTGGATTCGACCCATGCGCGATAGCGGAGCCCGAACTCAGACCCGATGGGCTTGAGGGTGACCTCGCGTTCGTTGATCGTTTCCTCGTCGCCTTCGAGCGCGGAGACGATCGTGAGGGTCGTGGGCTTGCCCGCGAGCCCGATGAACGAGGCCCAGATGTCCTTGCTCGTATCGATCGCGGCACCGTTGACAGCGGTGATGATGTCGCCTTCGGAGATACCGAGCCCGTGCTGGGATAGCGGTCCGAGTGCGTCGGTATCCCAAGGAGCGCCACGGTAGATCGTGGTGATCCGGTACCCGGAGTGCGCGTCGCCCTGGGCAACTTCAAACTCCGCTCCGAGCAGACCGATGTTCTGGCCGGGTTCCCTTTCGCCGTCGCCGCCCGAGTAGTAGGCGTGCCCGACATTGAGCTCGGAGATCATCTCGCCGATGATGTAGGAAACATCCTCACGCGAGACCGCGTCGTCCACCATGGGGAGGTAGTGTGCGAGAACCGCGTCCCAATCAACGCCATGCATGTTCTCGACATAGAAGAAGTCACGGAAACGACGCCACGCATCGGTGACGAGCCCTCTCCATTCCTCGCGCAGGTTCACGGTCGTGCGGAGGTTGAAGTCGAGGGGCTTGGCGGTCTGCCCGGGCTTGGCGTCGACCACGGCGAACCCGCCGGGGGTTTGGGCGACGAGCTTCTTCCCGTCACCCGAGACGCTGAACCCGAAGGCCATGCCGAGCACGGTCTTCTCGCTCGGTTCGTCCGCACGCGGGTCGATGAGCTTGAGCGATGCGCCGCCGTTGCCCTGACGGATGTAGAGCAGTTCGCCCTTGTCGTTGCTCGCGAGGTTCCCGAAGTTGCCCGACGCGACACCGAGGTCGTAGGCGCGGGCCTCGAAGTTCTCGAAGTCGATCACGACGGTCTCGGATGCTTCGCCCGAGTCCTTGACGACCTCGCCGAGTTCTTCCTCGGAGATATCCGAGCTCGTGCGTCGTCCCTTCCATGAACCCGACATGCCCATGCCCTTGAGTTCCCAGGTGCCGGTCATGGTGTCGCCGTCGATCGTGGCTTTCTGGATGACCGTCATGCCCATTTCGGACGACTCCATGTAGAGCTCGTTGGTATCCGCATTCCACTTGACGACATCACCGAGGTCATCGGTCTCGCCCATGGACTCGGACTGCCCCATGATGTTCCCGTCGTCATCGACGATGATCATGAGCGAGAACGAGATCTCGTCGGTCGGCATGCCCAGGGCTGCGAACCCCGATGCGGTGCCTTCCCACTTGCCCCAGAGTGGGTGCTCGGTGTCGTATCCGTCGAGATATGCAGCTTCGTCGGATTCCGCTTCCGCGTCACCCTCGTCGGCGTTCTCTTCTTCGTTGTTCTCCGCGTCTTCCGCGTCCTCGGTTTCTTCTTCCCAGGTCTCGTCGTCCGACTCAAGGAGCTGGGCGTTCTCGACCTCTCCGTTCAGAGGCACTGCGAGCAGGCGACCGGTGTTCGCGTAGACAAAGGTCGAACCGACATCTTCGTACTGCGGCGTGGTGAAATCGCGATTCGACGCGTAGAACAAGAAGTCGCCCTTGCTCGAGAACGACGGGCTTGAATCGTTGAAAAACCCGGAGGTGACCTGATGCTTGTCACCCGTCTCGGTGTCATAGATCCAGATGCTGGTGCTGAACGATTCGCCGCTCGATCGTGCATAGGTGATCCAGCGCGAGTCGTGCGACCAGGACACGCCGATCGGGTTCGCGAGGGGCTCGGTGTCGAAGTGATTCATGTCGCCCGACTCGACATCGACGAGGTACATCTTGCCTGCCTTGTCGATCGCGAAGATCGTCTTAGAATCGGGTGACCACGACGATCCCATGAAGTAGGTCTTGTTCCCGTCCGTCAACTGGCGGGTTTCGCCCTTGCCGTCGGACTGGGTGACATAGAGCTCGTACTCGCCGTCGGCGTCGGAGAAGTACGACACCCATCGCCCATCGGGGCTCCACGAGGGGAGACGATCCGCAGCCCCGGAGGAGTTGGTGAGCTGACGCGGTGCGCCGTTCTCAACGGGCGCCGTCCAGATGTCGCCGCGTGCTTCCGCGACGACGCGCTTGCCTGTTGAGGAGATATCACCCGACATGAGGTGGTTGCTCGCGTCTACGGCCTTGGGTCGCAGGGTCTCGCGCGCGCCGGGGATAGTGATCTCCACAGGCTTGGACTTGCCGTTGCTCACATTGAGCAGGTGGATCTGGGACCCGAGTTGGAACACGATCTCGGCGCGACCCTGGTCTGTCGTTCCCATCGACGGGAACTTGACATCGTCGTCCGTGAAGTTGGTGATCTGCTTGTGCTCGTCCTTGCTCGGGTTGTAGCTCCAGATGTTCAGGCGCCCCTCGGCACCGTTGTCCGAGAGGTAGTAGAGCATGTCCTTGTGCCACATCGGGATGGTGTCGGTGCCCTCCCAATCCGTGACCTTGCGGGACTCGTTGGTTTTCAGGTTAAACAGCCAGATGTCCGTCGCCAGCCCACCCCGGTAGCGCTTCCAGGTACGGAAATCGCGCGAGTTGGGGGTGTAGGCGAGCCATTCGCCATCGGGGCTGACCGAGCCCGTCGCGCCGTAGGGGACGGGGACAGCGCTGGGCATCCCGCCCGCAGCGGGAACGGTGAAGAGCTTCTGGTGCGCGGGGTTCCCGCTGAGCCCGTTGAATGAGAAGAGCAGCGACCCGTCCGGCGTCCAGTCGAGCAGGCGCTCATTGGCAGGATGATGCGTGACCCGCATGGGTATGCCCCCAGCGGTGGGGACGATGTAGAGGTCACGATCTCCCTCGTAGTTGCCCACGAACGCAATCTGGGTCTCATCGGGGGAGAACTTTGGGTGTTGTTCCTGCCCCGAGGGGGACGCGACGGGGCGTGCCTCGCCGCCTTTCTTGTCCACGATCCAGATGTCGTTGGCGTAGACAAAGAGGATGTGGTCCTTGCCGATATCCGGGTACCGGAACATGCCCGAGTGCTTGTCATCGTCCTGTGCGAGCAGGGGCGTCGCGGTCATCGCGATCCCCGCCGCGCTGATCAGCAGCGTCGTCTTCTTCATGTGGTGTCTTCCGATTCGTGTGTAGAAACTCTCATTCGCCGACACTCGGCGTAGTGGTTTGTACCGATTCTGGGGTGGTGAGTTTCGTTGGTTGAGGTGATCTGCTCAGGAAATTTCGAGTTCAGGAACAGCGTTGGAGGGAAGTTTTGATGCGCAGCGGGTTGCTTTTTGTCAAGAGTCTGCGAACAATCTCGTCCTGATTGCGGGGTAGAGCAGTCTGGTAGCTCGTCGGGCTCATAACCCGGAGGTCGTTGGTTCAAATCCAGCCCCCGCTATTTTTAAGCCGGTGTCGAAAGACGCCGGCTTTCTTGTTATAGATGGTGACCCGCAGAGAGACCTCGGGGTTTCTTCGCGGTTCCCGCGTCATTACGCTTGGTCGCGAGCAGCGAACGAGTCTCTGATGTCGCGCCCGTCATAACCGAAGTCGCATCGTTCTGTGCCAGATCGGTACCAAAAACGCTCCAAAGTCTCTCTGGTCTCTGCAATCCGGTGTACGGGTGAAGAGACCGTTGTGCGCGGTGTACCTCGCGCAACCTCGCAGGTTTGGAACCACGACATCACGCAACAATCTTCGAAAAAGTGGACACCGATTCACGAAACCGCATAGGTGCTTGATGGAGGGAAATGACACCCACATCAAGGACGATCCCCATGCGAAAGAAACGATCCGTCGATCGCACAACCGACCCTGAGACGATGACCCCGAAGGAGCGCCGCGATGAGATCGCGAGCATCCTTGCGCTGGGTTTGGTGCGTGCATCGAGCCTGCTCCCGACTTCTCCGAAAGTCTCTGAATCTTCACCGGAGGGACTTGAAGATCCGGACCATGCGGACCTCAGTGTCTCGGCGCTTGGGCCGATTGGCGGCCCAAAGCCAAAGCCAGAACCCGAACCCTCGAAGGGAGGCACGCGTGATCGAGACAATCGAAACCGAGATCGCTGAGCTGCATGACATGACCACCGGTGAACTCGCAGCGAAGTACGAGCAGCTGCACGGCCAGCCCACCCGTACCCGCCATCGCCAGTACCTGATCCGAAAGAACGCGTGGCGGATCCAGGCCAACGCCTTCGGTGGGCTCTCGGAGCGTGCGAAGCGCCGCGCAGCCGCGCTCGCCAATGACGCGGACATCCGGGTCATGGCCCCGAAGACGCTGGTTTGCCCGCCGCAAGTCGGACACTCGTCAAGCCGTACGCTGCGTATGGCATCGCGTGACCCACGGATCCCCGCTCCGGGCTCCGCGATTGTGAGGACATACAAGGGCAAGAAGCTGCGCGTAATGGTGCTGGATGGTGAGGGCTTCGAGTACGACGGGAAGCGCTACGACACGCTCAGCGCCGTCGCCAAGCACATCACCGGGACCCACATCAACGGCTTTCGCTTCTTTGGGCTGGGGAAGAAGCCATGAGCAAGGTCAAGCAATCGAAGCCGGACACGATCCGGTGCGCGATCTACACCCGCAAGTCCAGCGACGAGGGGCTCGATCAGGAGTTCAACTCGCTCGACGCCCAGCGCGAAAGCGCCGAGGCGTATATCGCCAGCCAGAAGGCCGAGGGCTGGAAGTGCCTCCCAGAGCGATACGACGACGGCGGGTACTCGGGTGGCTCGATGGAGCGCCCCGCGCTGGATCGGTTGATCCGGGACATTGAAGAGGAGAAGGTCGATTGCGTGGTGGTGTACAAGGTGGACCGGCTGAGCCGATCGCTTATGGACTTCTCGCGGATCATGGAGACCTTCGATGACAAGGGCGTGTCGTTCGTTTCGGTCACGCAGCAGTTTAACACGACCAGCTCGATGGGGAGGCTGACGCTGAACATCCTCCTGAGCTTCGCGCAGTTCGAGCGGGAGATCATCGGCGAGCGGATCCGCGACAAGATCGCCGCCCAGAAGCGTAAGGGCAAGTGGGCGGGCGGTGTGCCGATCCTGGGTTATGACGTGGATCGCTCCGGGGGAAGCCCCAAGCTCATCGTGAACGCCAAGGAGGCGGCCCGTGTGCGGACGATCTTTGACCTGTACCTCGAGAAGCAGTCACTGCAGCCGGTGGTGCGTGAACTGGAGCAGCGCGGGTGGACAAACAAGCGACGCATCACGAAGAAGGGCAGGGTGATTGGGGGGAAGGCCTTCGACAAGGCGACGCTCTACGCCCACCTCAAGAACCCGCTCTATACGGGCATGATCAGCCACAAGGGCGAGCTCTACGCTGGTGAGCACGAAGCGATCATCGATGCCGAACAGTTCGATCAACTGCAGAAGCTGCTGGCCCACAACGGTCGCAGCGGTGGAATCGAGGTCCGCAACACGTACGGGGCGATCCTGCGCGGCCTGCTTCGGTGCAAGGCGTGCGATCGATCGATGACGCATGTCTTCACAACCTCGCGCGGGAAGAACCGCAAGCAGTACCGGTACTACCGGTGCGTGGGGTCGATCAAACGGGGGGCGTGTACTTGTCCGTCGGGGTCGCTCCCGGCGGCGGAGCTCGAGCAGCTGGTGGTAGGGGAGGCGCGGGCGGCGTTGACGGATCGGGCGTTGATCAAGCAGGTCATCGACGAGGGGCGCAATGCGAACGACCCACAGCTCGATCAAGAAGAGGCGACCCGCTTGCTCGCGGGCTTTGAGGGAATATGGGAGCAGCTGATTCCCCGCGAGCAGGCCCGGGTGCTGCGGCTGCTGATTGAGCATGTAGAGTATGACAGCGAGTCGCAATCGGTGAGCGTGACAATTCGGCCGAGCGGGATCAGGAGCCTCGCGAAGTTGGCAGATCCGAAGGAGGCGGCATGACAACGGTGACACGGACGGTGAGCTTCGCGGTCAAGGGGAAGCGGAAGAGCGAGCGGAAAGTAGAACAACCAGTGGGGCGCGTGCCTCGGATCTCGAAGCTGATGGCGTTGGCGATTCGGTACGACCAGATGCTCAATGAGGGTGTCGTGCAGAGCCAGACCGAATTGGCGGAGCTGCTGCATGTGTCGCAGCCGCGGATGACGCAGATCATGAATCTGTTGCATCTGTCGCCGGAGATTCAGGAGGAGATTCTGATGCTTCCTCTACGCTATAGCGGCAAAGATGAGTTATTTGAGCGAGACCTACGGGGTCTGGTACAACTCACGAGCTGGGATAATCAGCAATCGCTGTTTATCCAGATTGCTAGGCATCTCGATCAATGATCGGCAGATGAGTAAACCCTGGGTGTAGAAGGTCGAACTTGTAGTCTCTGAAATGTGTCGCGTACACATTGGGATCGTATCGACTGAAGGCACATCCATTTTGGTCTAAGTGATTCGTGATTCGTGTGACCGCGTTGCACACAAATGGGATAAGGCTGATGTACACTTGGCTCTCTGGGAATCGATTCCCATTGGCATGAGCACGAATACCATCAAACCCACAGTCACGATTGAGAATTTCCATGGCGTCTACGGCAGCGGGTATGTGATTGTGTTGCGCATCGATCCGCGCTTGGAAATCTTGGAAGGGTACAAAGTACTTTGAAGGAGGAAGGATGGGCTCTTCAACACTCGGGTGCTCGACCATGAGCATGGTTGCCCCGTGATTGTCTCGCACGAGCCCTTCGAAGACAAGTTGGTTCCAGCTTCGGAACAGCCCGGCATTGTGATGTTTGGCATTCCGGACTATCGTGCAAACTGCGATATCGCCTGCGGAATAAGTGCCGAGCCGAATATCTTCAGTCTGCATCGCATCACATGTCGAGTGAATGCCTTGCAGCACGGAATCAAATGCATGATCGAGATTGTCTACAGCTTCTTCAAAGTCATCTCGAGCTAGGTTCTGGAAGTTGCCGTAGGCTTCCGCGTACACACGAAGTCCAGTCGACAGTCGTCTGTACGCATCCTCGCTGAGTGGGTAATGCGGTAGATTTCTTGGTTCATCCATGCTATTTGCTTGCTGCCAGTTGCTTGCTATTGATCTGCTGGTCAACCTGAAGGTGATGCACGGCCGCGGCGGCGAAGGCGGATTGGTGGGTCTTGGCCTCGGTGAGCCGCTGTTCGAGCTCGTCGCAGATCGCCATCAACTCGTCGACCTTCGCTACAATGCGGCGCTGCTCGGCGAGGGGTGGGACGGGGACCGGCGTGCCGTTCAATTGATCCTGATTCACCTTTGGCATCGCCAGTCGGTTGTCACCTTTTGTGACCTCGTCGAGGAAAGTTGAGGACAATAGATATCGATGCAGGTAGGTAGTGTCGATGAGCGGCTCGATCGGGTACATGTCTGCGCTGCAAAGGCCGGCGAATTCGATCACGACGGCTTTAGCCAGATTCGGCCGGATCTTAGAGTAGAGGATCTGGCCCGCACGGAACCTATGCTTGTTGCTCGTGACGCCGTCTTCGCGGATCGTGCGGTAGGGAAGTAGGCGACCTGTCGCCTTCTGGATGTTGTCTGGGGCGACATGCGGTGCCGACAGATATTCCGCCGGATTGACGAGATTAGAGGCGATTGCCGCCACCGCCGAGAACGAAGCCCAAATCCACCCATCTGGAGCCGGGAACGGCAGGCGATCTGAATCAACCGCGACGGTCGCCGTCGACTTCCGGATCTTCTTCGCCCGGACGAGTTCCGCTTTCTCTTGCTCAATCTTCTTGAGCAACTCGCTCGCCGGCTCATCGTCCGGGTCCTGTGGCACCAGCCGGCCCCGAACGGCGAGTTGGAGGATGGTTTGGCGGAGGGGAGCGATGTCGGCGGGGTCGGTGATGCAGTCGGCGAGGTTGGTGGCGATGCGAGACCACGCGGCGTGGGCGGCTTCGGCGTCCTCGGCGTTCTGCAGGGCCGCGAGGGCCGAATCGCGGAACGCGGCCCGGCGGGCGTCGCGCTCGTCGTGGGTGCGTTCCAACTCGTCGAGCAGGGCCATCAACTCGTCGACTTTTGCGACGATGCGGTGCTGTTCGGCGAGGGGGGGGAGGGGGATTAAGAGCGACTCGACATCGCCCGACCGAAGGTTATTGATACCAATACCACGGCTATCCCCGGCAACCCCTTCGCGATACAAAGGGCATCGAAAGAAGTAGGCGAGATAGGGGGCGATGGTCGTTGAGCATGGACGGAATACTGAACAGAAAGCTCCGAAGGTTGATCGCGAATCTGCTCGCACGGGCGCGGCTTTCCCTACGAGCGAATGGGAACCACTCGACATACAGATCAGCAGATCATGCACCTTCAAGATTTGCTGCTGGTTGACGAGTTTGATCGGTACATGAACGAGCTTGTCATAGTTGATCGACTGCTGAATGTTGTGTGCCCTGAGTAGCGGCAGAGTCCCGTCTGCAGGGTTGTCGGAGGCGTCAGATTTCTTGTAGGTGACTCCGCGGACCGTTACGCCGAGCTCGTCCGCAGCAAGCCACATCCAGCTGCTCGGCAATTCGTATGGGGCGGGTTTTGGATCACCACTCATGCCCTTGCTTTTGCGCCGCCGCCGTCCGTCGGCACGAAGGGCCTCAAGATTCGGTTGGAGACTGGCTACCAGTTCAGTTGCCGGCTCATCGTCCGGATCTTGTGGCACGAGCTGGCCGCGGACGGCGAGTTGGAGCACGAGCTGTCGAAGCCGCTCGATCCCCTCCGGCGCATCCCCGATCGTCTCCAAGGCTTCGAGCAGATCTCTCGGGCTCACAATGCGGCCTCCAGCGATTCGGCGAGCGTGTTCCGCAGACGCTCGCGGATCTCGTCGGCCTGCTGCTGCGCGGCGTGGAACTGCGCGAGCAGTTCGTCCGGGTCGGCGTGGGTCGCGTCGGGGGTGTTGGGGTTTTTGATGTCGAGGTTGAAGCCGCGGGCGCGGATGTCATCGATCGAGACCTTCCACGCGCGTTCCGACTCCGTACGTTTCTTCCACCACTTTTTCTCGGGCTCGAACTCCTCGATCCGCATCGGTTTGGTCTTGGAGTAGGACTTGTATCCCTCGGGGTAGGGGTGCTCGTAGTACCAGACCGTCTTGGTCGGGCGGCCCTTGGTGAAGAAGAGCACATTGGTGTTGATGCTCGTGTAGGGGGCGAAGACGCCCTTGGGCAGGCGGACGATGGTGTGGAGGTCGCATTCGGTGAGCAGTCGTTCCTTGATGCGGGTCTTGACGCCCTCGCCGAACAGCGTGCCGTCGGGGAGGACGACCGCGGCCCGCCCGCCGTCCTTGAGGAGTTCGACGATGAGGACGAGGAAGAGGTCGGCTGTCTCGCGGGTGCGAAAGTCGGCGGGGAAGTTGTTCTCGATGCCGTCCTCTTCCATCCCGCCGAACGGGGGGTTGGTGATGATGACATCGACGCGATCACGGATGGTGATGTCGCGGAGTGGACGGGCGAGGGTGTTGTCGTGCTTGATGCCCGTTGGCGTATCGATGCCGTGCACAATCATGTTCGTGGTGCAGAGTAGGTGAGGAAGAGATTTCTTCTCGATGCCGCGAATAGAGTTCTGTAGCACAGTCTCGTCGTCGGGTGTTCGCACAGATTTTTCGCGGATGTATTCAATGGCGCAAGCAAGGAAACCGCCGGTGCCGCAAGCTGGGTCGAGGACGATCTCACCGAGCTTTGGATCGACCATATCAACCGCGAACTCAGTGACAGCACGAGGGGTGTAGTACTCACCGGCGTTGCCTGCGGATTGCAGATCCTTGAGAATCTGTTCGTAGATGTCCCCGAATACGTGACGGGATTTGGAGTCATTGAAATCGATTGAATCCTGGATCTTGTTGATCACCTGCCGAAGCAAGGTGCCGTTCTTCATGTACTGGTAAGCGTCTTCAAAGACGGAGCGTATCAGGAGTCGGCGGCGTCGGAGCTTCTCCTGCTCAGAGTCCTGAGACGTAGGCGGGATCTCAATGCCTTTGAACGCAGGAAAGAGCGTATCGTTCGCGAAGCTGAGCAGTTTCTCACCAGTGATACCCTCCGGGTCAGCAGCCCATGACCGCCACCGGAGATCCTCCTCCTTATTGGTGTTCCCGTTCGAATCAATCCAAGAGACATCCAGTAGAGGTGACTGAAAGTCATCCTCTATGAGTTCGAGTTCCTGTTCCCGGTCATCCCAAATTTTGAGAAAGAAGAGCCAGACGAGCTGGCCGATGCGCTGTGCGTCGCCATCCACACCGACATCTTTGCGCATGATGTCTTGGATCGATTTTACAGTGGTGCTCAGTGCCATTCTTTCTCCGGTGATACCCAAAGGATAGCTTAGCAGGCATCACGAAGCGTTGCTGTAGAGCGCGGCCTCAAGTTCTTTGATCATCGCATCGTACTTTGATCGGCCGCCGAACTGCTTGACGATTTCGACTGGTGTTCCCAGCTCCGTGAACGGAATGTTCCGCAAGGCTGAAATGTCGTCGGGGAAGACCCCCTCCTTGGCATACTTGGTGAGAAGTGCATCGAGCACCAGCCGGGCCTCTTCGCCATACTTGGTGAACACATCCCGCTTGCGCACACCGTCCGCTCGCTCCTTGCGTGTAAGTGGGGGCTGGTCGTATACGACATGACAGATGAGGTCAAACGGGTCGTACCCACTCCCGACGATATTCTCGAGCTCATCAAAGAAGACTCCTTGTTCAGCGAGTTCTTCCACGACCGCTTGTTTCTTCTTCGCTTGGCTCCAGTTGTTGAGAAAATCATGCATGGAGTCAAAGCGACTCTTGACAGTAGACTTGGTGTAGTCCTCGATGGATTCGGTAATCAAATGGCCATCTGGCCCATAATACTGAACCCTCTCTGCGAGCACGGTTACTTGAAGTCCGCTGACGGTGTACTTCACCCGTCCACTACCTTCATCCGGTGTTGGATCAGGATCAGGATCGTGATCTCCCGGCTCAGAGGATCCTCCTCCGCCACCGGGTTCGGAGTCCGGGTCATACACGATAATCGGTGGTCCATCAAACTCAGGATCTGCGAACTTCTCAGTTGCTTTACGGAAGTCCATGATCGTGAACCAGAGTTTGCCAGCATCTTCGTGTATGCGTGTGCCGCGCCCAATGATCTGCTTGAACTCGATCATCGATTGGATGGATTGATCGATCACAATGAGCTTGCAGGTCTTTGCATCGACCCCGGTTGTGAGCAGCTTCGAGGTCGTAGCGATGACCGGGTACCGACGCTCGGGGTGAATGAAATCATCGAGTGCACGCTTGCCCTCGGGATTATCGCCGGTGATGCGCATCACGAATCTGTCAAGATTGTCTCTCTCTTCAGGATATCGCCGTGCAACTTCATTCACTAGGGCGGATCGCATCCGTTCTGCATGATCGATATCTTCACAGAAGACGATCGTCTTGCCGTAAGGATCAACCTCAGCGAGATAGTCGCAGATCCTCTTTGCCACGATTTGGGCTCTCGCAGGAAGGATCAGGGTTCGGTCCATATCCTTGATGTTGTAGATCCGATCCTCGATCTCCTGGCCGTTGTCGTCAAGCATTCCTTTGGGGGGACGCCAGCCCTGAAGATCGCGGTCGAGATCGGTACGGATCACTTTGTACGGTGCAAGAAACCCATCCTCGATTCCGGATTTGAGGGAGTACTCGTACAAGGGTTCACCGAAGTATGTTTGGGTCGATACGCTAGCAGTCTCCTTCGGTGTAGCTGTCAATCCAAGGTGAACTCCAGCGTTGAAATAGTCCAAGATTTCCCGCCACGCTGAGTCCTCTTTGGCCGATCCACGATGGCATTCGTCAATGATGATCAAATCGAAGAAATCGCGAGAAAACTGCTTATAGATGTTCTTCTCTTCTTCGTTCCCGCTTACTGCTTGGTAGAGAGCGAGGTAGATCTCGAACGACTTGTCAGCAGTACGGTTTTGCACCTTCGTCATTACAGGGCCGAAAGGCTTGAAGTCGTTCGTCTTTGTTTGGTCCACAAGGATGTTTCGGTCAGCCAGAAAGAGAATGCGCTTCGCCTTATTGGCTCTCCACAGCCGCCAGATAATTTGAAAAGCGGTGTATGTTTTCCCTGTACCGGTGGCCATGACGAGCAGGAGTCGGTCTTTCCCTTTGGCAACCGCCTCGACGACACGTTGGATTGCTATCCGCTGATAGTAGTAAGGCTCTTTGCCATCCGAGTCTTCATGGAATGGGTGTTGGACGAGCGGTATTGTCTCACTAGTGAGTCCCTTCCATGCTTGATATCTAGCCCAGAGTTCAGACTCACTCGGGAACTCATCAAGTGTGAGCTGGCGTTCGACAGGATCCGAGTTGCCGGTCCTGTCGTGGAAAATGAATGCATCTCCGTTGGAGCTAAACACAAAGGGGATATCCAACACAGTGGCGTACCCCAGTGCTTGAGGTAGTCCTGAGCCCACACTCTTCTTGTTGTCTTTCGCTTCAACAACTGCGAGAGGGATGTTTGCCTTCCCAAAGAGTACATAGTCTGCCTTCTTCGGATCTCCTCGCTTTGCGAGCTTGCCGCGGACGATGACCTTCCCTTTGGTGAAGTAGTACTCTCTCCGAACCTGACGTTGTTGGTCCCATCCAGCGCGCAGAATCGCTGGGGTGATGTATTGGTCACAAATCTCAGTCTCATTTAGTTGTTGTTTGGGTCGCGTCATGAGCTTGAAATACTAGCGGGAGATGAGCAGAACCACTATACGAGATTCTGAGCTGGGTTGTCAGAGTGCCTAAGGAGTATGATTATGGGACGAGGAGGGGGTTGCTTTGGCATCTGTTGAGCTTTTGATTACAACGGGTTATGGATAATAATCATGACAGCATTCGACCCCCGCAAACTCCTAAAACAGATCTCAAACCCTCTCCTCCAGCAGTTCTTCACTGCTCGCGGTGTGCTGCTCGATGTAGATTGGGATGCACTGACGAAGCACAAGGTCGAGCCGGTCTTTGGGGCATGGCAGGAGTTGCCACAAGATGAACGCCAAGCAATCCAGCTCGTCTTTCAGGATATCCATTATCTATCCAGCCCGCGCGGAGCCGAGGTGTTGCTGGAGCAGATTCGGTGGAAGCGTCTTGCATTGGTATCGGAATTCGCGGATCAAGAAAACCTTCAGAGTAAGGCGATGTTTGTCCTCATTAATGCGCCCGAGCTGATGGAGACTGCGGCTCAGTTTGCTCGCTCCGATCAGTTGCATGGGGGGCGATCTTGGCAGCGGTGTGTGTCGTTGCCGAGTATCAATCCTCGCACGACGAGGAGGCAGATTGCATCACTCGAAACTTTGATCAAGAAGTACTACGAACCAAGGCAGATGCGGGGCAAGTACTGCAAGGTAGAGCACCAGGAGCGATCAGATGGATGCGACTACTTCTTTGCGTATCTCGACAACTATCCCGATAGCCGGCCAGAGTTCGAGGGGAACGGTGGCAGGTTTGTATTGCGATCGAGCCGTAGCGCGTTTGAGAATGTATTCATCTACAACAGATCCAATGGATCGCTTGACATTTCGGCCAAGGGTGGCAGGACGGTACGAGAAGAGATGCAGCGGGTTTTCTGTAAGTGCATCCTCGACTGGGAGTTCGATGCAAAGGTTCATCAACCTCCACCATACCAACTCGACCATCTCTTCGTATCAAGTACTTCACTGCCATTGGAACTCGGGGATGGAATTGAGTCCGTCGACATCACACGCATGCGGATCGAGCAGCTTGGTGTGCCAGGATACATCGAGCTAAAGTGCGATCAAGGCAGTCCATCTGGAGCGATCTATCGCGAGATCGAGCGGTCACTGAATCCAAGCCGGTTCAACAGGACATCAATCAAGGTGAGGTCTGTCACGATCTCGATTGTGTTTGGCCGGGATGGTCGTGGTCGGAACAGCAGGGCGTCCTTTGATGTGACGGTCCCGCATACATGCAATCTCAAGGACCGACCGGAGGAGCAGCGAACAGTCATCGAGAAGTGCCTGAAGCGATGGGGGATCTCAACATGAATGAAGGTGAGGTGCTTCGGTTGGTTCTCTCGGTTTCTGAAGATCAGGGGAGGTCATTCGATTATGCAGAAATCGAGAGGTGGCCCGAGGGCGTGTTCGATTTCATGTTGAAGCACTGTTTGATCTCTCAGGCTAGCGGTCAGTTGGTTGCGTCTTGCCCTGAATGCGATGGAGCCCACCGAGAAGAAGTATTCACCGATTCGCATGAAGGAGTCACGCGATACTTCATCAACTGTCACGAGCAGGTGCAAGTCGAGGTTGAAGAGCAGCATTGCGTCCGTTGGGAGCCGTCCATCGATGGTCTCACCGCGGTGATCAGGGAGAGCATTCAGGTAACCTCTGCCTTCAATGAGATCTATCCACAGAGGCTCTGGAGGCTTGGTCGTTTTCAATGGAATGGGCGAAGCCGTGAGTTACTCCTTGCTCGGGGGCTTGGGCAATCGGATGCGGCGCGAGTGATGGCCAATGTACCACCTGCGGGGAAAGCCGTGGTCCTCGTGCCAGATCATGTTCCTGATGATCGAGGCTGGCCCAATCGGATCCCGGTGGTGATTGCGATCTCTGACTATCTTGATCCTGTTAAGGGAAAGCTCGTGCTTGATGCTTCATCTTTCCTTGATGCGATTCATGATGCGGATCATCGGCTGCGAGAGCGGGGGCAGGTTTCATTAGATGCGATTGCGGACACCAAAGTAAAAGCTTCGGTCGAGAAGTACATCTCGTCGAAGCTCAATAAGACTGAAGTCATCGATGCGGTCATTCGGTTTGGCGGTGTCAGCCAAGCCATCAAAGAGCTAATAGCTGAAGGGAGCGATCCACCCTCTAAAGCCACCGTCTACAGGTGGCTACGTGACTTGGGGGGGACAGAAGCTCTCCGTAGAAAATCCGACTGGGGTTCAATGGTGGATCTAAAAATGTCTCATCCTGGAGACCGTGGGAAAAAAGTTGATGCGGCGACTAAGTAGTTATTCCGCATGACTTTGTGGCTTGCGTGGCCGTGTCTCAATCTGTCTCATTTGTTCCAACATGAGACAAAAAGGCCTTCGTCCGGGCCAGCTGATCATAACCAGCCAGTCAGCCGGACGGACGGTCGAACGCGTGATGAGTGTCACGAACCGATCTAACCGGATGAACTGACCGCCGTGAGCGGTTGGCCTCGGAGTCCCCGATGGCCGACAGCCACAGCTTTGTCGTTTTTCCCACGATCCATCACATCATCACCTGCCGAGCGTCCCAGCTTTCAAAGCGCTGGCCGTTTCGATCTGATGATCGAGCGGATCTGGAGCAGGGCATGCGTCTGCACCTGATCCAGCGCTGGCCACACTTCGATCCCAACCGTGGCACCGAGCAGATGTTCACGGAGGCGGTCCTGAGCACATGGGAGTTGCAGCAGCTCCGCGATGCGAACCGCCTCAAGCGGAAGGGGCATCACCAATCGCGTCCCCTGAGCTCGGCCCCGGAAACCGAGCTGTGCTCGCGCCAGTGGCGTGATGTCGAAACACAGATCGACGCCCGGGATCTGCTTGAGCGGTGCCTTGAGCGGCTCGACCCTTCCGAGCGAGCCTTGCTGCGGCTGCTCGGGGTGCACAGCGAGCGCAACCTCGTGGAGATCCTCGGCGTTTCCCGCCGCCAGATCCGCAACCAGCTCGATCTGATCCGGGCAAAGTGCAGCGATCTCAAGAAAAGTGACTGAATCGCGGACCACCCGTCAGCAGACGGGATAGGTGCTTTATGGAGGCGTCCCCCGCCCGCTTGTGGCGCGGCGGGGGCGTCCTCCTCTTTGCAGGAGTGCAACAAGCATGAACACCACGGTGTACGCGTTCTACTTCTCCGGTCCCGACGATCTGGAGCTGGCCAAGTCCATTGAGCCCACGGCGCGTGTCGCGACGGCGGCGCTGCACAGCGGCGTGGCGATGCGAATGGAGGTCTTCAGCTGGTGCGATGACGAGAACTACCGGTTGCTGGTTGATGCGACGAGCAAGGCGGGCCGCACGCTGCTGCGGATCTTCACGGCGATGCTGGAGCACGAGCTTGGGTGCGAGCACTTCACGGTGTGCCCGGCGCTGGAGAGCGATGTGATCAAGGTCTCCCAGTGGAAGCAGCTCGGCTGTGCGGGGTGAGGCCGGATCCAACGCGACCGATGCGTTGACGCGTGAGGACTTCCTGCGCTGGGTGTGGCCGCATTGCGACCATGCCTGCGTGGCGTTGCATACACCAGTTGGTGATGGTGAGTCTCACATCGGCTGGATCAAAGACGTAGCCGACACGAGACGCGCGATGAGCGCCTTTGTCGCCGGCACGCTCGTCAACGAGCGGTTCGAATCGACGAACAAAGCTGGCAAACCGTACATGATCGACGGTGCGACCCGACTCGGGCTGGTCCTTCACCATGACGGCATGGTCAGCATGTGCTGCCTGGACTTCGACGATCACGCCGACGACGGCGGAAACCTCCACCAGCTCGACCCGCTCTGCCGATTCCTTGGCGCAAAGCCCGTGGTGTATACCTCCAAGGGCGGCAAGGGGCTGCACGCGTTCTTCGCGCTGCGTGACCCGATGCCGACCGACGAGTTCGTGCGGTGGTCCAAGCTGTGGGGGTTTAACCGCGAGAGGCAGCCGGAGATGTTTCCCAAGAGCGTTGGGTCGAGCCATATCCTGATGCCCGGAGAGCCCAACGAGCTCGGCGGTGACACCTATCGCAGCGGCGACATCAGTACCGTAATCATCGCACAGCTCCCCGCACCGCCCCCGGTTGATGTAACCAGCAAGACGCTGCGTTTCCTGCGTGGCGAGGTGACCCAGCCCGGTCGGAACGACGCCCTCAACACCGCGGCACTTGAGCTTGGGCAGAAGAAAGTCGAGCGGTCCGCCGCATGGACCTTGTGCGAGCGTGGTGCTCGAGTATGTGGGCTTGATCCCGAAGAAACCAGACGCACCTTCGAGAGCGGGTATGGCGATGGGATGCTCAAGCCATCCAACGCACCTGCAAGCCCGTCCGGAGCTGGTTCAGCATCCGAGGAATACGAGCTCACCGGCATGGGCAACGCCAAGCGGTTCGTGTCGATGTTCGGGCACGACGCGAAGTTCTGCGGGGTCACCAAGCGGTGGTTCGTGTGGGACACCAACCGGTGGTCGTGCGATCCGCTCCGCGCCGAGGCGATGGCGCAGCTCTCGGCGGAAGAGATCACGGACGCCAAGCACCGCAGGTCTACATGCACCAAGCGGGGGATCGAGGAGATCCTGTTCCTGGCTCGCTCGGACACGAGCATGTCGGTCAGGCCGACGGACTTTGACGCCGACCCGATGCTCTTCAACTGCCAGAGCGGGACGATCGATCTCCGTACGGGCAGTCAGCATCCACACAGCAGATCGCAGCTGCTCAGCCGGATCTCGCCGGTGCGTCTGGCGACTGACGGCGAGTGCCCGATCTGGGAGCGGTTCCTCAGCACCGTCTTCGCGGGCGACGAGCAGCTGATCGAATACATCCAGCGTGTGTGCGGGTACCTCCTGACCGGCGAGATCACCGAGCAGTGCTTGTTCTTCATGCACGGCGACGGCTGCAACGGCAAGTCGGTGTTCGCGTCGGTCCTCCAGCACATCCTTGGCGACTACGCGCGCAAGGTCCCGGCGCAGATCCTCTCGCGGAGCGATCGGGTCGCGGGTGAGGGGCCGTCCCCGTTCCTATCCACCCTCATCGGCGCAAGGCTGGCCACCTCGAGCGAGCTCGAAGAAGGGCAGAAGTTTGCGGAGGCGCGGATCAAGGACATGACGGGTGGCGATCGGTTGACCTCGCGTGGGCTGCGCCAGGACCCGGTGGAGTTCGATCCGATGTTCAAGCTGCTGCTTTACGGGAACCACAAGCCGGAGATCAGCGGCGTGGACCACGGCATCTGGCGGCGCATCCACCTGATCCCCTTCGCGGTCACCATCCCCGAATCCAAGCGTGATCCCCAGCTGCTCGACACGCTCAAGGGCGAGTCGGGCGCGATCCTCGCGTGGATGGTGCGCGGGTGCGTCGCGTGGCAGCAGCTGGGGCTCAAGCCCCCGGACGCGGTGATGCACGCGACGAGCTCGTATCGCACGGAGAGTGACACGGTGGGGCGGTTCATCGAGGAGTGCTGCGATCGGGCGGAAGGCGTGTCTGTGTTAAAGGGCGATCTGCACGAGGCATACAAGAGCTGGTGTCTAGAGAGCGGTGAGGCGTCGCTGAGGATAAACCGCTTCGGCGCGCGTGTGAAGGCGATGGGGTTTGGGGAGGCAAAGCCAGGTATCGGCCGGATCTGGCTCGGCATAAAGCTCAAACAAGTGCAGGAGTCGAGCGATGCGTGACACACTCAGCCCGTTTGTGACACTCGGTGACACTCCAAAAACTCAGTGTGTCACGCCGAAAGTGCAGCAACGACGGGCGTTTACGGCGAAGCGTGACACTCGTGACACGGATCTGGGAGTTGACACTACACGCGCGCGCATAGGCGCTTATGTGCAAAACCGTGTCACGGAGTGTCACGTGTCACGCTCGAACAACTCACCCCAACAGGAGATTCACGGATGAAGATTGAAATGAAGGCGATCGACTCGATCCACCCCTACGAAGCGAACCCACGCGACAACGACGCGGCGGTGGACGCGGTGGCGCAATCCATCAGCGACTTCGGGTTCCGCCAGCCGATCGTGGTGGACGGGGACGGGATCATCGTGTGCGGGCACACCCGCTACAAAGCAGCCCAACAGCTCGCCCTCGACAAGGTCCCCGTGCACATCGCCAAGGAGCTCACGCCCGAGCAGGTCCGCGCGTACCGGCTGGCCGACAACCGCACCGCCGAGCTCTCGCAATGGGACCGCGGGTTGCTGGAGGTCGAACTGGAAGCATTGTGCGACCTGGGCTACAGCATCGCCGAGCTTGCGGCGTTCGGGTTTGATGATGGGCAGCTCTCAGAGCTCAGCGCGATGCACGGCGGGATCGAGACGGACCCGGATGTGATCCCCGAAGCGCCCGACGACCCGATCACCAAGCCGGGCGACCTGTGGATCCTGGGCGATCATCGTCTGCTCTGCGGGGACAGCTCCCTGCAAGCCGATGTCGATCGGCTGTGTGAAGGCAAACCCGTCCAGCTGCTCAACACCGACCCGCCCTACAACGTGGCCGTCGAGCCGCGATCCAACAACGCGATCAGCGCCGGGCTCTCGTCCTTTCCCGCCAGTGCGACCAAAGCAAGCACGCACATGCAGCAGCGGGACCTGGCCCGTCACCCCGAAAAGAGCAAGCCAACAACCAAGAAGCTGCGGGCCAAGGACCGACCGCTCGCCAACGACTTCGTGGGCGACGAGGAGTTTGCGGTCATGCTGCTGTCGTGGTTTGGCAACGCGGCTCGTGCGCTCGAGCCGGGGCGGGCCTTCTACTGCTGGGGCGGCTACGCGAACATCGCCAACTACCCTGGCGCGTTCAAGCAGTCGGGATTGTACTTCAGCCAGGCGATCATCTGGCACAAGATGCACCCGGTGCTGGGGCGCAAGGACTTCATGGGCGATCATGAGTGGTGCTTCTACGGGTGGCGTGAGGGGGCGGCGCACAAGTTCTACGGGCCCAAGAACATCCCCGATGTGTGGCCGGTGAAGAAGGTGAGCCCGCAGTCGATGGTGCACCTGACCGAGAAGCCGGTGGAGCTGGCGGCGCGAGCGATGGAGTACTCGACCAAGCGCGGCGAGCGGGTGCTGGACCTGTTTGGGGGCAGCGGCTCGACGCTGATCGCGGCCGAGCAGATGGGTCGCAGCGCGCTGTTGATGGAGATCGACCCGGCGTACTGCGATGTGATCGTGACGCGCTGGGAGAACCTCACTGGGAAGAAGGCCATTCATGAATCTTGAGATGCTTCATCAGCTTAGGGAGGAGCTTGAGGTCAAGCTTGCCAGGATTGCGGGTCGCGGGGACTTTACCGAACACATCAGTCAGCAGCTCGTCGGTTACTTTCGGAGCCGTCCATCCCAGATCAAGAAACAGGATCGTGCACCTGGCCACATCACCGTACATGCGAGCGCGGCGTTTGTATCCAGCGTCCCAGTCGCGGTGGAGCGACGAGCCACACCCCGCCTTAGGACTGCAGCCACCTCGCTTACTCGGGCTCCCGCATGTGCCGCACGCACGGTTCTTTGGACGATGCCCTTGATGACTTCGAGACAAGGGATTAGCTTTGTTTCCGGGCACCATCAGGTTGTTGGGCAACTCCATACCCGCACTCGTGTACCAGTCCGCGGCTTCGCGGTGCGATTTGTACAGATCTTCGACTTGAAGGATGCACACCATGCGATGATGACTCAATGGCTGACGGTAACGGCGTTTGATGGTCATGTAGGCGACTACATCACCGGCGAGCAGCCTCGGCGTGAAGCGGTTTGCTCGGCAAAGGCAGGTGATCGCGGGGGCCGGATGCTCAAAGTCGGGCTCGCGACGGATCGAGCCGTCGATGAATGGGGCAAGCCCATGCGCTTCACTTGCAGCAACACCCACTCGCGTGCTCGCCAGTGGGTGGAAGCTGTTGATATAGAGACTTGCCATGCAGGCATACTACGCCAGCACGAACCGCCCCCGGCTGACCTTCCTGAATCTGGCCTGATCGCCCTTCTTGGCGATCTCCCGGATGATGCTCGCGTAGAGGCTGGCCTCGGGCGTCTTGCCCCCGGGGCTCGTCCAGAGCTTGCGCTCGGTCATGAGCTCGATCATCTGCGTGGTGGACATCCCCTCGGGCGGCGCGTCGGAGAGCACGATGAGCGCCGCCTGCATGGCGCTGGCCTTGGGCTCCTTGGGCGGACGGCGTACCACGGCGGGCGCTGTGGCGTTGGTCGCGTCGGTGGGGGGCGTGGCCGCCTTCCTCGCACCCTTGCGGGACGCGGGCGACACGGCGCGTTTGGGCGGGGATTTCTTAGCGGTGGTCTTCTTCTTGGTCGTCATGGTGATTCTCCTAAGGGTGCATTGAACAACAAAGCCCGCAACACGCGGGCTTCAGGTGGTGGTCTGGGGGCCGGGAAGCTCCCGGGTCTGGTCGAGGTGCTGCTCGATGTCGAGCCGCTCGCGCCCGCTGATGAACATCAGCAGCTCGATCAGCCCGTTGCGGACATGGCCGATGTCGCCCGTCCGGTCCCAGTTCACTCGCTCGGGGCTGGTGGCCTCGGCGTGGGTCTGGAGCCCCTCTTGGATCAGGTGGATCAGCAGGGCGTTGTCGGCGGCGCGTCGGCGGTAGGTCTCCATCGCGAGTGCGTTGGCGCGTGCATTCATGGCGGTCTCCTTGGGGGGCGGGCATCGCCCCCGCGTGTGTCACATGAAGGCGGAAGTCGCGCCGCATTGCAAGGCGGATCTGGGACGATTCGCAGAGATTCTGGAGGTGCCCGATGAGCGAGCATGATGAGGAGCTTCCCGCGGTCGAGTGCGATGAGGGCCTGAGCACGCCGCAGGAGCAGGCGATCCTGGCGCTGCTGCGCGAGCCGTCGATCGCGGCGGCGGCCAAGAGCTCGGGCGTGGGGGAGCGGACGCTGCACCGGTGGATGCGCCGTGAGGACTTCATGACGGCGTACCGCAACGCGCGGCGCGAGGCGTTTGCGCAGGCGATCGGGCTGACGCAACGATCAGCGGCGGCGGCGGTGGGGACGCTGCTGCGGATCATGCACGATCCCAAGGCGACCTGGGCGGCGCGGGTGGCCGCGTCCAACAGCATCCTCAAGTTTGCGCGCGAGAGCATCGAGCTTGATGATCTGGCCGAGCGGATCGTACGACTCGAGCAGTCGATGCAGGAAGAGGGGGAGCCGTGAGCTCGCGTCTTCGCATGCGCGTTGGCACGCTGGAGAAGCGCGTACGCAAGGAGGGCGCGTGCAAGGTGTGCGGGGGCAAGACGCGCGTGAAGGTGCTGATCGGCGAGGAGGAGCCGCTTCCCGAGTCGTGCCGCCGGTGCGGGCGCGATTGGTATGTGGTGCGGATCATCCGGGGCACGCCGCCGGAGGGGTGGAAGGGGAGCGGGAAAGTAGCGGACAGCGCTTGATCCATGCTCGCCCGCTGAGGTATCACACGATGGATACGACTTTACGGACAATCCGTATCCATGGAAACGCTCAGCAAGGGAGAGGACATGAAGAAGCGGTACCCGGCGGAGGTGCTCACGCGGCGCGAAATTGAGGCGATACTGCAGGCATGTGGCTCAGATTTGTGGACCGATCGGCGGAACTACGCGCTGCTCGTGCTGCTCTGGCGGACGGGCCTGCGGATCGCAGAGGCGCTGGTATTGCGGCCGTGTGATGTGGATCTGGATCGCGGGGCGATCCGGGTGCTACATGGGAAGGGCGGGCGAGCGCGGACGGTGGGGATTGATCGCATCGGGATCCAAGCGATCCAAGGCTGGATGCAAGAGCACCGGAGCATGGGGTACTCAAGCGGTGAGGTGCTGTTCATTACCAGGAGTGGATTGCCGCTGAGTCAGGGGTACCTGCGGCGGAAGATCCCGGAGCTTGCGCGAGCGGCGGGGATACACAAACGCGTGCATGCGCACGGTTTACGGCACACGCACGCAAGCGAGCTGCGAGCTGAGGGAGTGGACATCGCGGTGATCAAGCGGCAACTGGGGCATCGGTCGCTGATGACGACGATTGAGTACCTGGATCACATCGAGCCGCAATCAATACTCAGAGTCTTCACAGACCGTTGATGAGGGTTCTGTTGAAAAACCAAGGACAAGCAAGAGATCACTGAAGATAGAGCAGATAAGACAGCTTGTGAGCCTTGTTTGTCGTCAACAAATCTGTATGATGCTCGTGCGGTAGGAGCCGAGGCAAATGTCTTGGCTCCTCATGTGTTCTTGAGATGCCATGAGTGCGGTTAATGCAGGATGATTGTCTATGAGAAGTTCCATGTTGGGTGCGTTCGGTCGATGGGTTTTCGTACTACTCACTTCAGCTCAGTTGTTGTTTCCTCCCGCAATCTTCGCGGGACTAGATGTAGACGGTGATGGAGTAGATGATGTTCTCGTTCGAGACCCATCGCTATCCGGAACTTCCACAGACGGTGTTGTTGGACTGATATCTGGCGGTCAAGCGACCCAGATCCATGAGTTTTCGTCTCCGGTGAGTGATTCACTCTTCGGGTATGAGGCGTTGATTCTCGATGATCTCACGGGTGACGGGGTCCATGATTTCATCATCTTCGCACCCCTCGCCAGAATTGAGCCAGGTCGTCTCGGGTTGGCCTTTGTGTATGATGGGGCTGATTACAGCCAAATTTCTGTCCTTGCAGCGCCACAGGATACATTCCTGCTCTGGTCTGGACGAGGGATTGGTGATGTAGATGGTGATGGGTACGGCGATGTTCTCATCCGCTCTCTCAAGCTCAACAATCAAGATGTCTACTCATCCGGATGGGTCGCGTTTTCAACGAGTACTGGGCGAGTCATAGACACGGGCTCCAACTACAACGCTATTCAGCAATCTGCCGGGCAGCCGATCCGCTTGAGTTCGGTTCCGATGCCAACCGTAGATGTCAACAAAGACAAAGTGGTGAACTACCTTGACGCGCTTGCGGTATCCAGCGCTATCGGTCACCCCATTCAGCCGGCAGATGAAACGGATGTCGTCCTTGATGGAGAGGTCAATACTCAGGACCTTCTCGCTGTACTAAGCGCAAGTGGGCAGGATCTCGATGCTATCGATTCACTCACGACCGCAGATCAAACGGTCCACTCGACGGACCAGTGGGTCATTCTCGGCTCTTCACTCTTGGAAAAGGCAGCTGCTCAGGGCTTAATCGAGTGGCAAGACCTCTATGGTGCTCGTCAGCCACAGTACCAGCAGTACAACGGCTCCATCTCTCCTTGGGCTCCGCTAGCTCAAAGCGCTGTATCGGGACCGTGTCTGACGCCGTTTCCCGAGTTCACACTCGATGATCCTGCGGTTAGCTTCGGGTCGCATGATATCGTGGCTTCTCTTCCGATGACTGATTGGGAGATCGTCGGTGGAGCAGAGAATCTCACGAGCTGGTCAACAAACGGCGCAAACAACTCTGGAGATACCTTCACCTACTCACCGATTGCTGGCGTCGAGGGGACGCTGCTCGTACGCGCTTGGTATCAGGACACATGTGGTAATCCCAAATGGGCGAAAGTCGTTGTCGATATCGTGCCGTGTGGTAGTGCAGACATTGCTGTCAGCAATGAGAACCCTATGTTTGGCGAGTTAGTGACATTCAGTGCGAGTATTAATCCGTCTGGAGCAGTTCAAGCATGGGAAATTCTTGACGGAGCTCACCGAGTTTTGTTCTCGTCTCCGAACGGCTCACAGTTCTCCTGCGCTATAAACGGATTCTCCGGGCTCATTAGTGTCCGAATGACATACTCAATCGACGGTTCTGCTGGTTGTCTGTACGAAGAGTACAGTCTCATTACCGTTGTGCCAGGGCCGGGAGATACAGACAGTGATGGGGTATCGGATGTTTGTGAGTCTCAGTTTGGTACCAATGGGCTCAATAATCAGAGCTATCCAACCAGTACGCACGACTCCGATTCTGATGGCCTTAGTGATGTTGAAGAGTGTGTGCTCGGCACGGATCAAAACAATCCTGATACTGATGGTGATGGTATCCGGGACGGTTCAGAGGTTTCGTGGGGGTCGGATCCGCTTTTGGGAGACACGGATGGCGACGGCATATCAGATGGTGATCTTGACCGAGACTATGACGGGTTGACTGATGCGTATGAGGATCAGTTGGGGCTAAACCCCTTCGATTTAGACACCGACAATGATGGCATTCTCGATGGCCAAGAAGACGCTGACGGCGATCAGCTCCCCAACAAGTTGGAGGCCGAGATTGGGACTGATCCATTGCTTGTTGATACTGATATGAATGGTGTGAGTGATACAAATGAAGATCTTGATGGCGATGGATTAGTTAACTGGATTGAGTATGTTTTTAACACTAATCCGATCAAGTATGACACAGACAATGATGGACTGAGCGATTCCCAGGAATCGTTGCACGCGACAGACCCGTTGCGGCCAGATACCGATTTTGATGGTCTGAACGATGGGTTTGAAGTGGCTCATGGGCTTGATCCTCTAAGTCCAACATCGAGTGGGGGGGCACAAGATGGAAACTCGGATCTAGATGCTGATGGTCTAACAGTTTTTCAAGAAATCTCCATTGGAACCAATCCGACACTGCTAGATACAGATGGGGACGGAGTGATTGATGGAAATGAAGATCCTGACAATGACAACTTGACAAACTCGGTTGAGTTCGCTTTGGGATCTGATCCACTTAATGAGGACAGTGATTCTGATTGGCTGATAGATGGCATTGAGCCATCGTATGGGACCCTACTCACGGATGATGATTCGGATAGCGATGGCGCACTTGACGGCATCGAAATCGTTTTGGGCATGAACCCGCTCGACCCCGATTCAAACAGCGATGGGATACTTGATGGCGATCAGGATACAGACGGCGATGGAGTGAGCGATTCTACGGAAGTGGTCATCGGTACGGACCCAAACAATAGTGACTCTGATGGAGACGGTGTCTCAGACGGCAACGAAGATTCGGATGGCGACGGCGTCTCAAACGCTAGTGAAGATGAGGCAGGGGCCGATCTGCTTAATCCAGCGGATTTCGGGATTGCGGAGTATGAGTTTTTGACCTATGAAGTAGACACACTGCAGTCCAACGGGAATGTCATACACGGACTTGATAACTACCCGGGGTCTATAGGAAAGTACATATTCGCCGACCGTGTTTTTGTTGGGCAGGGGTTGTGTAGTTACCAGACACATTATGATCTGTGTGATGACATTGGGGTTCCTTTTACTTTGATCAACGGCATGTACCGGGTAAGAGGTGAGTACATAAGGCAATATAATGATGACATACCCGCCGAGAATCGCTTTTATGGATATAATTATTCGTTTTTCTCTATCGGGTTAGGGAATCTTGGGCTGTATCCTCCTGGCGTTCCCTATGACACTTCGTGGTACTCGGAAGACATCGACAAAGTTGGGGTTTATGACCCAGATGCGGTCTTCTTTGGGGGGTATGACAGAGAGAGTGGTATCAGGGCGCTCAACTCCGAGTATGGATTAGTGTATTTAGGAACCCTTGATCTACTTGTGGACGAGAACAATGATGGCCTTATCTCTGAAGGCGAATCTGTGGATGTTCCACATGTGGATTATCAAAGCAGTAGCAAGGTGCATGTTGGAGCTGCGGATGCGGACTTTGACGGTATTCCAGATTTTGCTGACGGTTACGATTTGCTGGCAGACGATGATCGCGATGATTACCTGACCGCAAATGTCTTCGAGGCAGTTGCGTTAGCAGTAGATTATGGTGACCAGGCTTGGGTCACAGAGATGGATGATGTGGGTGTGGTGTTTTATTACGGTCACAATATCTCTGTCTTTGAGTCCTATTATGTTGGTCCGGCGACCTTTACTTTGGCGGATAATGGTGATGTGAACTACTTCCAAGATGAAGGGGTCAGGATTTGGACAAAGCCGTCTTACATGGCTCGTGATTCTCGCGATTTGAGTGAAGGTGGAGACTTGATTCGGCTAGGTCGAATGTATTCATTCAAAGAAATTGGATATGACGGTGCTACTGTTATCCCACTCTTTGTGGAGCGCGTACCGCATCATGAGAGCACGGATTCGCGGTATAATCACAGCTTTAACTATCAGGGGCCGCTCTTCACAAGGCCGCTAACGGCAGCGCTTGCGTGCGATAAATCTCGCTATACCACTGTGCAAGCGCCGGTTGGCGGAGTAAGTCAGCTCGATATTCTGGAAGCAGACACAGAAAGCTCACAGTTTGTGACTTTTCAAGCGCGTGAGTTTTTTGAAGACTCGTCGATCACGAAGGTGATTACATCTCCTCGCATCTCGTCGCCAGTTCCAGAGTTTCCTGGGGCGGGTATAGCGATTCAGAATCCGAGGCCAACTGCTGATGGCACTGGGCTTGTTGGTGATCTTCTGATTAGTGGTATTGTTGAAGATCGTGGTTCCGCCTTCATCGAAGGCCCGGATGGTACGGTTCAATCCGTCACTCTCGTCTACGAGTGGGCAGGTCAGGATGTCGAGATCCAAGTTCCCTTGAATGTAACTAAGGAGTTGGCCTACCAAAACGCATGGGGGCCGTGGCCTTTCTCTGGTAGCTTCTCGCAAACGATCACTGATGTCCCGCTCAATCCTGGGAACAACAGTTTCTCGCTCATTGCTGAAAATCGCTGGGGCAACCGGGCGGTGTATGAGCGTACGATCGACATTGGTGTTGAATATCCTGAGGAGTTCATTGAGTTCATTATACATGCGCCTGGGATCACTGCATCTCAGTTTGCTGGCGGAACATCTGCATTGAGTTTTACGGCATGGGATCAAGATGGAGAGTTGATAGTGAGCAACTTACATCTTGTGTTTCATGGAGTTGAGTATTGGGACGCGAATGAAACGACTTTTGTATATCTAAATCAGCTCTTGCCCCCAGATGGAGGCGTTGGTGGATATTCGCTGACCGGTTCGCTGCTCATGCCTGAACTCGGTGATTCGTCACGGCAGTTCATCATAACGGAGCTCGTACCAGGCACTGAGCAGTTCCACGGCCGTATCTATACTCGCACAGAAGAGGATTACACCAGTTTCGAAGGTGCTCTGCTGTCGGTAGAGTCCTCGACGCTCACGAAGAAAACTGGCGGTGGTGAGATCTTCCCGTTCTTATACACAGTAGCATTGAGTTCAGAGTTTGATACGACCTCAATTTTAATTGGTGGAAAAGAGCTTTATCTCATCCCATTTGATAATGCTGTAGGCGGCTTTCAAAAGTACTATGTCTCAGCAGTTGAAGGCAATGATCTCATCCCTATGTGGGTAACGATGGATGAGTTCTACGAGCAGAATCCAAATCATGTCCTTTCGGGCAATGGTCGCTATGGCTTTGCGAGTTATATGCACGGTGTTGCTGTAGGTATGTTCAGGGATTATCCCGTTTCAATCTGGCAAGGAGTCGAAGATCTCTGGGACCTCTATTGGTACCTGAACAACAACTATGGCCCACTTCCGGTAGCTCTTCGTCTGGCCAATGGAGAGGAAGTTCTTCTCGCGGATGATCAGGCTGTGCTCACTGCGAATTATGAGCAAGTCAAGTTCGTGGTCGACTTTGTCAGTGATGTCGTCAGTGATGAGTATCAGCTAGTCAATCGTGCCTATTCAGGTGATCACGAGGCGACTCAGGAGGTCAGCGAGCAGGTTCACACAGCCTTGATGTTCTCGGTTGATATCTATCGTGCCATTCGTGAAGAGCTGGATGTGATGGACAACTATGAGGGTGGCAGGGTTGTTGGTAGAATAGCAGCTGAGGTGGTTGTGGCGGTGTCGACCTACGGTGCTGGGCAAGCGATGTCATCAGTCTCAAAGGTTGCGGTTTTACGCCAGGTGATCACCAAGCTCGATGCCCTTGACTGGGTACCTGAAAATATTATGGTCAAGCTCCGGGCGCTCGATAATGGACCGGATTCACATCTGGCGTTTATGTCACGGATATCTGAGTGCTTCATCGCTGGGACTCTGGTTCACACAGATCGTGGGCTAGTTCCCATTGAACAAATCCAAGTGGGTAACCAGGTCCTCTCGCAGGATCCAGATACTGGTGAGCGTGGGTACAAGCCTGTCGTACGGTTGTTCGAGTCATACAAGTCCGAAGTGATAGAGCTTGATGTCGTGGGCGAAGACGGAGCGTCGTTCAAGCTCACGACAACACCGAATCACCCGTTCTATCTTCCGTCGCTCGGGGAGTTTGTTCCCGCGAATAAGGTCGCTGCTGGAACACTTCTTGAGTCTGTTCTCGGAACAAACGAGTTCAGGCTCATCGGGTCACGCCGAGAACGCGCACCGCCAGCAAGTGAGGGGTATAGAGTCTACAACTTCGAAGTCAAAGACTGGCATACTTATGCGGTAGGGCCGGGTGCAGTCCTTGTTCACAATGATTGCTTGGACATCGAAGAGATGATGTCGTTCGTAAGCTGGCAGATAACTGAAGGTGCTGATGAGGTCACGGCATTCAAGCAGATGGTCGCAGCTTATCCATCTAAGGCGCCCCAAGACATTGGGGCGGTGGCTCAGGAACTGTTGCTGTCGAGTAATTCGAACATTGGAGTAGGTGGCAATATTTGGACAAGAGGGAAATACACTGGCCGTCAAGATTTGAGTGATTCTCAAAAGAGGATAATGAACTACTATCAGGGGCATTGGAAGAAGCACGCCCATGAGTACGTGGGAAGGATAGACAATCCGATTGATTACGCTCAGCGTGCATTTTCTCTTAGTTCTGTTCAGGGGCCACAGCCATCGGGATCACAGTTTTTAGTTGGATGGAAACGTCGAGGTCAGAATGAACCGTGGGAGAAGGTTGTGTATGATCGAGTGACGCACGACTTTGTTATTAAGTTTGTCGAAGGTCCAGATGATGGGCTCTTGAAGACTATGTACACGATTGGCCATCGGCAAAATCCAGAGGCTTATGTATTGGGTCAAGATTTCTTTACCACTGTCCGGCCAGAAGGAGTCAGTGACTAAATGCCTAGTAAAATCGTAAAGTCATTTGGCGAAGAAGTGACCGTGCACTTCAATGAAGCAGGCGACTATTTCTGTCCGGTATGTGGCTTACTTTGGAAGAATACATCAGGGCTTTATCCCACGGGGTTTCTTCAGAGTATGGATGACTGTCCGAGGTGTGACACTCAATTAGGAAATGAGGATATTGATGAAGTTCCGGCATCCCCGGATAACCCTGCGGAAAAGCGATGGGGGAAATTGCGAGAGGCATGGCTTGAGCGAAATGGCTGGGATCCCCTGCTTATCAAAGAGGTTGAGGATCATCTTGGGGTAAAGGTGGAAAGGCCAAGTAACAGCTAGTATACATGATGGTTCTTCAGTAAGAAAATGCATGTTGCGAGAAATGCTATCATGAGTAAGAAGTGGATCATCATCATACTCGTTGTACTTGCCACGGTCCTCCTCACCTGTGTCGGTGGCTTCGTCTTCTTCGCGCTGAAGCTCCAGAATGCGATCGAGGCGCACACCGGTCCTTGGCCAGTCTCGCTGCGTGAGGCCCGCGATGATCACGCCACGGTCCTAATCACGAACGAGCCGTTCGACGAGAAGATGCTTCCCGCGCTCACGCACCCGAAACTTGAGTACACGAGTTACGAGGGGCCGTTGGGTCGAATGAGTGCGATTGCGACGAAGGTGACCTACGGTCAGAAGAAGCCCGCGATCATTTGGGATTTCGGTGGCTTCGGCGGTATTTTCGATGGCTATGCCGACGAGCACCCCGCGTATGACGATCAGGGCGTCCGCCAGTTCCTCGATCAGGACCTCGTGGTGTTTCTGCCGGCTGTCCGAGGCGAGCATGGCAACCCGGGGGTCTTCGAGTGTTTCTATGGCGAGGTCGACGATCTCGTCGCCGCGGTCGAGCATGTCGCCTCCCGTCCGGATGTAGATCCCGACCGGATCTTCCTCATGGGGCACAGCACTGGCGGTACCAATGTACTCCTCGCGTCCATGCTGACCGATATCCCGGCTGGGGTGGTGAGCTTCGGCGGTGCGGCAGATATGAGTTCAGTTGTACTACTTCGTGGCGGTTACGGGGTTGAGCCGTACGAAACCAGCTCGATGCTTGAAATCGAACTCCGGTCACCCGATCGATTCACCAAGTACATCCAGTGTCCGGTTCTCTATATCGAAGGTGGCGATGAGTACACTGCGCCCGCCGAGTCGATGGCTCGCAAGGCACTCGGGTTCGGTGTCCCGATGGAGACCGTTGTCGTGAATGGGGCAGACCATTGGACAGTATTGCAGCCAATAAAGCAGTTGCTCGCTGAACGAATCGCAGCGGGTAAACGAGATTTTCCAACTGCTGGGGAGATCCAGGCAACATTTGCAAACACAGTAAAGCCTTAGTTTGGATAATGGTGTGGCTCTATGCATGTGTTTGATGTGTTGCTCAGTTGAGCTCTCCATAATCGATTCGAGAGCTCAACGAACTCCTGCCTCCTCAGTAATGGTCCGGTACTTAATGGTGCTCCGTGATATTGTTACTGGAAGGTGAATTATGCCGCCTTCCATTACTCGCGGCCCCTGATATCGAGCCAGAAGAGCTTCGGGTCACAGTGTGTGGCTGGGCGTGTCAAGAAGTTCTGTTAATCCGTTTCCAATCTATTGTATGCATTGTTCTCTGTACTCTCCCACCTAGTTCCTCCGCAGATGAGTGCGAGTGGTGTCCGTGCGTGCCCGATAAGTCGAAGCCAAGATCTGTGTTGTTCGAGCAGTCTTGAGAGCGGTGGGTGCGGAGAGTGTGTGATGGAGTTCACAATACTTGGTAGAGAGCATCCAAGTCCATTGCGGAATAGCGTCGCACGAGTGTACGATACTGAGGGTCTCAATTTTTGTTTTCATGAAGGTACGGAGTTCGTGTTCATGTGCGAAGCTGATCAGAGCAAGAGACTGTTGAGGGTCATGGGAGCCATTCTTCTAGGGTTGGTGTGCCCACAATTACGAGCAGATGAGGTTTCCTGGCTCACGGGAGTTGATGGCAACTGGCACAGCCCTACCCGCTGGGATATTGGTCGTGTGCCGACTCTAGTTGATGAAGTCTATTTCGGATTCCAGAATCCATATAGAGTGTCAGTGAACATGGATGCGACTGCTCAATCGCTTCATATTCTGAATGCCCAGGCTGAACTCATTCTTGATCAAGAAAGTTCGCTGAGCTTGGCGTCATCTCTATGGAACGAGGGGCGGGTGCAACTCATCAATGGGAGCGTTATGGTCTTCCAGGACAGCGCCGTGCTCACTGGGAGTGGGACTGTTGTACTGGGCGATGATGTAAGCAGTGGTGAACTGGCCGCGCATTTGGGCACCGAGATCACCAATGCCTCAAGTCATCGAATTCTTGGCAGCGGCACACTTCGTCTAAGCCTTGTCAACGACGGTCAGATCTCGGTAGAAGGAGTCGGAAGAAACCTTGAGTATCGCGGAAGCCTACTCAGAAACAATGGGATTATCTCTGTGCTTGGAGGTGGCGTGTTCACAGCTTTTGGCGTCATCGAGCAGAGCGATGATGGTGTGCTGGATGTTGACGGCTTCGGTTCGTTGGCATCATTCACAATCGGAGGATTGACAGGGGGGCGTTTGAGGACTCTTAACGGTGGAGTTGCTCGCTTCTCCGATATTGTGCAGCTGCGAGATCTGCAGATCGATGCAGGGTCTGATGTGCGTATTGAGGCGGCAGAGTTCGCTGGAACGATCGTCAACAACGCGAAAGTAAGCGTAGAGTCTGCAAGTATTCTACGGATTCGTGAGGATACTCATCTAGAAGGTAGTGGTGAGCTAGAGCTTGGTGACTCCACTTCATCGCTTTTCTCATTTCCCGATGTCAGTTTATCGCAATCATCCGGTCACCTTCTGCATGGTCGAGGGATGGTTTCTGTGTCATTGCTAAACCAAGGGGCGGTTCGAAGCCAAGCCCGCGGTGAGTCACTTCTTTTCCAAGATTCGGTATTAACCAACGATGGTGTAGCTGAGGCGCTCGATGGTGGGGTGCTCAAGTTTAATAATACCGAAATCGTACAGTCTGAGAATGGTGTTCTTAAAGCCATCGGGGCTGACTCTGAGATCGATTTATCTAACTCGACAATAGTCGGTGGTGTTGTTCAGGCATTAGACAGTGGGGTAGTTACAGTTAGCGGACCTGTCTCTTTCAACGATGTCGTACTTTTCTGTGACTTGGATCTCGTCAATCAAGATATGAATATTGTGAATACCCTCACGAACCATGGTGCGATCACATTGCGACGAGTGGGGACAGTTAGTCATCCGGGTATGTTCTTTGGTTCGAATGGGCGACTTGATGGCGTGGGTGAAGTCGTCATGGACGACCCCTTTAACAACTTCGCCACAATCGGAGTATTGCACAACGGGCACCTTGTGATTGGGAATGGCCAGGTCATTCGTGGGGCTGGTGTCATGAGTGTAAACATGCAGAACTACGGGCGGATCAGTGCGGACTCGAAGGGACAGCGCATGATTCTGCGTGGAGCAGATAATGCAGATCCTTATCAGAGAGTAAATCATGGGGTAATCGAATGTGTTAACGGGGCGCATCTAGTCCTTGATTTTGTATCTCAATCCAAATCAGGTCAGGTGTTCGTTGATGGGGAAGGGTCATACATCGAGTTAATCGGTGGCATTTTTGGTGGCCGCCTTTCGACACAGAATGGTGGGCGAGTTACGGTTCAGGGCTTTGCAGGTGTTCTGGATGCCGAGTGTGACGCTCACATTCAGGTGTTGAGATTAGGAGAGTTTGGGTTTGGTCACATCAATCCAGTAAACAACGGCGTAGTCGATGTGAACCCTTTACTGGATCCCGCAGGAGCCTCGGTTGTTTGGGGGTATTTCCGGGAAAGCGTCCCACTCCAGGGGGAAGGAATCATTCGTCTTTGGGCTCCTGGGGATAAGTCGCGTATATCCACATACTCTTCATACCCATTGGTCTCAGGTGCAGGGCAACGCATCGAGGGAGTTGGTCTTATTGATGGTGATTACATCGCCTATGGAACCATTGCTCCAGGGTTAATGGCTGCGGGAGGGCTTGGAACTCTTTCAGTCGCCGGATTTCTTGAGCTTGCTGAGACCTCAAAGCTCGAGTACGAGGTAGATGCGACTGATAGCGATTTTATAGATGTTCGTGGAGAAATCACGCTCGGCGGAACATTGCAGCTCAGTGTACGGCCGGATCTTGCTATGGAATCGTCTTGGACACTGCCCATCCTGGCTGGAACAACCGTTCAAGGTCGATTTGAGAATGTTTACATTAGTGGAATCCCGAGCAATCTTCGCTTCAGGGTACTGTATAAATCAGATCAAGTGCTCGTTGGAGTCTCTTGTCTTGCTGACTTCGATCTCGATGGCGTGCTCAACTTCTTTGATGTATCGATGTTTCTTCAGGAGTACCTCGCAGGCCATTTGTCAGCAGATATTAATGAAGATGGGGTTTTGAATTTCTTTGATATCAGTGCGTTCTTGGTGGGCTACAAAAATGGTTGCTAAATACTGAGAAAGCACCGGTTAATCGCTTTGTGGCACTCTGCTTGCGAGTCAGCCAGAAGCCATATAATGCAAAGGGCAGAGTTGGTTCATCGCACAACATATAGTGAAAATATTGCCGGGAATGCGATTCAGAGCTAACGCAGGTTCATCGCCTGCCTGTGAATGCACTCGATCAAAGGGTTCGCTTGAAACCAGCGAACTGATGAAAATGTGGGATACGCCGAAAGTGTCTCGCGCGGAGTTTCGAAGAGGGTTGCGGGACCACTATTGAAAAGCCGGTGTCGAAAGACGCCGGCTTTTTTACAGTTTTAGCTGAGCGTCGGGTGCGCTTGGGCGACAAAGCATCGCACGCCAATATCGATCGGTTGCGTGGTGTACCGAGAAACATCACAAGGGTCTGGCAGGTGATGAAGCCCTGGCCGCGATCGATGGAGCATTTGGCTACAAGTACGGTAGATCATACAGCGCGATCATGGTCGTGCCGTTGCAGTTACTCACTGCCTTTCAGCAGCTGCATGTAGGCCGTGTAGCTGTAGACCCGGTCACGCTGCTTGCCCGAGGTTTCGCGCAGGATGTCGATGGCCTCGAGCAGCTCGATCGCCTTTCGAGCGGTGGGGGAGGTCACCTCAAGGTCCTCGGCGACGCTGGACACGGTCACGATCGGCTGTGCGGGCAGGGCGTCCATCAGTCGCACCGCGGCGATGGTCGCGGACTCGTGCCCGACGACGCGTTCGCGATCGGCGCTGACAAGGGTGTGCAGCTCGCGCGCGGTGCGCACCCCATCGTCTGCCGCGTCATGCACGCACCGGAGGAAGTACGCGGTCCATCCCTCCCAGTCGCCGCTCTTGCGCACGGCGCTGAGCCGCTCGTAGTACTCCAGCTGGTCCTGCTTGATCGCCAGGCTGATGTAGAGCAACGGGTGCTCAAGCAGCCCCCAGTGCTCCAGCAGCAGCGCGATCAGCAGGCGCCCGATACGCCCGTTGCCGTCGAGGAAGGGGTGGATGCTCTCAAACTGCACATGCGCCAGCCCGGCGCGGACCAGCGGCGGGAGCGGGTCGTCCTGGTGGATCCAGTGCTCCAGCGCTTGAAGCTGGGCGGGCACTTCCTCGGGCGGTGGGGGCACGAAGGTGGCTCTGCCCGAGTGGCTGCTGCCGATCCAGTTCTGGACATCGCGTACGACGCCCGGCTGCTTTCGCTCGCCGCGCACGCCGGTCATGAGGATGCGGTGGGCGATGCAGATCAGCTCCACGCCCAATCCCATGCTGTCAGGCTTATTCAGCTCGTCGCGCGCGAAGCTCAGCGCGTGCACATAGTTGCAGACCTCCTCGACATCCTCGGGTCGTTCGGTCTGCTCGGTGGCTTCGAACTCCACGACATCGCGGAGCGTGGCCTGCGTGCCTTCGATCTGGGAGGTGGTGACGGCCTCTTTGCGGACAAACCCGTAGAGGAACCAGTCGATGCTCGGGACCATCGAGCCCGCGACATTGAGCTGGCCCAGCGCGACGAGTGCCTGGGCGTGCAGCTGCTTGAGCTCCGGGCTGAGCTTGAGCGGGGGATCCGCAGGCGGCAGGGGGGCGGGGATGAAGGCCTGCGCCTCGTGCCCGGCGGCGTGTATCTTTCTATATGTCCCGGTGACTCGTGGCATGGGTGGGCAAGGATCCTTTACCAGTGCTCTACACTAAGAAGCGATCGTTTCCCAGTCAAGGTCGCTCTGAAAGGTACGCTTCTTAAGCGAGAAGGGTTCCCGGGCACGAGAAAACGCCCTGGGGAGTCCCAGAGCGTTGAATTTCGCCGGGGATCAGCCTTATCGGAGCACGAACCGCCCCCGGCTAACCTTCCTGAATCTGGCTTGCTCGCCCTTCTTGGCGATCTCCCGGATGATGCTGGCGTAGAGGCTGGCCTCGGGCGCTTTGCCACCGGGACTGGTTCAAAGATTGCGGCTGGCCATCGCTTCGACCGTTTCCTTAGTGCTCATCCCCTCAGGCGGAGCGTCGGCGAGCACGATGAGTGCGGCCTGCATGCGCGGACGGCATACCAGACTGCGGAGCCAGCGCGAGTGCGGGAATCCACAAGCGCTCGCATGCACATGGTCTGTAGAACACACGCAAGCGAAATGCGTGTTCAGGGCGTCGACATAACGGTAGTCAGGCAGTGTCTTGGGCACCGGTCGCTGCTTTCGACTATGTGGTGCCAGGATTACCTGCCCTCAGGCGAGGTTCTTTAAGCTCTAGGATTGAGATAGTTTGTGTTTGGGGAATCCGCGGAGTGAGTGCAAGAATGCCGTTGTCTTGATTTTGACAACGGCATTCTTGAGAATGATCTCAAAGTCATTTTGATGCAGTAGGCCAAAGGTAAAAAGCCAACACGGATACTGCGAGCCATGTTCATTTAAGAGCCATTGCTCGTCATGTGGTTGATGGCTGCGAATACAAATCTGCCGAGCGGGCTGATTGCGAACATGACGATGAGAATGCCTACGAATATAACTCGTGCAACAACCCACTCGACGAATCGTCCGATGATGAACCCGATGCACCCAAAGATGATCGCGCCGACAATCGCCGGCCCAATCTCTCCGGTGTTCATTCCCGCGAAAAAGCCAAGAATCGCTCCGCCCCAACCGAAGATCGTGCCGAGTGTGCTTTGTTCATTTGAAGTGGACATCTTTAAACCCCTTGTTGAATCAGGTGTCGTACTTGGACGAATCACTTGAGTCGTCCCACACCTTCTCAGACGCACCTCAAACGAAGGATTGCATCAAGGGGCCTTATTTTGCGATGATTTTTGTCTCACAGGTTGTGAGGGATGTGTCTGAGTTGATGAGGAAGTGCCGTTTCAGTTGCTCAACATCTTGAAAATCCCGTCGTGAGCCCCATTTTCTGCATACTGCAAGGCGGTAAGGCCAGCATTATCGATGGCCGATGGATCCGCCCCGAGTTGCAGAAGTTGCTTTGTGAGGAGGATGTTTCCCGACTCGGCAGACAGGTGTAACGGAGTTGCGCCTTCAGAATCCTTTGCGTTAACGAGCAGATAGAGTTGATCGCGACCGAGTGAGTTCTGAAGTAGTTCCAGGGAGTCCTGACGACCAGCTCGTATGATGGAGTGCATCACATTCCGTCCACGAGCACTCCGCCGAGTGGGGTCTGCTCCGATTTCAAGAAGAGTACGAATCGAATCGAGTGACCCGCTTACTGCCGCGAGGTGAAGAGGCGTCTCCCCTGTCCCAAGCAGTGGGTCATGTACATCTATGCCTACATGCTCGTGCAGCCACCTTATGAGTTCATCGTGGTTGTAAACAGCTGCGATATGGATCGCACGACGCCCCTGCTCATCTGTCGCTCCAAATGCTGGCTTGGCAACGAGTAGCGCATTGAAGAGTTGGACATCACCGTCATGAGCAGCTCGGATGACTGGATCTCGAAGCCCCTGAACAGCGGGAGTCATGTCGAGATCATCCCGGTGTCGGAAAAGGGAACTCGCGTAAGTCTCTACGACGCTGTAGTCTCGTCGATCAATTGCTTCGAGCAACCTACCTAAGATATCCTCGTTGCTCAGAGCTGTTGATGGCGTCTCTGGTGTCTGTGGGAGATAGATCGGGTCGCCTTCTTGTCTTGGCTCGTTGTAGTGGTCCCAGAGCCAAAGGCCTCCGACGCCGAAGACAGCGATTACTGCGATCACGGAGATGAGAGTATCCAGGCTGTATCCTCGAGAATGTACTCGCAACGAGCCTGATTGATGCGGTGTAGATCTCATGTGAGTCCAGCCTTCCTTAGTTGATCTTGAATCCAAGAGACTCGATGTACCGAGCGAGAATATCCACCCGCACACCACCGTTGAATCCTGACCAAATTGGTGTTGCTTCAACTTCTCCTTCATCAGACAATCCCGCAACGATACCAAACATTTCCCCGGAGTTTAGTAAAGCGATCACATGACCATTCGCGTCGAGAATCGGGCTCCCGCTCGCACCTTTGGATGCTTTGATGTTGTGCATCACCATTCGGTCGTTCGAGCTTCCATGCGAGGTATCAATCAGGTTGGTTTGTACGATCGCATTGATCTGGCCGATAAACGCTTGCTTGTTCTGGAGTGAGCCATCCTGCTTCCACACACCTTGACTCGGGAAACCCACATAGCCTGCAATCACTGGGGGTACGAGTGCTTCAAGGTCATCTGAGTCTGCAAGAGGGATTGGGTTACCCGGGCTCCCTTCAGTAACCTCGAACAGGCCAACATCGTAGAAGAACTCTGGCCTTGAGGGATTCCCATTCCATCGCGGGTGACGGTACGCCTTGCCCAATACGAGCTTGCGAGTTTGCCCTGAATCACTGAATGCGACGGCAATGACCTCTTCGCCTTGTGCTCGACGCTCGGGAACATCGCCAACAACATGCGCATTGGTAGCGATGAGGTTGTCGCCTACCGTCCAGCCTGTGCCGGTCCACGCTCCATCTTTGGTTTGAATATAGATCACCCAAACAGAATCTCGTACATCGCGGAGTGCCTGCGTGAGCCGATCCTGCTCGCTCGCAATGGCGCTGGGCACGGGCGGTACAGGATCGATCACGGGCTCATCTGGCTCGAGGGCTATCTGTCTTGCACGAACAGCTGCAACAGTTTCCTCATCTAGCACTACGGGGTTCATGTTAAGGACGATGGCGCCATGCAGGAGTTGGATCTCGATTCCTGGGTAAGAAGCGCTGATGCGGTCGATCGCCTGAAGAGTCAACTCGGTAACCCCACCCGAATGGACGACTTCAAAGCTAGCGGCGGGCGTAGAGATCTGCAGGTCTTCAACGGAGCGAACACCGCTCAATCCATCCTCAAAGATGTCCGTCAGATGAAGAATAGCTTGTGCGTTGGGTGCATTGAGTACTCGAACTACACTTGTACTCTCATTGTTCATCAGATGCCTGTCCATGCGATCGAGCAGTCGTCCCGCGATGAAACGAGCAACTTCATCGTCTTGGCGTGGATCGACCGAGAATGCGCTTAGTCGTGTCGCCAATGGTGAAGGCCAAGCTTGGTGTGCAATTTCTAGAGCTTCCTCGGGGCTATACAAGCGTGCTATGAATCGCTCTTTGCCACTCGCGTCTTCGCTCATGTTGACATGCAGGAGGTAGTCTACCTCACTGAGATCGCCAAGAGACTCGAGTAGATGAGGAGCATTCCCATAGCGCTCCGCATTGGTTTGCATTGCATCGAGGCGACGGCGGATCGAGTCATCTGCCTGCACCTTGAAACCGAGATCGGTGAACTGATTGACCAGGGATGCCCTTAACGAGAGCGCATCGATCGAACCCGAGGGTTTCTCACCCGTATTGCTGAAGTACCCTTCAGGGTCATCAACATCATCGCCGACTACGATTCCAAGGCGAGCTCCCTGAAGCTTGGGCAGCCGCTTACGCTGGGCCTCTCGGGCGGTATCACTCTCCGGGTCAGTAAGCAAGTGCCACATCGGTTGCTCGGCTTTGTACATAAACACACCAATGTCTTGGCGAGTACGGTACACGATATCCCAACCGAGCATCTCATCCTCAAGCACAAGATCCTCGATGTCAGTGAGCAAGTCCTCGAGTTTTCCATCGAACCTGATGTCGATCGTCGTGTACAGCACCCCATCGCGTTCTTCGGATGAGGATTGAGCCCACTTGACATCAGGCTTGAGCTCCTTCTCGATAGATCGCTCAAACCGACGCAAGTCGCGTTCAAACCGGCTACCCGAACTCGCCTGAGACATCGCCACGATGCTGTATGTCCTGATGCTCTGTGCGGACCAGGGGATAAAGTCAGCAGCAAAGTCTTCACAGATCACGGTTGCGAGAAACTTGTCAACGCCCATCTGTGTTGCATCGCCATTCCGGTTCAGGGTGCCCATCCCCATGAAGGTGCCTTCCTGAAGATCACGCACGCTGTATCCCTCAGTGAACAATGAGTTCCCTCGCTGACGAAGCGTGACCTCGAGCCGAACATCGGCATCGAACTTCTGCTTCAAGATCTCGTCGAGGTCTGGCGACACCGCATCGCCCATGTTGTATCGCAACGCATCAAGCACTCGATCGTTGTTCTGTCTCGATGAATCCAGATCAATGACAGCTCCCGGAAACGCTCGCGTGAGCTCGCCCACAATCGATCGTTCAAGACGAGAGACCGCCTCGCTCTTATCACTGAAGTTGACCGTTCGATCATTGGCAATGCCAACACTGACCAGGACCCGAGGGTTGCGAGCGTTCTCCCAAGCATTGCGCAGCTCGCTCACTTCGTCATTCGTCAGCGATGTCTTTGGTACTGGGCGAGCTTTGTACTGCTTCGTTGTCCCATCTGGTTGATCCGCTTGTGCCAAGGCAGTCGGAGATGACAGGATGATGCTCGATGCAAGGACGCAAGTGTGAATGATGCTGGTCATGGGTGATTCTCCGTGATAACTGACATATTTCTCAATGAAATGCTCGGACTAACGCCGGAAGCCGCGAATCTCAAGCCGCCAATCTGTTGGGTTGTTACCCAGTGACTGGGCTCGGATCACGCGTCGGGCACCATTCTCAAGCACCATGTCTCGCCAAGGCGTATCAGGGTTGAGTTCCTCGCCCATCGTGCCAAGAAAGAACGCCCTGTACTGCACCAGCAGAGTGCCCTGATATGTTGAGCGGATCGGTAGAGTCACAACCATGGCACCTGAGTTCGGCTCAGAGTCCTGTACGACATCACCGGCGACAATGAGCCCATCCAGATCGGGTGATACGATCACCCGTGGGTATGTGCGACTGTCCAGCGGATCTGCAACTGGTGTTCTTGGCTCGGGAACGGATTGCGTGGATGCGCAACCGCCAATCGTGATGAGCCCTGCAAGGATAGAAAATGAGCCCATACTGATGAATCCATGATTCTTTGACACTCGTTTCATCAACATTCTCCAATACTGTGCTTCGCTGTCCTCAATGTGAGACGCTCTCTCGGAGCCGAATTGCGAACTGTTTGAAAAAAAGTGCCCTGCATCCTTTCAGACGCGGGGCAATGTCGAAGTTGGTCGAGTTATTGCTGGCGACTCTGATTGTCAACCTCAGTGATGAACTCCTCCTCCGCGGGGTGGTAGTAGTAGTTCTTTTTGATCACTGTCGAAGCAAACTCATCGTTGGATGAAGGGTGATACGCCTTGATCCGGGTATACACGGTCAGTTGGTGCTGCTTGTATCCTTCGCGACCGATCCAGCTGCTGCCCTCGACGACATAGATGTCGTCTTTGTGCATGTAGTCAACCGGCTCGCCGCGAGGATTGTCGAAGATATCCATGTTGCCTCCACGGATGTCATCGATGATCTGGTTCGCCTGATCCTTTGAAGCCGCCAGGAGCTTGAACCGGTTGTTGAATCGGTCATTGTTGATCAGGTTGCTCCTGATCAATGTCAATGCCCCCTCAAGGCGTGGATCTTGATTCTGGTTGATCAACTTACCCATCGCAACATTGATCTGGTACTCAGTAAGCCCACGCTGATCTGCATCCTTTGGAAGTTCGGTGAGCAAGTATCCAGAAACATCCTCAACCATCGCATTCAGGGCTCGCTCGGGTGTGCTCGCGGTCCGGATTTCCTCTTCCATTTCCTCATTAAGGTGCTCAAGCTGGTACGAGTATGCGTCTAGCAATGGGTTGTCGATGAAAATGTCAAGAGTTTTCGCAGTGCGGACATCGCTTTCCATTTTTCTGAGTGCTTTCTCAGAGCTCATTGTGCGAAGTTTCTCGCGCGATGTCATTGAGAAGCTACACCCACCCATGAAGAGCCCCGCCCCGAGCAGGCCTGCAACTCCAACAGTGAGTACCGATTTGAATCTAGATGTGTGTGCAAACATGTGATGATTTCCTTCTAATGCTTCGCCTTTATCCAGGCTCTGAACCCACGCCGGGCTCATGGTGTTGAACTAAACGACTACGCTTCGCGCGCCTAAGGAGAACGATGAGTGCCGCAACCGCTACGGAAAGCGACAGGGCACATACGATGCTGAATACCAGTGTGAGGTCAATTGAACCCTGTGCAGTGGAGTTGGCAGAATCCACTGCATCAGACATATGTGGCCCTACTCCATTGGGGCCAGGGGCGTCTCGGCCTCTGGTGAGTTCCATGACCAAACCACTCGCGCTCAGAACTGCCACGCTTGCCGCAAGGGCGAAAACTGGCTTGAGCCAGGTAAACGCAGAGGGCTTCGATCCACGGTCGGTGTGAATACTCAGGTTATGCGCAGACGAGTGGCTTTGGGTCTGCACGAAGTTGTAGAGATTAACCACGCTCTCCAGTTGGTCAGGATCCGAGAGCAACTGCGAGATCAGTTTGTCGCGAATCTCGGGATCAAGCCCTCGAAGCCCATTCTCGGCAATCGAAGCGAGATCATTCTGATCGAGTGAATCATGGTTCTCACGAGACCGCATCACCCGGCATAGTGCGGCACGGAGCGCATCTTCTGCAGCTTGATCATAGTTGGAGTTCGAGTCACGGTTCATGTGGGAAATGATCTCATACGGGTGGTTCTGACGAGTCAGAGTTCTGCTCGTCCCGATAGTCAGACGAGGAGGAATGGTAATCTTGCAGTACTCTTGAAAGAATTTTGCCCCAAACCTGAACCGTTAGGCGATTCTCCACTTTAGAGTCCTTGTCGACGACACGATCAATGACCGAACCGATTACCTCGCTAAGTTTCTGCAATCGCCGTGTCGCTCTGGTCGGATCTTGCCAGCCAAGAAAATCTGCTGCAGCATTCCGCTTCATCCCTCGTTCAATAACGAGCAAGAACAGCAAGCGATCTTCTGGATCAAAGTCGCGTATGGCGTCTCTCAGCCCCGCTTCGATGAGATGGAGTTCGCGGCGCAAATCTGGATGAGGTTGATCCGCTTCAGAACTGAGCGTATCCGATTGGTCACCGAGTGAGTAAGGCTTTGAGTTCTGTTTTCGTCGTCTCAGTGTGGATCGGGCCTCATTCTCGACCCCGGAGATGACATAAGTACTCAGCTTTGATGAACCATTGAAATGCACGATTGCACAAGGGGGCTTCATGAATCCCATAAGCTGGAACTCTGTCGCATCGAATCGATCATCGAGGCGAAGTAATCGTCCAATGACAGTCGTGTAGCAATCTTCACGCTCGGTTTCATCAAAGTCCCTGTACCGAGATAAATATGCCAGTGATACGGATCGAGTTTCCTTGGTCACGGCATCCCATGCTCCCTCGACCCAGAATCCTGCTGCACCCGAGAGATAAAAATCAATCGGATGAGAGCACCATCCTTCCGCGACTGTCTCGAGATGGCACTCGAAGGCGGCGCGTGGCCAATCTATTCCAGGCCAAGCAGGGGATGATTCTTCGTAAAGTCCGGGTTTGGTGAGACTTAGGTCCATTCGCTCGGCCTCGGCCAGTTGGTCATTCAGCTCCGTGCAGGCTGCGCGGAGCACGGACTGAACCAAAGAACTAGTGATGATACTGAGAAGAGTAGATTCACGCAAGCAGTGATCTAGAAGCGGTCCAGTTCTTTGTGGTGCGTCACTTGACGGATTTCGGTTTGTTGTTCAAAGAGCGTTCCGCGTTTCCTAATCGTGATGCAGAGCCCAAAGTGATTCGTATTGCCGTGATCGGATCGGTGTGTCATGAACATCTGCATCTCGCTTGATCTGTTTGTCGTTCAATTGATGAGCCCCGGCTAGTATCCAGTGGTCATATCTACGGGTGTGCAACCTTCGCATGCCCTCGAGCTCGCTGCAGCATGTGGCTAGGTTTGAACTACTTACACTCGTGGTCGCGTCTGTTCCGATCAGCTTGATCGCGTTCAAATCATAACCCTACCATAGGCTTTGCTCAATCTTCGAGTTGGTCTCGTGAATGTAAGAGAAAAAGGGCACCGCCTAGGCGTGCCCTTATCACGAGGAAACAGATGGTGAGTACTAGTTATGGGCAGCCAGATTGGTACATCATGATGAAGCACGATACATCAAAGAAGTTGATCGCTCCGTCACCGTTGCAGTCTGCACTGGGATCCGTAGCTTGGTAGCGCTGAATGAAGATGGAAACATCAAAGAAGTTTACAAATCCGTCATCATTGAAGTCCACATAGCAGTCTGGCATGGAGTTCTCGATGGTGATGTCGCTTGATGTTGTCGTACACGACGGCGAAAAATCATCGTCGCAGGCGGACACGATCAGTGGGTAAACACCTTGGTTGAGTGGCGAAAAGAGAGCTTCGAATCTATTGCCACTGATAGGCACGCCTGAACGCTGGATCCCATTCACAGTTGCTGATGTACTCCCGATGGAGCTGGGGTCAGTCGCTGACCATGAGACCTTGAATGCCTCACCTGGTTCGACCAGGCCATCGTTGTCGCCGAGATGTTCAGAGATCGCAACATCTGTCACCAGTGGTGGTGTCGTATCGCTGTCCCCAACTTCAATCGTTAGCGATGCTGTGTTATTCCCAAAGTACTCATTGAGAGATGACTCAACTGAAGCGTAGAGCACGGAAGTGCCTTCACTAAGATAGAACGGGTCAACGACAAGTGAGACAGTGGATGAGGCGCTTAAGGCAGGAACTGTCGCATTTGCAAGTTCAGTTCCTCCTGAAGCTGGATCGCCATTAAACACCCGAAGTACTGCTCCGGTGCCTGTGTTGAGGGGGGTATTGTTTGTAACTGTAATCGCTAGCTGGATTGGCTCGGACTCAGTGCTTCCATTCTGAACGGATATCCCAGAGCTTGTGACTCCGAAGTCAGGGGTGTTAAGGTAGCTGAAAAGGATTTCGCCGGAATCAGAATCTTGCCATGTGATGATGTTCTCGTCCATTCTCCAGCGATTCAGCGGTGCTGATGTGGTGATGATGGTTTCAACTCCCGACGAAACGGAGCGCATCGCGAGATAGCGGGGTCTCCCTGGGAGGTCGCGGTTGACCTTCTCATAGACGACGAGATCTCCACTGATTACCGGGTCGCGAAACTCGGCGTCCTCACAGTTGAAGTTAGGCGTTATCTGTGTAGTGGTGCCATTGTCCCATAGGATGATCTGCTCATTGATGTCACAGCCGTCTGATCCATCCTGTTCCCAAACAACTCTGCAGTTTGATGTTGATGGGATGCTGCCGCCATCGTAGCTTGCGATCAGTGTGTCTGGGGTGAAATCAATACTAGAGCATGTGGGTTCAATCACAGATCTGCGCAGGGTCGTGTTTACGATGCCCTGCCAGTTTCCGTTGTCATATCGCCTTGCAAACTGTTCCCAGACAAGGAATCCGTCATGGAAATCATTGTCATCAGATACTGTTTCTGCATCAGCGGTACCACTGTGTGAATAGTTAGTAATGCTAGTTATGGTTGAATCACTAATGCGATACACATAGAGATTGTAGCAGCGGCGATTGAATGCGCCTTGGCAGTTGAGGAGGTCAACATACCCCCGTCGGAAGGCAATGTAGTCCTGGTAGATACCTACTACTCGTTCATCGAGCGAAGTTGCTGCTACAAGAATCTCATTGCCTGTTGGTAGGTGCATCGCGCGGATGTCGAATGTTTGCTCTGATCCACTGCCCGACCCTCCACGAGAATCTTCCCAGACAAGCCACTCTCCGGATATTCTTGGATCCCACTGGTCGCCTTCAGCAGTTACGATCGGTATCGACTCACCGGTACTGAGATTGAGGCCCCAGATATCCCAATCTCCACTCCTGTTATCTTCCCAGACAATGTAGCCGCCGCCGACTTCAGGGTCATCTGCTCCGCCGGGGTTGCCGGTAGAGTACGCTGGGAAACTTGATGATATGAGGCCGCTCACTCGTGCTGTGTCATCTTCACCGGGGTCACGCACGCGACCGTCTGTCATAAACACTGCTTCGCGTGCGATCGCGCCATTGAGCGATTCAGTGTCAACCTGTATGGAGAATGCTTCGCTTGAACCTGCAGCGACAGTGAACGGGGTTGCGCGACTGAGGGTTGTGTCAGATTCAGAGAACACAACATCTGTGACAGTCAATGATTCAGTACCATCGTTGACAATTTCAAACTGCTCACTCACAGTATCGCCAGGGCCTACGACCCCGAAATCTTTGGAGCTTGGCATGACTACGAGCCATCCTTCAGGCTCTACGGTGACTTGCAGGGCATCAAGTAAGATGATCGTCCCTGGGGCACCATCGTATGTGATCTCGATGTCAGAGGTGTAGACACCAGGTGCGAGTGTGCGGTCGGCGTCAAGGTCCCAATGGTCATTGGTCGTGGTTATACAATCACCTTGCGGAATGTCCCCAAAGTACTCGTAGTTTGTGTCGACATCGAGACCGGGGTCATCAAAGCCGATTGGCCTTGCGCGTACATTCAGGGCGTCAGCATTTCCATTGTTCTCAATGCTGATGCGAACTGCTGCATCTTCTCCATTCTCGAGCGAACCGTTCCCATTGTTCTGTCCCACATCAGAAGGGTCGTCCTCGACAAGCGTGATGTCGCAAACACTAAACTGTGGTGATGATGCTCCTTGCGGGGGAAATGAGAAAACACGGATATCGTCGTCAGTGCAAGAAGTCGTTCCGTCGTTGTAGGTAAGGACGAGGCGGAACGGCACATTTGAGGGTTGGATCGATGGGATATCGATCAGATAGGTTCCTGCAGTCTTTGTTTGGCCCTGCGTAAAACCGCCGAGATCATCAATGTTATCGGGCTCTTTGATAAAGCCAGGCACATTTGGAATGAGGATGGCTACAACATCATTCATGAATCCGCCAGTAGCCGTAATGGGGATGCTCACCTCAGCAGACTCTCCGCGCTCTATGACGCCATCGCCATCTCCGATTTCAACGAGCTCCCATTCCCCGAAAGTCGCAACTCCGCACGAGTTCGAGCTACGGTCTACGGTCAATACCACAGAATCAGTCGCATTGTTTCCACTTGTGTCATATGCGATCGCTTGTAAAAGCACCTGTCCAAAGAAATCATCGAGGAACCAGGTGGTGTGGAACTCGTCATCTTGGTTGGGTGTGTCGTCGACTCCGATCGGTAAGCCGTCTGCAAAGAACTCGACACGGTCAACATCAACATAGTCCATGGCGGATACGCGAACAACTGTTGAACTGATTCCATCGAGAACTTGGCCCTCGTATGGATTGAGCACTTGAACAACAGGTGGTGTGATATCATCGATATCATCGCCGGCAGTGAATGTGACAGATGCTCCGTCGGTGTTGCTTTGGAGAGGATTTCCGCCGAGATCCCTAGCGCCTTGACCGATTGATATCGTGACTACTTCGCCTTGTACCGCATTGGTCACGCGGACAGTAACGGCCGAGACATCATGGCGGTTGTTGTTCTTGTAGTCCCCGGACGGTAATGAACCCCATCCCTCTGGATGATATACAGAGGGCCACTGGGGGCCGTTGTAGTACAGGCTCTCATCGAAGGTGTCTTGCCAATCGTCATAGGCGGGGTTGGGGTCGAACCAGTACAAGAAATCCATGATTTCTCCGCCCAATCGCTGTGGGTGGGTGTACTCAACAAGCTCAACTTCTAGACTGGTACCGCTGATTGATCCTGTCGCTGATATTGACACAGGCGTTTCATTCTCATCGAACAGGGAGTACTTGCTCATCCACTCATCGAAGACAAACATGACGGTTGAGGTTGTAGGATCAATCAGCTGGCCGAATGCTTTGGGGGCGATTGGGTTAAACTGAAACAGGCTTGACGCTCGTGAGTACATCTGAAGTGGGCTGGGGAGAAAGATGAACTCGTCGTACAGGTTTAGGCCGTTGTCGCGATAGACAAGGTCTACAAATCCATCACAGCGCAGACCATCGCAAGGGATGTAGGCAGGGTTGAAGTTGCACATGCTGTCAGTGGTCTGAAATCCCTCATTCCCAAAGTCGCAGTCGATGTCTAATCCGCATACTGATTGAATTGGATGAATGCTATATGGTGCGCCAGTGTGGTAAAGAGAGCTGTAGATGATCTGGTCACGAACGACAGCATTCACTGGGTTAATGCCAAGTGCACCAATGTAGTTGTTTGGGATTCCGAACAGATCTTCGCTGATGAATCCAGACCATGTCCTTGGGCCCGCAGGTTTCCCAAAGCCGCTCGCTTGTAGTACTCGATACTCATCGGCTCGGGCATCGTAGAACCAGAAAATCGCAGCGTGGCCTGCGTACTCCTCTTGTAGTCCAAGGAAGCCATCGCGAACGACTACTGAACCAGATTCAACTCCGATAGAGGATGTGGTTGCTGTAGTTCTCTCGGTAGGTGTAGTCGAGGCATGATCTGTGCGAGAGTGAGAGGCCTGACCTGTTGCATGGATAGGTGCGGGATCAGTTGCTTTCTGTGATTCTGCGTACGATGGGAATGAGAGTAACCCGATCGCAAGCCCTGCCATACCTGACATCATGATGGACTGCGGAGTTGGACTCGAGTGACAAAGATTGTCCCCTCGCCACAGAGGCGTCAGTACTCGAATGTGCTGCGGTATGGTTCTATTGCGCTTATTGTCCGGTCGTCTCATGATATCCCTCTCTTGGCGAGTTTTAATGGCTTGTCAGGAGAGGTACGAAGGCAGGGCTCTTCCGTAGGCGCGTGCATTGAGAATTTTGATTGGTGACGACATACTTGTCTAAGACATGCCTTGTTGCGCACAGCCATGCTGATACACGCCTTGTCAAAGCGTGTCGTACTCGATTGGGTGAGCCAGCAGGCGTCTAGATCTGCTGCAACTGGGCTGAAGAATGACAAGTTGGCACTTTATAGTGAGAGTGAGTATGATTAGTATTGCATCGCGGATAATTTAGAGTACGAACAACGATCGGTGATGTAGTTTCTTGATAAAAATGTACTCGATCACAATCTAGACGCAGTACGGTGCTCTTCGAAGATCATTGGCAAACTCATCAAGGCGTAACAGCCTCTTCGGGCTGATTCGGAGGCTGGAGTGGCTCGTAGTCTCGAGATCTGATTCGTGGGGGCAGGTCTTCCAGCTGATAGATGTCAGGGCTCAGGTTATAGTCATGGGTGCCGACCCAACTGTCGGTACACCAGACGCTGAGGAGCTCGCCGTCATTGCTGATTTCTAGTGTGACGTGGCCTGGATCGATTCCGTTCTTGGCCTTGCCGCCGAGCTGCCATTGGACGACACCGTTAGCGGCTTGGTCGGGCTTGGGAGCAAGCTTTAGATTGTGATATGGTCCTCCTGTTTCATCACCAAATGGGTGATATGCGTCTGGGGGATTGAGGAACCGGTACCAGTTCGCGGGTCTCCCAACACCAAGCCCGGGGTGTTCGATGGTGTTTCCAACTGAACCTAACTCAGGAGTGATCGCGAGGATGACCATCGGATAGTTTCCGAAAGGTTGTGTACTTCCGCCCCGCTCGACCCAAGGGCCATCGCTGTTTTGCCCGGCAAGCACAAGTTGTTTCTGGTTGGGAAGCCAAGCAGCTGTAGTGAGCCACCCATCGTGGTAGTACTCACTAAGCAGCCTGCCATCTAAGCTGTGGATCTGGATAGCGCAGAGTGAGCTGGGTACATGCAGGTGAAGGGAGACGATCTCGTCGCCTGGCTCGTCCGGAAACACATCATACAGATAGTGCCTCTTGTACCGGAAGCGGTGGGGTGGTTGCTCGAACCGAGTCACATGGGCCATCTCGGGCGTAACCTCCTGCTTGGCGACCCAGAGTGGTGAATCCCACTCATTGATCTCATAGACCAAGAGTCCATTGTGACCAGACTCTATATCTGGAGATCCGAGGCCAATCACTGCGAGATCGCGTCCGTGGTCTCGGATCAGGTGATTCCGCATGTTGATTGAGTTCCCGTTGTTGGTTCTCCATTCCCTGAGGATCCGTCCATTGAGTGAGAAGAGTGTCAGCACTGATTGGCCGCCGGCATCTTTGATCGTTTCGAATCGGTATGGTGTAGTGTTCTGCCAGAGCACCAAGATAAAGCTCACAGCGATGCTGCCACCCAAGACGAGTAGGCCGAACAATGAGAATGTCAGAATGGGCCTGGCAGAGAAGAGTCGGAATATGCGTGACCAGAGTCGTTTGCGGTCAGCATAGGTTGGCTGGTGTTTCAGCCATGCTTCCAGGTCGTCGCGGAATAGCTGCGAGGTTTCGTATCTCAGTTCCGGATCTCGCGAGATTGCGGTAGACAACACCGGGCGTAGGCGTTTAGGTAGAAGTTGAATGAGCGTCTGTGAATCAGATGCGGGATCAAAGTCATCCCCAAGCAGGATCTCAAGCGAAAGAATTCCAAGCGCATAGACATCCCACTTGGTTGTCGATTCAGAGTTGCGTCCGCTAGCCTGCTCTGGGGACATGTATCGGTTGGTCCCGCGAACGATCCCGTCAAGCTCCTCACTGACATCGGCGTCGAACGCAGCAATACCCAAGTCCAGAAGAACAGGCGAACCAGTCTCGGTAATCAAGATGTTTGAAGGTTTGATGTCGCGATGGATCACGCCGCGTGCGTGGAGGACTACGACGGCGTCAGAGATTTTCACGAGCAGTTTGACACAATCTCTTGTTTTCAGTCTCTCCGAGTATGTGAGCGGATCCACGCCATCGATTAACTCCGTGACGATGTAGATCCGATTCTGGTACAAGCCAAAGTCGAGCACATGCGGGACGAAGATCGAGCGAATCTGAGCGAGACGATCTATTTCACGGAGCGCGTCGCGTGCGTTCAGGTGGGAGTATGCGTGTAGCACCTTAATCGCAACCGGGCGGCCGGTGGATTCGAGCGTTCCCCTATACACAACGCCTCCACCGCCCTGCCCGAGGAGCGAATCGATGACATACCCAGGGAAAATCGGGTACTCAGACTCCGCGGCGGTACCGTCGATCTCAAACAAGATTGTCGCTAATCTCTTTGCGCTGACTTCATCCATTTGGTATGCTCTTTCTCAATACGCAAGTGATTATCTCAGATAGTCAAGTGTGCCAGTTTTCTTTGCTCTGAGCCCAATAATGGACCTGACGAAAACTCATGCCAATTTTACACAGACTTCGTACACACTCATCGAAGCACTTTCGGACCACCGTACCAGCCACTCTGCTGCGGAGGAACTGACGCGAGTGTACTGGCCGCCAGTTTACTCCTATCTGAGGAAAAGTGGGTATGGCCGTGAACAGGCAGCGGAACTTACGCAAGCGTTCTTTGTCGACAAAGTGTTTAGTGGCAAGCTACTTGAGCACTTTGATGCCGAGCGTGGCCGGCTGAGAAGTCTGATGCTCAAGGCAGTGCAGAACTACTCGGTGGATGTCCATCGGAAAGCGAAGAGGGCATACAGTGCCCAGATAAACCGATTTCTGATGTCGCCCAGCGAAGAGCAGTGGGGAGAGGAGACCACTCCTTGTGCAGCATTTGATCGGCGTTGGGCAGTTGCGCAGCTTTCAGAAGCGGTCTCTCAGTGCGAAAAGTACTTCGTTTCGTCAGGAAAATCGGGACATTGGATGGCGTTCCAAGCCAGGGTGTTACAGCCAGCCTTTGTGGGCACAGAGCCGATACCCTTGGAGCAACTCGCAAGAGAACTGGGCTTCAATGGCCCAGCATTGGTGAGCGCAGCCGTTCAACTCGTGAAGCGCAGATTGATGATCTTCTTGCGGATTGTGATCAGTGATTCATTGTCATCGCCCGAACTGCTTGAAGGTGAGTTCAGTGAAGCGATCAAGCTCCTCTGCTCGTGATGAGCACAAAGTCTGAGTTCACATCAGAGTCCAGTTCGTTTTCCGCCTTGTTTAAAAATCAAGGCGTTTGTTTTTCAGAAACAGTCCAGCTGTTCACGGAAACTCAATGATCGATATCGGATATGCGCTACTGGTCTTCCCCCGGCCATGTCAGGTTTATGCGAACTAGCACGCTCAGATTCTGCCGCAAGAACATGACTCGCTTTAGCCCAAGCGGTTCTATGACAGTTCGCGCTGGTCTACTTGCGCCACTATTTACGCTGGATCCCTCTCGTCGTTGATCGCACCAGACAGGAGAGCCTTGATCGTAGTGAGAATCGCATCGTTGCAAGAGATGACGACTGGCTGCAGGAATCAGGTTACTGGATAAATGATCGCGATTTCATGTACGCTTCAGCGTGATTCCAGATGTGATCGCCAATATGTGTACAGAGCGACGGGAAAGGCCCGTGGCCATGACCTTTGAAAGGGGTACACAATGGAACGCATCAAGAACATCAAGATCACGCTCGGACAGGCACTCGCGATTCTCTTCGCGGGCGGTGCACTCGCACTCACAGGGTGCAACACGATCGAGGGCGCCGGCAACGATATCGAAGCCGCCGGCGACGCGATCTCTGACACCGCGAACGACGCGAAGGACTAAATCTCAAGATGAACCCGGATTCATCTGGGTGTCACGAGCGGTTCAAACGCGTAGACGAATATTCACACATAGACACAAGGCAGCACTTTGAAGTGCTGCGAACAAAGCACAACGGGAGCAGGAATCACTGCTCAGAAAGGAACTTGTCATGCTTGGTTGGGCACTCACATTCTTCATCGTCGCGATCATCGCAGCAATCTTTGGATTCGGTGGCATCGCTGCCGGAGCCGCATCGATCGCGAAGATCCTCTTCTTTGTCTTTATCGTTCTGTTCTTGCTCTCCCTGATCGCGGGGCTCGTACGAGGTAAGGGCCCAACGGTTAGGGTATGACACTTCGCAACGAGATAGTTCCGTAACACATACAAAGGAGAAAAATCATGAAAACGAAGTCAACAAAGCGTGCAATCGCGATCATCGGCACCTTCTCGCTTGCCGCTACCCCGGCATTCTTCCTCGTAGGCTGCGACGACCATGACGAACCGATGGAAGAGATCGGCGAATCAATCGACGATGCAGCCGACGATGTCGGGGATGCGGTTGATGATGCCGCGGACGAGGTTGACGATGCGATCGACGGGTGATCCCGCTTGCGATCGATATGGAATCACACATCACATTGAAGGAGTAACATCATGGAAACCGTAAGCACACTTCGCGAAGAAACCATCTGTGGCATCCAGGATCTCATCCAGATCAACATCGATAGCTCGAAGGGCTTCAACGATGCAGCCGAGAAGATCGAGAATCACGACATCGCCAACCTGTTTCGTCAGTGCGCCGTCGAGCGTGACCAGTATGCAGGGCAGCTCAAGTCGCTCATCGAAGTGAACGGCGAGGATCCGAAGGATTCGGGAACCATCAAAGGCACCATGCACCGTTGGTGGCTCAACATCCGAGGCGTTGTGCAGTCCGGTGATGAGCACGCGATCCTTGCGGAAGCAGAGCGAGGCGAGGATGCGATCAAGGCGCGTTACGAAGAGACGCTCAAAGATACCGCGGGGAGTGCCGTAAACGATGTGCTCCAATCGCAGTACGCGAGTGTGAAGGCACGCCATGATCAGATCCGCGATATGCGAGATGCCCGTGCGTGATCGTGCATGAACACAGTTCGTCCCCTGGATGACGGAGTAGGCCTTCGGGCTCTCCGTCATCTTTTTGTGTTTACTCTTAATCATCATTGATCAAGCAAAAACTCCCACACATTCACGAATCGGGATACTGGCGCATGGAACAAACCCTCTTGATCATCTGGTGTATGTTGGTCATCTGCGTGTCCGTGGTGACCCTGTTCTCCCACCTGCCCGGACGATTCTGGGTTCTCCGGGTGTGCGATTTTCCCCGTGCGCAGGTCCTCGCGATTGGGCTCGTCCTGACCGCATCGCTCATCCTGGCGATGCTCACAGGATTCCCACTCGAGCGCCAGCGAGGCGCGATCATCTGGGTGCTCACGACCTTGCTCGTTGTTTCAGTGATTCTTCAGGCGTTGTGGGCAGTCCAGTTCACCCCCATGTGGCCGGTCACGGTCCGTCAGGCGAATCTCTCTCAGAACTCAATGGGAGATAAGGGTGAAGCGTTCCGGCTCATCACGGCCAATGTAGATTTCAGGAATAGAGATCCATCGAAAGCGATGAGGATGCTGGTGGATAAGAATCCAGACCTCCTCGCGATGGTAGAGACCGATGACAAGTGGGATGAGCTCATCGAAAGTTGTCGATCATCGTACCCGTACATCGTCAAAGAACTGCGTGAGAAAGGGCGTGGTGTAGCAGTGCTGTCACGATTCCCGATCGAGCACAGCGAGATCAAGCATCTCGTAGATCAGGATCGTCCATCCATCTGGATGCGTGTCCGTCTGCCGAACACCGAGTGTATACGAATCATTATCACGCACCCCGCGCCACCCGGTTTGCCCAAGCGCGATGCACAAGGTCGGCACTCGAGTAAGAAGCGCGACATCGAGCTCGACCTCATCGCTTCGTATATCGGAGATCGTCCCAACGAGCACTGGATCCTTGCGGGCGATTTCAATGATGTCGGGTGGTCATGGACGACATTGAAAGCAACGCGGGTCAGCGGGTTGTCAGATCCCCGGATTGGGAGGGGCATGTACAACACATTTCCAGCCGCGTACCCATTCCTCCGTTACCCGATCGATCATGTGCTTGTCTCGGATGCATTCAAACTCATTGATATGCGTCAGATCGAGAGCATTGGGTCTGATCATCTCCCGTTGCTGACGGATCTTGTGCTCGCTCGATAATGGTATGTTCCTATATGCCCGAGCGAGATTGCGCACAAGAGAGCCGCGTACACTCATGTACGCGGCTCATGAGCATGCCCCCTCAAGCACACCCATAGTTCAGTTGTTCATTCCAGCATGAGAATATGGCACGCCGTTGCGTGAACCAACAGGTACACGATTGGTGTCCCGTTGTTGTGGGGGCTGTGTATCCCTGTAGCGATTTGAACTCGGCTCACTCTTCCTCTGCTCACTCTCCGGGGAGTCCTGAACCGCACCCAGAGCGGACTTGATGAGACCTGCGGCCGTCACGCCTTTCGCAAACAACCGGATTGAGCGACCAGGACCGATCGCAGAGATCGCGAGCATCGCTGCACCCGCGACGATGGCAGGATTCTTCATGGCGAAGTCGATCGCTTCATCCTTGATCTTCTCAAAGCCTGGTTCGTTATGGCTCTCGTCCGCGTTGGCGTTTGGATTTGCTGCGTTAGACATCTGCTGCTTCGCTTCCGCTTTGTCTTCCACTGCTTCCTCCTCCGTCGCATCCTCTGATACGAGTGATTCGATCCCATCACCTGGTGCCTTTCGCACATGCCAGAACCAGATCCCGCTCGTGAGCATTAGCATCGCTCCACCATGCGTGAGCAGAGACAGCGCCCATCCAATCTGATGCGCGAGGAGTACCGTTGTGCCCGCGATGAGCAGCATGATACCGATGAGGACAATTAACCCAAGCACCATCGCAACGAGCAAGCGGACAAGCACGCGTCTGAGACGCGTGCCTGCCAGCTCGGCTTCAGCTCTGAGGAGATCGCTGCTCCCCTCGATCAGTTCCTTTGCTCTCAGGAGCATCATGATCAGCGCCTTGTCGCCGCAAGGACTCGTCCAATCATCACGCCGGCACCCAGCGCGAGCAGGACCGATGCTGTTGGGCGTGCACGAACCTGATCACACACGGCGCTGTGCGTCTCCTTCATCTTCTGCCCGGTCGTGCACGCAACCTCACCCGCCGACTTAGCACCGACTTTTACGGCTTCAATCGCCTGTTCGGTCGCATGCGAAGTAAGCGTGGCCGCGTCCTTCTTGAGTGTGTCGAGGTCCTCCTTGACAATTTTCGCGTCTTGCTTCACCTCGGATATTCCATCACGAAGCTGGTTCGGCTTGTTCTCCTGGGTCGATTTCTCTGTCTTTTCATCTGTTGTCATGAGTGACATAGTCTGCTCCGTTTCTTTGTATGGAGATCGGGCTCAATTCATGCGGACGCCGATCAGTTCGCCCGATTTCACTGTGATGGTTACGCGCTTTGGTGACGCTCCTTGGTCCGCAGCGATGTTGCCCAGATCGCAGGGTTACCGATTAACGCCAGGCCGGTCCCGAAGACCAAGACCAACCCACCCGCAGGCATCCCCCATAGAGCTGCAACGACTATCGATGCAATCAGCACCAGCATAAAAACGCTCACCATCAGGACGATCAGTCCCTTGGGCTTGAGTTCAGGCATCGCAGCCCGCCCATCCGGAGAATCCGAAGGCACAACCTCGCATCCTGCGAAGGTGGATCCACTTTGATCCGAATCGAATGCCGTGGACGAAACCGAGTTGTGCTCGGTGATGGTGTGCTGCTGAGTTTCGGTAGGCATGGGTACATCCTTTCATGCAATGAAGTTGTGCGTCCTGCGAAGCCCCACCCGGGGCGTTAGCACTGGGCGGGGTGTGTGAATCAGATGGGTAGATTAGTTGGTCCACGCGGGCGTGCCGTCGTCCCAAAGAGTCCATTCGTCGTTGTCGCGTTCAATGCGGACGATCGAGAGCATTGTTCGGCCGTTGAACTCTGCCTGCTTTGCATGGATCTTGAGCTCATCACCCTTCTTGAGCGGCATCGATTGACGCTCCGCGAACCATGATGGGGAAACGATCAGGGTCTGTGTTCCCTTCGCGGTGTTCACGGTGATCATCCTGGCTTCCGGGGCGCCATTGATCACGGTGTCATCGGAGAAGGACTTGAACTGGCCTTCGATCACGACATCCTCGCCATCTCGGATCGCGTCGATGAGGTCAGAGTTATGGCCCCATGCGTTTCCAAAACGCTTCGAGTCATGATCACGCTCACCATACTGGTTCTTGACGCGATAGTCCCGAGCTTCAAACTTGGGCATGTCCATATCAAAGGTCTTGTAGACATGGGCAACCGAGGATGGTGTCCGGAGGGTGCTCACATCGGAAGGCATCTTCAGAGTCCGCTCGAGCTCTGCATCGTTGGAGTGAACGATGACCGCGCCGTCATAGCGTACGGATAGTGCGCCCCATGGCACGAGCGACAGCTCATCGCCGAGCCCGAACAGGTTGTCGTTCGGGTCGAGCGCGATCATTGCAACCTGGCCCGATCCGCCTTCGATCAAAGCGGTCTGAACCTCGCCGACAGTGGTGCCGACCATCTCGATATTCTTCCCGGTCAGTTCGGAGAGCAAGATGTACCGTGAGGGAGTACGCGCGTTTCGTGTTTCCCACACACCACGCCCATCGTCATCCCGGAGAGTCACCCGATCGCGATTGATCATGCCATCGGTGACGATGTAGTAGGTATCGTACTCCACGACGCTGAGCTCAACAGTATCGCCGCGCTCGATCCGCGAATCCAAACCCATCACATACCAAGAGGGCCCAACGACCAGCGTGCGATCGTTACCAGATTCATCACGGACCATAACACTGATATGCTCATCACCCAGGTGGTTGTGGCGCTCGATGCGCGTCACTTCACCCGAGACTTCCATCCGATCGCCTTCGCGAACCGCGAGGGATATCGCAGCATTATCGCGATCTGAATCATCATCGCTCATCCAACTCTGGAGATCATCCATCCAGCTTGAGTCATCAAGGCCTTCCCAGTTCTCAGGGATAAACTCGGTCTGGCGCTCAAGCTGCTCCTTGGTCATGCTCGTGGAGTACAAGCTCGTTGCAGTGTTGTAACGGAGCTCGTTGTACGGCAACGCGATGCTCTTGCCGCCCAAGCCGAGGAAATCGCCGCTCTTGACGATTGCAAACTCAATGTTGCCCGATCCCCGGTTCACGATGAAGTCGCTGACAGTGCCGATGGTTTCCGATGTGGTATTGTGAAGATCAGAACCAAAGAGCGAGTCCGAACGGACGAAGTGGAGGATCTGGGAATCCAGATCAACATTCTTCGTTGTCGTGTTACGCGTGCTTTGTTCAGGGCCGGTGATCGCCATCGCAGAGCCCGCGCTTACCAAGAGGGCAAAGGCAGAGCTCATCATGGCAGCAGTCGCGAGCGCCTTGTTCCGCGTTGTGGTTTCGTTTCGTGTCGTGGTGTCGGTGCGTGTCATAGGTGTTACCTTTCAATGGAACTGGTATCAATCGTCGTGCGAGTTCAGTTCCTCCCGCTCACACATACACATATTCGCCTCCGTGCCTGAACACCCGGTGACGCGATCATGAAACTGAAATCATTTTGGTTTTAGGTTGGTGAGGACACGCGATCGCGATCAGCTCGCCTTGCGATCATCGCATGATGATCGCTCATCCTTGTGATCGATCATCATCGTTGAGGAGATCGATCTATCCGCGACTCGACGGATGAGCGAGAGCGTGGCAAAGAGCCCGATGGTCGTTGCGATCAGGAACACGACATGCATCCACAGCTCACCCTGTCTGGCGGTGATGGACCAGAACAGCGTGAACCCGCTCAGCAGGGAGACCACAGCACATAGTACAATGATGGCATAGATCCGCATCAGTTCATATCGCTCCGTACAACAGGTTCGGTACGGAAGATGATCGGAATCTAAAACCCAGATGAAAAAAACTTTAAGTTGCGAAAAAACACCCGGAATCTCACGATTTCGTGACGATGAGCTGTTGATCACATGACCGGCAGCTTGACGCAGAACAAGCATCCTGGAGCGATGTTCTCAACCGAAATCGATCCGCCATGCATCTCCGCGATGCCCTGCGCGATCGTCAACCCAAGCCCGTGACCACGACCCTTGCGCTCATTGCCACCTTGTGAGAACCGATCAAAGATTATGTCGATCCGATCCTCTGGGATCCCGGGCCCATGATCACGGACAGAGAGCTTGACCGTTTCGCTCACACGCTCAACCCTGACATCGATCTGGTCGCCAGTCTTCGAGAATCGGATCGCGTTCCGAATCAGATTATCCAGCATCGTCACCAGTAGTTCTGATACACCTCGAACACTCGTGTCTATGTCATCCTCTCCGTCCAGGAGTGTCAGGTGCAGATGCACGCCCTGCTGACGCGCCATCGGGAAGCAATGCTCCACGGATTCAAGCGCCAACTCATTGACCCAGACGCGCGTGCCCTTCGTGCGATCGTGCCCGTCCTCCAAGCGCGTGAGCGTCAAGAAACTCTCGACAAGATTCCCGAGGCGTTTCATCTCATCCTGCACCGACTCAACAAAGTCCACGGCACCCTCGGGCAACCCCTTGGTATCCAATGTCTGCGATTCAACCAACATGACCGCAATAGGGGTCTTGATCTCGTGCGACACATTCGCCAGGAAGCGTTCCTGCGCCTCGAATGCCTCGCGATACCGAGAACGCGCGGCCTCAACCTCCTGTGCAAGCTCATCGTTCTCCGACGATTGAACCTGGTGTGTCATCTGTTCACGCAGGTTCTGCGGATTCATCTTCTGGATCAGCTCCTGCGCCCGATGAATCGGCGCTACCGCGATCCCCGAGATAAACCAACCCGACACGAACCCAACCAAAGGCGAAATCATCAGCGCCGCCTGCAACACGCCGCGCGCCAGGGACATCTGGTTCGACGCATGCCGGTTCGAACTCGCGAACAACATCACATAGGGCAGCCCATCACTCCCCACGACCTGCACAACCTGCGCATAATGAACATCGACCTCCTGCACTTCTTCGTTGATCCGATCAATCACGATCGGATCAAGAATCGTCACAGGAGCAACCGACTCCAATGCCTGCTGAAATGCGGGCGCACCTTTCAACTGAAGACCCGGACTCCCCACGATCATCGGGTTACCATCGACGCGATAGATATCCAGATACACAGAATCGAAGTAAATCGTCCGCAGCGCCTGATCGCGGAATGTATCAAGCTCCTCCGCCGTGATATCGGGTAGCAGCACCGAGACCTGCGATGCAAGCTCGCTCGACATCTGCGTATGGGTCCTGAGTTCAAGCTCTGAAGTCGATTGTTCAAGGTACAGCCAGAAGATCGCGGACTTGACCCAAAGCACCAGGGTGACGATCAATGTGATCCAGAGCGTCAATCGGAACCGCATCGAGAGATGCTGACTTTCCGAGTTGAGATTGAGTAGTCCCCGCAGCAAAGGCTAGTCCATGATCCCGAACCGGTACCCCGCGCCCTTGATCGTGTGAATCAACTCCCGCTCGAACCCGCGATCGATCTTCTTCCTCAAAGACGAGATGTAGACATCGATCACATTGCTCCCGGGCTCGTAGTTCATGTCCCAGACCTTCTCCGTGATCTGCGTCCGGGACAACACCCGATTCGGGTTTCGCATGAGGTACTCAAGAAGCCCAAACTCTTTGTTTGAGAGCTCGAACTCCATCTCGCCACGCTTCGCCATGCGGGTGTACAGGTCAAGTGTGAGATCGTCGCAATCAAGCACGCGTCCCTCGCTCGCCTCGCCCCGACGGAGCATGGCACGAACACGCGCGAGCAACTCCTCAAACTCAAATGGCTTGGTCAGGTAATCATCCGCCCCCGCATCAAGACCCGCGACCTTATCGTCTGTACCAGACAACGCGGTCAGCATGATCACCGGCGTCTCGACGCACCGTCTCCTCAGGTTCCGGCAGACATCCACCCCGTCACGATCAGGCAGCATCAGATCGAGGATGATCAGATCGTACGGCTCAAGCACCGCCTGATCCTCACCTTCAAAGCCACTATGCGACACATCGACCGCATACCCATTCGACTGCAGACCCTTCTGGATCGCAGACGCCATCTTCGGATTGTCTTCGATTACGAGTATTCTCACGCCCGGATTTTAGCGTGATCTGGGATTTAGGTTCCAGTCGGGTTAGACAGATTGTCCATAAACAATTTTTCATTTGCGTCAAAGCTATCCGATTTGTCATCGAGCAGGAGATGCCATTGTCCAATCGTGAGGGACGGCGAAAGCGCCTGAGTTCACCAGGTGCAAGAGGTTGGTTGAGGGGGGATTGAGATGGGTCATCGATCAACCTTTGGGTTGGTTCCGATTCCCACCAGCGAGGCATCGACTTCGTCGTCACATCACCCACTTTGGACTCACGATGGTCATGGGTTTCACATTGATCCTTGTTGATGGTGATGACGAGAGACAGACTGAGGATATCTGGCGCGGTGATTCGGAGAGTGGGGTAGTGATCACAATAGGGATTGCTTCCGAGATCTCAACACGCTCGGTACCCATTCACTCAACAGAACTCCGCGCGATGTTTTGAACGCCCAGATGCTTAGTCCCCTTGGAATCGCGCGAGCATCGTTGTGAACCGGAATGCTCGGGTCATGAGACGAACGAATCTGACAATGACTACTCGCATGGGCAGGGCGTCTCCACGAGCGTGATGTCATCGGCATGCAATGTGCAAGCAACTAGTTTAGTTGTGTGTTCCCCTGAACAGGGGGAAACGCCGTTGCGTTCAGTGATTGGGAGATTCCCACAATAGGGGGGTAGCTATTGAGTGCACTGCAAGGGCAAAGTTGGAAGATATGGGCGATATGCGGGTGTTTGTACAAAAACCCCCTGTTTTTGTGTCATTTACTTCACTCCTACTTGGAGTTTTGAGTCATAAATGTCTCGTTGATCTTATAGACAGATGGTTTACTGGCGATACAGCGTGTCATGAAAAGGGGTGCTTACTCATGACACGCGTCAAGGAAGTTGCTGCATTACTAACTCTCGCATTCATGGGTGCGGACGCTGCGGCACAGTCGTTCGCCGAGGGGATGGAGTCTGGAAGTTCAGACATGGTCGGCCCACAGGGTGTTCGTGGTCGAGAATCTCGAGCGCAGAAAGATACCCAGCGTGCCGATGATGAAGAGAACGCCGAAATCGATTCTAATGAATCTCCACGCGAATCGGAACATTGGTTCGACGCTGGGCAGTTGACCGGCGATTGGTGGGGGAGGCGAACGAAACTCGAAGACAGCGGCCTCACGATCGAGTCCACGCTGATCGCAGAGTGGTACAGCGTGCTCGATGGCGGCGTTCGATCTCATTCGACGAGTCGCATGCTGATGGACCTGAACATCACACTCGATCTGGAGCAGATGTTCAGCTGGGGCGGGGCGACGGTGTTCGCGGACGCATACTGGATCGATGGGAACAGCGTGAGCGCTGACGCGGGAGATTTCCAAGGGGTCTCCAATATCGAATCCGACGATCGGCTTCAGCTGTCCGAGTTGTGGTTCGAGCAGGTCCTGTTCGACAACTCCCTGCGGATCAAGCTCGGAAAGATTGAGGGGAACTCAGAGTTCGCGTTCGTCGATGCGGCGGGCGACTTTGTGAACTCCTCCGCTGGATTCTCGCCGACATTCCTCGCACTCCCAACATTCCCCGATCCATCCACCGGTGTGGTGGTCTCATGGAATCATGATGATCGCTTCTCGATCACCGGAGCGGTGATGGACGGTTCCGCGACGGTCGACGGTGTCCGCACCGGGCTGGTTGGGCCATCCACATTCTTCGATGATGATCGCTCAGACGATTATGTCTGGATCGGCGAGCTCAACGCGATGTGGGATGGCGGGCGAGCAGGCGTCGGTGGGTGGTACCACGACGGTCAGTTCTCAAGATTCCTTGGTGGCATGGAAGATGGAACCGCTGGATTCTACGCGCTTGTTGAGCATCGCGTCTGGTCTCCGGGCGAAGATCGGGGCGTGGACCTGTTCGCGCAGCTTGGTTTCGCGGATGAAAGCGTGAGCGATGTCGCGATGCACCTGGCGGGCGGATTGAACTGGACGGGCCCATTCGAATCTCGATCGGATGACGCATTGGGACTGTACTGCTCGTTTGTCAATCTGAGTGAGGACGCAGGGTACGCCGACGATGAGCTGGTGATCGAGCTCTTCTACAAGCTGCAGGTCACCCCGTTCATGTCCATCAAGCCGGACCTCCAGTACATCATTAATCCATCGGGCGATTCAACGCTTGACGACGCATTCGTCCTTGGCTTCCGCGCCGAGACCACATTCTAAAGAGGGAATACGATGAAGATCTCAACAAAGCTTATTGGTGGATACGGTATCCTTTGCCTGGTGATCATCGGTTCCGGCATCGCGAGTCACCACAGCGTCAAGCAGCTCTCAGACTCGATTGACTACCTTTCGGGTCCTGCGTGGAACGCGGCGGATGGAGCGATGGAGGGAACCATCGAGTTGCGGACCCAGCAGGTACACGCGAACGCATTGCTTGCGGGATCAGATGAAATCTCGATTGATATGGTTCGTGCAGATGCCACGAACGCGGACGAAGCGTTTGGTCGAATGATCGATTCAGGGCTGATCGACTCAGATGCTGTCGAGCAGTTCATGGCCGAATGGAAGAGCTACAAGCAGATTACCGATCAGGTGATGGATGCCAAGCTTGCTTTCGATTCAGTGAAAAAGGAGTTCGAGCAGTTCACAGAGAAGTTCGTCGAGGTCGCTGAAGCGCTCGAAGAGCATGGTGATTCGCAGATGGAGCAGCTCACCCAGGACCCGGATGCGCAGTTCTCATGGAACGGTGGTCTGGCACAGAAGTGGGCCGCGGCGGATGGTGGGATGGAAGCGAGCATCGGATACCTGATGCAGCTCCACTCGTTGAACGAGCTCTTTGCGGGTGCTGATCGTGAGAAGGCGCTCCTTCATCTTGAAGAAGCTATCGCGTTCCATGATGATGCGATGGGGGAGATGTTTGAGAGTGGATTGTTTGATGTGCCTGCCGGGTCAGATCTGTTTGGTGGCGGGACACTCGCAGAGCAGTATCGCAAGGCGTACGCGGAGCACCGCAGGCTGATTGATCAGTACATCGACCTCTTCATTAAGCTCGAAGGAGTCAAAGAACAGTACAACGAAGAGGCAGATTCCGTCGGCGTCCTGGTTGGGGAGCTCGAGGAGCTCGCTGATGGCAAGGTCGAGGGGATGGGCGATCACATCGCAAGCGTCACGCGCCAGGCGAACTTCGCAACGATTGCGACGATCCTGCTCGGGTTGTCGTTCTCGGTCATGATGGGTCTGGTTGCGTTCTATTCCGTTGTGAAGCCGCTTCAGACCTTTGTTGAGCGGATGACCGATATCGCGGAAGGTGAGGGCGATCTGACCCAACGCGTGAATGAGGCTCGGAAGGATGAGCTCGGCATGATGGGGCGTGCGTTCAACTCCTTTATCGAACGCATCCATGACCTGATCGCAACCTTCGCGGGCATGTCCGAGCAGGTGTCAGCAGCAGCGACCGAGATCGCGGCCAGCGCCGAGCAGATGTCTACGCACACGAGGGAACAGAACGAGCGTGTATTGCTGGTGACCTCATCCATCGATGAGATCACGCGGAGTATCGAGGGAGTTGCCCAGAACAGTTCCCAGGCGGTCGAACTCTCCTCTGAATCTGGTCACGCAGCCTCGGAGGGCGGGCAAATCGTGGCCGACACGGTCGAGCGTATGCGATCCATCCATGAAACCGTGAGCTCAGGGGCGGAAGCCATCGCAGAGCTTGGGCAACGAAGTGAGCAGATCGGTGAGATCATCGGCGTGATCAACGAGATCGCGGATCAGACCAACCTGCTCGCGCTGAACGCCGCGATCGAAGCAGCCCGCGCGGGTGAGCATGGACGAGGCTTCGCGGTGGTTGCGGATGAGGTCCGCAAGCTCGCGGAGCGCACCACGCAAGCAACAGAAGAAGTTTCTGGTTCGATTCGTGAGATTCAGTCCTCGACATCGCGTGCGGTCGAAATGATGCAGGAAGGCAAGGCGCAGGTTGCCCACGGGGTGGAGTCTGCCAGCAGCGCCGGGAAGAGTCTCAAGCAGATCGTTCAAGGTGCAACAACGGTGCAGCAGAAGATCACCGAGATCGCCCGCGCGTGCGATGAGCAGGCCGCGGCGTCGAATGAAATCAGCCAGAGTGTTACTTCTGTCGAGGCAAGCTCGTCAGAGGTCCTGGCCGCATCCAGCCAGGTGGCAACAGCAGGCGAGCAGCTCTCACGCAGATCAGAAGAACTGATGACAACGATCCAGCGGTTCAAGATCAAGAAGCCTGAGCGTCGTACTGAAGACTTCGGCCCTCCTTACGGAGAAGATGAGCGTCGAAAATGACGAGCTCCAAGGAAGCCCGCTCGTGGCCGTACTGATCTTCGGGCTCAACGAGGTTTCCTTTGGGCGTGATCGCTCGATACCCAAACGCCCCGCATCTGTCGTGAGACGGACGCGGGGCGTTGTGGTTTCAGTGTCTACAGATTTCTTCGAGGTTACGGGCAACCCTCGCTGTACGCTGTCAGGAACCTGCTCACATCGAAGAAGCTGTACTGCCCGTCGTTGTTCAGGTCTGCCCGGGGCTCCTGTCCCTGGTACGCGATCAGGAACGCCGAGACATCGAAGAAGTTGAGCTGCCCGTCATCGTTGAAGTCCGCGATGTTGCAGGGGTTGAGATGCGTGGTCAGGTCGATCGTCTCGCCCGCCTGGATCATGATCTCAACGCGTTCGCCGTTGAACTCGATGATGACATCAGCGGGCAGGGACGAAGGGATGAGCGTGCCCCAGGTCTGATCGGAGTCCAGTTGTGCGATCGGGGTGCCCGCCATGCCCGCGATGGCACCCGCTGTGCCACGGGTCGCGAGCGGGACCGGGGTGAGCGCGTCGATGTTCGCGTTGCCGATGGAGATCGCGGGGTTCGCGATCGGGTCTGCATCGGTGTTGATGAGCAAGAGGTAGTCCATCCCGGTGATGGGTCGGAGCAGATCTGCGCTCCCGTCAACTATGCCATCGATTCGCACGAGCCAGAGACCATCGGACCCGTCCTGGATGTACGCGTTGAGATCGAATGAACCGACGATCCCGTAATGATCGGGCCCGCCGATCGTGGTGGTGATGAGTGGGGTCATGGGTTGGTTCTGGACATACGGGTTCGCGTCGTACGCGGGACCTGCGTTGTCGTTTGTGTAGATCTCCGATGCGTTGCTGACCGCGTGGGGATCGCCGACGAGCGGGGACGAGGTGAGGAGTTTGAATCCACCGTTCTGCCCGGGCTGAGCGGGGCTTGCGCCTCCACCGACATTGATGTTGGGATTGCTCAGGGTGGCCGCGGTCGATCGAACACGAACGGTGCCGCCTGCGCCGCCGCCGCCGTGCCCGCCTTGCCCGCCGATCCCGCCGTCACCGCCTCGGGTGCCGGTGCCGCCCGCGCCGCCTCGTCCTCCGATGGACCCGAAGCTGTCTTCTCCTGCTGCCCCGGCGGCGCCTGGGGACCCGTTCTGCCCTGGGGTGCGTCCGAAGGGTTGTCCGCCCGCTTGCCCGTGGGAGCCCGATGCGTTGAACTCGCCGGCGATGCTGACATGCCCGTACACGACGAGATCGATCACACCGCCGCCATTGCCGCCTTGCCCGCCCCAGCCACCGATGTCTCCTCCGCCGGAGGTGCCGCCCTGACCGCCTTGTCCGCCGTTGCCGCCGCGTCCGCCTGGTGTGATGCTGCCACCTTCTCCACCTCCACCGCCACCGCCGCCGGTGCCGCCCGAACCGGGCAACCCGCTCGCGCCGCCGCCGCCGCCGCCCCCTGCGCCACCGCCGGACCCGCCGATGGGCTCATCCAGGGCGGTGATATAGACGCCTCCAGACCCTGGTCCCCCGGGGAGTCCAGCAGCGGTGTTGGCGAATAAACCACCGGTGCGACCGGGTCCGCCGGGAGAGCCCGGGGCCGAGTTCAATGAAGTCGTATCGTCGCCGCCGGACCCGCCGCCTCCGGGGAAGACGAAGAAGAAAAAGTCCTCCCGGTTCGCGCCGAGCCCGCCGCTCCCTCCGGGGGATTGGGTGTTCCCGTACCCTGCTCCGCCGGGTGTGCCCGGGTTGCCGTTGTTGCCCGATGCGTTGGAGTACGGAACGCTCCCGAAGTACCCCGTGCCCTGTGCGCCGGTGCCCCCGGGGTACCCGTCGAAGAAGAGGAACCCGCCCGCTGCGCCGCCTGCGCCGCCCGCGCCGCCGGGCAGACCGGGGAACCCCGCGAGCCCTTGCGCGCCGAGCCCCCCCGACCCGGCCGAGCCCCCGGTTCCGCCCCCGGCGTTGCCCGGGACGGCCTCGATGTTCCACTCGGGTGCGAAGGTCGCGTTGCCGTGCACGATGATGCGGACGGGGTGCGAACCAACCACATCGATCGACTCGGTGAGCGTGGCGTCACCGATGAGCACGAGCTCGAAGAAGGAGTCGTTGGCATTGAACCGCAACGCATCGATCGGCACCCCCCCAAGGGCCGACACGGGTGGAGAGATCGTGCCATCGCTCGTGTTGATCACGAACTGGCCAAAGGCGACGGACGGGGTGGCAATCGCCAAGCCGGCGACCGCGAACAGTGCGAGTGCAGAAGTATTGGTGGACATGGGACGAACCTTTCCGGGCGGCGATCGCCCTCAGAGCTCGATTCGGGCTCTCTCGTGATGTGTGGGGCGACGAACACCTCCCCTCACCAGTGGGTGCGTGAACCACGCGCAGGGCGTACCACCATGTCTCACTTTTTTTCTGATCTTCCTGTATACTCCCCAGAACGCGGGTGGGGACGCCCCGTGAACGATCACGGGAAGCGACGAAGGCAGGGGCTTTGGACGAGGATCAGATCCACAACACGCCGTCTGCGGAGATGGAGCGTCTCTATGAGACGCTGCGTGCGATCGCGCACAACCAGATGCGGCGCGAGCGGGCGGGGCACACCCTCGAAGCGACAGCGGTCGTGCACGAGGCATACATACGCCTTTCCGAGCTCGACGGCGGGGCGTGGGCGGATCAGGACCATTTCCTCTCCATCGCGGCCGCATCGATCCGGCGCGTGCTGGTGGATCATGCACGCGGACGCAACTCCCTCAAGCGTGGCGGCGACGCGGGGAGATTGACCCTGCACAGCGGGATCGCGGACACGCCCACGGGCTCTGCGATCGATCAGATCGATATCCTCGCGCTCGATGAGGCGTTGACCAAGCTCGCGGCGCAGGACGAGGAGTCAGCGCGCCTCGTGGAGCTGCGGTACTTCGGGGGCATGACGATCGATCAGGCAGCAGACCATCTCTCGATCGGACGCAACACCGCGGCACGGCGCTGGCGTGCGGCTCGGGCGTGGCTCAGGCGGGAGATCGGCGACGGGAACAGCGACACGCGTGATGACGCGGATCAGGCAGCGGGGGAGGACTGAGCCCATGCCCAGTGCGCTGCGCATTTTCGAAGAGATCGTAGAGCTCCCCGCGGGCGAGCGCCTTGCGGCGCTCGATCGGTTGTGCGCGGACGACGATGCGCTGCGCCGAGAGGTTGAAGAACTGCTGGCGCTCGACGCGGAGTCCGTGGGGTTCCTGGAACCCCCGACGGACGCCGAGCGATTGCGGGCGGTTGCCCAGAGTGTCGTGGGGGCGCCCGATGTGATCGGAGCGTATCGCATCATCCGTCAGGTGGGCGAGGGCGGGTTCGGGGTTGTGTACGAGGCGCGACAGACCGAGCCGATCGATCGGCGCGTCGCGATCAAGGTCCTCAAGGCGGGCATGGACTCGGAGGGCGTGCTGCGCCGATTCGCTGCGGAGCGTCGCACGCTCGCCCAGCTCGAGCATTCGAACATCGCGCGTGTGCTCGATGCGGGTCTGGTGCCCGATGGGCAGCCCGGGGCGGGCCGCCCGTTCTTCGCGATGGAGTTTGTCGAGGGGGTCCCGATCACCGAGTACTCGATGCGGGAGGGGTTGGGGGTGCGTGATCGGCTCGCGTTGATCATGCAGGTGTGCGCCGCAGCCCAGCACGCGCACACCAAGGGCATCATCCACCGGGACCTCAAGCCCGCCAACATCCTCGTCGCGATGTCCGACGGGGCACCGTTGTGCAAGGTGATCGACTATGGCGTCGCCAAGGCAATCGACGACAACGACGTGTCGTTCGGTGGACTGACAGCGCTCACCAACCCCGGCGCGATGATCGGCACGCCCCTGTACATGAGCCCCGAGCAGGCGCAGGGAACGGTCCAGGTCGATACCCGCAGCGATGTCTACGCGATCGGGGTGGTGCTCTATGAGCTGCTCTGCGGGCGGACGCCGTTCGATGAACTGATGTCCGGCACGCGCGACCCCGGGCGGATCCGATCCGCGATCGAGAGCGCGGACCCCGCGACGCCCAGCACACGACTGAGCCGGGCGACACGCACCGGTAAGCGAGACGATGGGGTGACACCGTCGTTCGAGTCGTCCGCGTTGCGGGGCGAGCTCGATTGGATCACGATGAAGGCGATCGCCCGCGACCCCGAGCGCCGGTATGCGTCCGCGTCAGCGCTCGCCGACGATCTGCGCCGGTACCTCGCGAACGAGCCCGTGCTCGCGGGTCCGGAGACCCGGGCATACCGGGTATCGAAGTTCGTGCGTCGCAACCGGGTGGGCGTGGTCGCGGGCGGGATCGCGGCGGCGGGCATCCTCGCGGGCTCGGTGTTCAGCGTCTGGTTCGGGGTGCAGGCCAACGCGGCGCGGGGCGCGGAGCAGGCGCAACGCGTCGAGGCAGAACAGAACGAGGCGATCGCCCAAGCGGTCAACGACTTCCTCCGCGATGACCTGCTCGCAGCGGTGGACCCGACGAAGACATCCGATCGGGAGATCACGATGCGCGAGGTGCTCGATCGGGCATCGGTGACGGTGGGTGAGCGGTTCGCGGATCAACCCCTCGTCGAGGCCGCGATCCGCTCGACGCTCGCGCTGACCTATGAGCGCCTCGGGTACCCCCAGGAGGGCGAGCCGCACCGGAGGCGGGAGATGGAGATCTACTCCACGCTCGCGGGCGAGGGCGATGTGCGGGCGATCACGGCCCGGACCTCACTCGCGACGACGATGCTCATGCTCGCGCGATTTGAGGACGCGATCGGGTTGCTCACACGCAACATCGAGGTGATCGACGATCGACCCGAGTTCGAGAACGACCTGCTCACGATCAAGAACAACCTCGCGAGCGCGTACCTCGAGCTCGGGCGGTTCGCGGACGCGGCCCCGATCCTCGCGGAGACGCTCGAGGCCAAGCGGCGCGAGCTGGGCGATCGTGACCAGAGCACGCTCACCTCGATCTTCAATCTCGCGGGGTTGTCCTTCACATTGGGCGACATGGACCAGGCGGAGCGCCTGTACCGCGAGGCCTACGAGGGGCGGGCAGCGGTGCTCGGCGAGACCGATCCCAAGACGATCTCCAGCGTGGTGATGCTCGGGCGGGTACTTGGGGAGCTCCAGCGCGTCGATGAGGCGGCAGCGCTCATCGAGGGCGCGCTCGCGATCGCGGAGGAGCGCCTCGACCCTGGGCACCCGATGCACATCGCGCTCGTCGGGGCGTACGCCGGGTTGATCCGCAAGCAGGGCGACGACGCGCGTTCCGTGCCGTTCTTCGAGGAGGAGGTCCGACTCCGCACGCAATACCAGGGCCCGGACCACGCGGTCACCCTCCAGGCGATGGGGATCCTCGCGGATGTGCTCTTCGTCGTTGAGCGATACGACGAGGCGCTCGCGCTCATCGAAGAGACCCGTGAACGCGAGGCGCGGGTCCTGCCCGCGGATCACTGGAGCCACGGACTAAGCTCGGTGCTCGCGGGGAGGTGCCACGACGCGCTTGGACGCCCGGAGCTCGGCGAGGCGCTCGTGCTCGAGGGTCTCTGTCACATCCACTCCAGACTCGGCCCGTCGCATCGGCACACGCTCTCAGCGACAGAAGTGCTGATCAGGATGTACCGGGACCACGGGCGCACGCCCGACGCGGAACGCCTTGCCGCGACGCGTGGGAACGCGTTGCCCGAAGACCTCGGGTGCGTGCAGGACTGAACGCGCGTCGGGCGTGATCGTGCGGATGAGCAAGGAAGAAGGTGTCCGTCCCTGAGTGGGCGGGCCTGGGTCTCTTGTTGATGAAGAGACCCAACCCCGCACCCATACCCACGGACACCTTCTTCTTCCGTGATCAAGGCACCCAACCCCGCACCCACACACCGGACACCTTCTTCACCTTGCACGGTGCCATGCCCAGTTTTTGCCCAGCTTGATTGATTGCACGCCGAGGATCTCCTTGGCGCGGATGAGGGTGTTCTTGCTCATGCTCCTGCGGGCGCCGAGCTCGAAGATCTGTCGTGTGGGGACGGGCCCGTCGCGGAGGGTGCGCTGGAGGAACGCGATCGCCCGGTCCGCCTTGACGCTCGTTTGCTTGAACCGCACCCTGGGTTGCGGGCGTGATGATGGTTGGGGGAGCACCCACCTGATTCCCTGATCGGTGATCGTGAAGAACCGATCGGGCATCATCTCAGAGACGGTGTTCTTCACCATGCTCACGCGTCGTGTGTTGTTGTGTGTGCTGTTGTCCTGTGTGATGATGGTAACGACGCTCGAGCAGTTCGTGAACGAGACTGACCCGAGGACGCGTTGTTGTTCTTCCCATGGGTTGCTCTTGCTCAGGTGCGAGACGATGACGATCGCGATCTGGTGATCGTTGGCGACGAGCGCGAGACGGGTGAGGAGGGCGCGGACATGCTCGCCGTTGTCCGAGTTGTACGCGCCCATGAATGTGGAGATGGGGTCGATCACGACAAGCATCAGATCATCGATCTGCTCGATGATCGATTCGAGCTTCTCGATGTCGCGATCGAGTCGGAGCTCGACATCATCGATGCACGCGATCCGATCGAGGTCCGCGTTCATCTGGGTGAGTCTGGGGAGGACGGTGTCACCGATCCCGTCCTCGCCGGTGATGAGGAGGGCGCTCTGCCCGCTCCGCGAGACCCTGCTCGCGAGCTCGTGTGTGAGGTAGGACTTGCCGATCCCCGGGTCGCCCGCGATCATGGACAGGTACCCGATGGGGAACCATTCCATATCATTCCAGATGGTTGTTGGGGGGGCGATGCGCTGGGTGGTGTTTGTGTAAGTCATGTCGTTGTTCCTTTCTGCTGCATGACGACTCGTGACGGGTGCCCTTCAACAAAGAAACACACCCTCTACTTACACACCCCCCGACACGCTTTGTGCGCACAAAGCGTGCGATGCGCACGGGCAACGCGAACGACAACTCCTGCGTTCATCGAGCATTAAGAAAATTGTGAACAATCCCTGAGCGTGCGCGCAACGCGACCACTTTGTGCGCACAAACCGTGCGATGCACAAGGGGGACTCCGGTATGGGTGCGGGTCTGGGTGCCTTCTTCAAGTGAAGAACAAGAAGGTGTCCGTGGGTGTGGGTGCAGGGTTGGGTGCCTTCATCAAGCACATCAAGAGACCCACGCCCGCCCACTCAGGGACGGACACCTTCTTCATTCGTGGTGCGTGAAAATCTCGACGCTCGATCACTCGTGACGCAGCGCGACAATCGGGTCGAGGTTCGCGGCCCGCATCGCGGGGTACATCCCGAACACGATCCCGATCCCCACGGAGATCACCACGGACAACCCCACGCTCCACGCGGTAACCGCGGTGGGCATCTGGGCCGCGATCGTGATGATCCAGGGGATGAGCACCCCGATCCCGATCCCGATCATCCCGCCGGTGACGGAGAGGACGACCGTTTCGATGAGGAACTGACCGATGATCTGCTTGCGCTTCGCGCCGATCGCGCGACGGATCCCGATCTCCTTGGTGCGCTCGGTGACGGACGCGAGCATGATGTTCATGATCCCAATCCCCCCGATGAGCAAGGAGATCCCCGCGATCGACCCGAGCACAATGTTGAAGGTCCGCTGGGTGGCCTCCGCCTGACGCAGCAGCGCGAGCGGGACGCTCAGGCTGTAGTCGCCCTTGGGGTGGTTGAGCGTGAGCATCCGATCGATCGCGGCCGCGGTGGACTCGACATGATCGATCGAGTCAACTTGCACGATGATCTGGTGGAGCTCGACGAGCTCACGCGATCGCGAACCGCTGGAGCGGGTGACGCTCATGTCGCCGTAGCGCTCGATCGCGACATTGATGGGGATGTACGCGTCGATGTTCTGATCGGGCGTCTGCATGGCGCTCGATTGAGTCTCCTCGGACTGGACGACCCCGATGACGGTGTAGTACCCCGAGTTGATGAGGACCTGTGACCCGAGGGTCTGCCGCCCGGCGAGGAGCTTGCGCACGCCGTGCTCCGTGAGGACGACGACATTGGAGTTCTCATCGAGATCGCGCTGGGTCATGTTGCGACCGGTGAGCAGGTTGCGTTGGACGAGCTGGGACCAGTCGGGCGTGGTGCCGACGATCCGAAGCTCGAGCGTGCGTCCCTCGACGCGCCCCTGCCCGCGGATGAGCTTGGCGGGCACGACCCGCTCGACGGTCTCGTAGCTCTGCTCGATCCGTTCCAGATCGTCGTAGAGCAACCCGTAGATGTTCATGCGGACATTCATCGAGTTGCCCGATGCATGCTCCACGGGCTTCTGCGAGTTGATGATGATGTTCTGGCTCCCGAGGCGACGGATCTGATCCAGCGCCTCGCGGCTCGCGCCCTCGCCCACCGCGAGCATCGCGATCACCGCGCCGACCCCGAACACCATCCCGAGCATCGTGAGCATCGAACGCATCTTGTGCAGCATCAGGGTCTTGATCCCCAGACGCACATTGCGGAGAAACCGGGTCGCCATCATGATCCGTGCCCTCCGAGATCAACGCGTGAGGGGTGGGGCGGGTTCTGCGTGATCGACTCGATGTTCCCGTCACGCATCACGAGCTCGAACTGGGCGTGGGCCGCGATGTCGGGCTCGTGCGTGACCATGATGATGGTCTTGCCCTGGGCGTGGAGCTCGCAGAGTAGCGCCATGATCGAGTTGCCCGTCGCGGTATCCAGGTTCCCCGTGGGTTCGTCGGCGAGCAGCACGGACGGGTCGTTGGAGAGCGCGCGAGCGATCGCGACGCGCTGCTGCTGACCGCCGGAGAGTTCCGTGGGTCGATGCCCGAGGCGTTCCCCGAGCCCGACCCGCGTCGCGAGCATCTCCGCCCGATCCGAAGCCTCCGACCCGATGATGCCCTGGTAGAACAACGGGAGCGCGATGTTCTCCTGCACCGTCAGCTGCGGGATGAGGTGGAAGTTCTGGAACACGAACCCCAGGTGCTTGAGTCGGATGTCCGAGAGCTCGTCATCGCTCGTGTCCGCGATGTTGCGCCCCTCGAGCAGGTAGGTCCCCTTGGTCGGACGATCCAGACACCCGAGCAGGTTGAGCATCGTGCTCTTGCCCGAGCCGCTCGATCCCGAGATCGCCCAGAAGCTTCCGCGCCCGATCTGCAGATCCACGCCCGCCAGCGCGTTCACATCCTGATCGCCCATGCGATAGGTCTTCCACACCTGCTCGAGATGGATCACGACATCCGTCGCGGGATCATCGCGATGGGTGCTGGATGCTTTGGCGTTGCTGGACGGGGTCATCGTGGTCATCAGGGTCGGTTCCCGCCACCAGCGCGCCGTGCGGGCCCGCCTGATTGTCCGCCCGACGATTGGTTGCTGGCCTGCGCCCCACCCTGTGCGCCACGCGCACCCGGGAGCTTGATGTCCTCGCTCAACGGCGGCACGAGCAGCACCTGCTCGCCCGGGGTCAGCCCATCGACGATGTGGATCATCGCCTTGTTGTCCAGGCCCGTCACCACCTTGCGTGGCGTCGCCTCGTTCCCGTTGACGACATAGACGACCGACTCGCCCCCGCGTCCGACGACGGACTGCATCGGGACCGCGATCGCGTCGAGGTGGTCCTCAATCAGGATCGTCGCCTGACAGCTCATCCCCGTGCGCAGCTGCGGGTGCACGCCCTCGATCATCACATCCGTGTCGTAGACCTTCAGGTCGGGGTTCATGAACACCGATTGCGCATCGGGCAGGGGTGCGATCTTGGTGACGCGCCCGACAAAGCTCATCTCGGGGAGCGCATCGATGCGGATCTGCACGGGCTGCCCGAGCGCGACCTTGCCCAATGACGACTCGTGGATCTGTGTGCGGACCATCATCGAGTCCGCGGTGGGGAGGTGGATGAGCTCCTGTCGCTCGCGGACTTCCTGCCCCTCATCGAGCGGCTCGGTGTCCCCACGCCAGCTGAACTCCGAGCTCGTCGCGTACACGACCATCCCGTCGGCGGGTGCGTACATCTTGGTCTTGGCGAGCTGGTCCTCGATCTTGGTCAACCGGTCCTGCTGACGCTTGAGCTCCGCCTCGCGTGCCCGCAGGCGTGCCTCCGCCTGGACCAGGTCGCTCGACGCTTCGCGGCGCACACGCTCAAGGTTGAGCTCCATCTGCTGGATGTTGGAGTCGAGCTCCGCGAGTTGACGCTTGTGCGTGAAGTCCTTGAGCAGCTTGAGATTCTCCTCCGAGAGCGCGAGCTGCAGCTGCGCCCGTTTCATCGCCAGCTCGTCCGCCCGGTACTCCGTCTCTGAGAGGTACTTCTCCTCGTACAGACGCTTGCTCCAGTTGAACTCATCCGTCGTCCGCTTGAGCTCCTCGTCCTTGAGCGTGACATCCGTCTCAGCTTCCATAAGCTGCTTGGGCCACTCGCCCTGGAGGTACTTGTCCTTGTCCTCGATCGCGAACTGGTTGTCGAGCTCCGCCTTGGCGACATTGCTCTGTGTCTGCAGCTTGACCACCTCGAGGTTCTCCGTCGCCGAGACGGTGTCCGCTTCGCTGTTCTCGACTTGGATCTGCTGATCCACCAGGCGATCCTCGAGCGAGCTCGCGTCGAGCTCGATGAGCAGATCGCCCTTCTTGACCAGCGTGCCCTCGTCGATGACATAGATGATCGAGGTGCGACCCTCGACCTCGTTCTTCACGATGAACTGGTCACGCGACTTGATCGTCCCGGTCTCCGTGAGCGTGATCGACAACGGCGCCCGCTGGGCGGTAAAGGTCGCCATCTTCGAGGTGACCCGCGTGGATTGTTTCTGCACCGCCGCCATCGCAATGAGCACACCGCCCGTCAGCGTGAGCCCGGTTCCGACCAGAATAAGATTCCGTATCGATTTTCGCATCTCCATACCTTTCCCAAGTCTCACGCGCCGCTCGCGGCGCTGGTGTCAGGACGGTTCGATCCGATGATCGCCCTGATGCTTTCGATATCTACGCTGTCCGGGTCGAACTCCACCCAGAGCCCGTCGTTGCCCACATCGAGCACGCCCAGGTCCCGCTGGAGCTCGAGCTCCCCGATCCGGTAACTGACCACCGCGTTCGTCAGCGCGTCCTGCGCCGAGTTGAGCGCGTTCTGTGCTTCGAGCAGGTCACGGATCTCGGCGCGCCCCGCCTGGAGGAACAGGTTCGTGGAGTCCACGCGCCGCTGCGCCACGCGGACCGCTTCCGCCTGGATCTTGATCGTCTCGCGGAACTCGACCAGATCACGCAGCACATTCCGCACATCGAACTTGACCGAGTCCTCCGCTTCCTGCAGCGCCCGCACCGTTTGTTCGTACCCGATCAGCGCGTTGCGATAGCTGTTCCGCTCGCTCGTCCGCTCGAAGGGCAGATCGATCCCGAGCAGGAGCGAATAGAACCCGCGATCCGTGCGCAGCTGCGCATCGGACTGATTCGCGCTGCTCAACGATCGGCTCTCACCCAGCGACGCCCGACCCAGCAGGGTCACATCCGCACGCAGGTTGTCGGCCGCGATCGCTACGCCCCGCTGGGCATCGACGATCTCGCCCACCGCGACGCGCAGGTCGAGCCGGTTGATCAATGCGATGAGGATCGCGTCCTCTTCCATAAGCTCGAGCGGGCCCGCGTCCTCGTTGCTCGGCGGATCGAGCACCACCGGCGCATCCGCCGGGGGAACCTCGACCTGCGTCCCATCCGTTTGTCTCTCGAGGTACCGCTCGTACCGCGCCAGACTCAGGAGATTGTCAAACTCGCCCGGGTCGAGCTCGATCGCCGCGTCCGTCGGGAGCCCGAGCGTGATCTTGAAATCATCGAGCGCCCGATCGTAGCTCTGGATCGCGCTGATCCACGAGTTCCGAGCGCGAAGCTCGTCTTGAACCGACTGGTCCACCTGAATGCCCGGCAAGCGCCCCGCGTCCGCAAGGCGACGCGCACGGCGTGTGGACGCGACGACCCGCTCGTAGTTCTCGACCGCGTTCTGCACCCGGTCCTGCTGCTGGAGCACTGAGAGGTACCTCGACGCGATCTGCACCGCGAAGGTCCGCTTGAACCGCTCGAACCCGTAGATCGAGTACACCACATCACGCTCCGCCTGCGTCAGCGGCTCGGTCACCACGAACCGGCTCGACCCACGCAAGAGCGGGATCTCCAAGCTCGTGTCCAGGCTCAGCCCTGTTGAGCTCTCCCGTGAACCATTGAGCAGGTTCACCAGATCCACCGCGAGCAGGCTCGTGAAACGCATCCCGTTCTCGAACCGCTTGTCGACCCCGAGCGACGGCGAGGTGACCACCCCGTTCGTCTCGCCAGATGAGCTGAGCGAGGCGCTGACAACCGAATCAACAACACCCGACCAGGTCGAGCGGAACGCGTCACGCTCAAGGTCAAGGCGCAACGCGGTCTGGTAGACCGATTCCTTCTGCGATTGGTACCCTCGGTTGTTCATCGCTGCGACCTGCAGCGCCTCGCGGAGGGTGATCTGGATTGGGACCGATGTGTTGTCAAGTGCCCCCTCGGGAAGGTACCCAGACCCACGCCCTCGGAAGTACGAATCATCAGGCCATTGCTCGATCGGGGTGTCGTGGTGCGAGCCCGCGGACGCGGCGCTGATCATCGGCAAGCGCTGATCGAGCAGCAGACGCTCACGCAGGGTCTGCTCGGAGGGTGAGATCGTGAACCCTTCGTTGGAGCGTCCGAGCGATTGCTCCCACGCGGGTGCGAGGATCTCATCCGTCACTCGATCCGCTTCCGCCCGGTACGAGCTCGGTGCTCGGCACCCGCTGAGCGTGAGCGTGCCCACGCAGAGCCCAATCAGGCCCAGCGCGACGCACGAACGGACGATATGTGTGTGTTGAGAAGCTGCACCCATGCCCCGTGGGTTCGACATCCCACGCGGATTGGATCCGCTGTTCGCACGCTGATGGGAGCGTTCTTGCATCGTATTCAGATCGGCCCGGGGGACCCCACGCCGCGTATTCCTAAGAGAGTTCCACACCACGGATACGCCTCGGCGTACCATGAGATAGTTCTAACGCTTCACACCCGATCAGGTTGCGATCGGGACTCAATAATTCCGCATTCCCATTGTAGAACGCCCGTTTACGCGCATGAATCGACGGATCCTCATCAATGCGAAATGGCGGACTTCCGCCTCAGTCACCGGCGTGCAGCGCTACGCCGAGGGACTCTCGCGCGCGATCGAGGCGTCGGAGCTCGACGCGACATGGGCAGAACCACCCCAACCCGGGCGGTTCCGGACCACGATCTGGGAACAACGCACCCTCCCCAAGCTCGCCCGCGACGCGGATGTGCTCCTGTGCCCCGCCAATATGGCCCCCCCGCGCACCCCCGAGGGGACCAAGCTCGTTGTGGTCATCCACTGCCTGCGGTACCATGTCCACCCCTCGAGCTACACCAGCGCGTTTGTCCGCTGGTACGAGCGGATGATCCCCCGGATCATCGAGCGTGCCGATCGGGTTCTGACGGTTTCGCACGCGGAACTCGACGAGATCGCCACGATCTATCCCCAAGCGCACGGCAAGCTCGGCGTCCTCCCGCCGGGGCTCGACCCGCACTTCCGCCCTGGGCTCGATCGCGACCCGAGTGCGCCCGAGGGCACATATCTCATCGCGCTCTCCAACGGGTCACCCGCGAAGAACCTCGCAACCGTACTCAACGCCCTCACGATCGATCCATCGCTCCCGTCTTTGGTTGTTGCGGGGATCACCCCGAGTGAAGCCGACGCGATGTGTCCAGCGCCCATCCGCGATCGCGTGATCCCGCTCGGGCACATCAACGACCCCGCCCGGGTCGCGTCACTTGTCGCGAACGCGTCCGCGTTGCTCTCACCCAGCCGATACGAGAGCTTCGGGTACCCCTGCCTCGAAGCGATGGGATGCGCCACCCCCGTGATCGCGTCCGACCTGCCCGCGCACCGGGAACTCTGCGCCGACGCGGCCCTCCTCGCCAACCCTGATGACCCCCAGGCGTGGGCGGACACGATCCGATCCCTCTGCAGCGCGCCCGAGCTCCAGGTCCGCCTCGCGCGAGCGGGGCTTGCGCGTGCGCGTTCCTTCACATGGGCCCACTCGCTCGATGCCCTCCGCGCCGAGCTCGCGATGCTCGACGCCCGGGTGCCCGTATGACGCCCGAGGCGCGTGAACTCGCGTTCCCCGTCTCGGTCATCATCGTGACCCGCGATCGACCCGAAGCCCTGGACGCGTGCCTGCGATCAGTTCTTCCCCAACTCGTTGGCGCGTCCGAGATCGTCATCGTCGCAGGGAACGAATCTTCGTGCCCGCCCGAGCTCATCGAATCGCTCAATACGGATTACCAAGTCGTGCTCGCGTCGTGCCCCGAGCCCAACATCTGCGTCGCCCGCAACATCGGGCTCGACGCTGCGGCTCATCAATGCGTGCTGTTCATCGATGATGACGCGATCGCCCACCCCGGGTGGGTCGACGCGTACCGCGAAGCGTTCCGAGATCACCCCGACGCGTGCATCGCGGGGGGGATCGTCTTCGACGCACGCACCAAGCCGCCGGTGCCCGAGTTCGCCTTCGGGCTCATCCACCCGAGCGGGCGACAGATCGAGGTCCGCCCCGACCCCAACGCCCCGACACCCCGCGGGTATCGCAAGAGCGTCAAGGGGTGCAACTTCGCGATCATGCGCGATCGTGCGCCGATCGATGCGAGATTCGACCAGTTCTATCGGTTCGCGTTCGACGAGACGGACTTGCTCATGAGCATGTACGCAGCGGGCGCTGAATGTGTGCAGGTGCATGGCGCAATCGTCGATCACCTCCACGCACCGGGCATGTACCGGGCTGACACGCCGATGGATCGCGACTGGCGGACCGAGTTCGCCTCCCACACCCGGTTCATGCGCAAGCACTCCCACGGGACCGATCGGGTTCTTGGGTGGGGCGTGATCATCGCCCGGCTCATCAAGCACGCCTTGCGAGCCCTGTTCGCGGTGCTCACGATGCGATGCTCTGTACGAACAGGATTCACGGCCGTGCGATCCGCCATCAAGGGGGTTACTGCTGCAACGCGGTCGAGCGGTACCGCTTGATCGTCTCTTCCACCCCGAGCTCGGGCAGCGATCGCCCCTGCTCGATCTGGATGACCCGCGTGCACGCGCTCTGCACGATCTGCATCGCGTGCGTGACGATGACGACCGTCTGGTCCGAGTCGATCTTGCCCCGGATCAACCCGGTAGCCTTCTCCCGGAACGCCTCGTCGCCCGTCGCGAGCGCCTCGTCGATCAGGAGGATGTCCGTCTCGATGAAGTACGCGATCGCAAACCCGAGTCGCGCCCGCATCCCCGTTGAGTACATCCGCACGGGCTGATCGATGAAGTCATCGATGTCCGCGAGCTCCACGATCTGGGCTTCGCGGTCCTTAATCAACGCGCGTGACATCCCGAGCTGCAACCCCGAGAGCATGATGTTCTGCCGCCCCGTCAGACGCCGGCTCAAAGCCCGCCCCGATCGAGAGCATCGAGCATCGCAACCCTTTGGGCTGATCGATCTCCCCCGCGTCGGGCGCGATGATCCCCGCGATAATGCGAAGCAAGCTGCTCTTGCCCGCGCCGTTGCGCCCAATGACGCCGAGCGTGTCGCCCCGCTGAAGATTGAAGCTCACATCGTGCAGCGCCCAGAACGGGGTTCGCTTCCACGGCAGCGACCCCTGACGCGCATATCGCAACCCGATCCCCCGGAGTCTCGTGATGGTGCGATCGGTCTCTGTCATGAGCTGAGCTTGGGGTAGAGCTTGTCGAACCGGTGGATGAGTGCGAGCGAGATCGCAAGCAGCGCGATCGAGATCACCAAGGGCATCACGAGCTCGCCCGCCTGAGGCGCCTGGTTCTCCATGAGCACCCGCCGCGTCTGCGAGATCACGATCGACATCGGGTTCCACTCGAGCACCCGCTGGTACTTCTCAGGCAGGACCGACAGGTCGTAGATGATCCCGCTGACGAAGAACGCGAGCTGGAGCATCGTCGCGAGGATATGCTGAAAATCAGGGACGAACGGGGAGATCATCGCGGAAAAGCACCCGAACCCCGCGATCACGATTAGCTCGACAAACAACAGCGCTGGGAGCGCAAACCACGCCGATCCGGGCTCGATCCCCGATCCCATCAGGACAATGACCAGGATGACAAGCGTCACGAGAAACTTCACCGAGTTGACGAGCAGGATCGAGAACGGGAACACCGACTTGTGCAGGTTCACCTGCAGCATCAATCCCCGCGACGCGATCAGCGACCCCGAGCAACGCTGGACCGTGACGCTAAACCACTGCCAGATGATGATCCCGGTGAAGAGGAACAACGCGAAGTTCTCCTCGCGTGTCTGCAGCACGAACTTGAATGCGATGTAGTACACCCCGAACATGAGCAGCGGCTGAATGATCCACCACAGGTACCCCGCGTAGGTCCGGGTCGCTTCCGCCCGCAGCTCCGCGATCGCGCGATACCACACCACATGCAACGCGTGTGCCCATCTCGAACGCAATCGTCCCTGATGCGTGATCGTGTCCATGCTCACATCCGGCGTTTGATCGCCCGCTTCGCTTTCCGGTACACCGGGCGGAGCACCGTCCTTGCCACCGGCGTCTTGCGGGCGATGGCCTTCGATCGATCCAGCGCCCATCGGAACCGGCGCTGACGAATCACCTGCACGCACCGTGCCGGGTCGTTGATCTGCTGCAGGTAGCAATCGCACGCGAACAGCAGCTCATTCACCTGCGCCCGCAGGTCCGCGTTCTCCTGCGACAGCGTGTCGCGTTGGTCCTCGGCAGCGATCGCTTTGGCCTCCGCCGCACGCACGAGCGCGTACGCGTCCTCGACCTGCCTGTGCACGCTGTCCTTCTGCGCCCGGAGACTCTGCTCCTGCTGCATCCAGCAATCGCTCTGGAACAGCAGCTGGGTAACCTGCGATTCGAGCTCGGTGTGCTTGGTTCGCAGATCGATCGCCCAGCTCTTGTGCGCATCACGGTCTTGCGTCATCTCATTGAGCTGTGCTTGGAGCGACTCGACGAGCGACTCTTGCTCTCGAGACCGTGCTGAATGCGTGTCCTTGAGCTCGACTATCTGGGAGACGAGCCGTGCATCTTCAGGTGATGACGGGGGACTGGT
>CBDDIA010000009.1:0-43834 GCA_965228685.1 Phycisphaerales bacterium
GAGTACGCAGCCGAATCGGTGCGGTTGAAGTTCCCGAGTGACGAACGACTCATCGCGGTCGGGATCGAGGAGATCCTTGAGACCGTGACCAACCCAACCTCTGCCCCAGAGGTCATGTCCCGGTACGCGAACCTTGCTCGTGGCGCGGGGATCGAGGAGACCCACCTGCCCGTGCTGCTCGCGTCGATCCAGACCGCGATGGCGGAGACCGCGGGGTACACCTGGACGGACGCGCTCGAGGATCACTGGACCTGCTGGTTCGATACCCTCGCGGAACTCGCAACCCACCACGCGGCTCAGGCGGCCTGATCGACCAGATCAGTCCAACTTCAAGCCACCACGGGCACCCGAGCGGGTGCCTTTTTCATTGGGCGGCGCGTATGATCCGACCTGATTTCACGCACCCGAACCGAAAGAGCACCATGCGTACGCACACCTGCAACGAACTCAACGAATCGAACATCGGCAAGACCGTCACCCTCTGCGGTTGGGTCAACGCCTACCGCGGCCACGGCACCGGGCTGGTCTTCGTTGATATCCGCGACAAGAGCGGCGTCACGCAGGCGGTCTTCGAGACCGAGGGCGACAACGCGGATCTGATCGAGCAGGCGGCGAAGCTGCGCAACGAGGACTGCATCAAGGTCGTCGGCGTGGTCCGCGAGCGTGCCTCCAAGAACAACAAGATCCCGACGGGCTCGATCGAGGTGCTCGTGTCCGAGCTGGAACTGCTCAGCAAGACCAAGAAGCTCCCGTTCATCCCCAGCACGGAGAAGGACCTGCCCAACGAGGAGGTTCGCCTGCGCTACCGGTACATCGACCTGCGTCGCCCGACGATGCAGAACATCCTGCGCACCCGTCACCGGGTCGCCAAGCTCACGCGTGACTACTTCGACGAGCACGGGTTTATCGAGGTTGAGACGCCGGTGCTGTGCCGTTCGACGCCCGAGGGGGCGCGTGACTTCCTGGTGCCGTCTCGCAACCAGCCGGGCATGTGGTATGCCCTGCCCCAGTCGCCGCAGTTGTTCAAGCAGATCCTGATGGTGGGCGGGTGCGATCGGTACCTGCAGATCGTTAAGTGCTTCCGCGACGAGGACCCCCGCGCCGATCGCCAGGCCGAGTTCACCCAGATCGACCTCGAGATGAGCTTCGTCGATCGCGACGAGGTCCTCAACATCATGGAGGGGTTCGCGAAGAACATCTGGAAGGAGATGCTCGGCGTCGACCTGCCCGCGTTCCCCCGCATGACCTACCGCGAGGCGATGGACCGGTACGGGATCGACCGACCCGACACACGCTTCGGGCTTGAGCTCGTCGACATTTCCGACCTGGCCGCCAAATGTGAGTTTGGGGTGTTCAGTGATGCGCTCGCCAAGAACAAGGGCATCGTCAAGGCCATCCGCGTGCCGGGTGGTGCGGAGAAGTTCTCCCGCAAGGTCACCGACGCCTTCAACCCCTTCGCGCAGCAGTTCGGCGCGGGCGGCGTGCCCACCGTGAAGTACACCGGCGGGGAGTTCTCCACCGGCATCGCCAAGTTCCTCGGCGAGATCCAGTCCGAGCTGGTCGAGCGCCTCGGGCTCGAGGACGGCGACGCGGTGGTGTTTGGTGCGGACAGCTACAGCGTCGTCACCAAGACACTCGGCGAGCTCCGCCTCAAGATCGCCCGCGAGCACGGGTACATCCCCGAGGACCAGTGGAACTTCCTTTGGGTCTACGACTTCCCGATGTTCGAATACGACGAGGAGTCGGGGCGGTACTACGCCCTGCACCACCCGTTCACCGCGCCCACCAAGGCTGAGGCTTCGCGTCTGATGGCGGCCGACATCAAGGATGTCGATGCCGTGGAATCGATCGTCTCTGACGGGTACGACATGATCTGCAACGGGTCCGAGATCGGTGGCGGCTCGATCCGTATCCACGATCAGGCGGTGCAGTCCAAGGTCTTCGAGCTGCTGGGGCTGAGTCCCGAGGAAGCGAAGCTCAAGTTCTCGTTCCTGCTCGACGCGTTGAGCTACGGCGCCCCACCCCACGGCGGCATCGCCTTCGGGCTCGACCGATTGGTCATGCACCTCGTGGGCACCGAGAACATCCGCGATGTAATCGCGTTCCCCAAGTCGCTCACGGGCGTTGACCTGATGAGCGAGGCGCCGAATGTGGTGGATGCGGAGCAGCTCAAGGAACTGCATGTGGAGAGCACGGCGGAAGCGCCGGTGTCCTGAATCACCTGTGGGAGACTCATCCCCGACCGTCCATCCATCCGTCCGGCCTCTGTCCCAGAGCTTGGACGGATGGATGGACGGTTGTTCCTCAATCAACGCAACCCCGGGTGCCACTACTCGTCGCGCAGCGGCGCAGTAGTGCTGTCAGGAAGTCAGGGAGACACTACTGCGCGTCTTCGACGCGAGTAGTGGCACCCTCTTCGTGCCTTCCCCGCCCCGTAGGGGAGGTGTCGAATCCACGAAGCGGAGGGAGTCTCTGAGTACCGTTCATCCATCCGTCCGGTCTCTGTCCCAGTGCTTGGACGGATGGATGGACGGTTCAACGATCGAGGATGATGATGGTGATTCTCGATTCAATACACACACGATGTATTAAGTGGAGAACATAGGTGCTCTCTGAGAGATCACGGAGAGAATGGTTTCTGATCTGAATGTTCCTTCTCTCTCTCTACCGTCCAACCGTCCAACCAAGAAGGGACAGAGCCCGGACGGTTGGTTTGGGAGATTGAGTCTGAGAGTAAGTTCGTGTTACCGTCCAACCATCCGTCCAAGCGTGTGGGACAGAGGCCGGACGGTTGGTTGGACGGTAAGAGCCCGTGTCTTCGAAACGGAGGGGGTCTTCTGAGCGACGCACGCAGTTCAAGACCCCATCCGTCACGCCGAAGCCGGCGTGCCACCTTCCCCGCAGGGGCGGGGAAGGCACAGGAGTTCGCGCTAGAATCCCCCATGACCACGACACTTTCCGAGCCCGGGCTCGATCCGATCACGATCGCCAATCGCACCTTCAACTCCCGCCTCTGCGTCGGCACGGGAAAGTACGCCTCCATGGAGCTCATGCGCGACGCCCTCGACGCGTCCGGGGCCGAGGCGATCACCGTGGCCGTGCGCCGCGAGCGCCTCTTCAACGAAGAGGGCAAGTCGCTGCTCGAGTACATCGACCTCGACCGCTACACCATCCTGCCCAACACGGCCGGTTGCTTCAGCGCCGACGACGCCGTGCGTGTCGCCCGCCTCGGGCGTGAGCTGCTCGATCAGCTCGACAACCCCGGGGCGAGCTGGGTGAAGCTGGAAGTGCTCGGCGACAAGAAGACCCTCCTCCCCGACCCCGTCGGCACGCTCCAGGCCGTCGAAGAACTCGTCAAGGACGGGTTCGATGTGCTCTGTTACACGAGCGACGACCCCATCAGCGCCAAGCGTATCAAGGACGCGGGGGCGGCGGCGGTGATGCCGGCGGGCTCGCCGATCGGTTCGGGCCAGGGCGTGCTCAACACCAACAACATCGTCCTCTGCCTGGAACTGCTCAAGGAGAACGACCCGAGCTACCCCGTCATCGTCGACGCGGGCGTCGGCAGCGCCAGCGATGTCGCCTACGCCATGGAACTCGGCGCCGACGGCGTTCTGCTCAACACCGCGATCGCCCATGCCAAGCACCCCGTCATGATGGCCCACGCGATGCGTAAGGCCATCGAGTGCGGGCGTCAGTCCTACCTCGCGGGTCGGATCGAGAAGAAGCTCTACGCGACGGCGAGCTCGCCGATGGAGGGCGCGATCTCCTACATCCCCGGCGAGTAATGCACACGGGCAATACAAGATAAGGGGGAGCGCCAAAACCCCATGGCACTCGCCCTTATCCGTTGTAGAGTCGTGTCAGTCTGCCCAGCTCGGATCAGGGGCATCCCGCGTTGAACGCGCTGATGAACAGCGACACATCAAAGAAGTCATAGACAAAGTCCTGATTCAGGTCCGCCCTGAAATCAAAGGTGTTGAACGCGTTGATGAACGCGGAGACATCGAAGAAATCGAGCACCCCGTCGTCCGTGAAGTCCGCGACACAGGGCTCGGAGTTGGACTGGGTGATGAGGGCCATCGACGAGTCGTTCTGATTGATGACCGCGAGATCGAGGAACCCGTCGGAGTTGAGATCGTCAACAACGATCCCGCGTGATCCGGTGCCGCCGGTCGGAACGCGGCTGTTGATAGAGAAGAACCCGAACCCGATCCCACGCAGGATCGCGACCTCGCCGTCCTCGGAGTTGACGATCGCGAGATCGCGATTGCCGTCCTGGTCAAAGTCGCCGCCCGCGAGCTCGGTTGGGCCACGCCCGACAACGGTCGTAGATGGGAATCCGAAGAAGAGATCATCGCCGAAGCTCTGCCCCGCGGTAAAGGTCATCGTGCCCCCAAAGAAATCCACCGTCGCGACATCGGGGACCCCGTCGTTGCCGAAGTCCTCAAAGATGATGTCGAACGGGCCGTCACCCGCGCTGAGGGTGTGCTCGTGCGAGAAGTTGCCCTCGCCGTCGTTCGTGTAGATCCGAGCTTCGGAGATGAACAACGCGCAAGTCGCGATATCCAGATCGCCGTCGCCTTCGAGGTCGTTGATCGCGATCGCTGATGCGCCGATGTTGTTGATGATCTCGGGTGCGCCGAACGCAAACTCTCCGATCCCACGCATCAGCCAGAGCTGCCCCTCGAAGATGGCTTCGTTGTAGATCGACGCGATCATGTCGGCAACCCCGTCGCCGTCCACATCCGCGATCTCGAATGTCCCGACCTCCGTGTTGGGGAAGTCATTGGTCCAGAGCTGCGTGTGCGCCCCGCCTGCATCAACGCGGTACACCGCGATCCGTCCTGGAATCGTCGCGTGGGTGACGACGAGCTCGTCGATCCCATCGCCATCGAAGTCGTGCCCCCGGACAACATTCGGGCTGTCGTTCGTGGTAATGGCAGGTCCCGCACGATGCACGCTCTCTGCGGTATCTGAGAAGAACCAGGTGATATTGGCCGAATCAAAGACCGGAACAGCAAGATCGGTCACGCCGTCGTTATTGAGGTTCACCCCGGAGATCGACGCAGGAGTTCCGCGAAGGAACTCAAGCGTCGGCGCGTTGAACTGGATCTGCGCGTTCGCGGCAGGCGCGATTGACAGCAAAGCCGCGATTGCGGCTGTGGGAATCTGGGTGTTCATGTTGTCTGCTCTCTCTTTGTGGTAGGAATCCGTATTCCGCACGCAATGCGCGCGTCGTTTCCCCTCATGCAGGCGACCATCGCCCGCAGACTTCCCCGTCATCTCGGGTGATGGTTGAACCGAGTGACCTGGGCGTGTATTCCCAATCGAGATATTTCTTTAGAGAAAAATGATTGATAGGTATGTGTACCCACGGTATATCAAACTCGCCAAGTCCTGGCGTGTGAAGCCCGCCCAGATACCGTTAGTTCTTCGCGACGATGATCGAGGAGCCCGAATGGTCCGAAGCGTCTTGAATAACAAAGCGTTCAACCGCGATCGCGATATCGTCGGGGACCAATACCTGATCACTCGGCAGATCGTCCGCACTCACGATCGAGCGCAGCATCTCGGTCTCCACCGCCCCAGGATGAACCGTGAACGCGCGGACGCTTGGGTATTCATTGCAAACCGCGCGAGCGAGCCCCTCGAGCCCGGCCTTGGTGCACCCATAAGTACCCAGCCCCGGGAACGGATCGATCGCGGCTCGCGAACCGATCGAAACGATGCACCCATTGGTCTTCTCAAGGTGGGGGAGCGCCAAACGGGAGAGCAGGATCGGCGCGGTGAGATTCACATCGATGAGCTGCTCGATTTCCGGCTCGCCGAGCGTCGTGATGCTCCCGCATGTCCCGATCGCGGCATTATTGATCAAGACATCGATCTTCCCGAACACACGCAGGGTCTCGTCGATCAATCGGCAACGGTCCTCGCCCTTCGAGATGTCCGTTGGCACCGCGATCCAATCCTCGCTCTCGGTTCCCAGCGGTATCGCCACATCGCGGAGCGGATTGGGGCGACGACCCGCGAGGACGACCGGGCCACGCTTGGCGAGGCGCTCAACGATGGCTTTGCCGATGCCCGAACCGGCGCCAGTCACGATTGAAACGATTGAGTTCGATCCGCTCATGTTTGATGGTAGCGAACATTGGACCCGGGTTACTGATCCGAGACACGGAACCCGGAAGACGGATCACCCATGCGGAGAATCGACACGGTGCTTTGCGCAAGCAGCGCGCCGAGAGGCTTGCCCGCAACGAGCAGCACGGGGTCGCCATCGTTCGTGATCCCTTCCTTGCGGATGAGATTCTCAACCATGTCCGTCCAGTCCCGGAGGCGCCCGGTGTCCGGGGGCGAGGTGAAGATCGGGTGAACACCGCCGTAGAGCGCCATGCGGCGCGATGCCGTCTTCGACGAAGTGAACGCATAGATGGGCACGCGGAAGTTATTCTGTGAGAGATACCGTGCCATCCCGCCGGCTTCGGACCAGACAGCCACGGCCTTGGCACCGAGTTCCTCGGCCATGTACCACACGCCCTTCGCGAGCGCCGCGGATCGGAACGGGTACTCCTTGAGTGTCGGAGTCGATTGGTTCAGGCTCATCTCGTCCATGCGTGACTCGGTGACGCGGATGATCCGCTGCATCGTCTCGACGACCACACGCGGGTGCTTGCCCACGGCGGTCTCTCCAGAGAGCATCACCGCATCGCACCCGTCGAGCACTGCGTTGGCGACATCGGATGCCTCGGCGCGGGTCGGGGTCACGGAGTCGATCATGGTCTCGAGCATCTGGGTCGCCACGATGACGGGCTTGCCCAGCATGTTGCAGCGCGAGAGGATGTACTTCTGGATGACGGGGACCTTCGCGACATCCATCTCAACGCCCAGATCGCCGCGTGCGACCATGACCGCGTCGGTTGCCTCGATAATCGCATCGAGGTTCGCGACCGCCTGGGGCTTCTCGATCTTCGCAACCACGGGGATCGAGTGGTCGATCCCGTCGTACTGTTCTTGAATGTCCTTCGGTCGCCATTCCTCAAGCTTGGCTTTGAGCTCGCGGATCTCGTGCGGGGTACGCACAAAGGACAGCGCAACATAATCGAGCTGATTCTCCGCAGCCCACTTGGCGCACGCCCAATCCTTCTCTGTGATGGCGGGCATGTTGAGATCGGACTCGGGGAGGTTGATCCCCTTCTTGCTGGTGATCCGCCCGCCGATCGTCACGCGACAACGCAGCATCTCGCCGGGGACCTGATCCACCGCGAGCATTCGAATCATGCCGTCGTTGATCAGAACACGCTGCCCGGGGAGCACATCGTTGTAGAGCTCATCGAACGATGCGCCGAATGTCGCGATCCCATCGATGACTTCCGCTTCGCCCTGTCCGCGCCGGAACATGATGTCGTCGCCGGGATTCACGACGATCCCGCCCTCGGGGTCGATGTCCGGGACGACACCGACACGCATCTTGGGTCCCTGGAGATCGCCGAGGATCCCCACGCACTTGCCCGACGCATCGATTGCGCGTCGTACCCTGTCCAGTCGTTTGTCCATCTCCTCAAGCGACCCGTGCGAGAAGTTCAGCCGGAAAATCGAGACGCCCGCCTCGATGAGTTTCTCGAGCATCTCTTCCGAATCGCTGGCCGGGCCGAGCGTGGCGACGATCTTCGCGTGTGGGGGGCGTGTGGGTTCCGCATCGATCCAGGACACAGGGTGCGCGTGGGGGCTCATGAGGGCTCCTCGGGAGTTGTTTGTGTACTGCATCGGTTCAATGGTTGTCATGCCCTGATTATTGGCTAGCACAAGCACTTTCGTAGTTCCTGTGTGTCAAGATTCATTGAAACAGGTCCAAGAAGACCCCGGGGTCAGTACGGCTCACGATAGAACCCGTGCCCCTCATCCACCAGCATCCCCTTCTTCACGAGGGCTTTCCACACGCGTGGATCGAACTCGGATGGTCCGGGAGGTTGGATTGATCCGATGTCTGCTTTCTTCCCGCTCGTCAGATCGCGCTGCGATATCTGCGATTCCTGATCGAGCTTCATGTACTTCAACCGATGCCGGAACGCCCGCAATGCCTCATTGAGCTCCGTTTGCGAGTACTCTGGAAGGGGCTCTTCCTTCTTGAAGGCCTCCGGGTTCTCCAGGTGCTGGATCATGGCATCCAGCGCGGGCATATCCCGTTCTTTCACGATCCGTTTGAGCTCGCCTTGATCCACCGGCATCCGCCCGAGCAGGCGCTCAAGCAGCGCCCAGTGCTCCATCTGCCGCACCGGATCGGACGCACCCCGGAGCTTGGTTTCGGTATCGCGGATCTTCTCTATGATGTTCATGGGTCATGATATCTTGGTTCTCTGCACGGGAATGGGGATTGGATGAGCGGGCGGAAGATGCTAAAATACGGGACCGGGACCTGGGCTCCCGCCGAGTGACGCCTGAGCAGTGGGCGGAGAGATCGGCACACTGGCCGCCCAAGAGCTCAATCAAGGACATTCGATATGACCACCGCTTCGACGACGAGCCCCGCGCTTTCCGCCGATCCTTTGCAGCTGATCGATGTCGATCATGTGCGCTTCTATGTCGGCAACGCCAAGCAGGCAGCCTACTTCTACGCCCACACCTTCGGGTTCCGCATCGATCAGATCGCGGACCTGACCACCGGGTCCCGGGAGGAGGCCGACTACCTGCTCACGCAGGGCAACATCCGCCTGCTCCTCACCACCCCGCTCAACGATTCCCACCCCGCTGCGGAAGAGATCAAGCTCTACGGCGATGGGATCAAGGAAGTTGCGTTGACCGTCGATGACGCGGAGGCCGCCTACAAGCAGGCCATCGCCAACGGCGGTGAGTGCGCCCAGAAACCACGCACGCTCGAGGACGAGAAGGGCACCGTTACGGTCGCGTCGATCAAGACCTACGGGCGCGTGATCCACACCTTCGTCTCGCGTACCGGCGAGTATGCGCACGAGAATCTGCGTCAGGGCGGGCTCTTCATGCCCACCTTCAAGAAGCACGAATCGCCCCTGAACGATTACAACGAGAAGCACCCGTGCGGGCTCATGTTCACCGATCACCTCGTCGGCAATGTCGAAGAGGGCAAGATGGACTACTGGGTCAAGTGGGTACGAGGATGTCATGGGGTTCGCGATGTTCAAGCACTTCGACGACGCGGATATCTCCACGGAGTACTCCGCGCTCATGTCGAAGGTGATGGCCTCGGGCAACAACCTGATCAAGATGCCCATTAACGAGCCCGCCGACGGCGTCAAGAAGTCCCAGATCCTCGAGTACCTCGAGTGGCACAACATGACCCCGGGTGTGCAGCACCTCGCGTTCCGCACGGACGACGAGCTCGCGACGGTCGCCGAGCTCCGCCGACGCGGCGTGGACTTCCTCGACATGCCCGAAACCTACTACGAGAAGGTCTGGGATCGCGTCAACACCATGCTCAAAGAGAACGGGCACGAGGTCGTCAAGGAAGACCACCAGCGGGTCAAGGACCTGGGCGTGCTCGTGGATGCAGACGACGAGGGGTATCTGCTCCAGCTCTTCACCAAGCCCCTGCAGGACCGCCCGACCTTCTTCATCGAGATCATCTGCCGACGCGGATCGCAGAGCTTCGGGAAGGGCAACTTCAAGGCCCTGTTCGAATCGCTCGAACTCGAGCAGGAACGGCGTGGGAACCTGTAACCCCGAATCTCTGTTTTCGATCATCAACCGGGCATTTGCCCGGTTTTTTCATGCCCTCACGGCGCCGTTGTTTCGGGTATCATGTACGCATGTCCCACACCTCCACCCTCATCTCCTGCACCGAGTTCGCCGACCATGGCGCGATCGTCCGCGTGACCTCGCACAAGCTCCACGAGCATGAATCGTCGATGCTCATCGCGGAGATGCGTGCGTACCTGGACTCGAGCGAGCGCACCCTGATCGCCGCGGACTTCGAGCAGGTCGAGTTCATCTCATCCGCCGCCCTCGGGGCGATGGTTACCATGAACACCGAGCTCGCCAAGCGAGGCGGGCGATTGGTGATGCTCAACCTCTCTCGACGACGCGATGCAGGTGATCAAGCTCACCAAGCTCGACAAGCTCATCCCGGTGGCCAAGGACCTCAAGAGCGCACAGAAAACCCTGCTCAAATGAGCAGGGTCGCGAATGTCTTCAGGGTAGTTTGATCAGAGCGACGCGTCGTAGGCCGCAGCGTCCATGCACGCGTCGAGCGAGCCGCGATCGGAGATCTTGATCTTGACCAGCCAACCGTCGCCGTACGGGTCGTTGTTGACGAGCTCGGGGTTGTCCGAGAGCGCCTCGTTGACCTCGACGATCTCGCCCGCAGCCGCGGAGTAGATATCGCTGGTGGTCTTCACCGATTCAACCTCGCCGACGGAATCACCCGAGCCGATCTCGGTCCCTACGCCCTGCATCTCGACGAAGGTGACATCCGTGAGCTGATCGACGGCATAGGTCGTCAGCCCGATCGTGACGACATCGCCGTCAACCTTGTGCCATTCGTGCGATTCGGAGTAGACGCGATCGGTGGGGGTGCTCATGGTGCTCGATTCCTCGGGAAGGGGAGTGGGAAAGCCCGATTGTAGACGCGAGCATCCGATCGACAAGCAGACCGATGATCTTCGATTCCGAACAAAAAACGCCATATTGCCCCCCATGGTTCGCGATATCCGATATCATCCCATAGTCATTAAGGACCCCGGAGGATCCGGGATATTCGCCCGTCTGTGCATGCAGTCGTTCCCACACTCGCTTGACAGCCGACACGGAGGTTGCGCTGATCATGACCCAAGCCCTATCCAATCCGTCTGAGTTGGCATCCGACGCCCAGAACGCGCCGGTGGTCTTGCCTCGTGCTGCGGGTCTGCGTCTCGCGTCGTTGACGCTCGCGGGGTTTAAGAGCTTCGCGGACAAAACCACCTTCTCGTTCTCCGATCCCATCACCGACATCGTGGGTCCCAACGGTTGCGGCAAGTCCAATGTGGTGGACGCGATCAAGTGGGTGCTCGGCGAGCGATCCTCCAAATCCCTGCGCGGCAAGGAGATGATCGATGTCATCTTCGCGGGCTCTGCCGTTCGCAAGCCCGCGGGCATGGCTTCGGTCTGTCTGACCTTTGAGAATCCCAAGCTCACAGACGATCTGCTCGAGCAGCTCGCGGACGCGGTGGGGCGTGCCGAATCACTGGCCTCCGAAGACCCAGAAACGATCGACGCCGAACAATCGGAAGATGAAGAGCATCACCCCGCGCACGACGAGCACATCTCCGACGCGGACGCGGATCGCGCTGCCGAAGAGGGTGAATCCGAAGCCGCCGCGATCCTGACGGCCCGTCATCGCATCGGGCGTCCGCTTCCCATCGACGCCGACGAGGTCTCCGTTGAACGCCAGCTCTTCCGCGACGGCAAGTCCAAGTACATCATCAACGGGCGCACCGCACGTCTCAAGGACATTCGCGATCTCTTCCTCGATACGGGCATCGGCGCCGACGCGTACTCGATCATCGAGCAGGGCAAGGTTGATCGCATGCTTCTCGCGTCGCCTATGGAGCGACGCATCATCTTCGAGGAAGCCGCGGGCATCGCGAAGTACCGCCTGCGTCGCGTCGAGGCGCAGCGGAAGCTCGAGAAAACCGAGACAAACCTCATCCGCACACGCGAGCAGCTCGACTCCACCGAGCGCCGTCTGCGTCTGGTCAAAGGGCAGGCGAGCAAGGCACGCCGATTCCAGGAGCTCGACACCGAGTACCGCGCCCTGCGCATGGCGCTCGCCTTCGAGCAGTACGACGATATCCGTCGTCGCCTTGAGGGCTTGACATCCCAGCTCGCCTCGCTCGAGGACGAGAAACGCCGCACCGAAGCATCGCTCCGCGAGGCCGAGGAAGGGCACCGCGAAGTCAGCGAAGAGCATCACAAACGGACGCGTGCGCTGCGTGAGCTCGAAGAGCAACTGACCAAAGCCCGTCATCAGCTCGAAACCGCGCAGCAGCGCGGTGCGATGACCCTCCGGGCGATCGAAGAAGCCGCACGCACGGTCGAGCTCGAGACGACCCGCCTTGAAGAGTCGACCTCGCGACTCGGGGACCTCGACGAGGCCATTGCACGACACACCAAGGGCGTTGAAACGCTCGAGTCCCAGCTCGAATCCGCCCAGCAGTCCCTGAATCAAGCGAACGAGACCAAGCACGCCGGCCGCTCGCGATGCCGCGACGCACCGTCAGCAGCTCGACGAGACACGAGCCGCGTGCGCGTCGATCGAGCGCGAGCACGCGACCCTGACCACCCGCGTTCAATCGGACGAGCGTCGCATCGAGTCGATCACGGAGCAGGCCAACACGCTGCGCGAACGCCACGAGGCGATGGTCACCCAGCGGAACGAACGCTCATCGCAGATCGCACAGACACGCACCGAGATTCAAGGCTACGAGTCATCGCTCGCGTCGCTCGAGTCGTCGTTGCGATCCATCACGGACGACGAGCAGCGTGTCGGCGACACCCGTTCCCAGCTTGCATCCCTCGTCGACGAACTCGACGAGCAGCGGGTCCGACTGGAGACCCGTACGAGCACCCTCGATGAGATGGTCAAGTCGCGCGTCGGGCTCGACGATGCCGTGCGCGCGGTGCTCGAACGCAAGGATCAGGGCGAAGGGTTCTCTGGCGTGCTCGGCCCGCTGGCGGAACTGATCGAGGTGTCGAGCGAGCACGCAGGACCGATCGAGTCCGCGCTCGAGGATGCGCTCCAGTCCGTCGTTGTCGAATCACTCGCGACGATGCCCACCACGCACGAGCTCGATGCCCTCCCGGGGCGTGTGACCTTCCTTCCCCTCTCGGGGATGGGCAACCCGACACCGAGCGATCTCGCGATCAATCAGCTCGCATCGGTCCTCGGCCCGCGCGTCACGCGTCTCCGCCCGCTTGTCAGCGCCCGAACACAGGACCGACGGGTTGAGTCCATGCTCGATCGCGTGCTCGCAAACACCCTGCTCGTCGCGGACCTCGATACCGCGATGCTGCTCGCGGCCGGGCCGCTCCGGGGGATTCAAGCACGATTCGTGACGCACTCGGGGACCGTAATCGAGCCCGATGGACGAGTTTGCGCAGGTCCTGCCACGGACAACCCCGCTGCGGGTTTGCTCGCTCGTCGCGCAGAGCTCGATGAGCTCAGCGTACAGCTCGCGTCACACACGCGTGAGTTTGAAACGAAGCGCGATGAGCTCGCTCGTGTTGACGAGAACGCCGCCCAGCTCGCGGAAGAACGCTCAAAGCTCCATTCGGCGATCGCGGGAAAGAAGCAGCAGCTCGTCCAATCCCAGCACACCCTCGACAAACACCAGAGCGAGCTCGACCGTCTCGGGCGAGACATCGAACGCATCGAGAACGAGCAGCAGACAAGCGAGCGGCGACTTGATGAGATCGCCAGCGAGGCGTCAAGGACTCATCGAGCGTGCGCAGAAGCTCGAGGCGCTGCTCGCGGAGCAACGCGAACGCGCAGAGCAATCGAAGGGCATGCTCGAAGAATGCGAACGCGTCCTCGAGGAAGCGAACGAAACCGTTGCGGGCGCACGGGTTCAGTCCTCAACCGTGCACGAGCAGCTCCGCTCTGAGCAGCGCCAGCTCGATCAGCTCCGCACCCAGCGGATGAGGCGGAACGCCAGTGTGCGCTTGCCCAGCGACACATCGAGCGATCCAAAGCCATCCTCGACGAGCACCAGCGCGTCGCGAAGGAATCCGTCGAACAGGAGCGCGAAGCAACCATCCAGATCGAGACGCTCGAAACCCAGACTCAGGACGCCGTTGTCCTTGTTCGCGAGACGAACGAGCAACTCCGTGTGCTCAACGAGCAACTCGCAGCCGTGCGCGATAACGCGGAAGCATTCCAGCGGGATTGGCACGCGATCGAGCTCGCCAAGCGCGAAACCGAGGTCAAACGCGAGACGATCGAGGAACGCACCCTCGAGGATCTGGGCATCGATCTGATCATCGACTACCCCGAGTACCGGTACATCATGCAGCCGGGCGATGTTGAGCGGATCGATGTGGAGTCCACGACCGCCCGCGTCAATGTGCTCCGCGATGAGATCAAGAACCTGGGCAGCGTCAACATCGCTGCGATCGAGGAAGAGCAGAACCTTGCGGAACGCAACGACGAGCTCATCGCTCAGGTGAAGGACATCGACGAGGCGCGGATCAAGCTCGCGACCCTCATCGAGAAGCTCAATGTCGCCTCGCGGACCCGCTTCGGCGAGGTCTTCGAATCCATCCAGCAGGAGTTCGGCGGCCGCAACGGCATGTTCCGTCGCCTGTTCGGTGGCGGGCGTGCAGAAGTCCGCCTGATGGGTCTCGTCAAGGAGGTCGATGGGCAGAAGGTCCAGACCGACGAGATCGACCTGCTCGAATCGGGCATCGAGGTCATCGCCAAGCCCCCGGGCAAGGAGCCCCGTTCGATCAACCAGCTCTCCGGCGGCGAGAAGACCATGACGGCTGTCGCGATGCTCCTGGCGATCTTCCGTTCCAAGCCCTCCTGTTTCTGTGTCCTCGACGAAGTCGACGCGGCGCTCGACGAAGCGAATGTCGGGCGATTCTGTTCCACCCTCGACATCTTCGCCCAGCAGTCCCGCTTCATCGTCATCACGCACAACAAGCGAACCATGCAGGCAACCGACAAGCTCTTCGGCGTCACGATGCAGGAGCGCGGCGTGTCCAAGCGCGTCGAGGTCCGGTTCGATCAGGTCGGCGAGGACGGCGAGATCTCCAAGGACGCGATCAAGAACGCGCCTGAGGAGCCGGTCGAAGCAATAGTCGAAGACGAGCCGCGACCCGAAGAGGACGGGGCCAAGCCCACGGGGCGCTGCGAGCGGCCCTGGCGTCCATGCGCGAAGACTCCCCGATCGAAGCGAGTTAATGGACAAGTTTCATGCGATTTGTGCTATAGTTGCCGCATGATCAGAATCCATACATCCATACTTGCATTCGTGATTGTCATCCTCTGTCTGCTTGTTCCGCACACGAACGCGGACATTGTGACGCTCAAAGACGGCACGGTGTACGAGGGGACCGTGACCGAGGAAAACTCGGCGCAGGTGGTGATCGAGATCGTGATCTCGAACATCAAGACCACCAAGACCTTCCCGAAGTACAAGGTCCGCTCGGTCGAGTACAAACCACTCCCCGAGCTGGAGACGAAGGAGGAAGAGCGGGTCGAGACACCTCGCGAGATTCCTGCCGATCTCCCAGACGAAGATAACTCGGGCGAGGATGAGATCGAAGAAGAGGACGATGATCGCAGCTCCGTCCGCGATCGGCTCGCAGCCCGTCGGAATCGCGTCTTGTTTGTCGAGATCCCGATCCGCGGACTCATCGGCATGGAGACCAACGCGCGGGGACTAAAGAACGCATTGTCCCAGGCGAGCAAGCGAGGGGTTCAGCATGTCGTCTTCACGATCGATTCGCCCGGGGGGTACCTCTACGACGCGATCGCAGCGCTCGAGGTTCTGAAAGACTACGACGATACATTCGAGTACCACGCGATGGTTGATGAGGGCGCTATTAGTGCCGCGAGCATTTATGTCGCCGCCGCAGATCACATCTGGGTGCGACCCGGTGCGCGTGTTGGTGGGGCGGTCGCGTACTCCGAAAACACCTCGTCCGGTGCCGCCGAGGTAGATGCGAAGCTCAACTCGATCTGGGCCGCCGACATCGCCGCCCGTGCGCAGACCAAGGGGCACCCGCCCGAGGTGTTCCGCGCGATGGTGGAGCCCGCAGCGGAACTCTGGATCGACGCCGAGGGCAAGGCGTACCCATCACGCCCGAGCACGCCCGGGGCTTCGCAACTCGATAACACGACGACCGTGCTGACGATCCGGGCGGACCAGATGGTCCAGATCGGGATGGCCAAGGAGTTCGCGGGGGATATCGAGGACCTCGGCGAGGTGCTCGATATCGAGAACGGGTGGTTCGAGGTCCGCACGATCGGCATCCGGGCGATGGAGAGGGCACACGAAGAGCGCCAGAAGCTCCATGACCGTTATGAGGAAGCGGTCAAGATTTTCCTCGATGCGGCGGAGGACTTCAAGCGGGATCACCCTGAGAATCACAACGATTACAACTACTACATCGATCGGTATGGGCGATCCGCGATCGAAGGATTCTCGTTCCAGCGCTGGCGTGAGCGTGCGAATAAAACAATCGGGCACTGTGACATCATGCTCCAGGCACTCGGGCGAATGGCCAGTGTCAATAAGACCGCAAGCTCCATCGGCGCGGTGCACCTCGAGTACCTGCCCAACGAGTATGGGGATGAGGCCTACAAGGAAATCCAAGAAGCCCGCGCGAGACTCGTCTCAATCAAGGACAAGCCGCCTGAGCGGTAATCAACCTGCAACTTGATTCACAAGGCACTCGATTCGAACGAGTGCCTTTTCAATCTGGCTCAGGTTGGATCGAAACATGCCTTTGTCGGTTTGGGCTGCATGGGATCAGTCGTCGGATACGCCAAACCCCTTCTATCATCTCACGATGCCCATCGCTGCCAACAAGCCGTTTGAAGTCGTTTCGAGCTACCAGCCCGCCGGTGATCAGCCCGAAGCGATCAATGCCTTGACTTGTGCGATCGAGTCCGGGCAACGCCACGCGTGCCTTCTCGGCGCAACGGGGACGGGCAAGACCTTTACGATGGCGCACACCATCGCACGGGTGAACAAGCCCACGCTCGTGCTCTCGCACAACAAAACACTCGCGGCACAGCTCTTCGAAGAGCTCAAGGCGTTCTTTCCCAACAACTCCCGTCAACTACTTCGTTTCCTACTACGACTACTACCAGCCCGAAGCTTACATCCCCGGGCGTGATATCTACATCGAGAAGGACAGCGCCCGCAACGACGACCTCGATCAGCTCCGGCTCGCGGCAACATCGAACCTGATCCAGCGCCGCGATTGCATCGTCGTCGCGTCTGTCTCGTGCATCTTCGGGCTCGGGTCACCCAGCGCCTACTCCGAGAAGGTATACACGCTCATGCGGGGGATGCAACTCCCGCGCCGCGAGCTCTTCCTCGCGCTCAACGCGATGCAGTACGAGCGGGCCGAGATCGATTTCATGCGAGGCACCTATCGCGCACGCGGCGACGCGATCGAGGTCTGGCCCGCCTACGAAAAGTTCGCGATCCGCATCGAGCTCTTCGGCGACGAGGTGGAGCGGATCGAGCTCATCAACCCAACATCCGGCGAACTCCTCGCGGAAGAGACCCAGTACTTCCTCTTCCCCGCGGTCCACTATGTCATGCCCGAGGACCGGATGAGCGAGGTGCTCAAGTCGATCCGCGAGGAGATGGACGAGCGGGGTGATGCACCTGCGCCACGAGGGCAAGCTCCTCGAGGCACAGCGTCTGCTCGCGCGGACCAAGTACGACCTGGAGATGATCGAGGAAGTCGGATACTGCCAGGGCGTGGAGAACTACTCGCGCTACATGGACGGACGCCTGCCCGGCGAGCGGCCATTTACCCTCCTCGACTACTTCGACTATGCACCCGGGCGTGGGAGTGAGTCACATCCGGTGATCAACCCGGATTCGCAAGCCGTCGACACCCGCGATCACGAGTACGACGCGGCACGATTCGGTATCCATCGCACCAATCTCAAGGATTGGATGATCATGATTGATGAGTCCCATGTGACCCTCCCCCAGATCCGAGCGATGTTCAACGGCGACAAGGCACGCAAGGAAGTCCTCGTAGAGCACGGGTTCAGACTCCCGTCGTGCCTCGATAACCGCCCGCTGCGGTTCGAGGAGTTCGAGGCGCTCGTGCCTCAGGTCGTCTATGTCTCCGCAACGCCCGGCCCATACGAGCTCGAGAAAACACAGGGTGAGGTGATCGAGCAGGTCATCCGACCAACCGGGCTCGTCGATCCGCAGGTCGAGGTCCGCCCCGCCAATGGCCAGGTCCCCGACCTGCTCGAGCGATGCAAGGAGATCGTCGAGAAAGGGGATCGTGTGCTTGTGACGGCACTGACCAAGCGCTTGTGCGAGGACCTGACGACCTACATGAGCGACAACGGGCTGCGCGTCCGGTACCTGCACTCGGACATTGACACGCTCGAGCGCATCGAGATCCTCACCGACCTCCGTCGCGGCGAGTTCGACATCCTCATCGGGGTGAACCTGCTCCGCGAAGGGCTCGATCTCCCCGAGGTGTCCCTCGTGTGCATCCTCGACGCGGACAAGGAGGGTTTCCTCCGCAGCGCCACATCCCTCATCCAGCAGATCGGGCGTGCCGCACGCAACGCCAACTCTCGGGTCATCCTCTACGCGGACAAGATCACTAAGGCGATGAGCGACGCGATGGATGAGACCGAGCGACGGCGCGAGAAGCAGATCGCGTACAACACAGCGCACGATATCATCCCGATTACGGTGCACAAAGAGATCCGAGGCGGGATCCAGAACATCCTCAAAGCGCGAAAGACCGCAAAGGCCGCGACATACGATGAGGCGGACGACCCCGCGATTGATGCGCACATGCTCGTGCGTGCCCTGGAAGCGGACATGATGGAAGCCGCCGAGGCGATGGACTTCGAATCCGCAGCACTCCTCCGCGATCAGATGAAGCATGTCCAATCACTCATCGAGGAGCACCAAACGGATGAGATCCTCGACGGGGATTCGGCCTTGCTGCTTCGCCGATCGGAGATCGCCCGAGCAATCAGCGGCAAGGCGGGCAAGCCCGGCGCCCCCAACACGCGACGAGGGAAACCCCGCACGCCAAAAGGGAAGTGAGCGATCACCGCGGCGAGATCAGCAGGTTCCGGATCTGTGAACGCCCCAGGCGCATCGCGCTGGGAGCCGCAGCGAGCAGCGAGAGCACGATCGCGCACGCCCACGCGATCGCAATCGCGTCCAATGGCAGCGCCGAGTCCAGATCGATCCCGATGACCCGCCGGTTCATCTCACGCCCACCCCACGCGGCCTGTATCCCGAGCCCGGTACCGAGCACGCAGGCGCTGAGCGCAATGATCAGGGCCTGGGCGGTAATCAACCGTACGAGCTGGCCCTTCGACGCGCCCACCGCGCGCAGCACGCCCATCTCGTACCGCCGGGCGTTGATCTCCGCGATGATCAGATTCGCAACCCCAAAGCACGCGACGAGCATTGCCCCGATCGCGACGGTTGAGAACACAACAAGCGTGGACGCGAAGACCGCCCTCGATTTGTTGCCGGATGATCCGACCCGATCCGACATTGAGCACCCCCGCCCCGAGCAGTGCCTGACGGATCTCGGCGACGGCCTGCTCGTCACCGATTTCCGCGACGATCTCATCATTGAGATCAATCTGGATAAGCTGGGCGACACGCATCCCGAACTTCTCGATCATGTCCTCGCGTGACCCAAACACCGATCCGATCGCCTGATTCACAAAGTTGTCGCCCAGGTCAAAGTACTGACTCACGAGCTCAAGCCCGGGCGAGGTGACGACGCCGACGATCTCAAAGTCATGCTCGGTCCCATCGGCATCGGTGCAGGAGAATGTGTCTCCGACCCCGAGTCCGCGAGCCACGAGGAACTCACGGGCGACAATGACCGCGCCGCCCTCTTCCAATCGCTGAACCGCGGTCTCCTGATCGCCCTGCACAAACTCAAGACGGGCCATGCTCAGGAACGGCTCGGGCTCGAACGCGATGAAGTTGGTCTTGTACGATGACAAACCCTCAATCCCGAATGCATCCGTCCGCACCGCACGCATGGAGATCGCGCAGGTCTGATCGACAAGAGGCATCTCATCGAGGATGCCCTGCGCCTCTTCGCTCAACGGGAGCCCGTATGCGAACGCGTCGGGGAACTCGATCTTCCCGAGCCAATCCCGCATCGCCGCCGAGCCGTTCGTCCAGATCCCGATCATCAGCGCCAGCCCGGTCATCAACGCCCCAGCCGTAAACCCGTGCCGGTACGGTGTGGCCCGCACGGTACGACCGAGCAACTGCGGCGGGAGTCCAAACACAACCGAGATCGGACGCGAGCAGACCCGCGCGAGGATGACCACGATCGGGACCGAAATCAGGAAGTACCCAAGGAACATGAGCGGCAACCCAATCCCGGTGTACACAAAGAAGAACCACCCCTGGTCTGCAAAGAGCAGGACAATCGCGACCATCGTGAAGACACCGATCACGCCCGAGATGCTCACGATGCCGATCCCACCCGCGGACATCGGGGTGGCGCGAACGCTCATCGCACGAAGCGGCGAGAGCGAAGCCGCCCGCCACGCGGGCCAGAGCGCCCCAAGGAGCCCCGCCAGCACCGCCCCGAGCACCGTCAACCCGAGCATGATCGGCGGGATGACCAAGCCCTCAGCCATCTGCTGATCGAAGATCCGCGTCAGCGCGTACGCGACACCGATCCCGCCGGGGATCCCAAGAATCACCCCGAGCCCCGCGACGATCGTCCCAACGAGCAGCTGCGCGATCGCGAGCTGATGCCTCGGTGCACCGATCGCCCGGAGCACCGCGAGCGTGCGTTGCTGCTCCGCGACACCCGTCGTCAACCCGGTGGTGATGATGAATGCGGCGGAGATTAGTGCGATTACGGAGATCAGCACAAACCCGAGCTGGGACGCCTGCATGTTCTGCTCGACACCCGAGGTGATCCGACCCGTAGTTTGCAGCAACGCATCCGGGAACAGTTCATCCTTATGCAACTCAACAAACGCTTCCGGATCGACGCCCGGCGCGAGCTTGAGCTCGATATCCGAGAGCTGCTCCTTGTTCCGCGCAAGCGCATCAAGCGTAGAGATCGTCGTGTACGCGATGGGTTTCCCGCCGAGCGGCGCGGGCTTGGCGAGCCCAACAATGGTCAGTGTCCGTGCCCGCCCGAACAAGCGGGGGACCGTCAGCGTGTCGCCGATCCGAGGCCCGACTCCTCGATTGAAACGGTTCATCTCGTCTTCATTGATCGCGACATCACCGAGCGTCACGCGGGGGGACTTCAGGTATGCGCCAGGATCCGCGAACAGATCGGGACCCTCCCCGGACTTCGCCTGTTGCGCAAACACCCACGAGAGGCGCTGGGCGACCCGCATATCGATCACGATCTCGTCGATCGCCTGCGGATACCGCCCTTCAATGAGCGTAATGGGTCGGGCATCAAACTCGATCGCCGGGTCGATCCCGTTCACGAACACATTCGCTGCGTACCGCTGCTCGATCACCCTGATCCTGTCATCGAACACCCGGTGCTCGGGGAGCTGGATCACGAGCGAGAGTGTCGATTGAAGACGAGGGACCGCTCGCTCGACACCATCCCAGGACGACGCTTGCTCAAACAATGACCCATCAAAGGTCTCCCCGCTCGTGGGCAGCAATCGAGCTTCCGCCGTCCCGATTTGGGTGTCGATCTGCGCGCGGAACGCGGCGTTCAACGACGCCATCACGCACGCGATGCTCGACACGAGCACTACCGAGAGCGCAACGGCGCTGGAGAGCAGCGCGACGCGACTACGGCGTGCTGAGCAGATGCTGCGTGCGAGTCGCAATGGTGCCCGCATCCATCCCCCCTTCACCGTGCGCGTTCGGGTTCTCGATCGTGCCCGCGATGACCCCGTCGTTCATCACGAAGATCCGCTCACAATAGCTCGCGGCTTCTGGCTCGTGGGTCACCATGATCACGGTGACCTTTTCTTCTCGTGCGATGCGTTGGAGCATCGACCACACGAGCTCACTCGCATTGGTATCGAGGTTCCCCGTCGGCTCGTCCGCAAAGACCACGGCGGGCTGATAGAGCAGCGCCCGCGCGATCGCGACACGCTGTTGCTCGCCGCCGGACAGCGCCTCGGGGCGATGCTCCGCACGATCCGCCAGTCCGAGCAGATCGAGGAGCTCATGGGATCGGTCGCTCAGGGACTTACTCAATCGCCCTGAGAGCAACCCGGGTAGCTGCACATTCTCCACCGCGGACATCGTGGGAATCAGGTTGAACGCTTGGAAGATCACCCCGATCTCTTCGCGACGGAACCGGGTCGATTCGCGCTCGCTCATCCGGTGAACCTGGTGCCCCGAGACAACAATTTGCCCCGAGTCCGGGCGATCCATCGCGGACAACATGTGCAGCAGTGTTGATTTGCCCGACCCAGAACGCCCCATGATCGCGTAGAACCCCGGGTCCTCGATCGCCAGATCGACCCCTCGGAGTGCATGCACAACGCGATCGCCGAGCGTGAAGGACTTGGTGACTTGGTCGCATCGAATCATGAACGCCTCATGTGCACTCTGGTTGATTCGGATCCGATCCGAACCGATTACAAGCGTATGCACGCACGACATGCGTTCGTGAGTAGATACTGCACGGATACGAAAAACCCTCGCCGGTCTCGGCGAGGGCTGTTGTGCAAATCAAGTACACCTTGGATCAATCCCAGGTGTTGATCGGCGCGTCTGGGCCGGATTCTTCGCCTTGGGCACCGCGAACCTGGTCGGGCGCAAAGTGATCCTGACGCCACGACTCGGGGTAGTGCGGATCGTCGAGCTCCATGCACGCTTTCGTGGGGAACATCGGGCGGAAGGTGTCGCACATCACCGCCATCTCGTCCGTCCACTTCTTCCCGAGCGATGCCTCAACCGTTCCCGGGTGCGGACCGTGGGGGATGCCCTGCGGGTGCACGCTGATCGACCCTTGCGAGATCCCACGCCGGGCCTTGTAGTTCCCCTCGACATAGTACATGATCTCATCCGAGTCGATGTTCGAGTGGTTGTACGGCACCGGGATCGCATCGGGGTGGAAATCCAACGCTCGTGGGCAGAACGAGCAGATCACGAAGTTGTGCCCCTCAAAGGTCTGATGAATCGGGGGCGGCATGTGCAACTGCCCCGTGATCGGCGCGAAGTCATGGATGTTGAAGCAGTAGGGGTAGTAGCACCCGTCCCACCCGACCACTTCCAATGGATGGTACGGGTAGATATAGGAGTGCACAGAGTTCAGCGCCTTGATCCGAACCTCAAACTCGCCCTTCTCGTCGTACGCGAGCGGATGGTCCGCGTCCTCGAACGGCACGCGCAGGTCACGCTCGCAGTACGGCGCGTGCTCCAGGAACTGGGCGGTCTTCTTCGACATGTACCGCGGCGGCGGCATGAAGTGACTCGCGTTGCAGGTCTCAAAGCAGACGAACTTCCCGAAGGGCATGTCTTCCTTGGAGAACCCGCCGTACTCGTCGTTGTCGCTCCCGTCGCTCGGGCGTTCATCAAACACGATCCGGTAGATCGTGCCCTTGGGGAGGATGATGTAGTCCTTCTTCCCGAACTTGAGGGCGCCGAACATCGAGTAGACGGTCCCAGACCCGAAGTGCACAAAGAGACACTCGTCGCCCTGCCCGTTCTTGAAGTGGTACTCCATCTGCTTGTCAGGCTGGCAGATGCTCATCTCGATGTCGCTGTTGCCGAAGATCACGACACGACCCTCGACCGCATCGCCGCGCTTCTTGAAGTTCTGGGATTTGACATGACGCATCCGCATCACATCTTCCTCAACATACTCAACCTTGGTGGAGTAAAGCTTCTTCCACCCGGTCACCTGAGTCGGTGGGTGGATGTGGTACAGGATACTGCTGGGTCCAACAAACCCCTCGGTCCCGAAGAGTTCTTCGGAGTACAACGCTCCGTCTGGACGCCGGAACTGGGTATGTCGCTTCTTGGGCATCTGGCCCATCTTCATGTAATACGGCATATCGCCGGTCCTCATTCTTCCCATCCCCGAGACAAACGCACGCGCGTACGGGGTGGGAGGCGGTTCTTGAACCCCTCTGGGCACATGAAGAACGCAGGGGGGATCTCATTCTAGCAGATCGAGTGTCGATCGAACGGGGTTCGGCGAGCAGCAGTCCACAAGTGAGTAAGAACCAACTTGTTCGTGCTCTGAACGGATTCTGGAGCGTTCTTGGGCTGATGGACGATGGACCACTATCATCAAGCATCGCGCGAAAGGTTGATCTGATTCAATCGCACGCGAATAATCATGACCAAGAACAACGGATCCCCGCACACACCCACGGGACTGTTCATTCTTTATGAATCCGTACTCCATGAGCAGCACGAAACGCGCAGACTACTTCGGCCCCTACAAAATCATCCGCGCCCTCGGTTCAACCCGAGGCGTCGAACGCTTTGTGGTTCTGTGCAACAAAACCGATACCAACCGCCTGCTCTACCGATTCCCCACGCAGCCCAACCATTCCTACCGGCGTGCCCAGTTCGACAAGATGGTTGCCCTGAGCACGCTCGAGCACCCGCACCTGCTCAAGATCGAATCCGCGAGCTATGACGACCGTGGTCGCCTCTGCACCGTGAGCCCCTACACAGGGAATCACGAGGGACTCGTTACCCTGTCAGATCTGCTCCAACAACACGGCGGGCGGTTCACGGTTCACGAAGCCGCCCGCGCCATCGGGCACCTGCTCTCCGCAAGCGCCTACGCGCACGCGAAGGGCTTGGCGCATGGCCCGATCAGTTCCAACGACATCCTCGTCGACCGATCCGGATCGATCCAGATCGAACTCTACGCGCACCAATCGCTCGATCGACCCGCGTCCGACCCGAGCCCGCGATCCGTGGTACTCGATGAGACTCGCTCAGTCGTTGAGCTTGGGTACAACCTGCTCACCGGACTGGCGATCAACGCGGAGCGCATTGCGCCGACCCGCATGATCAAGCGTCTCGATCGAAACTGGGATACCTGGTTCGATATCGGGCTCGACCCGATCGATGGATTCGAGAGTGCGGAGCACGCGTTCAGGGCACTCCCGACCAACCCCGATTGTGCTCGCTGGCTCAGCGTGAATGGCGCAAAGCTCCCGCAGGTGCAGTTCAGTTCGATGATCCGCCGGTTCCGTGTAGCCGGTCAAGGATCCGGGCGAACCACGAGATAAGCTTCGTCAGTCTTCATTTGCTGCAGCACCGTTCTGCTCGGGTGCGGATGTGCTCTCGTTCACGGGTGTCGTTGCCTTCGTGAACAATTCGAGCGCGTGCACCTGCTCCTCATTCAGAGCGTCCTTTGCACGGGAAAGCAGCTCGCCCGCGATCTTTGCTTTGAGTTGCGCATCGTTCGCCAGCTCAATCGCCCGGCTCCAGATACCAAAGTCGAGTGAGATCGATGCCGCCTCGTCAAATCGCGATAACAGGAGCAAGGCTTGAGATCGCAACTGATCGAGCGTCCCCTGATCGCCTGGGTCGATCGGTGCGCCTTCCAGTGAGAGCAGGGCCTCGATCGCTCGATTAGGACGCCCTGCCTTGATCTGCAGCTCTGCGAGCGTCAGAACCGACTTGGCACTCCTGGTTGTATGGGGGACTTCATTACGGACAAGCGTCGAGAGTACCTCGATCGTGATCTGGGGTTCGAGCCGAGCAAGGCGGACCGCCTCGCCGAGCTGCTCCCGATCGATCTTCGCGCCCAAGCGGAGGATCATGTCCCGGCGAACGCCCGCGTCCGATTGAGGGAGCTCGCTCAACCGCCGAAGCCCATCCGGGGTTGCCCGATGCTGGATGAGTGATTCCCCCGCCGGGAGATAGAAGACCTCGTTCTGCATCGCCGCCTGCTCAAGCACCTCGACGGCGCGGGGGGTTTCAACCAAAGCAGACGCGGCCCATCGGACCACACCCGCATCCTCGCTGAGCATCAGATCGACAAGTCGGCGCTGATCGTCAGTGCTCCCGATCAACGCAAGGAGTTTCATGCCATCCTCGCGCAGCTGCCGTGGGCTTGCCTTTCGGAGGGCATCAAGCAGAACCGGGTGATCGATTTCGCTTGACCACATCCCCTCACGCTCGATCGACCACGCGGCGCTGAAGCACGCATACAACGGCGCATCTCCGCGCCGTGTCCATTCGAGAACACTCTGTGTGGCATCGGTATTCGGCCAGCGTGCAATCCCAAGCAGCATGGGCTCCGCCGCGATCGGATCGGACTCTCTCACAAGAGCTCCGGTCAAGACGATCATTGCGTCCGGGGGGACGAGACGGGTGATCAATCGAGCGGACCGAGCCCGGATCTCCGGGGACGCGCTCTCGATGAGTGAACGCCCGGCCTGCCCGACTTCAGGAGAGAGAACCGCTGAGGCGGAGAGGTCCCGATCCGCAAGCTCAAACCCGAGTACCTGGTGATCAATCCGGGAGTCACGCAATAACTCCACGATCAGGGCAGATCGCCGCTCCTGAGGCAGCTCGATGTGCAGGCGACGATACAGCGATCGAACTTCTTCATTCAGCGCCGCAACTTGCCCGATCAGGTGATCGTCGGCACCTTCCGGCTCTACTACCTCTCGCGAAGCCGGCTCATCATCGACGGGCGGTTTGGACTGAGCGGGCTCTGTTTGTGTTTGCGGTTCTGACGGTGGAGAGAACTCGAACTGAGTCGCAATCGGATCCGATTCTTCCACAGGTTGTGTAACAACGACAGGTCTGGGGGTTGGCTGGACGCTGTTGGCACACGAACTCACGACCCCGATCCCAAGCAGCGGCAACCCAACGAGCACGCTCGCGTGTGGGAAACTCGGACGGGAATGATTGCGGATGTGGCTCATTTGAGGGGGTGCAAGGGGGTTCTCGTGTCGTTATCGGCATTTGGCCGATGAACTCCATAGAAGAGTCTAGCCCCGATGATTGATGCGCCCGGGTGATCCGGTTACGATTGTCATCGCTCGCACGCACCGGCGCGGGTCGAGGGAGCACCATGAACGACTGGGTTGATGCTGAACACCATGTCGAGAAAGCCCACGAGCATTACGATGCTGGGCGTTGGGATGATGCAGAGAACGAACTGCGTCAGGCGCTATCGCTCAACCCTTATCAGCCCGAGTGGTACTTTAACCTGGGCTTGACCCTCGAAGCGGCGGGTCGTCACGCCAAGGCCGCCGAGGCGTTCGCGAACTGCTACCGGCTGCACGACGAGAACGATCAGCCCGACGCGAACTCCGCGCTGCTTGTCGGCGTGAACCTTGTCCGCGCGATGCAACCCGAGCAGGCACTGCCCTGGTTCGACAAGGCCGCTCAGGCCGAGCCGATGAATGTCGTCGTGTCGGTCCACCGGATCGAGGCCCTCACCGACCTCGGGCGTCACGAAGAAGCAGAGGAAGTCTTCTACCTCGCCCAACAGATCGAGCCAGAGCACGCAGATCTTTACGCTGCGATGGCGGATTCGCTGCTCGCATCAAACCACACCGAGCGTGCCGTCTGGTGCCTCCGCGAAGCCGCCAAACTCGATCCAGATATGCCCCGCGTTCAGGCCCGGCTCGCCAAGGCTTACGCCGCATCGGGTCGGATGGAGCGTGCCCGCCAGCTCTATCTCCGTGACCTCCGCCTCGATCCTGGGGATGTTGACACCCTCCTCGACATGGGCGAGCTGCTGCTCGACATGCACCGCTACACCGAAGCAGGCGAGAAGTTCCGTCGCGTCCTTGAGCTCGAAGCTGACCAGCCCGACGCGCACTTCCTCCTCGGCGAACTCGCCGAGATCGAGGGGCGAATCCCCGACGCAATGGTCCACTACGATGTCGTGCTCCGTCTCGACAAGGCCTACTCCCGAGTCCGCCTGCGTCTCGCGCGGGTGCTTTTCGCCCGTGGGCGTGAGGAAGATCTGCCTAGGATCCGCGATCTGCTCAAGCAGGAGCACCGCACACTCCGCGCCGACTTTGATGCGGACAACAATGTACACCTGAGCGCCTCGGTCATACAAGAGCGATGCGATGATCTCGAAGAGCTCGGACGCCTGATGCTCGACGCGGAGCTCGAATCCGACGCGGTCCGTGTCTATCAGGCGATGATCGAGCTCCAGCCGACGAGCCATCGGGCCCATCACGGATTGAGCGTCGCACACCTGCAATCGGGTGACTTCGAGCAGGGCATCGTGTCCGCAAAGAAGGCCTTGGATTCTCAGCCGCGATTCGTCCCCGCGATGCACAACCTCGCGCTCGCCTACCTGCGTCAGCAGCAGTGGATCCGAGCCCGCTACTGGGTCCGCCAGGCATCCCGCGTCGAGCCCGATGATCCCTCGCTCCGCCGATTGCGAATCAAGCTCCGCGTGCACACGGTGCTGGGCACAATCGTGTCAATCGCAAGCAAGGTCGCGATCATTTTCGCGCCAATCCGCGTCCTCATCGCACGCCCCAATCGCGCGTGAACGAGCACATCACGCGAACTGATTGAGTTACGCTATCTTCTTTACTGCAGCCGATCACCGAGCAGGCGTGCAACCTCCGCCACATCCTTATCGCCACGCCCAGAGAGGTTGATGATCAGGTGCTGATCCTTGGGCATCTGCGACGCGATGCGCACGCCCATCGCGACAGCGTGCGATGATTCGAGCGCGGGGATGATCCCCTCGTCGCGGGCGCACCATAGGAATCCCTCGAGTGCCTCCTCGTCATCGATTGAGGTGTATTCGACGCGTCCGATGTCCTTCCAGAACCCGTGCTCGGGCCCGACCCCGGGGTAATCGAGCCCCGCCGAGCATGAGTGCACATCGCTTGTCTGCCCGGATTCGTCCTGAAGGACATAGCTCATCGAACCATGCAGCACCCCGAGCTTGCCATGGGTGAGGGGGGCCGCGTGCGAACCCAAATCAGCGCCGCGTCCGCCCGCTTCGACACCCACGAGTCGTACCTCGTGCTCATCGACGAACGGGTAGAACATGCCCGCCGCGTTGGATCCGCCCCCGACGCATGCGACAACCGTGTTGGGCATCGCGCCCAGGTATCGGAGCGATTGTGCCTTGGTCTCTCGCCCGATGACGGATTGAAAATCACGCACAATCATCGGGAACGGGTGCGGCCCAACGACCGAGCCGAGTATGTAGTGGGTGGTTTCCACCGAACCCATCCAGTCCCGCATCGCCTCGTTCGTCGCGTCCTTGAGGGTGCGAGATCCGTCCTCGACCGGAATGACACGGGCACCGAGCATCTTCATGCGGGTGACATTGAGATTCTGACGGCGAATGTCCTCCGACCCCATGTACACATCGCACTCAAGCCCGAAGTACGCCGCAGCGGTTGCCGTCGCCACGCCGTGCTGACCCGCGCCGGTCTCCGCGATGACCCGCTTCTTGCCCATCTTCTTGGTGAGCAATGCCTGACCCATCGTGTTGTTGATCTTGTGCGCACCCGTGTGCGCGAGGTCCTCACGCTTGAGCCAGATCGTCGCCCCAGTGTCGTTTTCCTTGCTCATCCCGCGGGCGCGTTTGCTGAGCCCATACGCCTGCTGCAGGGGCGTCGGGCGACCGATGTACACCCGATTGAGTTCGCCCAAGCGATCCCAGAACTGCTTGTCGTCCTGGACCCGCCGGTAAACATCCTCGAGCTGATGCAGCGCCTCAATCAGGGTCTCGGGCACATACACCCCGCCGCACTGACCGTACCACCCACGCTCGTTGGGAACATGACTGATCGGGCGGTTTGGAGCGGACTCGGAGTCAACTGTGGACATCGCATGTACCTCGTAGATGAAAAACAAGTCTACGCGTTCAGATCGGGCCCGCCGTCCGGCGACCCACAAGCTTTCGTTCGTCCCGCCGGGCCGCCCGGATGCCATCGATCACGCGCACACGCAGAAACAACGCCAACCCCACCGCAAAGAACCCCACGAGCACACCCAGCGCCGCGGTATCCCCGACCCACGCCTTGATCTGCCCGAACGCGAGCACCCCGATCGCCCCCGCGAGCTTGTAGCTCATCCCCCAGAGCCCAAAGAACTCCGCCGTGCGATGCTTGGGCGCGAACATCCCTATTAGGCTCCGGCTCGCCGTCCCGATCCCCCCCAAACCGATCCCGATCCCATTCCCGATCACCCAGAACATCCACTGAGGCGGCGACGCGGGCATCAGAACCTTCACCCCGAGCAGCGCCACACAGCTCACGATCCAGACACTCAGGAACGAGATGATCGTGACCCGCACCCCGATCCGGTCCTGGTACTTCGCGACGAGCACCGCCGTGATCCCGGCGCTGAGCGTCAGCTGAAGCGTGAACAGGATGAGCTGCTCTCGTTCAATCCCGAAGTCTGCCGCAAGGATCGCCGCGAACGCGATCATGGTCTGCACACCGAACCCGTACACGAGAAACGCGATCAGGAACCGGACCAGCTCTCGGTACTGCGAGGCATGCCGGATCGTATCCCGCACCCGCTCGATTGCACCCCGCCCGTCACTCGCCCCCTCATGTGCCGGTTCTTCAAGGTACAACCCCGCGGGGATGATCCCGATCCCGAACCAGACCGCCGCGATGATGAAGAACGGACGCCACTGCTCGGGGGATTTCCACCCCGCGACGAACGCGAACAACGCGACGATCACGAGGAGCGCGAGCCCGCCGACATATCCCATGGTCCACCCGATCGCCGACACCCGCCCGATCGTTCGCGTCGTCGACAACCCCGGGAGGAAGCTCGCGAGCAGGTTCTCTCCGAGCTGGTACATGATGTTCGCCGGCACAAAGAGCAACAACGCGTACCACCCCCATCCCGCGTCCACCAACGCGAGCAGACCCGTCAGCACCACGCACACCGAACCCGTGAGCATCAACAGACGCTTGCGTTGCCCTCGCGCATCCGCAAAGGCCCCGACGAACGGCGAGAGGACCACCACGATCAACAGTGCTGCAGAAACCCCCGCGGACCAGAGCGCATCGCCCTTGCTCGGATCACCGACCGCGACTTGCGTGAAATACAACGGGAACAGCAGCGTGATGATCAGCAGCGTAAACGACTGATTCGCCAGATCGTACATGCCCCATGCCCAGACCGGACGCGGATTCGGCAACGAGTTGAACGGGGGCGGCCAACGCATGACGCTCAGTCTACACCCATCACCCGCTTGATGAACTCGAGCTGGATGTTCTTCGCATCGTTCGCGTACCGCCCGAACCCCGCGTGCTCCTGCGGCGCACCCGTCTGCGAAAAAGTCTGCAGCGAGATAAGTTCAGGGTCTGCACCCCGATCGATGTAATGCGAACGGAGGGAATCGAGAAACATCCGCTGCCCGCCGATCGGGACAAGCTCATCCCCCTCGTTATGTAGCGCAAGCAACGGGATCGGGTCGAACCCCTCAAAATGCGCCATCGGATCCACCGACGCGACTTCATCAAGGTCATGGGCGACAGGCCAAGGGCGCCCGGGCATCCCGGGTGGGGGGGCGTAGAGATGCTTGAGGTTCCCCGTCGTCCCCTCAACACACGCGCCGATGAACGGGTGCGCCGTGCACAGTCGGCTGAGGGTCACCATCCCCCCGGCGGACATCCCCCCGATCATCAATCGCGACATGTCGAAGATGCCCATCTCACGCATCGAAGCGACGACGCCATCAATCTCGGCGCGACCCTGTTTGATCAGCTCAAGCGTCTTCTCCGGGCCCTGATACGCTTCGATGTACCGATCGCCGTGCCCAGGGAGGTCGAGCGCGACCGCACCGATCCCCGCGCGGACCCAGCGTTGGTACCGCCCCGGGTCGAGCTCTTTGTACACGCTCCGCCCGTGCATCCAGATCACGCCGGGAACCTGGTTGCCCTCGTCCCAATCTGGGTGCACGACCAACGCGGGGACATCGTCGCCCAGACGCATCGTCCGCGACTTCTCCTGCAACGAGCGGGGGAGCTGTTTGAATCGCGGGTCCATTCAGAGCACCACCGTCGCGCCTGGCTCGATCGAGTCGGGGAGCTCCTTGCCCGCAAGGTCCTCTGCGCAGGTCGCGGTCAACGCACCAATTTCGATCGTCGCATCAATCGATCCGTCCGCATGCTTCGGGATTGACACCCCGTGTGCCTCCAGCCATCGCGCCGCCCGCAGGGTTTGCAGCTGCTTTGAGGACACGATCGAGTCCGTCCCCGTCGCGTTTTTGACGGGCGCAAACTCTTCGACGCGATCCGTCTCAACTACGATTGAACGCGATGCGATCGGGATCCCATCGAACACGAACTTCTCGAGTTTTACCGCGTTGTTCGATTCGGGCGTAGCCATCAACCCCGTTGACAGATCGAAGTGGGGCACCTTCTTGAGTGCCTTGTGGTAGGGCAGGGTCGCGTCCGGATCGCTGAGCACGCGCTCAATAAACGCGACGCTGATCACATGGATCGCGATCGACCCCGCGATAAACGACAGACGCCCGTCCGATTCGGTCTGCTTTGCAAGACCCTCGTCGAGATCCGAGTACTCGATGATTTCCGTGCGCCCGTCAACTGAGCAGAATACACCGACTTTTTCGTCCCAACCCGCCTTCGCAACCATCTTGGAGCTGAACTCACCTGAACTGTCGGGCGCAAACGCATGCAGCCCGATGAACACCGGATCAACGACGCGGGCCTGCGGATTGTCCACTTGGAAGTAGGACACATGCTCGATCCCGCGTCGTTTCATGTCTTCGAGTGCGCCCGATACGGAGAGCGCTTTGAATGATCCGCCGTGCCCATCGGGGTTGGTCGCCAGATGCATCGGGTCCGACATCAGGATCTGTCCGTTCTTGGCGTCAAGGCTGGGCATGACGCCCTGATTGAAGAACATGATCTGGTCACGAGAAAGCCCAAAGCACTCATGTGACTCGAAGAACGACGCCGTGGCTTCATGATTCAAAGGCGAGGTCATGATGTACCACGGGATCGTGCACCCGTACTTCAACTCATTCGCCCGGATCGATTCCGTGAACATCTGGAACAACGGCTTCTCGTTCACGCACGATGTCGGGTAGCACCCCTTCGGCCCGTCATACCCCAGCCGGGACCCCTGCCCGCCAGCAACGGTGAAGCACGCGACCTTGCCCTCGCGGATCAATCGCTCGCCTTGCGTGCGGTACGAGTCGCGATCCCATACGCCGCTCGGTCCATTCCCATCAAGCGTGTAGCACGGAGCCGGCTTGATCTCGCCCGGTGCGGCACCCGCGGTCGGATTCGTGATGTACTTCTCGATCAGCCCGGAGAGCTCGTCAAGGTCGATCTGGGCGAGCTGTTCGATAAGCGCCGCCTGTGCCTTCGCGGGCGTCACGCCCTGCAGATAGGTGCTCAGGTGCGATTGCCCCGCAGCTTCGAGTTTGGTGCACATTTCCGCGATCGATGAATCCGTATGGGGCATTGTCCGTATCCTCTCTGTGCGTGTCGTGATTCGTGCACTGATCCTACATCGCCCGATCCCGACAGGCACTACACTCAAGCATGCTCGATCCATTTACCCCCAATCTCTCGCGTCCGCTCATCGCTCCATCGATCCTCGCTGCGGACTTTGCAAACCTCGGCAAGGACTGTCAAGACGCGATGAACGCGGGCGCTGACCTGCTTCATGTGGACATCATGGATGGGCACTTTGTTCCCAACCTCTCCATGGGACCCGCGATTTGTGCCGCGTGCCGAAGTGCATGCCCGGACACCTATCTCGATGTCCACCTGATGGTGAAAGACCCGCAGTTCTTTTTCAAACCCTTCGCGGAAAGTGGTGCCAACGCGATCAGCTTCCACATCGAGGTCATGAACTCAGAGCAACACGCCCGTGAACTCGCGCAGGAGGTGCGTGATCTGGGGTGCAACCCCGGGATCGTGATCAATCCGCCGAGCGATGTGCAGACCATGCTCCCAGTGATCGATGCGTTCGATCTGGTGCTTGTCATGAGCGTCAACCCAGGGTTCGGCGGGCAAGCGTTCATCCCCGAGGTGCTCGATAAGTGCCGTGCAATCAAGCCGCTCCTCCGCCCCGAGCAGCGCCTCGAGATCGACGGGGGCATCAACCCCGAAACCGCGATCCAGGCCATCGACGCGGGTGTGGATCTACTCGTCGCCGGATCATCCGTATTCGGCAAGCCCCGTCCGTCTTGGAGTGACATCGTCGAGACCCTCCGTGGTCCGAAAACCCGAGTCTGAGTGCTTGTGCCCTAAACAGGGTGCGAACAAATCTGGGGTCTGCCCAGATGAAAGGGCATTCTTCGCTCAAACTTGCTACACTTTTGTCTCGAAGGCCAAGCGGCCGATGACAGAAGAACGGGCTTCGCTTGTGTGAGCACCGCTGCGTTCTTCAGGAGTCAGTTTGCATGAGTAAGCCGATTGGCTACACGATCACCCTGGTCCGCACCGGCGGTACCTCATGGGATGAAGAAGATCGGTTGATCGGGCAGACCGATCTCCCGATGACCGAGCTCGGTTCAGATGAGGTTGCTCGCGCGATCCACGCCTGCGAGTTTGGTCACCCGTTCCAGATGATCCTTGTCTCCGACGAAGAAGCCTCCGCCCGTGCTGCCCGGATGCTCCCGCAGAGTCCCGACACAAAGATCAAGTCCAACGATGACCTGAGGAATATAAACCTGGGTCTCTGGGAAGGTGTGCTCGCATCGGATCTGCAGGACCGATGCCCGAGCACCTACGCTCAATGGAAGGAAAGCCCCGAGCGGATCGCTCCTCCCGAGGGCGAGTCGCTGGCGGATGCGCAGGAGCGATTGCTCAGCGCGATCGAAAAAACGCTGGCCAAGTGCAAGGGTGCTCGCCCCCATGTCGCGATTGTGCTCCGCCCGCTCGCGTGGGGTGTCGTCCGGTGCTGGCTTTCGGGTGATGAGGTATCCTCTTTGTGGGATCAGCTCGAAGCGACAAATACAATCGAGCACTTCGAACTCGCGAAATCCGCCTTGACGGATCGCAAACAAAGTTCTCGTGCGAGCGCCTAAACTCAATCGCTCGAAGACGCGTATAGACACGCACTGCGTGATTACATACGAAGGATGACGCATGTCACAGACCGCGACCCGCAACTGGAACGAGATCAAGCAGGATGGACGGCGCTCGGTTCCCGAAGGGCTCTGGCTCCGTTGCCCGTCGTGCGCGCAGATGATCTATCGCCGTCAGATGGAGTCGAACCTCCATGTCTGCCCCGAGTGCGATCACCATTACCGCATCTCCGCACGCACCCGCATCGAGCAGCTCGCCGACCCCGATACCTTCGTCCCGATGTTTACCGAACTCCGTGCAAAGGATCCCCTGAAGTTCACGGACCTCAAGTCCTACCCGGAACGCATCAAGCGTGAGCAGATCAAGACCGGCGAGACCGAGGGATGCCAGGCGGGCAAGTGCTTCATCAAGGGTCGTCCCACGATGATCGCGTGCCTGGACCTCACCTTCATGATGGGCTCCATGGGCTCGGTCGCGGGGGAGAAGATCACCCGTGCGATCGAGGAAGCAACCAAGCAAAGCCTTCCCGTCATTGTCGTCTCCTGCTCGGGCGGCGCTCGCATGCAGGAAGCCGCCCTGAGTCTGATGCAGATGGCTAAAACCTCCGCGGCGCTCGCACGCCATGACGACGCGGGGGGGCTCTTCATCTCAGTCCTCACCGACCCGACCACCGGCGGCGTGACCGCCTCCTTCGCGATGCTCGGCGACTTCAACCTCGCAGAACCCAAAGCGCTCATCGGATTCGCAGGACCTCGCGTCATCAAGCAGACCATCCGCCAGGACCTCCCCGAGGGGTTCCAGCGCTCCGAGTTCCTCCGGGAACGCGGGATGATCGATCGCGTCGTGCACCGCCATGAACTGCGATCAGAGCTTGCTCGCCTGATCGACTACGCCGGTAAGTAATCGCACCGATTTTCCCGAATGAAGGGTGTTCAGGGCCCCATGACACATGAGCACCCACCCAACCTCGGCAGAGTTCGTGCATGCACGCTCGGGTTGATTTCGGCTCTGTTTGTTGTGCTGGCATCACACCCAGTTTCGCTCTGGTGGTGCTCGTTCCTCATCCCAATCCCGCTCTTCGCGATCGCTCGCGATCCGCGCATCGCCCCATCCCGAGCCGCGTTCTGGTGCGCGCTCGGGTCGAGCCCGTGCTGGCTTGTCCTTCACTGGTGGATCAAGGATGTCTCCGCGCTGGGACTCATTCCACTCGTGATCCTCATGAGCACCTGGACGATGCTCTTCGTATGGCTCGCCGCCCGGATAATCGATCGATTCGGACGCGAGGTGCTGATCCTCCCTCTCGTCTGGGTCGGGGTTGAGTTCCTCCGCGGAAGTCTCTTCGGCACAGGGTACCCGTGGTATCTCCTCGCGCATCCGCTTATCGAATCCCCGAGCTCCGTGCTCGCGATGCCCGCATCGATCGCAGGGGTGTACTTCGTCTCATTCCTGACGGCGGCGTACGCGTACCTGCTCACCCGCGCCGTGCAGGATCGCAATCATCATCGACGCAAACGAGCGGGATTCGCCGCGGCGGGGCTTTTTGCAGCGTGGGTGCTCATGGGACTACTCCTCATCCCACCCAAAGACCTCGGGACCCCGAAGTTTCGGTTCGCAACGATCCAGCCCAATGTCCCCCAGGACAACCGCACGGACTGGACTGTGCGTCAGCGCTACCGCGATTGGCTCACGCTGCGTTCATTGACCACCGCGGCCTACGAGGACCAAACCAACCCGCTCCCGCTCGATGCGATCATCTGGCCGGAGGGGTTCGTCCCTGGGTGGACGCTCGATCCGGTCTCCCTCGAAACTGAGCGAGACGCGAACCTCGCCTGGAACATGACGCTCAAAGATCCGAACGATGTTCCGGACCTTGAGGTACACGATCGCATCCGCGCGACGGAGATCGTCGAGCAACTCCTCATCTTCCAGGAAGCCATTGATGTCCCACTCATCGTCGGGTCCGTCGCGTTCGACAACCTCCGCATTGTCGATGAGGGCAACGGGATCGAGTACAAACGCGACGCGATGTACAACAGCGCCTTCGTCATCGAGAACGGGCAGGTTTCGGAAGAGTGGTACGACAAGCTGCACCTGACACCGTTCGGCGAGGTGATGCCATATATCTCAAGCTCAGACACGCTCGAATCAGCGTTGCTCTCGATCGGTGCTAGCGGGATGGAGTTCGTCCTCGACCCTGGGCGCGAACCTCGGAACCTCTCGGTCCCGATGCACGACACAAACGGTGGCCCCATATCGCTCGCGACTCCGATCTGTTTCGAGGCCACCATCTCCAGCGTCTGCCGATCACTCGTCGCCCGCGACGGGCAACGCCAGGCCGGGGTGATGATCAACATGACCAACGATGGGTGGTTCGGCAAATCACGAGGCGGGCGAGAATCGCACCTCCAACTCGCCCGATGGAGATGCATCGAGCTCGCAACCCCGATGATCCGCAGCGCCAACACCGGGATCTCCGCGGTCATCGATCATCGCGGGCAGGTGATCGAACATGCTCTCACCCCGTTGGGTGAAGACCCGGATGAAGGGTACATCATCGAGCAGGTCCATATCGGTGCCGGATTGACCCCGTTCGCCCACATCGGGGACCTCTTCGGTTGGATTTGTTTCCTCTCCACCGTCATCTGGGGCGGGTGCGCGATCTTTGGATCGCGTTCCGGCGTACAGCCGATGAGCACCACAGATCACTGATACCATCTGGTGATGATTCACACACTGACAGGGGCCCCGCGTTGAAGCACTCCACACCAATCCCGCTTGTTGCGATCGCACTGATCTCGGGCACCCTCGCCGGTTGCGGTGCCCAGATCCGCCCGGACGGGCCCAAGCAGGTCGTCTTCACCGATGACGACGGCTCGACGCGCGTCGTGCATGTCGCTGATACATCTGAGCTCCGCGACGCCGCTATCGATCGATTGATCCAGATGAGTTCGGATCGCAACCCGCAGATCCGCGCGAACGCGATCGAGGCACTAAGCCCAGCGAGCGATCGGGTTGAACCAATCGTTGCCCTTTCGATCAACGATCCCAACCCAGGTGTCCGCTCCGTGGCCGTCATGGTCGCTGGCAAGCGCAATCTTGCGTCGCTCGCGCCCTCTATCCGAGGGCTCTTGCAGGACGAGTCCCCGTTCGTCCGCGCTTCCGCGATGTTTGCTCTGTCCAGGTTTGGTGAGGACATCGACATCACCGAACTCTCTCGCATGCTCCTCGATGACCCGAACCCGCGTGTTCGGTCGCAGGCCGCCTTTATCCTCGGCGAACTCGGCGAGCGATCCGCGATCCAGCTCCTCAAGCAGGGCCTGATGACACCGGTTCCCAATGCCTCCCCGATCGAGCGTCGGATCTTCCGTCTCCAGATCGCTGAGGCGCTCTACAAGCTCGGGAGCACCGAGGCCATCGATACAATCCGCGCGTCGCTCTACCCATCCCGCGTCGATGAGCTCGAAGCCACCGCCCTCGCGGTCCAGATCATCGGGCAGATCCGCGACGAGAGCTCAATCGATCAGTTGATCTTCCTTTCCGATGAAGACTCCGACACCCCGATGCCCGCAGAAGTGCGTCTGGGTGTCGCGCAGAGTCTCGCGATGATGGGGCACCGAGAGGGCTCATTCATCGCGCTCGAGTACCTTGACGCGGATGTGGACGCAGTCCGTGCCCAGGTCGCGTCGGTGCTCGGAAAAACCGAGGGGCAAACCAACCTCGGGAACCTGGAGTTGATGATGGTGAACGATCCTTCCGGGCTCGTTCAGGTCGCAGCAGCGGGGGGAATTGTGGATTACACCCAGCGTCAGTTTGCCCAGAGTCACTGAATTCCGGCTTTCGACCCCTCCGATTCCCAGAGTTGGGATCCAATAGGATTCCGATCGCGTATCGTCTGTCCTCCCCGGGTCTCGGGGGTTGTTCAACGCAGGCCAACTCGGTGCGTGCTGATCGTGTGAATTGATCACCCGTCACTTGCACCCCCGGGGGATCATCCCTGCTACACTTGAAACCCCATTTCCTGCTGTCCAAGGCGGCAGGGATGTTCAAGAAGTCACACAGGATCAAACCAGCTTGGAATCGAGGAGCTGACCGTGCACATTCTGACCAAGGTTTTCGTTCTCATTGCGGCCGTGCTGAGCATCATGATGGCCTCCCTCGCCATCGCATACTCGGTCAATGTCGATCGCGTGACCGCGGACTACCGCGACATGCAGGCCGCCAAGATCTCCGCCGAGGCCGAGCTGTCCGCCCAGCGTGCAACGCACGGGCAAGAGGTCGCCGCCCTCCGCGAGGATCTGAACGCCGCCCGCGACGAGCTCGCGAGCCGTGACGCGGACACCCGCCGTCTCGAAGCCGCGACCTCCGATCTCCGCATCAAGCTCCGCCAGGCCGAAGCAGATCGCGCATCGATCGCCGCCCGCATCTCCCAGCTCGGCGTCACCACCGAGACCCAGGCCCGCATCATCGACGAGTACAAGAACGAGAACGATCGTCTCCGCGACGGCGAGCTCGCCTACCGCGATGAGAAGATCGACCTTGAGAAGGCAATCTCGGACCTCGAGAGCCAGGTCATCGTCTACGAGCAGGTCAAGCGTGCCCTCCAGGAACAGATCGCTGAGTTCCAGCGTGAGCGTTCAGGCACCGCCGTTGCATCGAACAGCTCAGGCAACAACATCGTCACCGAGATGACCCAGCTCGTCCGCGGCAGCATCGACGAGGTCATGAACGATCCCAACACCGGGTACACCCGTGTCCGCATCAACCTCGGCAGCAACGATCGCGTCAGCAAGAACACCCGCCTGTACATCATCCGCGACAACACGATGTACCTCGGCGACATGATCATCGAATCTGTCGATCTGAACCACGCCGTGGGTCGCATCGCGTTCGTCAAGGACAACCAGGCGATCCGTGCGGGCGATCAGGTCCTCTCGCGTCTGGGCAGCTAACAACCACTTCAGGAAAGGAGCACTCCAATGAGTCAGTTTGGAATGCAAATGCCCGGTGGTCGTCAGCAGCGCAGCGCCGGACCCGATGTTTACACCGCACTGATCTTCCTCGGCGTGGTCGCGATGGGCGTCGCCGTCGGGATGCTCTGGGTCGCGGGCAGCAAGGTCTCCCCCGATGGGATGCCCTTCAATGTTCAGGATCCCGATCGGATCCAGCTCAAGGTTGATTGATCATCCGATATCCATGCAAAGCCGTGTTTTCTGCACGAGAGTGCGATTTGCACCCACACTTTGCTTGACTGAAACGAGACTTGGAATACCATCGTCTCTCTCGGAATGGCTCGAAAGAGCACGCCGAGTTGCTACCAGGGGCGGTAGCTCAATTGGTTAGAGCCCCGGCCTGTCACGCCGGAGGTTGCGGGTTCGAGTCCCGTCCGCCTCGTTGAAACCTCAGCACTTGCTGAGGTTTTTTCGTGCACACTTTGAACCAGTGATCACGATGGGACGCTCATGTAGATTCACTCTCGCAGAGGTGTGTCGCTAATGTACTGGCGCTGAGAATCGACGCATCTGCATCTCGCCACTCTCCGTGCGGCCCAGCAAAGGAATCACCAATGAAGCTGACCTGGTGTTCTGCCCAGCACAGGTGGGCACGCTCAATTTGCGATACACCTCGAGCTAGTCCCCATCGGTGAGCTTTACTCTCAAGGATCTCTACCGAGCACCTCTGGCCCTCAAGCAGGCTGTTGATCTCACGCGTCATCTCCGATCGCACCGTATCGGGATCTGAATCGTACAACTGGCTTGAGCGATGGGGGCACATCCGTGCAATGAGCGCCACTTGGTCCCCGACTCTATGTACGGCTTCGATTGATTCGATCGATGAGCTGTCCTGAACTGAGCGCAGGATCTTTTCATAAGAGTCTGCGAGCGTTGCAGACTCCACGACCAGCAAGAGTACCCATTGTGATGCGTACCGCACACGCTGGAAATCTGCGGGGTGATCAAGCCCGCTCGCATCGAGCACCCGTGACGCCTGGACACTCGGGCACGCAAACACGATGTCTGATGCGTGCGTATGGAACTCGTCATTCTGCCCGTAGCACTTTGCGCTGAGCACCCATGATGCACCGTCCCGGCGAATCTGGAACACTTCTGTCGACGATTTGATTGGTATCCCTTCCGCAAGCTGCATGATCACGGAATGCATATCTGGACACTGGACTGTCCCCTGATCTGATACGCGGACTCCGAGATGTGTCATGATCGCTCGCGATTGCGCCTCATGGCAATCGAGCTTCGGAGCACCATGATTCATCAGGAACGGGTGATTGTTGTGGAAGATTGACTTCGCGCCGACCCTGCCACCGGGGTTTCGCCCACGATCGAGGACAAAGCAATCAACCCCTGAATCCTTCAGCAGCCGAGCACAAACCAGCCCGCTTAACCCACCGCCAACAATTGCAACCCGTCTTTCCGACATACTCATCCTCAAAATGATGAAACACCAAGCGATATCGCATGAGCGTACGCGTCAGACGCAACGCATTCCCAATCAACACCCAATCCAGATACCAAGCGGTGTTGCGAACAATCTGCTAAAATACTCATTGGGCAAGGACGCTCAACTCTGGAGATAACGGACAGGATCATGCTGACACTCGCCGCCTCATCTGGACATGCCGTGGGCATCGCGCTCGCACTCATCTTTGTGCTCGGCGTCGGTGCCCAATGGTTCGCATGGAAGATCCGCGTCCCCTCGATCCTCCTCTTGCTCCTGATCGGTATTCTCGCGGGCCCTGTCGCACGCACGGTGCTCAAGGACACCGCGTTCTACGACTTCGCGCTCAACCCGAACGCGTTGTTCAGCTCCGATGTGCTCCTCGCAGCCGTGGGGATCGCGGTGGGTCTCATCCTCTACGAGGGCGGGCTCACGCTCAACTTCAAAGAACTTCGAAGCACCTGGAAACCCGTGACCCTGCTGGTCTCCGTGGGCGCGATGGTCACCTGGGTCGTCGCGGGGTTCAGCGCGTACTACATCTTCGATCTTGATCGATCGATCGCGATCCTGCTGGGCGCGATCCTGATCGTGACCGGACCGACCGTAGTTGGTCCCTTGCTCAACCACATCCGACCCAGCGGCGATTCCGGGCTCGTGCTCAAGTGGGAGGGGATCGTCATCGATCCTATCGGGGTCCTCGCTGCGGTTCTTGTCTTTGAAGTCATTGCGGCACAGTCCGCGTCCGAGATCGCGGCCCAAGCAGCCGAGACGAGTCAGGTCCAGTTCGTCCTGATCGCGATCGCCAAAACGATCGTTGCCGGGACCGGGTTCGGGTTGCTCGCAGCGTTCCTGCTCCGCAGTGTCATGACTCGGTTCCTCGTTCCCGATTATCTGCAAAACCCGGTGTCCCTCATGCTCGTTGTGGGCGCGTTCACGGCCTCCAACGAGGTGATGCCCGAATCAGGGCTGCTCGCGACGACCGTGATGGGGATCGCGCTGGGGAACCAGAAGAAGGTCGATGTTCACCATATCCTCGAGTTCAAGGAGAACCTGCGTGTCCTTCTGATCGGGGCGCTCTTCATCGTGCTCTCCGCCCGTCTCGAGATCAGCCAACTCCAGCAGCTCGACTGGTTCCGGGTGCTCGCGTTCCTCGCGGTGCTCATCCTGATCGCTCGCCCCGCTGCGGTGTTTATCGCAACGATCGGCGCAGGCATGAGTCTCAACGAGCGGATGTTCATCGCCTGGCTCGCGCCCCGTGGGATTGTCGCAGCAGCAGGTGCATCGATCTTCTCGCTCGGGCTCGGCACACCCGATGCGGAGATGATCGTCCCGCTCACCTTCTCGGTCATCATCGGCACCGTCGCGTTCTACGGGCTCACCGCACCGTGGGCCGCAAAGATGCTCAAGGTCGCCGACCAGAACCCGCAAGGGATAATCTTCGTCGGTGCTCCAAAGTGGGCCCAGACCATCGCGAGTACACTCCATCAACGCGGGTTCAAGGTCTTGATGATTGATACGAACCGTGCCAATGTCCGCCAGGCTCGCATGGAGGGGCTCAACGCGATCCAAGACAACATCCTGACGATACCAGACATCACCGATCTCGATCTGCGTGGCATAGGGCGGGTCTTCGCGTGCACGCCCAACGATGAGGTCAACACTCTCTCCCTCCAGCGATTCAAGGGGTACTTTGAGAGTTCAAGCCTCTACCAGATCCACCCGGTCAAGTCGAAGAAGTCATCCGACGACGGGCACCATGATCGGCGCTGGAGGACGCTGTTCCATGCCGACGCGGACTACGCAGGGATGGAGCATTCCCTCGAGAACGGCGGCATGATCAAGGCCACGACAATCTCCGATGAGTTCAGTTACGCGAACTACCAGACGCTCTACGGCTCATCGATCTTCCCGCTCTTCACGCTCAAACCGAGCGGCACGCTCGTCGTGTGGACCGTCGACAAGCCCGCCGAACCACTCAGCGGCGACACCATTATCGCGATCGTCAACCCGGACGAACTCTTCGTCGGCGGCCCGTTCTTTGGTCAGTTCGATGATGAGAGCGACGGAGATGAATCCCACCCCGAGACGAGCAGCTCATAACTCCGGGATCGTGTCCGAGTGCCCGAGCCCGAAGTTCTGCTTGAGCCAGTTCCGAACGATCGGTATCGAGAGCTTGGGGCTCTCGCCGCCGTTGTTCTCGAGCATTATCAGAGTCTGATCGTCGTCTGCGATCTGGATGTTCTGTGCCTCCATCATCGCATGAACGCTTCGATGCATTGAACGAATCCCGACAGATTCATCGATCGAGTTGAGCAGCGCAGAGAATCCATCGATACCAATCTGCGTCCCATCGTTGTGTGTTGATTCGATGTATGCATCCGTATACGCACAGACGCGATCACCCGCGTTGAGCTGGAAAGCGATCTGTTCGTACTCCGTCGATCCGATCACACCCAAGGGCAGATTCACCAGCCCCACACGAACTTCCTTGCTCGACTCTGTTATCGCTTCTGGAGCATCCGAAACAAGCGGCACCCAACTCGCAGACCCCGCCCGTCGGATCAACGCGGGCGGGTGGCCCGCGTTGACCATGATCAAGTGCTTGCTGGGCGCGAAATAGGTCATCAGGAGCGCCGTCGCGAATCGACCACCCGAGGAGATGTCATCAAAGGCTTCGTTGAGGGTCCTCGCAAACTTCGATTGATCAACCGTGTTGATCGACTTGTG
>CBDDIA010000010.1:0-23398 GCA_965228685.1 Phycisphaerales bacterium
GCTTCTGGGTGAAACTGGACTGATCGGACGGGGCGATCGGGCAAACGGAACCCCGCAACGGTTTCCATCGTTGAGGTGAACATGGGTCACTTCTCCACCAACTTGCTTGAGTGAATCAGGGTCCACGGCGAAGCCATGATTCTGAGAAGTGATCATCACTCGTCCTGATTCAACATCGTGGACGGGCTGATTGGCACCGCGATGCCCGAATGGGAGTTTGAAGGTCTTGGCACCGATCGCGAGGCTCAGGAGCTGATGCCCGAGACAGATGCCGAAGATCGGGATGTCCTTGAGTTCAGGATCGTTGAGCAGTGCTCGGGTCGTTTGGACGGCGGTCTCCACTGCTTCGGGGTCACCCGGGCCGTTGGAGAGGAACACGCCTTGGGCGTGTCCGTTCACGAGGAGTTCCTTGATCTCGTCGGCACTGGTCCCGGCGGGCATGGCTTTGACGCGCAATCCGCGCTGGGCGAGGTGGCGAGCGATATTGGACTTGAGCCCGAAATCGAGGAGAACGACGCAGGGGGCGTCGGTAGCGGAAGCATGCTGCTCAGAGCCCATCTCCCACTCGCCGAGCGTGTCGGACCAGTCGAGTTGTCCTTTGCGGGTCGCTTTTTCGGCGAGGTTCTGCCCGGCCATCGATTCGACCTTGCGGGCCATGTCGATGAGCTCGGCGTCGGTGAGATCGTCGCGATCGGTGATAACCGCTTGGACAACGCCTCCGGTTCGGAGTGAGCGAGTCAGGGCGCGGGTGTCAATCCCTGCGATCCCGAGGACATCCGCGTCACGCAGGTAGGTATCGAGGTCCTGGTTGAGGCGGTAGTTCGACGCGTGCTCGGTGAACTCGTGGATCACAAACCCAGAAACCTGAACCCGATCTGACTCGGTGTCTTCGGGGTTCACCCCTGTGTTTCCGATCAGTGGCTGGGTCTGGATGAGGATCTGTCCCATATAGGAAGGATCCGTGAGGGACTCCTGGTACCCGCACATCGCGGTGTTGAAGACCAGTTCGCCCGTGGAGATGATGCCCTTGGCGATGGCACCGAAGGCGGGCCCGGTATAAAGATGCCCGCTCGATAGGGCGAGGCGGGCGGTCCGATTCTGCTCGTGCGATTGGGTTTGGTTGCTCATGCTGGATTACAGTATATGAACGCAATGGACCTGTTTTCTCCGAACGAACTGATTGAATCTGACGCGCCGAGCGCGGAGTACCCGCGATACGCGCGGGTCGCGATCGAGCGGGGTCTGGATCGGATGGGCGGATTGACCTATGGCGCGGAAGCGGTCGTGCGTGTTGGTCAGCATGTCCGCGTCCCCGTTGGACGCGGGAACACCTCTACTGCGGGGTATGTGATCGAGGTCGGGGGTGCGGAGCTCCTTGATGGATATGACCCGCGTAAGGTGAAGGGGATCCTCGAGTACGCCCCGGCGGTCCTGCCCGAGTCGCTTGTTGAGCTCGCGAAGTGGATGAGCGAGTACTACATGTGCCCTTTGGGGATGGTGCTGGCGAGTGTCGTTCCGGCCGCTGTCAAAGCGGATACGGGGCGGAAACGCAAGCGGGCGCTCGAGCTCGGCGGCACACCCAACGAGGAGATGCTCGCGGAACTCACCAAGGGTGCGAGGCGGGCGTGGGATGCGATCCGGGGACTCCCCAGGGACACCTTCCCGATCGAGCCCAAGCTCTTGGCGGCGCGGATTGATGAGAAGAGTGTCGCGTCGATCAATCGGTTGCTGAAGGCGGGGTTGCTCAGGGAAACCCAGATCGATACGATCCGGGCTCCCAAGCTCTTTGATGTGCTCGATGCGGGCGATTCGGGGACGCATGCATTAACCACGACCCAGCAGGGCGTGGTGGATGGGATCTCTGAGTCGTTCGGGCGGTTCTCGACGAATCTCTTACATGGGATTACGGGCTCAGGCAAGACCGAGGTGTACATCAACCTTGTCCGGCAAGTTCTCGAACGAGGTGAGCGGGCGTTGATTCTGGTGCCTGAAATCGCGCTGACGCCTCAGACTGGTGGACGGTTCGTACAGTCATTCCGTGATGCGGGTGTTGCGGTGCTCCATTCGGGTCTGACCAAGTCCGCACGGAATCAGCAGTGGTCGCTGGCGGCGTCGGGGGATGCACGCGTGGTCATCGGGGCGCGTTCCGCGATCTTTGCACCGCTGACGGATCTGGGGATCATCGTCGTCGATGAGGAGCACGACAGCTCGTACAAGCAGGACCAGCTCCCCCGGTACAACGCACGCGATGTCGCGGTGAAGCGTGGGCACCTCGAGGCGTGCCCCGTGGTACTCGGTTCGGCGACGCCCTCACTTGAGAGTTGGCAGAACGCCAAGTCGGGGCGGTACACGCTCTGGTCGATGCCCGAGCGGGTCGGATCTGGGTCGCTGCCCAAAGTCAAGATCGTCAACATGGCGCTCGCGGACGAGCGGATGAAGGCGCCCAAGTCGTTCGGTGCGAACATGGACTTTGCGATCGGGCGCACGCTGGCGCAGCGGTTGGGTGAGACGATCACGAAGGGGCACCAAGCGATCCTGCTGCTCAATCGGCGCGGATACGCGTCCGTGGTGGTGAGCTCTGATCGTGCTTCGGGTTGGAAGCTCGAGTGCGATCAGTGCGACACGACCATGGTGGTGCACAAGGGCAGCGTGCGTCAGATGGGCGGGAAGCGGTTCGTGCGGTGTCACCATTGCCTGAGCGAGCAGTTGATCCCAAAGGCGTGCCCGATTTCGGGCAAGCCTCTGATCGAACTGGGTGTCGGAACGCAGCGGGTCGAGGATGAGATCGCGTTCCGGTTCGGGGAATCGCTCGGGCTTGTCGCGGGTGAGAACTACGAACGCGTCGACGCGGACACGATGAACAAGGCAAGCGATTACTTTGGGGTGCTCGATCGGTTCCGTTCGGGCGAACTCAAGCTCTTGCTTGGGACACAGATGATCGCGAAGGGGCTTGATTTCCCGAATGTCTCGCTCGTCGGGGTGCTCAGCGCTGATACCGCGATGCACCTGCCCGACTTTCGGGCGGAGGAGCGGACCTATCAGCTCGTATCCCAAGTCGCGGGGCGCGCGGGGCGGGGCGATGTTCCGGGAGTGGTCATTGTGCAGACCCTGAACCCGCACGCGTCGAGTATCACGCGCGCTGCCCGGCATGACTTTACGGGGTTTGCGAGCGATGAGCTCGGATCACGGTACCAGACGGGGTTGCCTCCCTTTGTGCGGATGGTGCGGATCGTCGTGCGCGATGAGCAGCACGAGCGAGCCGAGTCGCGGGCAAAGGAGATCGTGGATCTGCTCCGCGAGCACGGGGACGAGCGGGTGCACATCAACGGGCCGATGCCATGCACAATAACGCGGATCGCGAACTTCTATCGATTCGAGATCGAGATGATGTGTCCGAGCCCCAAGCCCATGCAGGACGCGATGCAGCGGGTGCGTGCGAAGGGGTTGCTCAAAAGCGATTCACGGGTCGCGATCGATGTCGACCCGCTCTGGCTCATGTGATTCGTGTCGCTCGATGCGGACGATCACCGGCGTGTTCTTTGTTGGGATTCGGTCTCGGTTCGCGATCCAGACGGGCTCGTCGATCTCGGCGAGATGCGAGAGGGTCCAGGTTGGCGCGATGACTTCGTCGCCGAAGGATGTCAGGGAAACGAGGGTGCCGGTGCCATCGGCTTCGTACCCGCGCTTCGTGAACTTGGAACCCGCGAACACGAAACCGCCCCACTGTTCGCTCTCGATCAAGGCAAGCTCAGAATCAACGCGCATGACCCAGTCCGTGATGGGGATGAAGTGATCTGGTCGGTCCTCGATCGCCACGGTGATGCGGAGCGGATCGCCGTGGGCTGCGACGGGCTCGCCGGATTCTTCACGGGTGATTGGGGATCCGGACTCAAACCCCGCGGCAAGGAGCCCGGCGTGGAGGTTGGATGCTTTGATCTTGGAGACGACGAGCGACTCGTGCTCACGCGAGTCAGGCGCGGTGATGAACATCTCGAGGTAGACATCGGGCGTGTCCGGGTGGTGCGCATCGATCGCGATGACCCCGTCGAACTCGACGATGCCTTCAACAACCCGGATGCCCGGCAAGAGCTCGCGGAGTTCGGGTTCTTCGGTAACGGGTGGGTTGAAGATCAAAGCCAGCACAGTGAGGATGGTGAGCATCATGCGATGGCCTCCGCGTGTGCTTTGGCGAGTTCGACGAATCGTTGCCCGCGCTGTTCGTAGTTCTCGAACTGATCCCAGGAGGCGCACCCTGGTGAGAGGAGGACGAGGTGCCTTTCTTGGGTTCGAGTATGAATCTGGTGCATCGCGTGATCGAGAGTGTGGCAGTTGATCGCGTTGGAACTCGATGCGGCGACGATTGTCTGGGCGGTGGTGCCGACGCAGTACAGACCCGCGAGCTCGGGCGCGAGCTTGGCGATCGGTGTAAGGTCCGAGCCCTTGTCGTACCCGCCCGCGATCAGATGGATCCGATCGCGGGGTGCGATGGTCTCGAGTGCTTTGATCGCGAGCAGGGTCGCTTGGGGGGTGGTGGACTTGGAATCGTCGAAGTAAACCACCCCCTGGTGCTCGAAGGACCGGTGCAGGCGATGGGGCAAGCCGGTAAAGGTACGGACGGCGGGGAGAAGGTCCGACTCGGCAATGTGCGGATGCATCGCACGGATGCACGCGATCGCGAATGCGGCGTTCATCGCGTTGTGGTGCCCGGGGACGGCGCACCCTTCAATCGCGTCGTTCCCCACTAGGATTCGCGTGTTCGCGTTCGCCCACGCGTGGAGCAATTCGGGCAGGACCGAGTCGCGATCAGGGGTGAGGATGAGTTTCTTCGAAGCGAGGTAATGCGCTTCGTCCGCGTGCCAGTCGAGGTGGTTGGGGTTGTAGCTCGTGACGCATGACACGGCGGGGTGAGTGGGTTGTTCAGTGGACGAACGCCCCCACAGCCAGTAGAGCATGGCGCTGGAGAGTTCGAGGACGATGGTTGTGTCCGGGGTGATTGTGTCGAGTTGATCGAGGAGGGACCCGCCGATGTTTCCGCCGAGGACAGAGGGAAATCCGAGCGTACTCAATGCGTGGTGCGTCATAGCGCTCGTGGTGCTCTTTCCCGCGGAACCGGTGATCGCGATGATTCGATCGGGGTTCAGTCGTCGGTAGGCGATCTCGATTTCGGTTGTGATTTGGATGCCACGCGCTGCCGCGGCGTTGATGAACGCGTTGTCCCAGGGGCGCGGCACCGCGGGGTTGACGACGAGGACATCGACATGATCGAGCACGCTTGGATCGTGATGCCCGAGCGCGAGCGTGAGATTCGGGTGATCACCGAGTTCTTTGAGTGGGGTAGCGAGTTCGTCCGCGGTGGATCGATCGTTGAGGATCACCCGCGCCCCTTCGTGGAGGAGGAAGCGTGTGACTCCGAGCCCGCCTCCGAATCGGCCGAGCCCCATGACGAGGACATTTGTGTCGTTGAAGGAGTACGATTGATCCATCGCAGGAGTGTATCGCATCGCACGACGCGTGCAGAGAGAGCAGAGCATGTCACCCATCGAAATCGGCAAGAAAGCCCCCGCGTTCTCCCTCAAAGATCAGCATGGCAACACGCACACACTGAGTCAGTACAAGGGGACGCCGGTGGTCCTGTTCTTTTATCCCAAGGACATGACCAGCGGTTGCACGCAGGAGGCGTGCGAGTTTCAGGATCTGAGCACGAAGTTCAAGCGTGCCGGGGCGCAGGTGCTCGGGATCTCGATCCTCCCGCCCAAGAGCAAGCTCAAGTTCGCGGAGAAGGAAGGGCTCACCTATCCGTTGCTCGCGGACGATCGAGTGAATGATGAGAAGAAGCCCGACCCAGAGATCGCGGCGAAGTACGGCGTGTGGGTTGAGAAATCGATGTACGGGCGGAAGTACATGGGGATCGAGCGGACGACTTTCCTGATCGATGGGGACGGGAAGGTTGCGAACCGTTGGGACAAGGTGAAGGTCCCCGATCATGCCGCCGAGGTGCTCGAGGTAGTCAAGGCGCTCAAGAAGCCTTGATCACCAGTGCAGGCGGAGTCTGATGCGGCGTGTCTCGTTGTCCTCGTTGCGCACGAGGAACTCGATCTGCTCGCCCGTAAGCAGGCCTTCGTCTGCGAGTTGCACGAAGAACCCGAAGTAACCGTTGTAGTCTTTGTTGTTGATGCGCTCGATGATGTCGCCGGGCATGAACCCCGCGTCAGCGCCGGGGAGCCCCGCCCAGGTGTTGCGAACGCGGACGCGACCATCGCCGGTGCGTTCGAGCAGCATGCCCATCTGGACCTGGATCGGTTCGAGGATCCTGCTCGCGAGGACCTCATCTCGCATCGCGCCGAGCGTGATACTTAAGTCCTTGAGTTCACCATCGCGCCAGACGCGGACATCGACGGACTCGCCCGGGCGTGAGGAACTGATCAGCGATGACAGAGATTCTGCGTTGATGATCGGCGACCCTTCGATCGAGACGATCACATCGCCTTCGATCATGCCCGCGAGATCGCTCGGGCCTTCGGTCTCGACGGCATTGACGCGGATGCCGGTGAAGACCTGCTGCGTGTCTGCGTCGACTTCGATGCGGATCGTCTCGTTGCCGTTGTACCGGATCCCGAGGTACCCGCGTTTGACTTCGCCGTGCTCGATGATTTGGTGGACGATGGGTTCGATGGTGCCAAGGGGGATCGCGAACGAGATCCCGGCGCTGTCCGACCCGGACTCTTCTGGGGATTCCCCGATGGAGCGTGCGGTGGCGATCGCGACATTCATCCCGATGACCTGAGCGTCGGTGTTGACGATCGGGCCGCCCGAGTTGCCCGGGTTCACGGCGGCGTCGGTCTGAATGTAGTTCGTGTACCCGCCGATGACATTCGACCCGACGGCTTCACGCCCGAGCCCGGAGACGATCCCCTCGGACATCGAGAACTTGAACCCGAAGGGTGAACCGAACGCGTAGATGCGTTCACCGATCTGGGGGAGACGGCGCATGGAACGCTGCGCGGGGAAGACGGGGTTGCTCGATTCGAGTCGGATGACGGCGATATCGGTGTAGGCGTCGAGCCCCACCACGATCCCGCGTTCGACACGCCCGTCGGAGAACTCGACACTGACCCGCTTGGCACTCTGCACGACATGGGCATTGGTGACGACATGGCCCTGTTCGTCGAAGATCCACCCGGCGCCGCTTGACAACGAGCTCGCGGATCGGTTGGTGAGATCGAAGCTTGTCTCGATATGGACAACGCTGGGCTCGACGATCTGCGCGATGGATGCGGTCGCGCGATCGATCGCGCGGAGGACATCGTTCTGGTCGAGCGTTTCACGGGCGAGCTGGATCTCGGCGGCGAGCTGGGCGTACCGGAAACGCTGGACAACATTGGGCGCGAAAAGGATCGCGAGCGCGGCGATTACCAGCACGATCATGGCCGGGATATTTGAAACCAGCTTTCGCACGCGTTGATTCCCTCAGACCCGAAGTCGTTTCAGTGTACCCCATCGGCGTTGTTCGGGGATGGGGTTTCGGTGTTCTCGAGCTTTTCGCGTTCGCCGGGGCGCATGGAGTATCGTTGCCCGCCGATCTGTCCGTCTCGGACGCGTTGGACCCACTTTTCGCCGGATGCTTTGATCCGTTCGCCGAGGGTTTCGACCGGTTCCGCGAATCTTGGCGGATGATCGGTCAGCCCGAGCAGGTCATTGACGACAAGGATCTGCCCGTCCGTGACGGTTCCAGCGCCGATCCCGATTACGGGCACGCTCGTCGCGTCCATCACGGCCTTGGTGACTTCCTCGGGGACAGCTTCGATGAGGAGCAGCACGGCGCCCGCCTGCTCGAGCGCGATCGCGTCACGAACGACCTGCTGGAGATCTTCCGCGGTCCGACCCGCCGCGACAGGACCTCCGGTGACCGAGCTCGTCTGGGGGCGGCACCCGACATGGGCACAGATTGGGACACCCGAGCGTGTCAGGCGATCGACGAGGGGGGCGAAGGTTTCGTCGGCTTCGAGCTTGATAACATCCGCCATCCCCTCGGTCATAAACCGGGCGGCGTTGTTCATCGCGCTCTCAAGCGAGGTGTGGTAGCTCATGAAGGGCATGTCGCCCATGATGAGGGTGTTGGGGGCACCTCGCTTGATCGCGGCGGTGATCTGGATCGCGAAATCGATGGGCATATCGATCGTCCGATCGAACCCGAGAACGACCTGGGCGGCGGAATCGCCCGCGAGGAGGACATGGACCCCCGCACGCTCGAGCCAGCGGGCCGTGGTGGCGTCGTAGGCAGCGAGACACGCGAACTTCTCGCCTTGGCGTTTCATCCGATTCAGCGTCTTGAGCGTGATCGGTTGATGAGGACGCGGCTCGGAAGTCGAGCCCTGATCGCGATTTGGTGGAGAGATACTCACGAGGGAGTATAGGGACGCGAACCCCGAGACTCACCCCATTTCACTTTGTGGAAGGGCGAAATGAACCTGTCTGGGCTAGTGTTTGCATCGGAGCGTGCGATATGACAACGACCATGACCAAACCAGCCCCACGGCTTACGGATGACCAGATCCTGCGGACGGTGTGCGGGCTGCGCCCGTGCCGGCACGGCGGGCTTCGGATTGAGCATGAAACGCTCGGTCACAAAGAGGTCATCCACCACTACGGGCACGGCGGGTGCGGAGTGACGATCGCGTTCGGGACGACACCGATCGTGATGGACCATATCGACGCCAAAACCGATCAACTGGAACCCGTCGCGGTCTTGGGTGCGGGTGTCGTCGGATTGGTGACGGCCAGGGCGCTCGCGACCAAGGGGCACCCCGTCACGATCTATGCAGATAAGGTCGGGACGGAGACCACGAGCGTGATCGCGGGCGCGATCTGGCTCCCGGTTGGGATCGAGTTCGGGGATACGCCCGATGAGCTCGCAATGCGCGATCGGATCCTCCACGCGGCCTTCGCGGAGCTCAAATCGCTCGACCCAGACAGGTATGCGATCGAAACGCTCGATGTGTATGAGCCCAAGGGGACGCAGACGGAGGAGGGATTGTTCTCGCCGGGGCTCATCGAGGAGCCTGAGCTGATCGACTCGTTCCCGTTCCCGTGCGACGCGCTCGCGGAGCGCCGTTTCAGCACCTTGTATATCCATACACCGAGGTTCCTTCGAACACTTCTGGACGATCTTGGGTCGCTCGGAGTGACGATCAAGCAACACCGGTTCGGTTCCCACACAGAACTCGGATCGCTCGAGGAGCGTTTGATCGTGAACTGCACGGCGCTGGGATCGAAGACTCTGTTTGGGGATGATGCGATCTACCCGGCACGGGGGGTGCTTGTCCATATGAAGCCGCAGGACCTTGGATACTGCGTGCATGACGGGTACAAGTACATGTTCCCGCGCGAGGACGCGCTCGTCTTGGGCGGGTGCTTCCAGCCCGATCGTGATGACGATCGCCCGGACGAGGAGATGGTCCGCGAGATTCTGGATCATCATCGGGGGTTCTTTGGGCGTGCGTGCGGCGTCTGATGACGCGATGCGTCTCCACGCGTAGACTCGGGACCCATGCCCATCCTCACCGGCACCAACCTGACCTTATCGTTCGGCGAGCGCGAGATCCTCAAGGGTGTCTCGTTGACCCTCGAACCCGGCGAGAAGATCGGCGTCGTCGGGCGCAACGGCACGGGCAAGAGCACGATGCTCAAGATCCTCGGCGGGATCGTCAAACCCGACTCGGGCGATGTCAGTGCCAATCAGGGTGTCCGCGTCGGGTACCTCCAGCAGAACCCGCAGCTCAACCCGGATGACACCCTCAAGGGGGCTGCGGCGCGGGCGTTCGAGATCGTCGATCAGTTGCAAACCCAGCTCGACGAGATCTACCACGCGATGGGCGATGCGCAAGGCGATCAGCTCGAGAAGCTCTTGCGTGAGCAAGAACGGATCGAGAAAGCGATCGAGGCCGCGGGCGGGTACCACAATGATCACAAGGTCGATCAGATCCTCCATGGTCTGGGGTTCACGGACGAGCAGTTTGAGATCAAGGTCAAGGATCTATCCGGCGGACAGAAGTCCCGCGTTGCGCTTGGGCGGCTGCTCTTGGAGAACCCGGGGGTGCTGCTGCTCGATGAGCCCACGAACCACTTGGATGTGCAGGGGCGGGAGTGGCTGGAGAACTTCCTGAGCGAGGAGTATCCGGGCGCTGTGATCCTGATCTCGCACGATCGGTACCTGCTCGATCGGGTGGTCTCGCGGATCATCGAGGTCGAGGACGGGCGGATCATCGAGTACCCGGGCAACTACCAAGCGTTCCGCAACCAGCGGGTTGAGCGACGGATCACGATGCTGCGTGCGTGGGAGAAGCAGCAGACGATGTTCAAGCGCGAGGAAGCGTACATCCGTCAGTACAAAGCCGGGCAGCGGGCGAAGCAGGCGAAGGGGCGTGAATCGAAGCTCGATCGCGCCAAGGAGGACGCGCTCGAGCGTCCGGTGGAGTTCAGCGACATCAAGCTCAATCTCCCCAAAGCCGAGCGTACGGGCGACATCGTGATCGCGGCCCGTGAACTCAGCAAGCGGTACGACGAGAAGGTGCTCTTCCACGATCTGGGTGTCCATATTGAGCGCGGGCAGCGCTGGGGCATCATCGGTCCCAACGGGGCGGGGAAGACGACACTAGTGCGTTGTCTGCTCGGCGAGCTTGCGCCCGATCAGGGATCGATCAAGCTCGGCGCGAAGCTGGCGGTTGGGTACTTCTCGCAGAGTCGGGACGATCTGGACCCGGACAAGACGGTGTACCGGCACATCCAGGACACGGTCCGCAAAGCGACTGACGAGCGGATCATGATGAGCGAGCAGGACGCACGCAACCTCGCGGGCGCGTTCCTGTTCTCGGGTCGTGAGCAGGAGAAGCTGCTCGGGGTGATGTCGGGTGGCGAGCAGGCACGCGCGGTGCTCGCGGGGCTGCTCGCGAGCGCGAAGAATGTTCTGGTGCTCGACGAGCCAACGAACCACCTCGATATCCAAGCGTGCGAGCGGCTCGAAGACACGCTCGCTCGAACGCACGAGAACCCGATGACGGGGGAGAAGACGAGCGGCGACTTCGACGGGACGATTATCCTGATCTCCCACGATCGCGCCCTGATTGATGCGGTCTGCGATCACATCCTCGTCCTCGATGGTGATGGCGGCGCGGAGGTTTTCCCGGGGACATACTCGGAGTGGAAGATCACGCAGGCGGAGCGGAGCGCCGCGAAGGACGAGCCCCGCAAGCAGCCTCAGCTCGTCGAGACGCCCAAGCCCATCGTCCAGCAGAAGAAGATCCAAGACGCGCCCAAGAGCCGATTCTCGTGGATGCCGATCGACAAGATCGAGCAGCGGATGAACGACCTTGGGATCGAGATTCGTACGCTTGACGCGGAGCTTGGCGGGAGCGATATCTGGAACGATTACGAGAAGGCCAACACCCTGAGCGAGAAACGCGACGGGCTGCAGGCGGAGCTCGATGAACTCGAGATGGAATGGCTTCGCAAGTCTGAGTGATCAGAGTACGGATCGGAGCTTCTCGATCTGCTCGAGCGCCGACTCGTGCGCGCTGGCGCGTGACTTCATGATCGCCCCACGGAACGCGAAGGGCGTGGGCAGGATCGTCAGGGGCAGGTACCAGTGCCAGGTCTTGAGCCCGATCGACCCGAGGAGCCCGTTGTACCAGTCGAACGAGCTCAGGAACGAGTCCGTCAGGGGCAGGCCTGGCCAGATCGCAACAATAAGCAGGATCGCGAAGACCCGGGGCATCATCGGGAGCATCCGGCACTCGAACGAGAGCGTTCCCGAGTCGTGATGCACTCGGAGTTCAGAATCGAACGGAGCGCCGTGTGCCGCGACGGAACAGAGTGCGCCCTGGGTGTCCTTCTCGAAACCCGGGAGCTTTCCTCGTTTGCTCAGGGTATGCAGGCGCGATCGGACTTCTTCAGCGCTGAGTGCGGTCTCGATGGTGGGCAGTGTTTGGTTCTCGATTGAATCGCTCACGCATCCCTCACAATCGTACTGATCGTCATAACCCGAACTCGTCAAGATGAACCCGCGGGCGCGGGCAAGGTGATCATCATGTCGGCACACCATATGCACCAGTTCGCCCATGAGCACAGATCAGAGCACAATCTCCCCGAATGACCTCTCCAGCCCGATCCCGTTCCCCGGTGTTGGAGAATCGCGACACGATGCGCGACCGCAACGCCTCGCGTCGTCACAATCCGGATCTCTTACCAGGTCATACGACCCGCGCTGGGTCTACGCGATGCGGGTGCGATTCAGTCTGGAATCTGACCCTATGTCGGACCACGAGGATCTTGTTGATCAGGGCGCTCGACTTGGATTGAATCCGATGCAATCCAAGCTTGTTATCGGGATCGTTGAGCGTGCGCTTCTCCGTGGTGTTTTCGATTCGGTCGTGCATCAGGAACTCGAACGGGTCCCGGAGAACACACACGACGGAATTGCAGCTCTGACAACCAAATCCCGATGGATCGTCTTTGGGGCGCTCTTTGTCTGGGCGTTCGCGATCGCGGGGCTCATGCAACTGGTTGCATAAAAAAAGCCACCCCCAAGGGGTGGCTTGTGTGGTTGGTTACTCTACATCTTTGCCTTCGACGACATCCGTGATGGGTGGAGCATCGTGGGGTGGGTCACCACCGGCTTTCATGCGTCGGAAGTACTCGTGGTACGCCCCCATGGCCTTGGCACCGAAGATCCACATGATCGGGATGTTCGCAACGAGCATGACGCCGAGACCGAGTGTGGTCCACATGTCGAGTTCGTGGTCTGTCGCGATGAACGGCTTCTTGTCCGGACCAAAGAAGGGCATGGCCAGGACGGTTGTCAGCAGGATCAGTAGTGAATAGATCACTTTGTAAAGAAGGACAGCGGTCTTCTCGATCGACTTTCCGAAGTCTCCAAAGAGACCCGTGAAGTAGTAGATGCCCTGCTCGCCGTAGTAAGACCAAGAGATCATGGTTGATAATGCGAAGAGCCACGCCGCAATCATCACGAGCCACTTGCCGAGCCCGGGGAACTGACGATCGAATGCATAGGCGGTCATTGATGCGCCTGCGTAATCGCCATAAATCCCGAGATCAAAGGTACCGTCTTGGTGCTCGCGGAAATGAGGCGTCATCTCAGAGTCGAGCGAGTTCCAAGAGACGACCCATTGTTCGTTGTCATCTCGCTTTACCGTTCCCGTTATCTTGCGGAGATCTCTGCCGGTGTTCACATCCTGATCTGCAGCAACAACGAAGAAGATTGTTTCGCCTTCTCTCCATCCAGAAACATTTTCAGGTGCTTGACGGATTCGACGGGCATCTTTCGACATCGCTGGCAGCGGCGGAGTCTCAAGAGTCCATGAACCATCACGGACTTCGCCGGTCGCCGAGTTGACTGCTTGAACAAACTGGACCTGTGAGGAGTCAGCGAACTCTGCTTCGGGTGCTCGGTTGTACGCACCCGTTGAAAGGATCACAAGTGCGGTAAGCGTGCAGACCACGATCGTATCGATAAATGGCTCGAGCCCAGCAACGACACCTTCTCGCACGGGCTCATCCGTCTTCGCTGCGGAGTGAGCGATCGGGGATGACCCCTGACCCGCTTCAGATGAGAACAATGCTCGCTTGACGCCCCACATCGCGGCATACCCGAAGGTCCCACCAAGGAACGCACCGGTCGCGTCTGCACTCTCACCGCCCATGAATCCGGGAAGGCCACTCTTGACGATCAGCCCAAGCATCGCGGGTATATCTGCGATGTTCGCGATGAGTACGACGAGTGCAGCAATGACATACAGCGCACACATCACGGGGACGATTCGACCTGCGACCGCGCCGATTCGCTTGATTCCCCCGATGATGACCAGTGCCACTGCGATCGTGAGGACAATCCCCGTCACCACTTGCGGCACCTGGAAGTATGTAAAGGTGATATCAGCAACATTCCAGGCCTGGAACATGTTCCCGCCGGTGATCGCTGAGATAATCAGCGTGACGACAAAGATGCACCCAATGATCGTACCGATTGGGGCCAGTCCCCACTCGGCGAACCCCTTCTTTACGACAAACATCGGGCCACCGTGCGGGTTCTCTGGGTCATCCGTGTTTCGGTAGAGCATCGACTGGGTCACTTCTGTCATCTTGAGCGACATACCGAGGATGCCAATGACCCACATCCACAGAATGGCACCGGGACCACCGAGGGCAACCGCGACGGCAACACCCGCGATGTTTCCTAGGCCGACAGTCGCAGAGAGAGCCGCGGAGAGTGCCTGGAAGTGATTGATCGCGCCTGGATCATCGTGATCGTCATACTTACCACGAACGACAGATACGCCGTGGGTCAGCGCGCGAAACTGGCCGAAACCAGACCAGATCGTGAAGACAAGCCCAGTAGCAAGGAGGGCATACACGGTGTAATCCGAGAAGAGCACACCGTTGAGTGAGTTAATGGTGTCATTCAGTGACATTTGGCACCCGCTTTAAGGAAAGGATGATGGGGAAAGCATTCAGATTTTCGCACAGACAGCCCTTGAATGCAAACTGACCCGCCCAGTGATACAGTTGCGTGATGTGGAAACTCACTGCTTTCATTGAGGCATTGCGCATTCATCTGGAATCCACTGAGTCGATGTTGATCATCGAGAATACTCGATTCGGGCTTGACGCGCTGAAGGAGACCGACCTACATCCCATTATCCACCAGGGATTTATCGACGCCGACATGGAAGTTCTCCGCGAGGTATGCTTCCCCAGCACCGATCGTGCATTGCCGGGTCGGAACGCGCGCGAGCGCGTAGATCTTGTCCTCCTGCCTGATGGGAAAAAATCCCTGTATGACCCCGTAGATGCCCACAAGGAGCTCTATCGGGCCAGTGGAACACTCTTTGAACCTGTGGCTTCACTCCCACAACCGAAGGAACACGAGTGCGATCCAAGTGACGCGTTCTGGATCGAGATCAAGTGCGTGCCCCAGTTCCGCTATGTCGATGGAGTCCCTGTCCCGAACACCAAGTACGCCCACGAGATCGTCGCCGGTCCGTGCGAGGATGTCGTCAAGCTCGCGTCGGACCCGTTGATCCGTCACGCGGGGGTGCTGGTGGTTGTGTTCAACGAGTTTGAGGTAGCGGGGCCGCATGACATTGCGATGAGCGTGCGCGAGATGATCGATCGGGACCTTCCGGTGGGGATGCCTGAGATTGAGCAGCTGCCGATCCAGGATCGTGGCGGGAACGCGTGGTGCACGCTCGGATTGATCCCCGTGCGCATGTGATGCGTTACATAATCAGAACGGTTCGAGCCCGGCGTAGCGTGCGATAATGCGCGCGGCGTTCTCGGCGGCGTGCTGCTCGTCGTAGACCTTGCCGATCGCTTCGAGCTCACGGACCTGTGTTGAGAATGCGTCCTGATCTTCGAGGAGCCCCACCACCTGATCCGCGATGGGGGCGCTACCGCCGAAGTGAGGCACAAGCTCGGGGCAGATCTCTCGGCCCGCGATGAGGTTGGGGAGCGTGATGTAGTCCGGCTGGATGAGCCATTGCGCGATGAGGGTCCACGCGACGCGTCCGAGCTTGTACACGATGACCATGGGCTTGTGCTGACGCGCGATCTGGAGGGTCACGGTGCCTGATACCACCATGCACAGGTCGCACCAGCGGACCACGGCGTCGGTGCTGGCAAAGCGGATCTCGAGCGAGTCGGGCCAATCGAGCCCGGCGTCCTTGGCGATCTGCCTGAGCGTGGGCTCGATCTCTTTGCGGGTCGCGGCGACAATCCCGCGCATGTTCTTGTGCTCGTTGTTGAGCTTGATGTACGCGCCGAGGATCAGCGGGAAGTTCTTCTTCATCTCACCCGGGCGAGAGCCCGGCATGAGGGCGATGTTCTGCTCGCCGCGCTGCCACCCCTCGATCTGGGTATCGAGGGATGCGTAGTCCATCGACTCATCGAAGAGGGGATGCCCGATGAATGTGGCGTCGACGCCCCGTGATCGGAACCATTCCTGCTCGAAGGGCAGCACGCACATGACATGGTCTGTCAGTCGGCGGAGCTTGCGAATGCGCCAGGGTGCCCATGCCCAGAGCTGGGGCGCGACGAGGTGCACGACGCGTGCTCCGGCGGCCTTTGTCAGCTTACACACCGGGAAGTTGGCGGCGGGCGAATCCACGGGGACATGTACCGAGATGCGATTCGATTTGAGCCATTGCTCAATGTTCGCATTGAGGCGCTGGTGCTCGCGAATTTTCGCGAGACCGGGGAGCCCCATTACTGCGTCGTCGCCGGTGATTTCAATGACATCTGCGCCGGCGGCTTGCATCTTGCGTCCACCCCATGCGTAGATCTTGAGCTTGGGGTAGGTCTTGCGGAGGCGCGTGATTACCGCGGCGGCGTGGTCGTCACCGGAGGGCTCAAAGGCCGTGAAAAGGACCGCGGGTTGATCGACTTTGGCATCCACGCGCAAACAGTAGGCGAGCACTTCGCTTGATCGAACGAAATGAGGAGTTAGAACCCTGCAGCAGCGAACCAATCGCTCGGCTTGGACTCCAGCGCGAGTGAGATTGCGACGAGGGATTCCACGCTCGGGAGGTGCGTGCCCCGCTCGATCGAGCTGAGCTGGGAGACCGAAACCGAGCTGAGCTCGGAGAGTTCACGCAGCGTCCAACCTCGCTCGGTGCGTGCGAGACGGATCTGCCGCCCCAGCACGCCGCGGAGACGATCCATCGGGCGCTGCCCGAGCCCGAGTTGTTGGGAGGCCTGGTTGAGGACGCGGCGCATGTCCTCGACGCTGAAGGGTTTGGCGATGTAATCGAATACATCCTGTTTGAATGTTTCGCGCATCGAATCCAGCGACGGGTACCCGGTGACCACGATGACGCACTGTTTGGGCCAGCGGTTGCGGATCTCTGCGAGGACCTCCTCGCCCGAGTGCTTGCCCATCTTGATGTCAAGCATCATGACATCGGGGAGGGATACTGCGGCACGCTTGTAGAGTTCGTCGGGGGTGGCAACCGTAATCACGCTGTGCCCCTCACCCTCGAGTGTTCCCGCGATGTACTCACGAAAATCGGGGTCATCGTCCAGCGAGATGATGGAAAGCGGGGAGACGATTTGGGCGTTGACGGCCGATGAACTCATGCGCTAATCCTTCGCAGGGTACGGATCGTTGGTGTCGAGAAATCGCGATATGGATGTCCGTATTTTACTGCGTCACCGGACAGTATGCAAGCCTCAGATTTGAGAATCTGGGTTTGCTTGCCGATCACAAGGCAAGAGGACCTCGAACACGGCACCTCGCTTACCCGATCCGACCCGGTTTGTTGCGGTGAGGATCCCGCCGTGTTCCCGTACGATCCCGTTGGCGACCGCGAGCCCGAGCCCGGTCCCCTGTGCGTCGAGTCGTGTGGAAACGAAGGGTTCAAAGAGTCGATCGATGAGCGCTGCGTCGATCCCTGGGCCGTTGTCGATGATCCGAACTGCGATCCACGGGAGATCGTCGCGGAGTTCGCGCTCGAATCGGATCTCCAGTTGTGGATCTGGGGTATCCGACTCGGCGAGCGCATCGATCGCATTGCGGATCAGATTCACGAACACCTGGACCAGTCGATCCGGGTCACAAGTGATCTCGATGGACTCGAGCTCGGATTCAAGGGAGGCCTTGATCGAGCTGGCAGCTTCTTTGCGATCGATAAGCACGAGCATCTGGGCTTCAGCAACGAGTTCGATGAGATCCGCCTTCGCGTTCATGGGTGGGCGGACTCGCGCAAAGTCAAGCAGGCCTTCCGAGAGTGTCTCAAGGCGTTGAACGACCCGAACGAGGAGGGCGATCTCGGGGGCTGTCAGGGCAGACTCCCGGCTGAGCTTCTCAACGAGCCCCTTTACGACGGCGAGCGGGGTGTTGAGCTCGTGGGCGATCCCCGCACTCATCATGCCCAACGAGGCGAGGCGGTCTGCGCCCTCGAGGTTCTTGCGGGCGGTCTCGAGCAGGTGGTTCTTTTTGTGCAGGTCCGCGGCGGTGTGTTCGAGTCGATCCAGCGCGTGCGCCAGTTCTCGCTCGTGGGTTCTGAGCGATTGGATGGTTTCATTGCGTGAGCGCATGATCGAGCCGAGCTCGTCGGCGGGGATCTCGGCATCTGGGATCAGCTCGATCTCACGATCGCCCTGGGAGACCGCCTGGTCCGCTTGGAGCATGGAACTGATCGGGCGATAGACATGCTGGGGGAGGACGAAGAGCTCGAGGGCCGCGGCGACAAGCCCGTACCCCACGAGCAGGGTGACGATCACCAGCACATAGACAAGTTGGATCGAGTCGCGGGCGAGCTCGGAGCGGGATCGGACGAGCACAAACTCATCTCTCTCGGAGAGGTAGCAAAGGACCCCCGACGCGTAGTTGGTTGGGGGAACCGCGATCGGTTCTCGCGGGTTACTCCTCGCGCTGAGGATCAGTGCGTTGGGGATGCCCTGCACCGCATCGCCTGATCGGGCGAAGGTCCAGTGCTCATCGGTCGTGGTTAGATGAGGGAAACCGGATTGGAGCATTGTCTCGAGGACGCGTGTGCTCTGATCAACCTCGGCACCGTGGATGACCTTGGACATCGCGGGGTAGATCGCGATCATGAGGATCGTGCCCAGCCCAAGCGAGAAGGCGGTATGTAGGACGATCAGTTTCTTCCTGATCTTCATCCCCGAGAGGATCCGGTGGGTCGAGAACCGTCGCGTGTTCGGTACGGCGGGGTGCTCCTCAGGATGGGCCAACTCGTTCGACATGGTTGCGAGAGATGATATGCGAGTTGAGGCGCACCGATTCGGGTTCGCGCAGGGCGTGCGACCTACGCTTGTCCGATGCCAAAGCAAGGGCCACGGACAGGACGCAGCGGGAACGCACGGAAGGATCTGCCGATCGCGGACGCGCGTGACGCGGCGTACCGGCACCTGAGCGGATACGCGATGCGATTCCCAGATCTGATTCCCCGGGACATCAACACTGGGAACCTTGAGCCTCGCGATGCAGGGTTGGCGATCATGATCGTGGAGCAGAGCGTGCGTCGCTGGCGGACGCTCGAGTACATCATCGAAACGCTCAGCGGGCACAAATCGCACGAGATCGAGCCCCGCATGCGGGCGGCCTTGCTGGGGGGCGCGGCGCAGCTGCTCCTGCTCGATCGGGTTCCGGCGCATGCGATTCTCGATGAAACGGTCGCCTGGGCGAAGCGTCATATCCGTCCTGGGGCGGGCGGGATGGTCAACGCGGTCCTCCGCAAGGTCGCGCGGGTGCGAGGGGAATGGATCGATGCACCTTGGAACCACCACCTCGACTCAATCCCGCTGAGTGAGGGCGGGATGGTGCGTCTGGAGGGGATTGAGCTACCCGAGAACGGACGGCGGCGCTTAGGGATTGCGTGCTCGTTGCCCAACGCGCTCATTGCGCGATGGGAACCGATGTACGAGGATCCGACGGGTGCGAGTTTGCACACCCTGAGCAAGCCCCCCACTATTCTCTACACCCTGCATGCTGAGAACGGCACCGAGATCCCGGAATCGATCGCGCATGAATCGACGGATCATCGCGTGTTCAGCGGCGGGCGGGCCCAGCTCTTGGAGGTTCTTAGTGCAGATCCGGGGCTCTGGGTGCAGGACCCGGCGAGCAGCGCGACGCTCGGACATCTTGAGCTTGAACGAACTCCCAGCAGGGTCATCGATCTCTGTGCGGGTCAGGGGACCAAGACGCGCCAGCTGCGTGCGATGTTCCCCGGATCGGAGATCATCGCCTGCGAGATTGATCCGGCACGGATCAAGACGCTCCGCGAGCAGTTCCGCGAGGACGACGGGGTCCGGATCGAGCATGTTTCGGAGATGAATCACCGATACACCGGATGGGCGGACCTGATCCTCACGGATGTGCCCTGTACAAACACCGGTGTGCTCGCGCGTCGGCTCGAAGCCCGGTACCGCCCGATCGACGCGCAGGTCAAACGCCTCGTGCAGACCCAGCGCACGATCGTCTCGCACGCATTTGAGATGCTCGGCGACGGAGGGAACCTCGTCTACGCGACCTGCAGCGTGGAGGCTGAGGAGAACGAGGGTAACGCCCAATGGGCCTCGGATGAGCATGGTTTGGTGCTTAAGCACCTGCAGCGGATCGAGGCGAAGGGCCTGCCCGGCGATGAGCCCTCGGCGTATCAAGATGCGTCGTTCGCGGCGGTGCTCCGCAAGAACGCGTGAGTGCGGGAGTTTTTGTGGCTCCCCCCACTCAACGGGATTTCTCGCTTACACTTGATGCCCAACGCACGCCTTTCGCAGAGGTACGGACCATGAATCTGATGGATATTCTCGACCCCGCCTGCATTATCGCACCGCTCAACTCGACGGAGAAGCAGGGCGTCATCAACGAGCTCATCGATCGGATGGGCGAGGTCGGGAGCGTCTCGGATGTCCAATCGCTCAAGGATGCGGTGTGGACGCGTGAGCAGACACGCACCACCGGCATCGGGCACGGGCTCGCAATCCCCCATGGCAAGTGCGCCAGTCTCAAGCGTCAATCGCTCGCGATCGGCAAGCCAGCAGAGCCGATTGACTTTGAGGCCATTGATACTCAGCCGGTCCAACTTGTGGTGTTGCTCGCGTCCCCCGCCGGACAAGACGAAGGACCATATCGAGGCGCTCGCGCATATCAGCCGCCTGATCAGCGATTCGAACTTCCGTCAGGAGATCTACGGCGCCACGACGCCAGAAGAGATCTTCGAGCTCGTCAGCAAGCAGACGGCGTAAAGACGCGAACCGAGTTCAGTTCTTGATTGAATGGGACGCGATCGCGCCTGCGAGGATCTCGAGACGCCCCAGCGCCCGATCCGCGCGGGATTTGAAATAGACATGTGGGAAGAGCGTGATGAGGGCGATGCACAGTCCGAACGCGGTCGTGTAGAGCGCCTCGGCGATGCCCCCGGCGACGACGGTCGGGTCGGACACAGTCGACGCTTCGCCGAGCAGATCGAAGCTCTGGATGATGCCGGTGACGGTCCCGAGGATCCCGAGGAGGGGAGCGGCGGCGATGATCGTGCCGAGCGTAGGCGCGAATCGTTCGATCGAGGGGCGAAGGGATTCGATGTGCCCGATGAGGATGGGCTCGGATCGGTTCTCCGAGGAAAACGAGAGGGAGACAAGGCGGGCTTCGAGGGTTGAATCCGCGCGGGCTCGGTTCCGGATCTTGTCATCAGGGCAGAGGCGATAGAACTCAGGTACACGCTCAGGCGTCGAGCACCCTTGCGTTGTGGACCCAAAACCCAGAAGATCGTGCGCTCGAAGATGAGGGTCAGAGATACGACACTCATCGCGAGCAGCGGGTACATGACCCATCCGCCGGCCTGGAAGAACTGGATCGCGTGTTCAAGCATCGCGAAGATGCTAGCACATGGGATCAGGGATCGCTAAGATTCGTTGTGAATCCCACGAACACAAAGCATGCTCACTCGGAAGCGATGGATACGGTCGTCCGCCAGATCGATGCGTACCTCGCGTCGTTCCTCGATCGACGCGAGCTCCCTCGCAATCTCGACGCGGCAATCCGGTACAGCCTGCTCGGCGGAGGGAAACGGATCCGACCGGCGTTGGCGTGGTTCAGCGCGGTCGCTTGTGGTGCGCAGGGTCAGGTTTCCCTGCAGGCGGGGTGCGCGGTGGAGATGATCCACGCGTTCAGTCTGATCCACGACGATCTGCCCGCGCTCGATAACGATGATGTTCGACGAGGCAGACCCACCCTGCACAAGCACGCGGGCGAAGCGATGGCCATCCTCGCGGGCGATGCGTTGCTCTCGCTCGCGTATGAGTCGACCCACGAGCACCCAGACCCGGGGATCGCGTTGTGTTTGAGCAATGAGCTTGCCTTGGGGACACGTGCGATGATCGAGGGGCAGATCTATGACACGCTCGGGGGGATGGGCGAAGGAATCTCTGATCTGGAAGCGGTAGAGCTCATCCATCGCAACAAGACCGGCGCGTTGCTCCGTGCGAGTTGTCGGATGGGTGCCCTCTCCGCGGGGGCGTCAGACGACGCACTGGCCCTGATCACGCGCTACAGCGAATCGATCGGGCTTCAGTTTCAGATCGTCGATGACCTGTTGGATGTCGAGGGATGCTCTGACGCGGTGGGCAAGGCGCTGGGGAAGGACGCCGCGGCGGGCAAGCGGACCTACCCGGGCGCGGTGGGTGTCGATGCGGCTCGATCGGCTGCGAATCGGCTGGGGGTCGAGGCAGCCCGGGCGCTGTGCGAGCTTGAATCCATGGGGCTCGGGGATACCGAACCGCTTCGCAGGATCGGGGAGATGCTCACGCATCGGGATACATGACCCGTCGGAGTTGATTATCGGAATCTGCAGAAATCTGGATCGAGCTCGCAAGGTTCGAGCGAACTCTCCCAAATGGACACGAGTAACTTGCAGGGTGGCGTGGGTTGCCGCGTGTCCCTATACTTGAAATGGCCAACTCCGCTCGTTTGGGCGTGATCGAAAGGACTCCATGGGCTTGCTCTCTCAGATCCAGTCGCCTCGCGATCTCCGCACAATGACCATCGCCCAGCTCGAAGAGCTCGCGGGCGAGATCCGCTCGGTCATTATCGACAAGGTCTCACGCAGCGGAGGGCATCTCGCCCCGAACCTTGGGGTTGTCGAACTCACGATCGCGATGCATCGCGTGTTTGACTTTGCGCACGATCGGCTGCTCTTCGATGTCGGGCACCAGTGCTACCCCCACAAGATTCTGACCGGGCGTCTTGATAAGTTCGAGATGCTTCGGACGAGCGCGGGGATCTCGGGGTTCCCCGAGCCCAGCGAGAGCGAGTACGACCTGTTCCGCGTTGGGCACGCGGGAACGGGTATCTCTACCGCGGTGGGCATGGCCCGCGGCGATGAGCTGATGAACACCTCGTATGTCCCCGGCGAACGCCCGGACGGCAAGCGGGTCGTGTCACTCATCGGCGACGCATCGATCGTGAATGGCGTGGCGATGGAGGGGCTCAACAATGCGGGGACGCTCAAGCGTCAGATGTTGGTTGTCCTGAATGACAACGGGATGAGCATCTCCAAGCCGCAGGGCGCGATGGCGCAGTACTTCGATCGCGTGCGTGTCTCGCACACCTATTCGGATTTCAAGAAGGGCGCGAAGGAACTGCTCAAGCATGTGCCCGGCGGCGGGTACCTCAAAGAGGCGTACCACCGGATGGGCGAGATGACGAAGGCGGCGATCGCGGAAGAGTCGTGGTTCGAGCAGTTCGGATTGCTCACGGTTGGGCCGATCGATGGGCACGACCTCCCCACCCTCATCGAGTTCCTGACCGAGGCACGCGATATCGATCGCCCGATGGTTCTGCATGTCAAGACCACGAAGGGCAAGGGCTTGG
>CBDDIA010000011.1:0-42601 GCA_965228685.1 Phycisphaerales bacterium
CTGATGGCCACCGCATCCTCCCGCTACGACCTCGCCCGTTTCGGTGCAGAAGTCATGCGTTTCTCCCCGCGACAGGCAGACCTGATGATCGTCGCCGGACGCGTGAGCGTGAAGATGCTCCCCGTCCTCCAGCGTATCTACGAGCAGATGCCCGAACCCAAGTGGGTCATCTCCATGGGCGCCTGCGCCTCAACCGGAGGCGTCTTCGACACCTACGCCACCGTTCAGGGCGTTGACCAGTTCATCCCCGTCGATGTCTATGTCCCGGGGTGCCCGCCACGCCCCGAGATGCTCATCGAAGGCGTCATGGCCATCCAACGCCACATCGACGAAGAAGGCATGCCCCCGACCGACTCGGGCGGCAAGCGCGTCCCCCTGGGCATCACCGTCCAGGCACCCACGCACGCCCTCCGCCCACAACCCGTCGGGCTCAACTCGATGAACTGAGACTCCGATCCCGATACAGATCTACGAGTGCCCCGAGTTTTCGGGGCATTTTTCATGCAGTTGAAACGCGTCCTCCATCGTTCTTCGTGCCTTCCCCGCCCCGCGGGGGAGGAACAAAGAGTTGGGTGCCCTGCTTTGATCCGTCGAAGACGGACAAAGCAGGAACGGACAGCACTCAAAGTACTCTTGTACCTCCCGGCGATCCGTCTTTGGCGAACGAGGGAGGTGGTCCGCCACAGGCTGATCGGAAGGGTCTTGGTGTGCATGCGTCTTGTTGAAGACCCCCTCCGTCTCGCTTCGCTCGACACCTCCCCCGCAAGCGCGGGGGAGGCGAATCCGTCCCACAATCTCTGGCCTCTGGCCTCTGGCCTCTGGCCTCTGGCCTATTGCCTATTGCCTATTGCCCACACACCCCAAAAACAAAGTCCCCCCGGGCGAACCCGAGGGGACTTTATGGTTTGGTTGATCATTGCTCGATCAGATCGAGCAGATCATTCCAGTCGAATCGCAGCGATTAGCGGCGGCGACGACCAGCGACCAGGCCACCCATGCCGAGCACTGCGAGAGCGCCGGGTGCGGGGACGTAGGTGATGGTGATGGAGGAGCCTGCCTCGTAGAACGAGTCAACAGCGCCGGGGTTGTCGTCGAAGCCGACTTCGTGGAACTCGATGGAGAGCATGCCGGAGCCGTCGAGGACGAGGCCCGAAGCTGCGCTGCCAGCGTAGTTCGCGTTGGTGACGGTGAACGCGTCACCAGCACCGGGGTTGACCGACTGCGAACCGTTGAAGGTCATGGTGTTCTCGTCAGCCCAGCTCAGGCCGATGGTGGTCAGGTTCACGTCCCAAGCCATGTTGGTGACGGTTGCGCCTGCACCGAGGAACACATTGATGAACTCGTTCTGTGCGTCACCCTGGAAGCCCCAGGAGTTAACGCCCGAAACGTCGATGGTGATGCTGTTGCCAGCGACTGCGGTACCTGCGAGTGCTGCGACTGCTGCGAGTGCGATCGTCTTCTTCATGTCAGTTCTCTCTTTCTTGAACTCAGTGTTTGCCGGCGCTCCGCACGCCAACAAGTTAACCCGAAATACAGGGAGTCAACTCAAGACAGAAAAATCGCAACGATCTGAGTGTGTGGAACGCTTCTTACCCAAGAAACGCTTCGGACAATCCTGAATGGATTGCCAACCCTTCTCTCTGCTCTCTTCTGTCGGGAGGTTTCCCCCAACTGCTCCGAGTGTAGTGGATGGAGACACCCAGTCAATACGCTTGTTCGACAATTCCCAAGTAATTCTTTTCAAATGACTTGCGATTGTGAAAGTAGGTGATCTGGACCTGGCGATCTGGGTCTCCGATCCAAACCATTGGGGATGAATCCCGCGATTCTTCCCTTATCACGGGGAAATCGAAGCAGAAAAAAAGACGCCCCGGGTTTGATCCCGGGGCGTCCATATTTGTCGATCACGCTGAGCTTGAAAAGGCAAACGATGCCAGTCTGTGGGTCAGGAAATCAAGCTCATGTGATATCTGCTGTCAATCCCAGAGGGATTAGCGGCGACGACGACCAGCGACGAGACCGCCGAGGCCGAGGATCGCGAGCGAACCGGGAGTCGGAACGCCCGTGACCGCCAGGAAGAGGACCGAGCCCTGCTCGAAGAACGCGTCACCCGAGCCGCCGTTGTCGACGAAGCCTTCGAAGAACTCCATGTCGAGGTTGCCGTCACCACCGAGGGTGATGTTGGGGAGACCGTTGTCGCTCAGGTCGAGGATGCCGCCCGAAGCGTAGTTCTGGTTGGTCACGCCGAAGTCGTCACCGATACCGACGGTCAGGTTGATCTGACCTTCGAAGTTGATGACGGCTTCCGATGCCCAGCTGCCACCGACGGTGGTCAGGTTCACGTCCCAGCCGAGGCCGGTGACTTCAGCGCCGAGACCGAGTGCGACGGAGAGCATCTCGTTGAGTGCCGAGCCGCCTGCGTCGTTGAAGTTGATACCCGAGACATCGATGGTGATGGTCTGGGTGGGAGCGCCAGCGTTGTTGACGCCGTACTCGGTGAGGCCCGTTGCGAGGTAGGGGCTTGCGGTTGCGAGGCCAGCTGCTGCTGCCAGTGCGGTCAGTGCGATTGCTTTCATTTCTCTTCTCTCTTTCGTTTGACAAACTCAAGATCGGCCGACGCACCACACGCCGTGCCAAGACATTCCATAGACAAACCGGCAACCCATGCCGGATATGGCAACTTCAGTCGAACACATCGAGTTTGATCAGGGTCTCTTTCTCTCCCTGTCTCACTCAGAAGAACACCGGTTTCTCACGCCGAAGTCCCTCGTGTTGTCTGATCGACATCGACCGAGTGGGAAGAACCCCATCTCGATCAAGGATTAGCGTAGTGATTTCCACCCGTCTGTCAATACACCCCACCCTGAATTTGTTCAGAAACGCCTGAGATCGCATAATTCCTGCCCCAATGCCCGATAATCAAGAAAAACACCCCTTCGAGGGGTGTTTTCGGACATCTGCAAACTCCGATATGTGCTTACTCGGATCTCCGACGACGACACGCAATCAAACCCGCAGCCCCGAACAACCCAAACGCCCCCGGGCTTGGGAGGGCGTTCCCAATATAAATGTACGATCCAGCACCGTAAATCGCGTCAGGACCGTCAGGGTTGTCGTCGAATCCGATCTCATGCAGTTCGAGTGAGACCAGGCCCGACCCATCCAGGATCAGGTTGGTGGAGACCGATCCAAAGTAGTTCTGGTTGGAGACCGTAAACGCGTCGCCGAACCCGGGATTGATCGAGACTTGCCCGTTAAAGGTGAAAGTTGCCTCATCCGCCCAACTCAGCCCAACCGTGGTCAGGTCGATATCCCACCCGATCGAGGTGATCGAAGCGCCGACGCCAAAGAACACGCTGAGCACATGGTTGTCCGGGTCGCCCTGAAAATCGTTGGAGCTCAACCCCGAGATGTCGATTGTGACCGCTCCCCAACGGGGGGATTGGGGCTGATCCGGCTGGGCCCCGATCAGTTGTGACCAGTGGATGATCTCCGCATGGGCAAGCCCGCACACACTCATGGCGCACAGCGTCGGTATTGCTCGTTTCATCATGTCTCTCCTTCTCAGATAGATGGCCGATCGAATCTAGCCGCTCGATATCCTTGCATACCCACGAAAAAAGCACAAGCGAGATGCTTGTGCTTGATCGGTTCAATGATGTCTTAGGGACTCAGAGCGAGTTCACCTTGCGGCCGATGCGACGGCGTGCGTTGATGATCTTGCGGCCGCTCTTGGTCTTCATGCGAGCGCGGAAACCAACGGTGCGGCGACGCTTCACATTGCTTTTGCGGCGGGGGTAGTGCATGGCCATGTCGGTAATCTCCTATCAATCAAGGCCCAAGCGTCAACACCCAGACCGTCTCGCCCAAAGTTCAGGGCGGACACTCTAGCCCTTCACCCCTCGGGCGTCCAATTCAATCAAGCCCAAGACCCGGAATTCATTGGACACGAAACCCGGATTTTCGGATACTATTTCCATCGTGCTGGTGCGTGTAGCCGCGCAGACTCCACTCTCGGCCCTTTGTTCGGCGTTTACTCAGGTAAACCCCAAATAACGGTCCGCGATAGGCCAACCCCGTACCAGCGAGATCCGATGGTTGCCCGATGAGCCGAGTATGTTCGGTGCGTGGGGCGTGCTGATCGATCTGCCCGATCGGCGATGCTGGTTCTTGGTGATGACAGAAGACATCCGAATCAAAGCCCAGGAAGTGCTCGGGTACACCTTTGACGACATCGGGCTGCTCGATCTCGCGCTGCGTCACGCGTCGATCTCCGAGTCGCGCCTCGATTCCAATGAACGGCTCGAGTTCCTCGGGGATGCGATCCTTGGGATGATCGTGTGCGAGCGCATCTTCAATCGGTTCCCGACCTACCTCGAGGGGGAGATGACGAAGATCAAGTCCCTCGCGGTTTCGCGGAAGGTGTGCGCGAAGATCGCGATCAAGCTCGGGCTTGATGAGTTGATCGTGGTGGGGAAGGGGATGCAAACGCAGACCAAGCTGCCTCAGTCTCTGGCGGCGGCGGTCCTTGAGTCCGTCATCGCGGCGCTGTACCTCGACGGCGGGATGCAGGTGGTGCGGGACTTCCTTGAGCCGTTGCTCGACCCGTTGCTAGATGATGCGGTGCGTTCGGGGCATCAGCATAACTTCAAGAGCGTGTTGCAGCAGCACGCCCAGCGCACGCTGAATACCGCGCCGAGTTACAAGATTCTTGATGAGAAGGGCCCGGATCACGCCAAGGCGTTCTTTATCGCGGTGGAGCTCGATGGGGTTCGGTACGAGCCCAGCTGGGGCAACTCGAAGAAGGTCGCGGAGCAGCAGGCGGCGCTCAATGCGCTGCATGGGCTTGGGCTGACTGTCCTGCATGACAACGGGGACACGCGGATGAAGCCGGAAGCGGCGCTGACGCGGATTCCCAATGGGTTTGATGAGGAGGAGTGAGGGGTTGGGGGTGTTTGGGGGGACCCCCTCCGTTCCGCCAGAGGCGGACCACCTCCCCCGCGGGGCGCGGAAGGCACGAAGACCCCCTCCGTCCGCTGCGCGGACACCTCCCCCGGAAGCCCGGGGGAGGAGAGAAGAGGGGCCTTGCGTTTCGCGGGGAGGGACAGGAGCGGGAGAGCCCCATCCGTCTTCGGCTGCGCCGAATCCACCTTCCCCACGGGGTGGGGAAGGCACGAAGACCCCTCCGTCACGCTTCGCGTGACACCTCCCCGCGGGGCGCGGGGAGGGACAAGATGCCCCCTCCGTCTCGCGAAGACGCGAGCCACCTCCCCCGCTGGGGCGGGGAAGGAGCGGGAGAGCCCCCTCCGTCTCCGGCTGCGCCGGATCCACCTCCCCCACGGGGTGGGGAAGGCACGAAGACCCCCTCCGCCTCGCGTTGCTCGGCACCTCCCCCGCTCGGCCATGGGCGGATCTTCGAATTGCGGGGGAGGCGAGGTGGGTGCGAAGGAGCGAAGTGGCGGCTTTGCGTTGGGACTCTTGGGCGGTCGCGGTGGTGGGGGCGTCGCGGAGTTGGGCGAGCAGGCGGGCCTTGGCGGCGGTGGGGGATTCGAGATCGAGCAGGGCAGCGCGGGCGGCGTTGATGCGGGCGATCGCGCCGAGGGCGCGCGTGTATTGCTCGGACTCGAGGACGCGGGCGAGCTCGTCGAGGGAGAGGTCGTAGTCGTTGGCGATATCGATCGCGCTGCGGTTGGGGTCGAGCAGGTCCCAGAGCATCGCGTTGAAGCGGTGCGGGTCGAGGATGGGATCGGGTTGGGTTGTCGTCGAGCGCGTCGCGTTGATCATCATGCGGGAATTGTCGCATGTCAGCGATGCGGCACAAGGGCGGCGTGGGGGAGTGCAGGGATTTTGCGCACAAAGGGGGAGATAGGGGGGAAATTTTTGACTCATCTTAGTGCTAAAGAAAAGCCGGATACACGGAAACAATCCTCCAACGATGGAAGCAGACATGTACAGGAAACAGGACGATCAGCGCATGATCGGTTAGAATGTCACCCAGAAAATACTCATCAAGGAATACTGATGGCAGTCTCTGTAGCACACACGAAGTTGAAACAAACCATTGTTGGCGTCGATCTTTTCTGCGGCGGCGGAGGTTTGACATATGGTCTGCGAAAAAGTGGCGTGAAGATAAAAGCAGGATACGACATTGATAGTCATTCTGAATACGCCTTTACGCACAACAATCCCGGATCAGAATACTGCCTGAAAGATGTGGGCGAAGTTCAACCGGATGAGATATGTAGAAAGCTGGCTGGAGGGTACTATAGGTTGTTGGCGGGATGTGCACCTTGTCAACCTTTCTCGAAATTGACTCAGGGCCAATCTAGGCACCATGCTTGGGGTCTACTCGAAGACTTTGCCCGATTGGTTTCAGCAGTAAAGCCAGATCTAGTTACCATGGAGAATGTACCGGAGCTTGCGGGCAGGGGTCGAAGTGTATTTCTGCATTTTTTGTCAGTGCTTGAGGATGCCGGGTACTCATCAGACTGGAAGATTGTGTCATGCGAACAGTATGGAGTGCCGCAATTTAGAAAAAGACTAGTATTGCTAGCATCACTGCATGGAAATATAAGTGTTCCAGGGCCTACGCATCCAAGCCCATCCAAGTGGAAAACTGTTAGGAGTACAATTGAGAAGCTTCCCAAGATCTCAGCCGGAGAAGTTTGCAGCCGTGACAGGCTACATGTCTCGCCTAAGTTGACCAGTATTAATATGCGAAGGGTGAGGGCTACGCCTCACAATGGAGGCGGCTGGAGCAGCTGGCCTGATGATTTAAAGTTGGATTGCCACAAGCGGGCGAGTGGAAAAAAGTACGGATCAATTTATGGCAGAATGTGGTGGGACAAGCCTTCGCCCACGATGACAACGCTATGCACGGGAATTGGGAACGGTCGATTTGGCCATCCTAGCCAAAACCGAGCGATATCTCTGAGAGAAGCCGCTCTGCTGCAGAGTTTTCCAAAGAGATATGAGTTCTGGGACAGGCGCGAGCAATTAAATAAGGGAGCGGTGGCCAGAATTATTGGAAATGCTGTACCGCCTAGAATTGGGTATGTGCTTGGACGTGCGATGCTTGATCATGTGAAATCGTTAGTAGGCAACAAGGCGGCAGGTTGATTCTATGAAAGAGTACAAACTAGAGATTGACCCAAGAATTCTTGAGCTATTAGGTCCGAATTTGTATACTAATATCTACTATGTTCTCGCCGAGCTTATTGCGAATGCGTACGATGCCAATGCCCAAAATGTTTACATAGTCTCAGGAACAGATTATATACGCGTAGAAGACGATGGGCATGGCATGTCCTACAGGGATGGGGAGGTGTCCAAGTATTTGCACGTGGCATCAGAGTCTAGAACTACAAAGGAGGATTCCTACACGAGAGGTGGTTATCGCCGAAAGATGGGTAGGAAAGGTATTGGTAAGTTGGCGGCTTTATCAGTAGCGGATGAAGTTGAAGTGTTGACTATTGCTGATGGCGAGAAGTCGGGGTTCGTACTTACCAGGGTTCCTGCAGAGGATGATATTCTCAGGCCCATAGCGGATGATAATGTAGCTTTGGAGTATTCTGAGTCGTCGGGTACGGCAGTCGTTATGCGGAATCCGAGGTATCAGCTCCACAAGACGCTGGGGGCTGTTAGGCGGAATCTACTTAAAATTTTCCCTTTAGTTAGTGAAAATTTCCGAATACATATTTTGCGGGGGCGTGAGCATGAGGTAATTGATAACTATGATGCGGAAATGGTAGCGCAGCTTTGTGTGTTGCTTACATTGGGCGAGCGATATGAGCAGTTGTCTGCGTTGGTAGAAGTAGAATTTGCTGATATGCGCGATAAGCTTGTAAAATCGGAGCTCGCTAAAGAAATACCGGTCCAGATTCGCACGGACAAAGGCGGTGTTACTCAGCGGATTATGGCCATTGAGGGTTGGATTGGGGCATATAGATCTACTAAGGGTAGGAAGGCCGAGATCACGGATTTTCCGGATAATCACATATCAATCTATGCCAACGATAAACTTGGCGAATTTAATATATTGCCCACTGTAGGCCAGAACAAGCTAAATGAAGTTTATGTAGTCGGGCAGTTGCATGTCGACTTGTTCGAAGAAACTGAGCTTCCAGACATGGCGCTTAGCAACCGCCAGGGGTACAAGTCAGATGATCCAAGATATGTTGAGCTTCTCAAATACGTTCGAGAAGATTTGTTGCCTCGAGTCCTGGGTATGCGAGACGCATATACGGACAAAAAAAACGAGCAAAAGAAGTCTGCTCAGCTTGAGAAGCAGAGGGGTGACGAGGCTCAGCTTCGGGAACTTGTGGACGCCTATAACCGCAAGGTTGAGAGTGACATTGTAGATCGAATACGCAGCGAGGCTGGCGATGTAGGAGCTGATGTGGCTTCAATTGTCCATGGTGTTTTGTCTCAAAACAGTCCAGACTTGGGCATCAAGGCCCGGGTTGACTCTCAAAAGAAGAAGATACTTATCAGTCAGACATATAGCGATAAGCCGCTGGCAGATATTGTTTATGAAATGTTGAAGTATAATCGCGTCCCAATTGAGCATATATTGTATACAAATTGCGATGACGAGGAGTGTCGTATCCCGGAGGGGGTGAGTGTGTACGAGTACTTGAGAGATTTCTTTGTTGATAGCTACTCAGCAGAGAAGATGTATGTTGTTTTTGTGACAAGTGAAAATACCAAGCGGTCTTGGGGAGCGATTGCAGAAATTGGGGCGTCTTGGATCACGCAAATTGATCATAAAATATTTAATGTACATCCATTTCGTCCAGAGCATCCTCTCGACGATGAAATGCAATGGCAGACTACGAATAGGGAGTTTCCGGATTCGGGCGAGCTGTCTATGTCTAGGTTGAGTGCTGATATCTTCTGTCAGAAAATAGAAAATCTATGTTCGGAGCTCGGTTATAACAATCAAAATAGAGCGGCTAATCACAGAAGGCTTGCGCAGCTAGTAAGGGTAGAGTAGCGTTAGAGCCGATACCCCACCGGATGCTCAATCAGTGCGTAGAGCTCGCGGAGGACCGTCATCACGAGGAAGCCGGTGCTGGTGAGGGCGGCCATGATGGCGCAGGCGGTCCAGAGGCCGGCGCCGGCGAGCCAGCCGCAGGCGTAGAGGGCGGGCCAGATGGCGCCGTAGCGGGTGATCTTTTCGCCGAGCGCGGGGCCGAGCCCGACTTTCTTGTAGCGTCTCCAGATCATGATCGCGAAGAGGGCCACGAACCCGAGCGGGTAGAGGACGGCGGTGGGCGGGACGAAGTTCGGCCAGAGCCCGTCGTCGGGGGCGCGGCGGGTCCATGCGAGGGCGAACAGGGCGATGGTGCAGGCGAGCCAGCCGAGGGATGCGAAGACGGCGGCGCGGCGGGAGATGGGGGGTGATCGTCGGCCCAGGTGTTGGGCGAGGGCGGCGACGATGAGGGCGTGGGTCATCACGAGCCAGACGGGGAGGAGGAAGCGGGTCCAGAGGTCGGGGATGAGCATGTGTCCGGCGTAGATGAGGGCGAGGAGGAGCATGCCGATGCCGGGGATGAACTTGCCCAGCGCGTTGAAGATGAGGATGGCGACGGCGAGGAGCAGGGTCATGAGGATGGCTTCGGTGCCGAAGGCGATGGACCCGAGGATGGCGAGCATGAGGGTGGCGGCGACGAGGCAGACGGCGAGCTCGATGGAGGCGGAGCCGTCGACGATGGGGGATGCTTGTTTGTTGAGTGCGCGATCACGATGGACATCGAGGAGGTCGTTGAGGGATGTGCCGAAGGCGTAGAGCCCGATGCCTGCGATGAGTCCGGCGGCGAGGAGGTAGAGGAGCGGTGCGTTGTTGATGGCAGCGGGTGCGAGCTCGTTGTTGGGGTTGAATCGTGCCCAGAGGATGATGAACCAGAGGTTGGCGACGGCGCCGAACGCGGTGGTGACGCGTGTGAGCTTGAGGGTGGGCGCGATGGCGATGAGGGTTTTTCGCACGGGGGATGGTAGGGGGGGAAGGGACTGGCCACTAGGGACTAGCCATTAGGGGGGAGGGGGAAGATGGGAGTTGTTGAAGGGTGTTCGTTCCTGCTTTGTCCCGCCAGAGGCGGACTCAAAGGAGGGCATCTGGGGTGGTTGTTCCTCCCCGCGGGGCGCGAGGAGGGACAAGGGGGACCCCCTCCCCCTCGCTTTGCGAGGGACCTCCCCCGGAGGCCCGGGGGAGGAGAGGGGGAGCCCCATCCGTCTTCGGCTGCGCCGAATCCACCTTCCCCACGGGGTGGGGAAGGCACGAAGAGTGTCTTCCGTTCCGCATTTGGCGGATCTGTGACTCTGCGCGGACACCTCCCCAGTCAGGACGGGGGAGGCTGGGACGCTTTGTTGTTCTGTGAGGGGGAGTCAGTCGCGACGGCGACGGGTGGTGAGGGGGGTGGCCGGGATCAGGAGGGCTGTGGTGGAGGGGGTTGGGACATAGATGATGTGGTTGGGTCTGGATAGGCCGGAGTCTGCGTTGGCGAAATCGCCGAGGTATTCGCCGGCTTCGTTGTAGCGTGCGATGGAGTTGGATCCCCAGAAGACGGAGAGGATCTCGCCGTTGTGGGCGCGGATGAGTCCGTCTGCTTGTCGGCCTTGGGTGTCGGAGAACTGCCCGAGGTCTTCGCCGGTGATTGGGTCGTAACGGCGGAGTGCGCGAGAGGGATTGTTGACGAATGCGGTGACGAGGAGTGAGCCGTCGCTCAGGTGGAGCATGTTGGTGGGTCGGTTGCCGGTGGTGGTGATGAAGGGTGTGACGATTTCGTCTTGGAGGCGGTAGATGGTGCTGTTGTTTGCGGCGATGAGGAGCGAGCCGTCGGTGTGCTCGAGGATGCCGTGGGGGCCGGGGATTGAGTTTGGGGTGACGAGGTCGCCGAGGATGTTGCCGGTGTCGGGGTCGACGCGGAGGATGCGGTTGGAGTTGATGGCGCCGATCCAGAACTCGGAGCCGTCGGTGCTTTCACGGAGGAAGGCGGTGCCTCGGGCGTCGGCGAGTTGCCATTGCTGTTCGATAGTTCCGGTGGCGAGGTCGATGCGCGAGAGGGCGTTGTTTGCGTAGCCTGTGACATAGAGCTTGTTGTTTCGGACGACCATGTGCTGGGGGTTGCCGAGTTGGTTGGCGTTGGCGGGGACGAGGTCGTCGATGTATTGGCCTTCGACGGAGTAGCGGTGGATGGCGCCGTTGCCGGAGCTGATGAGGTAGTAGTTGTCGGGGATTGCGGCGTTGGTGTAGGTGGTGGTGAAGAGGGTGAGGGCGATGAGGGCGATGGTTCGGAAGCGGGATGGTGATGTTTGCATGGGACACTCCTGTGGATGGGCGATACGGGAGTGGTGGATTGGCGGGTGCGTATTGGTTGGAAAAGGGTGAGTTTATGAATGGATTTGTATAGGCATGCGCGCCGTTTGCGGAGTGGGTGCTTTGGGGGAGCCGTCAGCCACGAGGGGGAGAGTCTTGGCCGCACTCAGGGCATTGGGAGAGGTTGGTGATGTCGTAGGCGCATTGGAGGCAGCGGTTGTTGCGGGTGCGGGATCGTTGGGTGAGGGCGTGTTTGGTCATGAAGAAGAGGACAATCGAGATCCAGATCGGGAGCGCGTAGACGAAGGGGTTGATGATGAGCCCGGCAGCGAGATATCTGGGCTTTGTGAATCCTGTTGGTGGGTACCTGGTCCAGTTGTCGTTTATGTCCACGGTGGATGCGTTGTGAATCTGGAGCGTTCTCAGAGGCCAGCCAGATCGAAATGAGGTCATGACATAGATGGGGTAGGACTGTTCGTCGGATTGCCGTGATGCGTTGAGCGTTGATGACAGGCTCGAATCCAAGAACCTCAGCGATCGTGTGGTTTGTCGCGTTGGGTTCGGCCAGTCATCGTCAGAGGGTGTGGCAGGCCAGCGTGCTTTGCCAACGGGGATTTGATTTAAAGGTGCTTGGAGCACTGTGTCTTGGGCCAGTGGTGTTATGTTTCGATGCGCGAGGTAGATATTCGTAAATTCACCAGCCACGAGCAGGAATGTGAAGAGGATGACGAGATTGAGCTTCGTGGGGCGCGGCATGCGATGTTGTCTGGTCTGTACGGGGCAATCAACGGGGCGGATGCGGGGCTTGAAAGGTCGTGATGTTTATCAAGGCACCCCTCCGTCACGGCGGAGACGCCGTGCCACCTCCCCGCGGGGCGCGGGGAGGGACAAGGGGGACCCCCTTCCCATCGCATTGCGAGGGACCTGCCCCGGAGGCCTGGGGGAGGAGAGGAAGCCCCCCTCCGTTCCGCCGAAGGCGGATCTGCGACCCTGCGCGGACACCTCCCCCGCCAGGAGCGGGGGAGGCACAAGAGTGGGGGTGTGTCTAGAATCTTCTCCTTATGGCTGATACGCAGAAACGACGGAAACCTGGGGCGTGTGCGATTGTGGTGTCTCGGTACAACACGAGTGTCACGGGGGTGATGCTTGAGGGGGCGATCGGTGCGTATGCGGCTCGGGGTGGGGATGAGTCGAAGCTGGCGATTCTGGAGGTGCCCGGGGCGTATGAGCTGACGGCGGTTGCGGCGGCGGCTGCGGGGTCGGAGATGTACGACGCGGTGGTGTGCCTGGGGTGCATCATCAAGGGCGAGACGGAGCACGATCGGCACATCGCGGCGGCAGTGGCGAAGGGGTTGACGGACATCACGCTGGCGACGGGGGTGCCGGTGGCGTTTGGGGTGCTGACGACGAATACCAACGAGCAGGCGCTGGCGCGTGCGGGGGGCGACAAGGGGAACAAGGGCGCGGAGGCGATGGACGCGGCGCTGGATGCGGCGGACGCGATCGTGGCGATCGCGGAGGGGTATAAGAACGATGAGCCGGGCGTGCGGTTTATGCCTGGTTTGAAGGTGCAGGACAAGCTTTCGGGCGGGTAAGGAGCCGGGTCTTTTTATGGCATCACCACGGGATATTCGGAAGCTGGCGCTGCTGGCGATGTATCAGCTCGACGCGACACGGGGCGAGGACCCGGAGTCGGTGCGCGATGCGCTCGATGATGTCGAGACGCTCGAGGACGAGGGGCTGAGCTTTGTGGATCAGCACGCGGAGTTTTCTGCGGGTGAGCGCGAGAAGGCGTTCCGGTTGGCGCTGAACGCGTTTGAGCAGCGTGGCGATGCGGATGCGGTGCTCGGCGAGTTGTCGACGGAGTGGAGCGTGTCGCGGATGCCTGTGGTTGATCGCTCGATTTTGCGATTGGCGCATTACGAGATGACGCGGGTTGAGGGGAGCGAGCCCAAGGGGATCGTCAACGAGGCGGTGGAGCTGGCGAAGCAGTTTTCGACGGAGCACTCGCCGGGCTTTGTGAACGCGATTTTGGACAAGATCCTCAAGCGGGTGCTGGCGGGTTCGCGCACGGCTTCTGAGACCGGTGGGGGGGTCTGAGGGTATGGCGTTGTTCCGCAGGACGATCGACAAGCTCAAGCAGGGCTTGGGCAAGACGCGCGAGGTGTTCGTGTCGTCGCTGCGGTCGGTGCTGGCGGGCAAGACGCTCGACGATGATCTCATCAAGGAGATCGAGAAGCGGTTGATCCAGAGCGATGTCGGTGTTGTGGCGACGCGGAAGCTGATCGATGGGATCAAGGCGGATTACAGGGCGGGGACCCTCACGAAGGGTGAGGATGTTATTGAGTATCTCAAGCGTGAGCTCAAGGCGATGTGGCCCGAGCGGGATCGGTCGCTGAACCTGAGTGATTCCAGGCCGACGGTGATCCTGATGACGGGCGTGAACGGCGTTGGCAAGACGACCTCGATCTCGAAGCTGTGCAAGGCGCTGACGGACGATGGGAAGACGGTGCTGCTTGGCGCGTGCGATACCTTCCGTGCGGGCGCGGTGCGGCAGCTGGAGATCTGGGGCGAGCGATTGGGCGTTGAGGTTGTCAAGGGGCAGCAGGGCGGCGACCCGGCGGCGGTGGCGTTCGACGCGTGCGCGGCGGCGAAGGCGCGCGGGGTGGATGTGTTGATCATCGACACGGCGGGGCGTTTGCAGACGCAGTCGGGGTTGATGGATCAGCTGAGCAAGATCCGGCGGGTGATCGATAAGCAGATCCCGGGCGCGCCCCATGAGACGCTGTTGGTGCTTGATGCGACGAGCGGGCAGAACGCGCTGCGCCAGGCGGAGGAGTTCAACGCGGCTGCGGGCGTGACGGGGATCTTCCTCAGCAAGCTCGATGGCACGGCGCGCGGCGGGATCGTGGTGGCGATCAAGGAAGCGACGGACATCCCGGTGAAGTTCATCGGGGTGGGGGAGACGCCTGCGGATGTGGAGGCGTTTGATCCGGAGGGGTTTGTTGAGGCGATGTTTGCGGAGTGAGGGACTCGCCATCAGCCACTAGCCATTAGGGAAGAGTAAGAGTCGTTATAGAAACTGAACAGGTTGCATCGGCTTTGTTTTCTTTCGATGGTTCAGGGCGTACTTGTCTTTGGCTTGGAAGAGGTATTTTCGTTCGCCGGCTACTTGTAGAAGTTCTTCGCTATGTTTCTCGCTGATATCCAAACTTGTCAGTTCTTGGATTTCGCAGACAAATTTATCCGCAGCGTCTTGTGATTTGAACGCACCAAGCACAAAGCAATCGTGACTGACATCGATTGCGACGACTTGGTATGTGCCTTGCTTGATTGTTATGGCTGTTGAGCGTTGGCCGCTCAACGGTCCTGTGATAACCGCACTCTCTGTGAGCGTGATGGATGCGAGCTTCGAATTTGAAGTTGATCCGTTGGCACACTGAATCTGAGCTCTGTGAGTCTTTCGATCGATGATGATTTGGCTGCGCCGTTTCGCATCGAGGAGAAGTTTGAATCCGAGTGTGAGTAAGAAGATCCCGAGCGGGTATAGCACCCAGGCTGGAAATGTGCCGTATCGGTGATGGTGGAGAGGTGTGTGGAGTCCGGATTGGGCGGTGAGGAGCAGTGCCATTAATAGGCCGAAGATTGCGCTGCCGATTATGAGATAGGCACCGACTTTGAGTTGATGACTGCCTGCGGAAGTGAAGACACAGATTGAATCGTCTTGGTAAGACGGCGAGAGAGCGTAAGGGAGTGGGTGCTCAAGCAGTGGAATTTTGAGAGCTCTATGTATACGCATTCAGCTTTACCCCGCGCTGTCACCTCTTGCTTCCCATTCGGAGTCGAACTCTTCGGCGAAGGAGACTGGGCCGGGGAGTTCGGTTTTCCAGGGTTGGTCTTGGGTGAGCTCTCGTGCGAGTTTGCGGCCTTCGAGGACGGCGCGGCGTTCGGCGTGGGTGTCGGGGATGTTGGCGGGGTGATGCTCGGCGGTGGGGTCGAGCTGGGCGACATGCAGGGTCTGGGTGGGGAAGGCGAAGTCGACGCCCATGCGGTCGGCGAGGCGGATCACATCGAGCATGAAGCGGTGTTTCTCGCGCAGCTCGATGGACCAGTCGGGGCACTCGAAGAACATGTAGACGAGGATGTCGAGGGAGTGGGGGCCGAAGTTGTTGAGCCAGATGTGGTAGTAGTCCTTGCGGGTGTAGGGGTGGAGCTTGACGATCTCGCGGATGCCGGCGCAGAAGGCTTCGATTTTTTCGGGTGGGGTGTCGTAGGTGACATTGATCATGGTTTTGAAGCGGCGGTATTTGCGGCGGCCGTAGTTGTCGACCTTCGCGCGGACGAGGGTCGCGTTTGGGACGGTGACGAGTGAGTTGTAGAAGGTGCGGATGCGGGTTGAGCGGAACCCGAGGTCTTCGACGGTGCCTTCGACATCGTTGACGAAGATCCAGTCGCCGATCTCGAAGGGGCGGTCGAGGATGACGGCGACGGAGCCGAAGAAGTTCTCGATGGTGTCCTTGGCGGCGAATGCGACGGCGAGCCCGCCGATGCCGAGTCCGGTGAGGAGGGGGAGGATCTCGACGGAGAAGGCGGACGCGAGGTAGATGAGCCCGAGTGCGGTGATGAAGACCTTGGCGGTTCGTTTGACGAGGGGGACGAGGAGGTCGTCGAACTTGGTCTCGGTTTTGTCTGCTTGTTTGGCGAGCCATTCGGCGACGAGGTCGGTGATCTTGAACCCGCCCCAGACGAGGGCGGTGATCCAGATGACCTTGACGGCGACGAGCAGGACGATGGTGGGGGTTGGGGGGAGGAGCCCGATGGTGAGGGCGAGGAACCAGACGCCCGAGGCGGCGAGGAGCCCGAAGGGGCGGACGGCCTTGTCGAGGGTGTCGGGGTCGGGGTGCGCGTCGGGGGTGTCGGTGGCGCGGCGTTCGATGCGGTGCCAGACGGTGCGGAGGATGGTGCGGGCGATACGATCGAGGATGATCCCGATGAGGATGACGAGGAAGATGCCGATCCATTGCCAGTGCTCGAGCCCGAGGTTGGTTGAGCCCTTGAGCGAGCGGGGGACGGCGGCGCGGATGCGTTCGATGAGGGTTTTGTCGAGCTCGACGCCGGCGCGGAGGGCTTCGGATTCGGTGTCGATGTAGAACTCATGGATGGAGTCCATGGTGTCGCGCGAGAATCGCCAGTTGCCTCGGGCGTCCTTGGTGAGGGCGATGATGTGCCCGGGGTGGTTGGCGGCGAAGGTGGCGTGGGCGACGATGTCGGGTTGGGGGAAGTAGCGGAAACGCTGGGCGTCGGATTGGGCGGGGAGCTGGGACTCGGTGACCATGCCGATGCGGTTGAGGACGGCGTAGAGCTCGCGGGCGGCGGCGCGCCGGGATTCGAGGGGGAGGGTCGGGGAGAGGTCGAGGGTGTTGGTGGCGCGCTGGAAGGCGGCGGGGGTGGGGTTATCTTTGATGTCGTTCATCGCTTGGAGGAAGGACATCATGGCGGCGCGGGGCGACTCGAGGGCGGGGTCGTCCTGGGCGTCGTTGGGGGTGGATTGGGTCTGGGGCTGCTCGCTCGGGGTGTCCTGCGCGAGGGCGGGGGCGGTGAGGAGGAGGATGGCGAGCAGTGCGATGAGTGTGTGTCGGATGCGCATGGGGGATGGTATGCGGCGGTCTGGGAGGATCGAGGGGATGTGCTGCGTCTGTTGGGGTCGGGAGTGGGCGTGAGGAAGTGTGGGTGAATTGTGGTGGAAACGCGTGCGAGTGGGGTGTGACGGCTCGCCCTTGGGGGTTGGCGGACCTACCCTATTGGTCCAACCGGAACGGGCGAGCGCCCGGATTGTTCAGACACATCGAAAGGAAGCGGCGCACATGGCAGCTGGGACCAAAGGATCAATCACGCAAGTCATCGGGTCGACCTTCGACGCGCAGTTCCCCGAGGGCGAGCTCCCCGATATCTACAACGCGATCGTCACGGAGTGGACGCAGAGCGGCGAGTCGAAGAAGCTCGTTGGTGAGGTGCAGCAGCACCTCGGCGGCGGACGCGTTCGTGCGGTTGCGTTGGGTTCAACGGACGGCATGACCCGCGGCATGACCTCGACGGACACCGGCGGGCCGGTCTCGGTCCCTGTCGGTGAGAAGGTGCTCGGTCGCGTCTTCAACCTGCTCGGTGAGCCGATCGACAACAAGCCGGCGCTTGAGGGTGTGAATCGCAGCCCGATCCACCGTGAGCCCCCGGAGTTCTCGCAGCTCAACCCCAAGACCGAGATCCTCCCGACGGGTATTAAGGTCATCGACCTGCTCTGCCCGTTCGTGCGTGGTGGTAAGATCGGTCTGTTCGGCGGTGCGGGTGTCGGCAAGACGGTCATCATTCAGGAAATGATCGCTCGCGTTGCTCGTGAGTTCGGTGGTTACTCCGTGTTCTGTGGTGTCGGCGAGCGTACCCGTGAGGGGAACGACTTGTGGCGCGAAATGGGCGAGGCGGAGTACACCGATGCGGACGGCAACACGGCGCATGTTCTCGATAAGGTGGCGATGGTCTTTGGTCAGATGAACGAGCCCCCCGGGTCGCGTCTTCGTGTCGCGCTGTCGGGTCTGACGATGGCGGAGAACTTCCGCGATGAGTCGGGTAAGGAAACCATGATGTTCGTCGACAACGTGTTCCGCTTTACCCAGGCGGGTTCGGAAGTGTCGGCGCTTCTTGGTCGTATGCCCTCGGCGGTGGGTTACCAGCCGACCCTCTCCACGGAGATGGGTGAGCTTCAGGAACGCATTACCTCGACGAGCAAGGGCGCGATTACCTCGGTGCAGGCGATCTATGTTCCGGCGGACGACCTGACCGACCCGGCACCGGCGACGGCGTTTGCTCACCTTGACGCGTTCGTTGTTCTTGAGCGTTCGATCGCGGAGAAGGGCATCTTCCCGGCGGTCGATCCGCTGAGCTCGACCTCGCGAATCCTCGACCCAGCGATCATCGGCGAGCGTCACTACGCGGTCGCTATGCGTGTGCAGAACATCCTGCAGCGCTACAAGGATCTGCAGGACATCATCGCGATTCTCGGTGTGGACGAGCTCTCGGACGCGGACAAGCAGATCGTTGCTCGTGCCCGTCGTATCGAGCGATTCCTCTCGCAGCCGTTCTATGTCGCGGAAGTGTTCACCGGTTTCCCGGGGATCAACTCGACACTGGAAGAGACGATCGATTCGTTCGAGCGTCTGTGCGAAGGCGAAGGCGACGATCTTCCCGAGTCCTCGTTCATGTATGTCGGCACGCTCGACGACGCACGGGCGAAGGCCGAGAAGGCAGCGGCGAACGCCTGATCAATCGTTGAATGTTTCAATCAAAACACCCGCGAGTTTCGCGGGTGTTTTTCATTGGGTGATGTGTGTGGAATCAGGTTCTGCGGCGGCGTGTTGCGATGAATCCGCCCAGCGCGAGTGCTGCGGTTCCGCTTGGCGCGGGGACGATCTCGTAGGTGTAGGTGAGCGATACGCCACCGGTGTGGGTGTGCTCGGTGACCCAGAGGTCGAAGAACGGTTCGGGTGGGGGGATGAGCAGCGAGAGGAAGGGATAGATCTCGGCGTCGAGTTGTCCGGATCCGACGAACGCGCTCATCTGGAATGGGAGTGCTTGTCTCGTGGCTTCGAGTCCGCCTTCGAAGTACCAGGAGATTGAGTCGGCGCCGCTTTGTGAAACGCCGTCGGATGCTTCGAGTGCGGCGGAGAGTGGGCCGTAGCCTGTGCCGCCTACACCGTTGAAGATGGTTTCGCCGATTGCGATGTTGTTGAAGAGTCCTGCTTCGACGAACCAGTCATCTGGACCGATGGCGTAGTCCTCTCCGTTCTCAGCGAGCATTCCGAGCGTGAATGAGGATTTGAGGTCGATCGTGACGCCGGTGAGGAGGCGCGTTCCGCCCATGGTGTCGAACGCTTCGAAGTTGAGCGCGGCGGGGGCGTTTGCCTGTTGGACATCGAAGTTGAACTCGCTGAACTGGACGATGACATTGGCCTGCCCGAAGCCCGCGTGGGCGTTTGCAGCGGTTAGCGTTGCGCAGAGGATCGCGCTGGAGATGTACTTCATCTCTTTCACTCCTGTGAGACCCTGGTTGTTGAAGGGCCCGTGCACAGTGCAGGGCGGTGATTGAGGATACCGCCTGTGATTCAGAAAACAAGTGAAATCAGAATTGAAATCAGTACTTTCCCGCGATCTCAATGAAGCACCCCAGGCATTGGCCTGGGGTGTGGTGTGATGCGGTAGGTTGTTGGGGTCGCGTGGATTATCGTCGTCGGCGCGTGGCGCAGAGTCCGGCGAGCCCGAGTGTTGCGAGGGCGCTGGGGGCGGGGACTTGCTGGACGGTGACGGAGATGTAGCTGTTGAAGAAGTCGACGGAGCCGAGGACGATCTGGTCCTGGGAGATGCCGTCGTATGTGCTGGCGCTGTAGAAGACGGGGGAGACCCACTCGCCTCCGATGAGGGCGTCGAGTTGGCGGTCGATGGTAAAGGTGCCGGTGCCGGACCAGCCTTCGTTGGCACCGGTGACGATGATGTTGAGGAAGTCGTTGGTATCTGTGGAGGGGGTGATGTCTACGGGGACAATGGCTTCGGCTTCGAAGAAAGCGGCGTCGGAGACGCGGGGGTCATCTGGGGCGGTGGGAACGACATTGAGGGTGAGTTGAAGGCGGGCATCGATGACGATGGCGCCGTCGAAGTCGTTGGAGCCGGGGATGATGGCGTTGCCCAGGAAGAGGGTCTGCCCGACATCGGCGAATGGGATAAGGAATGTGGCGGTGTCGCCTGTGGAAATGCCTGCGTGGGTCGCGGCGGTGGCGGAGATCAGGGTGATCGCGATGATTGGGGTGCGGTTCATGGTGTTCTCTCCTTGCTGCGCTGATGGCGTGTTTCTCGTGGATGAGAGAGAGTAGCAGAACGGGCCATGATTCTCAATAGAATTCTCTAGAGAAAATTGAGATGCTTCATCATCGTTTGTTTCGGTGAGAGCATTTAGGCGGGAGATTCCTGCTCGACGGTCCAGGTGAGGGGTGTGTTGGTGCAGTCGATGTGGATGTTGAAGAACCCGGGGGTGTTGTCTGGGCCGGTGTGTTCGTGTTTGTGGACCATGGGCCAGATGATGGCGCGATCGGTGTCGGGGAGTGGGAGGTTGGGGATCTCGTCGGGGTGGTGCCAGCGGAGCTCGCCTTCGTCCATGTGCCCGTCGACGACTTCGACGGGTTTCATGACGCGGTAGTAGAAGAGGAGCCAATGGGTTTTGCCTTCGAAGGCGGTCTCGGCGATGAGCCCGACCAGGCGGAGGTCTTCGATGTCGACCTTGATTCCTGCTTCTTCCCAGATCTCGCGTTGGGCGCATTGTGCGGGGGACTCGCCGAGCGTCATCTCGAGCTTACCTCCGATTGGGGAGCAGAGCCCTTTGTTTGGAGCTTTGATGCGATGGAGGAGGAGGACGCGGCCGTCTTTATCGCGGAGGTCGCAGAGGCATGCGATTTTGTAGGGGAGGACGGTCTCGTGTGCGGGTTGAGGCATGGGCAAGGGTAGGCGTTGGATCGTGCGGGGTCGGGCGAGGAATGTTCTGAGAATCGGGTTTGGTGGTGGGAATAGCTTCTTGCGGGCGGGTGTTGGTGCGGTATGCACTCCCGCTTTGAGTCAACTCATTCAGTCCGTTGCGATCGGCGCGATCCGATGCAGTCGGCGCTCAACGGGACCGGGTTGAGTCTGTTCTAGGACTCCCTTGTTGTGCGTAGGGGCATTGCGCGCACGGCGTGGTGAGCCCGTGTGATCTTTGGGGTCACGCACACATTCAAGCTTCATTTTTACATCAGTTCTGTACGGCTGTCGGTGCGCGTTGGTATCGCGCAGTGGCGGTTGATTCGGCGTGTTCCCGCGATCGGGGCGCGTCTTGCACCAACACAGTCTTTCGAAGAAGGCTGACTTTTTAGTAGAAGGAAACTCAAGGTATGCATCGCAACATTTCTATGGCACTCATCGCGTTCTCAGGCATGGTTTCGGGGATGACGCACGCATCGACGCTCGGGCCTTGCTCGGCATGTGCGTCGGGCAAGGTGTGCTCGAACTGCTCGAGCGATTCGATGGATTCGCACGCGTCGATGAGCAAGGTCGGGGCGCTGACGACGGCGCTGGGGCTGGGTGGGTACAGCCCGGTTTCGTACCTCGACAACAACCGCGCCGAACCTGGTTCGCCCAAATACGCGTTTGAGCACGACGGTGTGACCTACTTCTTCACCTCGTCGAGTCAGGTTCGCAAGTTTGAAGCGGACCCGGCGAAGTACCTCCCGGCGTACGGCGGGTACTGCGCGTTCGGGTGCTCGGTGAACGCGAAGTTCATCCCCGATCCCACGAGCTTCAGGGTGATCGACGGGCGGACGCACCTGTTCCTCAAGAACGAAGAGGTCGATGCGCAGAAGCTCTGGAACGAGTCGGACGGGAGGGAAGTGGTGGCGAAGGCGGATCACTTCTGGGCGACGCAGGGTGAGAGCAAGGCGTACATCAACGGGCGCAATGTCCCTGCGAGCGGCGTCGGGCTCGAGGGGTACTCGCCCGTTTCGTACTTCACGGCGGGTCGTGCGGAGAAGGGTGATTCGCGCTTCGCGGTTGATCACAACGGGGTGACCTATCACCTGACGAGCGCGGCGCAGGTGGAGATGTTCAAGAAGAACCCGGGCAAGTACGAGCCGCAGTGCGGCGGGTGGTGCGCGTTCGGGATGTCGATCGAGGACAAGTTCCCCGTTGATCCCACGAAGTTCCGCATCGTGGACGGGAAGCTGTACCTGTTCCTGAACAACGAGCAGATCGATGCGTCGATGCTCTGGGATCAGGGCGATGACCATGAGCTTGTTGAGAGTGCGAACAAGCACTGGGGCAAGGTGTCCGGCTGAGTGTGTGTGATCAGCTCCGGTGCGTGAGAGCGTGCCGGGGCGCTTTGTTGAGGAGGAGCGTGCGATGCGGTTGACACAGTTGATGAGCGAAGCGCGGGCGTGCACGGTGTGCGCGTCGGAGTTGGCGGACGGGTGCCGACCGTTGATCCAGGGATCGGCGAGGGCGCGGGTGTTGATCATCGGGCAGGCGCCCGGATCGGCGGCGCACGCGAGCGGGATCCCCTGGGATGATCGGAGCGGCGCGCGGCTGCGGGATTGGTTGGGTGTGACGGACGACGAGTTCTATGACGCGTCGCGGGTGGCGTTGATGCCCATGGGGTTCTGTTATCCCGGGACGGGCAGGTCGGGGGATCTGCGTCCGAGGGGTGAGTGCGCGCCATTGTGGCACGATCGCTTGCTCGCGGGTTTCAAGGGTGTGGAGTTGACGGTGTACGCGGGGCGGTACGCGTTCGAGCGGTATTTGGCGGACGGGTACGCGTCGTTGACGGATGCGGTGCGTGATTGTGATGGGTTGTCGCCGAGGCGTGTTGCGTTGCCTCACCCGTCGCCTCGCAACAACCTGTGGTTGTCGAAGCACCCGTGGTTTGAGGAAGAAGTTGTCCCGGCGCTGCGTCGTCGGGTGCGCGGGTTGATGGGGTGAAACATCGATCCGGAACGCGTCCGGTTGTGACGGCGGCGGTGTTCGTCGCGGGCGATCGGGCGGGAGAACAACGAAAGGAACTGAACATGGACCCTCGATTCATTACCAAGGACATTCACGCGCTGCTCGATTACCCGGTGGCGTTGATGCTGATGACGGCGCCGTTTGTACTCGGGCTGGGCGAGTCGGTGCCCGCGGCGAAGTGGTTGGCGGTCGCGACGGGTGTTGCGGCGTTGTTGCTGACACTACTGACGAACCACAAGCTCGGGGTGATCCGGGTGTTGCCCTATTGGGTGCATGTGGCGGTGGACGGGATGGTCGGGTTGACCTTCCTCGTCGCGCCGTTCGTGTTTGGGTTTGAGGGGTTGGACGCGTGGTTCTACTGGGTGAACGGGATGGCGGTTGCGACGGTGGTGCTGCTCAACAAGCCCGAGGGCGCGACGAGGGGGTCGTCTGCGGTCGCGGTGTGAGTTTGTGCGTGATGTGATGCTGCTCGGACAATCGTTCCGAGGGACGAGCCCTGGGCGCTGGTCGCCCGGGGTTTCGTGTGCGCGTTTAGGGCGCGACGGTTTCGGGCGGGGCGTAGTTGGCGGCGAGCTCGGGTTTGTTCCAGTCCTCGTACATGAGCTTGATGATGTTGCGGCAGACGAGGGTGTAACGGTGGTCCTCGCCCAGCGCTTGGGTGAGTCGGTCGTAGGCGTCGAGGAGGATGGGCTCGGCGGCGGCGTGGTCGCCCGACATGTAGGTGGTGCGTCCGATGAGGGCGCGGGTGAGGTTGGTTTTGTGATGCTCGATGCCGAAGACTTGGAGGCGGATCTCGAGGACCTGCTCGAGGAGTTCGCGAGCTTCTTGGTGTTGGTTGTTCCTGTAGAGCTGGATCGCGTAGTTGTCCATGGACTGGAGGGTCCCGGGGTGGTCCGGGCCGAGCGCGTGCTTGGACATCTCGATGTTACGGATGTGGAGCGGGGCGGCGTCCTCGTAGCGGGCAAGGTTGGTGTAGACCATGGCGAGTGCGCCGATGGCGTCGATGGTCCCGGTGTGGTCGGGGGCGTGGGATTCTCCGATCTGGACGGCTTGTTCAAAGATTTCAGCGGCGGACTCGAGGTCGCGTTGGTAGTACTTGATGCTCGCGTGTTGGACGAGCATGTCGACGCGTGAGGTGTGGGGGAGCTCGGGTGTTGATTCGGCGAATGCATCGAGCTCGGCGGCGAGTGCGAGGGCGCGATCGAGGTCGTCGATATCGGTGTAGAGGTCGATGAGGTTGATGTAGCGGATCGCCAGTACTTCGGGGGGGAGATCGGGAAGTTGTTTGCTCAGCTCGAGTGAGCGGGTGAGTTGGGACTCGGCGCGTTCGAAGTCGTTCATCATCCGGAACTGTTCGCCCATTTTGGCGCTGATGGCGGCTTCGGCGACGGGGGCGTCTTTGAAGCGTTCGGGGATGGTGTCGGAGGCGGCGCGCATGGCGTCGAGGAGGGTGATGTCGGCGTCGCCGTTGTCGTTGGGGTTGCCCGCGGCGAAGAGGTCCTCGGTGACGAAGAGGGCGGTGAGTTCCTGGGCGTGTTGTTCCTGTCGTGCGATGGCGCGTTCGTTGTTGGCGACGCGGAGGGCGTTGGCGATGAGGATGATCGCGACGACGAGCACGAGCATGATGGACGCGACGGACCCAACGAGCAGGGGGTTGCGCTGGGAGAACTTGCGGAGCTGGTACCAGGTGCTCGGGGGGCGTGCGTGGATGGGTTTGTTGGCGAGGAACCGGTCGAGGTCGTCAGCGAGGGCGCCCGCGTCGGGGTATCGGCGCTGGGGTTCGCGGGCGAGGGCTTTGGCGACGATGGTTTCGAGATCGCCTCGGAGGGCGCGATCGTGTGTGCCGAGGGTTTGCGGGTCGTCGTCGCGGATGGATCGTACGAGCTCGTACATGGACCCGTCGCGTCCGGCGTGGGCGCTGGCGCCGGTGAGGAGCTCGAAGGCGATGAGCCCGAGGGCGTAGACATCGGTGCGGGTGCTTGATTCGTTGGTGGTGCGATCGACCTGCTCGGGGGCCATGTACTGGAGTGTGCCCAGGAGCTGCCCGGTCTGGGTGATCATGGTGCGTTCGTCGAGCTGCATGTCCATCGCGATCCCGAAGTCGAGGACCTTGGGTTGGGCGTTGGCGGTGACGAGGATGTTGCTCGGTTTGAGGTCTCGATGGACGATCCCGATGGAGTGGGCGTAGGCGACGGCGCGGGCGACCTTGACGATGAGCTCGACGCGCTGATCAATGGTGGGGGCGGTTTCGCGGACAAAGTGGTGGATGGGTTGCCCTTCGACGAGTTCCATCGCGACGAAGGGGGTTCGGTTGTCGTCGGCGGTGCCCGATTCGTAGATGGTGGCGATCCCGGGGTGGTTGAGTTTGGCGAGGATCTGGGCTTCGCGTTGGAAGCGCTTGCGGACTTTGTCCTGGATGGATCGGGTGCGGATGACTTTGAGGGCGACGCGTCGGTTGGTGTCGCGTTGGGTTGCTTCGTAGACGATGCCCATGCCGCCCTCGCCGAGGATGCGGGTGGGGGTGTAGGAGGCGATGGACTCGGGGAGGGATTCGTCGGTGAATTCGTGGGGATCGATCTCGATGGCGGGTTGATCGAAGAGGTTGTTTTCGGATCGATCGAGATCGAGCATGGCGCGGACTTCGTCGGCGATGCTCGGGTCGTCTGATGTGCGCTCGATGAGGCGGGATTCGATCGCGCCGGGGTCGTCGGCGGGCATGGCGCTGAGTTCATTGAAGATGGACTCGATGCGTTGGAATCGGTTGCGTTCGGTGCTCATGACTCGTCCTCGCGGGCTGAGGCGAGTTGTTTGAGGAGCCAGGCGCGGGCGAAGCGCCAGTCGCTGGATGCGGTGGAGCGGGCGATCCCGAGTATCCGGGCGGCGTGTTCCTCGTCGAGCCCGGCGAAGAACCTGAGTTCGACGAGCTTGGCTTTGCGCTCGTCGAGGGCGCGGAGTTTTTTGAGCGCGTCGTCGATGGAGAGGAGGGTCTCGGGGGAGATCGGTTCGTTGGACTCGGGGTCGGCGATGGTGAGGGGGATGCGGTTGTGGTCGCCGCCTCGTTTCTGGCGTTTGGTGGCGCGGGCGTGGTCGATGAGGACGCGGCGCATGACCTGGGCGGCGAGCATCATGAAGTGGTCTTTGGAGTTGACCTGGATCTCGTCGGTGTGGATGAGGCGGAGGAAGACCTCGTGGACGAGGGCGGTGGGTTGGAGGGTGTGGTCGGCGCGTTCGGCGTTCATCATCTGACGCGCGAGGGACTTGAGTTCGTCGTAGAGGAGTTCGGAGAGGATGGCGGAATCGGAGTCATCGCCGAGCGTCATCCGGTTGAGGATGGCGGTTGCTTTGGACTGGATCCCGGGGTTTGTGGGCATGGGTGCATTGTAACTGGGGGCGTGGGGTGTTTGCCCCTTGAAAGCGGGTGGAGTGGGGGATTTCACGGTTCTTTGCGGAAATGGTTGGGCGCGATAACGGGTGATTCCGCGTGGGTATGTGCACGGATGTTTCCGTGGATGAGCATGAACCACAGCCGAGGGAGGCACAGACGATGAAGATGAAGAAGACGATGGCGTTGGTCCTGGGTGCGATGAGCGCGGGGTCGTTGGCGGACACGATCACGGTGGGGCCGAACTTTGTCGATTACGACTACATCACGATCACGGCGGCGATCGCGAATGCGGCGAGCGGGGACGAGATCCTGATCGCGCCGGGGTTGTACGCGGAGAACCTGATCGTGAGTGGGAAGGACCTGGCGCTTCGCAACGCGGGCGGGGGCACGGTGACGGTGTTTGGGCAGGACCTGAACAAGTGCTTTGTTTCGAGCGGTACGACGACGGATGTGGTGCTTGAGGGCATTGTGTTTACGCGGGGATTCTCGACGAGCGCTGGCGCGGGCGTGTCGATCGAGGGCGGGTCGCGGGCAACGATCATCGATTGCGTGATCGAGGACTCGCATTCGGAGTTTGTGGGCGGTGGGTTGTACATGTCGGGTGGCGGAACGGTGATGAACACGATCATCCGCAACAATGTCAGCGATGGCAACGGCGGGGGGATTGATCTGCGCGGGACGCTGGCGAAGTCGTTTGTGAACTGCCTGATCGAGGGGAACACGGGCGTTGAGGGCGGCGGGTTGTCGTACTCGACGACGGGGAACATCGCGAGCTTTGATGGGTGTACCTTCCGGGGGAATACCGCGACGAGCCGGGGCGGCGCGATCGCGATGCTTGGTATTGCGGGCAACAGCGGCGCGGCGATTATGGATGTCAGCAAGTGTGTGTTCTCGATGAACCATGCGCAGAGTGCGGGCGGTGCGGTGTGGATCTCGGATCAGGATGTGTTCCGGGCGCTCAATAGTGTGTTTGAACTGAACACGGCGGAGAATATTGGCGGTGTGGTTCGCAATGAGCAGATCTTCGACGCGGTGAACTGCACCTTTGTGAACAACGATGTGATCGCGGCGGGGGTGAGTGACTCGTTTGAGTCGAGCCGGGCGGACGCGGACACGAACCTGATGAACTGCGTGGTGGTGAACGCGAGCGTGGCGTCGCATACCGGGGCGGGTGATTTCAATGTGAGCTACTCGTTGATCCCGGAGGGGCCGATGGGTGAGGCGGACGCAAACGGGAACTTCAGCGCGGATCCGATGTTTGTGGATCTGGTTGGGGGTGATTACACCCTGATGGCGGGTTCGGCGGCGATCGACGCGGGCAACTCGCGAGGGGTGCTTGGGCCGGTGGATGTGTTGGATGTAGAAACGGACATCAACGGAGATGTGCGGAACCTTGATGATCCGGACACGGAGAACACGGGGTTGTCGACCTGGGAGTTGTGCGTGGACCTTGGGGCGTTCGAGTTTCAGCCCAGCGGCGGGGTGGATTGTGCGGCGGACCTGACGGGTGACGGGGTGCTCAACTTCTTTGATGTGAGCGCGTTCCTGTCGGCGTACAACGCGGGATGCCCGTAATCGGATGACAGATTGAGTGATTCAGGCCCCGTTTCTCGCGAGAGACGGGGCTTTTTCGTGGAATCGTGGGAAAGTTGGGGATTCATCGGGCGCGGGGTGGGAGGCGGCCGCGTGATGTCCTAGGGCTCGCGCTGCGCTGGGTCCGGGAGGTTGCCGATGTTGTCAGATCAGTCTCGTTTCGCGTTGTTCTTACGGGTTGTCGTTGTGGTGGTGATTGGGATCGGTGCGCGTTCGGCGGACGCTGTTGATCTTGATGTGCAGAACGATGCGGATTATGCGAGGCTGATCGATGCGATGCGGGCGGCGGAGTATGTCCGCTCGGATGTGATCGTTTCGGATAACCCGAAGCCGCGGGTGTATGCGACGCTCGCGGGGACGATGGCGTATCTGGAGCGGAACCCGCTTGCGGGCGAGACGCAGGTCGTGGCGTTTATCAGCGCGTTTGATGCGGCGTTGTCGTCGTACGCGGTGGGGGACCCGGACCTGAATGGGAAGGCGAACTTCTACGCGGCGTTGCGGTTCGTGATCGTGGATGACCCGGCGTTGGTCGGGACGGATACGGCGATCGGTCGGCGGGCGCTCGCGTTGTTGGGGATCGTGGTCCCTGACCCGGACGGGTTCGAGTCGATTCAGCGTCGGATGGTGCGGTATGAGCTCGCGCTGGCGCGCCCTTTGGATTATCGCAACGAGGTGTTCGATCTGCTCGTGACGGGGTTTTACGGGGTGGATCTGAACGGTGGTGCGCGCGAGGGGTTGGCGGGTGCATTGAACGCGTACTTTGCGGCGGCGGGGTTTGATCCGGCGCTGGGGATGGTGCGGGAGGACATGGCGCAGGTGAACGCGGGGTTGGCGATTTTGCCCGCGGATTATGCGGGGTATGTGTTGGCGATCTCGGAGGGGGACGCGAACATGGCGCTGCGGGATGCGGTGACGGCGCAGCTGGACACGGTGCGGGTGCAGATCGATTCGATTGTGGGGCAGGACTCGATGATCGATGACGGGTCGCTTGATGATGCGCTGGCGGGGGCACCGGGGATCACGCAGAGCGTGGATTTGGCGATGAACGACCCGGCGTATGTGGAGCAGGTGCTGGCGGATCTGCGCGCGGAGCTTGAGGCGACGATGGAGGCGCGGGCGGCGGCGAGCGCGGCGACCTTCCTGATGCTGCAGAGCGAGTTCGAGGAGATCGGGGCGTACGCGAGTTACACGCGGGATTACTCGGAGCTGGCGCTGGAGACGAACGACACGCTCGCGTATGTGCAGAGCGGGGTGTCGATCGCGGGGAACCTGGCGATCGGGATCGCGGGGTTCTACACGGGCGATCCGTTGACGGCGGCGGGCGCGTTCCTGAGTGTGGTGACGGAGGGGCTCGGGTTGATAGATGGGTTGAATGGGCCGCCTTCGGTAGAGGAGCAGACCTTCGATCAGGTGGTGGCGTTGCGTCAGCAGGTCGAGGAGATGCGTCAGGAGATGAACGCGCGGTTCGATCGGATCGATCAGCAGCTGAACCTGATGTACTCGACGATGATCACGGGGTTCAACCAGCTCGGCGATCAGATCGGTGATCTGCAGGGGGATGTGAACGCGATCGCGCGGGACATGGTGGTGGTGCGTTCGCAGCTGCGGCGTTTGGAGGCGGCGCTGTATGGGGTGGCGCAGGACATCTTGCTCAGTGATCTGACGAACGAGACGAATGTGGTGTTGGATTATCGTGATGAGAACGGGGTCGACATGCCGTATAGCGGGGGAAGCCCGGACTTCATCACGGCGTCGGAGAGTTTCTTTACCTACGCGACCCTGACGGCGCTGAGCGAGGCGTTCGCGGGATCGCGGACGAACCCGACGGTGACGATTGACAACGCGGAGGACTATCTGGGGAACGGTGCGGTGACAGGGTACCTCAATGATTTGGCGGTGTTGCCCAACGCGCTGGGGGTGTCGAGCTTGTCGGGGGTTGATCTGGTGGGGCTCGAGCCCTGGTCGCAGGCGGCGTCGGCGTATGCGCAGCTCGCGCGGGAGAACCCGTGGTACTTTGCGTACCGGTACGGGCGTCAGTTGGCGGATTACAACGCGGACCCGGACAACGAGTCATTGCCCGAGTTGGATCGGATCGAGTTGTCGGGCGAGCAGGTGATGGCGTTCATCGAGAAGATCCGCGAGACGGACGGTAGTGGGGACTCGGTGTTGTTCGATGCGTTGGTCCAGAACTACAAGGATGCGGCGGCGGGGTTGCAGGCGCAAATCGATGCGGAGATCGCGGCGGCGCTTCCGGCGGTGTTCTCGAACAACGGGAAGATGCTCGACCTGTGGATGGGGACTGTGCAGGCGGACATTGGTGATGTGATCGTTGAGCCGGGCACCTTTGTGCTGGCGAATGTCTCGGGGAATCTTACAATTCCTGATGATGCGACGAACATGGGGTACAACGCGTTCACGGACGCGGACGACGATGCGCGGGCGCGAATGTTGCAGGTGTGGCACCTGCTTCAGAAGGGGAAGGCGGCGGATCCGAATGCGTTCCGGTTCCGTGCAGAGATCATCTGGTTTCAGTCGGATTACACGATCCTGTTGTGGATCGGGGACACGGTGAACTTCCCGTTTGAGGGGCCGAACATGGTTCCTCAGTTCGCATCGAACTCATACGATTTTAGTGCCGACTTTTTCGGGGTAGTCACATGGTTCCCGATCTTCAACGATGTGGTTGGGGCGAGCAATGCGTTCCGCGATGTCTGGTCTGATACCCGCTTGTATCAGGGGTACTCGCGGTATCTGAACCGGGCGGTGAGCAATGACATCAACGGTCCTGCACGCAACAGCCGGTATCGGAGCGATGCTTACCGGATTGTCTTTGCTGGCGATTCGGCGGATACGCTGATTGCGGAGTCGGCGCTTTACGGGGATCTGTACGATTTCCGGGCGATGGCGCGGGATGCGTTGTTGTTGGAGTTGATCGATGAGAACTCGGATCTGGCGCTCGCGGCGCGGGGGCTTGAACGGGCGGAGGCGTTGATCGATGCGTATGTGTCGATCGGGATGGAGAAGGAGCTCAACGCGAGCGAGGTGTTGCGATCGGCGCTGCGTGCGGTGCCCGGCACGAGCGAGCTCGGGCTCGGGCGGATCGATGTGATTACTTTGATCGACGAGATGGCGATGGCGGATTCGGCATCGGGTTTCGCGGATCAAGGGTTCAATGTGACCCGGATCGACGAGATATTGGGCGAGCGGATCGATGTGGTGCACGCGGAGATCCTGCGTGGGCTGCAGCGCCCCGCGGCGGCGCCGGACTATGTGGGTTGGGTGATGCGCGAGCTCGCGCACCTGCGTGAATCGGCGTTCGATCTGGCGCGGGATGACCTGTATCACGCGGCGGCCAATGGCACGGTGGTCACCGATGTGTTCGATGGGGTGCTCGTGAATGATGTGGATCAGGCGTTCCGCATGATCACGGTGGACACGGCGTACGAGCTTGATCCTGCGTATGTTGCCCCGAGCAACGGGGTGGTGATGATGAACGCGGACGGGTCGTTTATGTACGCGGCGGACGCGGGGTTTGTCGGGGAGGACTCGTTCTCGTATCGATCGATGACGACGATCCCGGGTGTGCCCAACCCGGTGTATTCACAGCCCGCGATGGTGGTCGTTCGTGTGGATGACGCGGGGTGCGGGGTCGCGGACTTCAACGGCGATGGCGCGTTGAACTTCTTCGATGTGTCCGCGTTCCTGGTGGCGTATCAGGGGAATGAGGCGTCGGCGGACATCAACGCGGACGGGTTGCTCAACTTCTTTGATGTGTCCGCGTTCCTGGTGGCGTACCAGGCGGGTTGTCCGTAACAGGAAGTTGAATCATGTGATTGAGCAGCACGCCGCCTTACTTGGGCGGCGTGTTTGTTCTAGTTGCGGAGGATCTGTTCGATCTGTTCCTGGGTGAGTCCGAGATCGATCATGTGCTGGCGGGTGGATTGGCGGAGCGACTCGGCGGTGGCCTCGTCGTTGCGTTTGAGGGCGATGGAGATGCGGACGCTATTGGCGGCGGCGTATGTACGGGCGTTGCGGAGGTCCTGGACATACTCGAAGATCTCATCGATGAGGGTGAGGGCTTGGTCGTACTCGCCGAGCTCGTAGTGGAGTTGCGCGAGGACGACCTGGGCGACGATGATCTGTGCGTGCCCCTTCGGCCATTGGTTCTTGCGGAGCTCGAGGGCGCCTGCGATGTTGCGTCGGGCTTCTTCGTGCTGCTTGGTGTATTGGTAGAGTCGGCCGAGTTCGTAGAGGGCGTTGGCGTATTGGAAGGAGGTGGGGCCTTGGCTACGCTCGGCGGATTCGACATCGGCGAGGGCGTAGGGGATACCTTCTTCGGGTCGCCCGAGCTTGCCGAACACGCGTGCGAGCCCGCGTCGGATGGACTCGGTGGTAAAGTGGTCGTACCCGTACTTGGGGACCGCCCGGTCGTAGGCGGACTTGAGCAGGTCGATGGCTTCTTGTGATGGGTCGTAGACGGAGAGGGCGTCGCCGTAGAGCGCCATGGCGTCGATGGTGGCGCTGTGGTCTGGGGGGTAGTAGGACTGGGCGACCTGGTAGAGCTGGCGGGTGATGTCGAGTTGTCGTTCGGGGTGCTGACTGAAGCGGTGCTTCATGTTGAGGGCGAAGAGCGCGTGGTAGCGTTCGAACGGGTCGATGTCGGCCATGGTCTCGTAGAGCGCGAGGATGCGGGTGAGGTTATCGATGGAGTCATCGGCGCGCTGGAGGACGCGGAGTCGGCGCGGGTCGTTGTCGTCGTAGATCTGGGCGGATTCTTCGTTGGCGAGCTCGATCTGTTCTCGGGCGCCCTCGAGCCCGTGCCCCCAGAGCAGGTCGTGGAGGTGGACGCGGAGATCGATGACCTCGGTTGATGGGATTCCGTGGTAGTCGATGGCGAAGTCGAGCGCTTCGCGGAGGGTCGCGGTGCCCTGATTTGCGTAGCCGGCTTGGGTTTGGAATCGGCCGATGCCGACGAGGATGGGGAGCATGTGCTCTGGGTCGTCGTTGAGTCCTGCTTTGGCGCGATCGGCGATGTCCTGCATCGCGCTCTCGGTGAGGATGGCGGGGGCGCCGCGGGTGTTGTGGTCGGCGCTGAGGAGGAGCATCTCGAGGAAGAAGTCGCCGATGAACGCGACGCGGTTGGTGCTGGCGAGTGCGCGGTCGCGTTCGATGCTTGCTTCGCGCCACTTGATCGCTGCGACGCCCATCGCGACGAGCAGCGCGACGCCCAGCACGCCCGCGAGCGAGACGGAGGCGCGGTGGCGGCGGACGAACTTGCGGGTGATGTAGACGACGCCCGGGGGGGAGGCGGAGACGGGGAGCCCGTCGAGGTATCGGCGGAGGTCCTCGCCCATCGCTTGGGCGGAGGGGTAGCGGAGATCGGGGTCGTCGGCGCACGCTTTGAGGATGATGCGGTCGAGGTCGCCTCGGAGTGTCTTGGGGTGGGTGACGGTGCGTTGGGTTTGCTCGCTGGCGATTCTGCTCGGGCGGGTGATGCTCGAGTCGGTCTGGTTGTCGGCGTTGGTGTGGGCGGTGGGGACATCGCCCGCGAGGAGCTCGCAGAGGATCGCGCCCAGCGCGTAGACATCGACGCGGGTGTCGCCGGTTTCGGTGCCGGCGCGTTGCTCGGGGCTCATGTAGCGCGGGGTGCCCAGTCGGACGCTCGCGCGGGTGTGGGGCGAGTTGGGGTCTTCTTCGAGGAGCTTGGCGATCCCGAAGTCGATGACGCGAGGGATGAGCCCTTCGGAGGTGTGCTCGACGAGGATGTTGGCGGGTTTGAGGTCGCGGTGGATGACGGCGCGCTGGTGGGCGTGCTGGATCGCGTCGCATATCTGGGCGACGAGTTCGACGCGTTGGCGGGTGTTGAGTTGGAGGGTGTCGCAGGCGCGGTGGAGGGGCTCGGCGTCGATGAGTTGCATGGCGACGAAGGGCTGCCCTTGGTCGGTGAGCCCGGCGTCGTAGACCCGCGCGATGGCATCGTGGTTCATGCGTGCGAGCAGCGTGGACTCAGCGCGGAACCGGGTGATGGCGTCATCGGAGACGAGCTCGCGCCGCAGGACCTTGATGGCGACGGGGCGGTCGATGGGGGTGCGTTGACGGGCGCGATAGACGATGCCGAACCCGCCGTGCCCGATCTCCTCGGCGATCTCGTACCCGATGATTGTTGGCGCGGGTGATGCGTGGTCGGCTGGAGTGGGGGCGTTGTTGTGCGTGGTGGGGTGGTCGAGGAGCGCCCCGGATGCGCGTTCGTGTGCGTCGAGGAGCGTGCGGACCTGTTCACGCAGGTCCGGGTCCGCGTTGTCGAGGATGCGCTGGGCGTCTTCGTGGCGTTGTTGCTCGCGAGCGTCGAGGACTTCGCCGAAGATTGCTTTGATGCGTGCTGGGTCGGGGGTGTTCATGCGTGCTCGTCCCGGGTCTCTTGGTGTTCGTCGAGGAGCTGTTGGAGTCGGGCGCGGGCGAACTCCCAGTCGCGTTTGACGGTGCGCGCGGAGAGCCCGAGCATCTGGGCGATTTCTTCGATCTGACGCCCGGCGTAGAATCGGAGTTGCACGATGGATGCGGCGCGTTCGTCCTCGAGGGTGAGTGTGTCGAGCGCCTCGTCGAGGGCGATGAGGTCGGCGGGGTTCCCGTGCTCGACGGCGTGCTCGATGTCGAGACGGATGATGCGCTTGCCGTCGGCGGGTGCTCGTTTGGCGCTGCCCTTGGCGCGGGCGTGATCGATGAGGATGCGGCGCATCGCGACGGCGGCGGCCTTGAAGAACGCGTGTCGGTGCTCGTAGCTCATCTGGTTGGCGGAAGTGTTGACGCCGAAGAGTCGGAGGTAGGACTCGTTGACGAGGGCGGTGGCGCCGAGGGTGTGCTCGGGGCGTTCGGAGCGCATGAACGAGGCGGCGATGACCTTGAGCTCGTTGTAGACCTCGGCGAAGAGCTTGCGTTGGGCATCGATGCGACCGTCTTGTGCCTGCTCGATGAGGAGGGTGAGATCGCCGGGCGTGTGGCGGGGTTGGTGGTCGCGATGCTCATTCGCTTCCTGCATGTTGCCCGATCTCTGGTGGTTGCGTGGAGTCTCGTTCCCCGCTCGGCGGGGGCGATGAACCTTCAGTATACCATCGCGCGGGGATGTGCCGCGAGCGCGTTTGTTCCAAGGTCGTGTTTCGATTGTGTTTCTGGGGGGTGTGTGCATGGTTCTTTGTATCTCAGTGACGGAAAACGCCGGGTGGGCTCTCGCCCGCCCGACGCGTGGTTGTGCTGAGCGAAGACCAGGTCGTGGACCTGATCGTCGTCCACTCGCCTCAGCACCCCAGGTCGTATGCGCTGAGGAATGCGGCGACATCGAAGAAGTTGAACTGCCCGTCCGCGTTGAGGTCCGAGAGTGGGTCCTGCTGCTGGTAGAGGACCATGAACTCCGAGGCGTCGAAGAAGTTCAGTTGCCCGTCCGCGTTGAGGTCGGCGAAGCAGGTGACGAAGACCTCGACGGTGGTTTCGGTGATGGTGACGAAGGCGCGACGGTTGGGTCCGAGCCCGGAGAAGTCGATAGAGTCGAACTCGCCTTCGATGCTCGCGGCTTCGAGGATGGTGACGGTCCGCCCGGAGGGCAGGTCGGTCTCGGGGTAGTTGGTGAGAAGGAGGTCGCCGTCGAGGATCGCGTGGTCCTGTACGGTGAGCAGGTCGCTGATGATCTCATCCTGGAGATCGGAGTACCACATCGACATATTGAGTGATGCGGTAGGGCGCATGGTGAGTTCGTGTACGCTTGCGTGGCTCTCGAAGAAATCGATGAGCGAGATCGCGCCTGATGAGATCAGGGACACATTGCCAAGGTCGGCGCCGTCCTGGAAGTAGATTCCTTTGATGGTGGAGACGATGTCGATGGTGCCCGTGCCGTTGACTTGTGCACCGGGGACGAACCATGCATTGCCGTCGGCTTCGAGGGTGCCGTTGATGGTGGTGATGCTGCCGTCGGAGAATGTGATCCGGTCTTCCGCATTGGGCCCGGTGACTCTCAGGAGCGATGTGCCATCAACGACCATGTCTGCGTTGGTTCCGAAGTCGTTGAGGGCAACGAAACCTGAGTTGAGTTCGATCGAGCCGCGTTGCCCGTTGGTATCGCGGACCCAGAGGTTGACATTGGCGTTGAGGGTTTCTCGCACGCCGATACCGTTTCCGACGAAGAGCTGACCCGTGAAGTTCTGATCGCCGCCATTGGCCTGCATGTTCATGACGAGGTCACCGGTCTGGGCGCGGAGGATTCCGTCTCCTGAGTTGCCGTCCATACCGAGCGAGCCGAACTGGAGCGTGCCGCCGTCGGCGATGATCTCGCCGTTGTTGACGCTGTACCCCGTGACGGAGCCGGTGCCGCGGACGAGACCCGTGTTAAAGATGCCGCGACCGGTGAGCTCACCCGTGTCGAGGTTGATCTCACCGTTGTTGGAGAGGAAGCCCTGCCCGTTCACGGGTTCAAGGTGGAGCGAGCCGTCGATGTTGAGCGTGCCGTCGAATGGTGACTGTGTGCTGTAGTCGAGGTACTCCGCTTGGATCCAGACGCTGGCGTCATCTTCGATGTTGACAGTGGCGGTGCCAGAGCCATCGAGATCGAAACGCGAGCCCACCCCCATTACGATGCTCGAGTCGCCGTCCTTGAAGTTCACGGTGCCGTCCTGGCCGTTGTTGAACTGGACGATGGTGTTGTCGCCGCTGGCGTTGATCTCGAACGAGTGGAGGTTGACGAGCCCGGCGTTGGTGCGGAAGTGCGCGTTCTCGTTGATGATCATGTCGCCACGCATCGCGAGGATCGAGGTATCGACGAACGCGCCGGCGTAGACTTGGAACTGGCCGTAGGCGTCGAGGAAGGGCGTGGTGAGGCGTGCGGTTTCGGTGGGGTCGTCCCCGCTGAAGACGAACTCGGAGCTGGCGGCGCCGATGAAGCCGTGCGTGCTCTCGAACGCGGCGTCCCCCTCGTGGCTGGAAATGTGGAGCTTTCCGCCGAGCGGCCCTGTGTAGGGCAGCTCGTTGATGATGGACTTCTGGTCCCACGCGATGATGGATATGCTCGGGCTGGTCCAGTCGAGCTTGGAGGTGCTCGAGTTGGTGCGGGTGATCAGTAAGGTGTCACCAATGGAACCACCGCCCTGCGCCCAGAGCGCGCCCTCTTCAAGCACGAGGTTGCCGGTGGTGCTGTTCATCTCGATTGTGCCCGCGCCGAGCACGGCGCCGTCGGTGATGAGCAGGGCCTCGTCGAACTGGGCGAGCCCGCCGTAGATCACGAGGATGCCGTCGCCGTCGAGTGTAAGCGTGTCGGTGTCAAAGTCGCGCAGCGAGCTCGTCTGCGTCACGCTGAGAGAGCTGCCGAGGCCGTTGACGATGGTGTCTGCGTTAACGAAGATGGAGTTGCCTGCGCTGTAGACCGCGGCCCCGTTGAGCACATTAAGTGTCCCGAGGGCGAGGTTCTGACTGAGGGTCGCTGAGGTCAGGTTGCCGCTGATGGTGGCGGAGTCGAGAATCGAATCCGGGTACTGCCCGACGGGGCCGTTCCACATGTTGTGGTCTTCCCAGCTGCCCTGGCCAGCGATTCGGGTGAAGATGTCGGCGTGTGCGGTGCTGGTACCAGCGGCGAAGATGCAGGTCCACAGGAGTGGGTTTCGAGCGTTCATGGTTTGGGTTCCTCTCGGTTTGTTCGTGGAGCCCATGGGATTGTGGGAGCGGGCTCTGATAGACAAAGCGAGAGGAACGGGGGTGAGGGGACATGGGATTTGAAAGTTTTTCACGGCTCATCAGGGCTCGATATCATGGCTGAGCGGCGTTTCGTGGCAGGTTGGGATGAGTTTGCGGTACCATGGGCGCTTCCATGTCACCCTGCTTCGGGGATCAAGTGATGGATGAGCGAACGACGACTGCGCTGCTCAATGGGCTGCACGATCCTGGGGATACCCGGGCGTGGGTGGCACTTGATGCGCGCTGCCGCCCGATCATGCTGGCGGTGGCGAGGCGGATCGGGCTGAGTGATACGGAGGCGGAGGATGTGGTGCAGTCGGCCATGGCGAGCTTTGTTCTTGCGTACCGCAAGGGGCAGTACGAGCGGGAGCGGGGGCGTCTGAGCGCGTTTCTGGTCACGCTTCTGCGTTCGCGAGCGATCGATCTGCTCCGGAAGAAGAACCGGCACCCGGAGGTCCGCCCGGGGCAGGGCGCGATGGAGGATCTGAGCGATGTGTATGTCACGCGGTTGTGGTTCGATGAGCGTCAGAACCAGCTCTTGCGACAGGCACTCGAGGAACTGCGAGGCAGTGGCACCGAGGAGCGGATGATCTCGGCGTTTGAGCTTTTCGGGGTGCGCGGCGTGGACATCGGAGAAGTTACCGCTTCGCTGGGCATGACCCGCGAAGAGGTGTACAACGCCAAGTACCGGGTGACGCAGCGGCTGCGTCCGATCGTGGCTCGTCTCGATGAGCTCTACGAGGACCTGTGAGCATGGGACACCTTCCTAACGAGCATGAGAATGCGGACAGTTGTCTCGATCTGGAGACGCTCGATCGCATGGTGAGTGACCCGGGGTTCAAGCTGACTGATGAGGTGGCTGGTCATCTCAAGTCGTGCGAGCGATGCCGTGATCGGTTGGCCGAGATGCGCAAGGCGGATCTGTTCCTCGAACGATTCCGTACCAGCGTGGGCGACCCCCCAATGCAGGCACCACGGGACCAGGAGACGCCGCTGATCGCGGGGTACGCCTCGGTGCAGTTGCTCGCCTATGGCGGGCAGGGTGTGGTGTATCGGGCGGTGCAGCAGGGGACGAGTCGTGAGGTGGCGATCAAGGTGCCGTTGGCGAGCGCTATGCGTCGGGCTTCGGCGCGGTACCGATTCGAGCGGGAGATCGAGCTGACGGCTCGGCTCGATCACCCCGGGATCGTGCGGGTACTGGAATCGTGCGAGCTTGGTGATGGTCGGCTGGGGTGCGTGATGGAGTTTGTGCGAGGCGAGGACTTCGATCGCTGGAGCTCGAGAGTGCGTGAGCGAGGTGAGATCCGATCGGTCGTCGAGGCGGTGTGTGAGATCAGTGATGCGATCGCCTATGCGCACCGGCGTGCGGTGATCCATCGGGACATCAAGCCGAGCAATGTGATTGTGACAGAGGATGGGAGAGCGCGGGTGCTGGACTTCGGGCTGGCCAAGGCGATCGATGAGCATGAGTCGAGCTTCGCGACAGTGACGGGGGCGTTCCTGGGCACGCTGATCTATTCTGCGCCTGAGCAGGTCAGCGCGGGTGCGGGTGCGACGGACCTGCGGACGGATGTGTACGCGATTGGGTTGCTGCTGTACAAGGCATTGACGGGTCGGCTGCCTTATGACGCTGATGTGCCTGCGGGCGAGCTGATCGTGCAGATCCGTGATCAGAGCGTCGCGCGTCCTTCGGTGCATCAGGCATCGATCAACCATGAGCTTGATGCGATTGTGCTGCGGGCAATGTCCAAGGAACCGGACCGGCGATACCAGAGCGCGGGTGAGCTGCGTGATGACTTGCGTGCGTGGTTGGATGGGCGGGCGGTGCGGGCGCGGGCGGACAGCCGGTGGTATGTGATCCGCAAAGCGATGGCTCGGCACCGCCGGGCTGTGGCGATGTTGGTGCTGGTTGTATTGATGCTCGGGGCGATTGGCGTTGCGGGGCTGGTTGCGCGGGCGCAGTCGAACCGGGCGGCGCTGGCGAGCGCGGTGCGTGATGCACGCACGCTGGAGACGCACTGGGCACGCCTTGCTGAGTTTCGCGCAATCGGGCAGGATAACTTCGAGGCCGGTGAGGCGGGGCTCTGGGATGCGCTGCTCGACCCCGAGCCAGCATTGATGGCGAATGGGGTTGAGCCGGCGATCACATCTGGTGAGTTGCCGCGTGGTCCGGCGTACTGGGCCCTCTGGGAGATGTACGCCTCTACGCCATTGGTGTACACCGTTCCGATGCTTGGTCGGTCCTTGTCTATGTACGATCCGAATGCGGACGCGATCGTCAAGCACGCGCCAGATCATGGGGCGTTGGACTGGTGGGATTGGAGACGGGGAGAGGTCGTGCGATCGGTCTCGATCGGGACGGTCGTCAACCCGCAGGGGTACGCTGTCTCGCCGGACTCTAACCGCATTTCGATCGTTCAGGGCGATGGGCAGATGATTCTGGTTGATACACGCGATGCGCGGGTGGAATGGGTCGATCCGGAGATCCATGCGATCTCGGGCATGTTCGCTCAGGATTGTCTCGTCATGAGTACGCGATCTGATGATGATACATCTGAGCTCCTGCTCTGGGATTTGGGTGAAGAACCGATGCGGTTGATCGCACGCCATGCCTTGCCGGACCTGATCAAAGGGATGGTGATTGATTCCTCAGGCATCTATGCGGCGGCGTTGACCTTTGAAGGTGACCTTGTCGTCATTGATACGCGGAATGGTGAGGTGCTTCTGGAGCGATCGAAAGAGGAGCAGCCACGATTCATTGTGCTGCAGTGTCGGGGGAATGATGGCGAGTTCATGCTCTTCAGCGGTTCGATCGTGGCGTCGCTCAATATGCGCGATCCGCAGCGTCGACTTGTGCCGTTGCTTCGGGAGGGTGCGTTCTCCGATGGTGCGAGGTTGATTGCGAGTTCGCGTGGTAGCGACCGCATGGTGACGGTGACTGACCGGTATCGCCTTGAGGTCGGCACCAAGTCCGATCCTGTGAGCGAGCGTGTGTTGCCAGCGATCAGTGCTGCGCAGGTATTCCTATCTGATGATGGTGAGCACCTCTTCGGGCTTGCACGCCCTTCGGGGCGATCGATCGCGTTGGAGCTGGAATCGGGCGCTGTGCGTCCGGTTCCGTTCCCTGCGTTCGTCACAAAGAACGGTTTTCCAACCATATCGAGCGTGTGCTTTTCTGAGGACAGTCAATCAATGATCGCGGCGTGCATGGACGGTTCGGTCCGGGTGTACGACACGCGCACCGGTGAACTAAGTTGGCGCACAGACCCTGATCTTGAGTATGGCATATCGCTTGTTCGGATGATTGGTGACACCTTTGTGGTTGGCACGCAGGATCTGGGACAGAGCGTTGCGGGGATCTACCGGTTCGATGGGCGTGATGTAGTGCCGCTGATTGATGCGGAGGAGCGGTGGATTTCCGGATTGGAGCTCGATCACGATGGTCGTTTGTGGGGATTGAGCGGCACGGGTCATCTCATGCTTCTTGACTATTGGGACGGCACGCTCCAACGAGAAACGACGCTCGATCAGCACCCGCACAACTCGACTTTCCGCGCATTGGCGCGTCTCAGGGAGTTCGGTGTGCTGCTGGCCGGCCCGGCCTCGACGGGGATGGTGGTGCTCGACGAGCAGACGCTTGAGCAGGTTGGGGTATCGATCGATATGGCACCGATCCGTGAGATGGTCGTGAGTCCGACCGACCCGGGGTTGTTTGCTACGGGAGGGGACGACGGCTGGGTGCGCTTGTGGCAATACGACCCGGCATCACCGAGCGGAGCAGAGCTTGTTGGCGAGATGGGCACCCACGCTGGGCCGATCTTCGCACTTGCGTTTAGTCCTGATGGGAAGCGGATCGTATCTGGTGGGGGTTCGCCCGAGCGTCGTGATGTTCGGTTCTGGGATGTGCGTCAGCGGCGCGAGCTGGCGGCGCTGAACCTGTTCGAGTTGGGCGTGTTCGGGCTCGCGTTCAGCCCTGATGGACGATACTTGGCCGCGAGCGGCGAAGTGCACCCGGATCACCCCGAGCGGGGCGGGCAGCTGTACCTGATCGATCTAGACGCGCCAAACAGATGCATCGTGGGCAACCTGGAGTATCACGCCGCTCGTTTCGAGGCGCAGCATGGACATACGCCATCGCGGGCAGCGGCGATGCGTGAGTGGGCGGAGTCGATACGCTGAGTGAAATCAGCATTTCAGGGCTTCCAGGGGTGTTTATCAAAAAATCTGCATATGTTCTGCGAGATCTTCGATCGGGCTTCGGACTTGGGGTGAGGCACGCCCGCGTGTGGGCAAGCCACGCAAGCACGAAGGAGATCAACATGACTCGCACCAATATCCGCAGCACCCTGTTCGCACTCACCGCCGTAGCGGGGTTGTGCTCATCACCGGCCTTGTCCCAGCAGCAGCGTTCCTACTCGAGCTCGCATCAGAAGACCGCGAGCCAGATCCCGTTGCGTTGCTCAGCCCCCGGCGCTATGTCGCTCGATGGGAGCTTCTTTACCATCCCGCTGCGGTTCAATCTTCACATCGCCAAGTACGATCTCAACACGGACTGGACCGAGAGTTTTCTCGATCGCGGCGCGGGGTATTCTGCGCCCGCGATTGGCGCGCCGGCTGGTCCGCTGCCGAGCGGTGGCGTTGCGTTCAACTCCAACGGGCGATTGATCCGCTGGGATCCCGGCGTTGGGATCACCTTCATGAACAACCAGTCGCCGAACCCAACTGGTGCGAGCCCCTGGCCGTATGACTCGACCGACACCGCGTGCGGCAGTTCGATCATGATCGTCGGGAACGATGGGAAGCTGTACGGGCGCAATGTGGCGGGCAGCAACGCGTGGACGAACTGGGGGAACTTCGGGACTCGGTTCGAGGGGACGCCCGGGCTTGTTGAGGACATCTATACCGGCGTGACCTACGCCGCGGTCATGGAACAGTTCGGGCGTCTGTGGATCATCGATGATGTCTGCGGTTTGAATGGAGGACCGACATGGGTTCTTGCAGGGTGGGGCGGGCCGAACAATGGACTGCCT
>CBDDIA010000012.1:0-16453 GCA_965228685.1 Phycisphaerales bacterium
TATACGCGAAGTCGTTGATCAAAGAGCACTTCGCCCGAGAGTTAAACGACCCATCAACCGAGCTGATCCGTCTCTTTGCGGACCCGGTTCACTCGGGGCAAATGCGCCAGAATGTGATTGATCGATACAAGACGATTGTTCGTTCAGCATTGAACGAACACATCAGTGCTGCGGTTGAGTCGAGGCTTCGTTCTGCGCTGCTTCAGAATCGAGAAGCTGAGCAGCCCAATGAACCAGAGCAGATGACCACGCCGGAGAACCAGATCCCGAAGACGAATGCTGAGGACATTGTCACTACGGATGAGGAGTTGAACGGCTTCTACATCGTCAAAGCCATCCTGCGTGATATGGTTGATCCAAAGCGAGTAGCAGCACGGGATGTGCAGTCGTACTTCGGGGTCTTGCTTGATGACAACAACCGCAAGCCAATCTGCAGACTTCATTTCAACCGATCTCAGAAGTATCTGGGGGTTCTCGATGAGAACAAGCACGAGAACAAGATACCAATCGATTCAGTTGATGACCTGTTTAAGCACGCAGATGCGATTCGACAGTCACTGCAACACGCAATGAGTTGATCTCAAAGACCCCCTCCGTCACGCTGCGCGTGCCACCTCCCCCGTCAGGACGGGGGAGGCACAAGATTACATCCGCATGTCTCCCGTTCCTGCTTTGCCCTTCGGGTCAAAGCAGGGCACCCAGCGCAACTGGGCACCTAATCCCAACCGTCCATCCATCCGTCCAGGCTCTGGGACAGAGGCCGGACGGATGTATGGACGGTGATGCACCTGCCGCAGAAGACCCCCTCCGCCCTCCTTCGTCGGGCACCTCCCCCGTTCCGCCGTTGGCGGATCTTCGACCGACGGGGAGGCACAAGATCACCACTTCGTATGTCTCCCGTTCCTGCTTTGCCCTTGCGGGTCAAAGCAGGGCACCGGGCGTACTCGATCGTTCAATGAAGGAACACCCCGAACCCTCGGTGGGGGTTCGGGGTGTTCCTTGGTTGAGTCACGCTGGGTGCTGAGGGGTACCCTCGCCTTGCCATCGTTGGGCGAAGCCGAGGTACACGCGTGCATCGTCGTAGTTGTCCTCTTGGAATGCTCGGCGGGATCGGCAGAGCTTGAACATCGCCATCATCAACGCGATCGTGTGTTCCGGAATCGGTTCCAGGTTCGCGATCTTCTCCGCGTGCGGGTGCAGCAGGGCTGCCCATGCGAGCGCGATGGCGCGGTGGTTCTCGCGCGGGTCGCCGTAGATCTGGGACCGCTCACGCATCAGACGGGCGTGGTGCGCGTCGAGATTAAACTCGTTGTATTCCATGTCGTTGCTTCCTGTGTTGATCGTTTTATGGGTTGTTGCTTTTCTGTGTTGTTGATGACTCTGCGCTCCTTCCCCGCCCCTGCGGGGAAGGTAGATTCGGCGCAGCTGAAGACGGATGGGGTCTTCTGAGAAACCCACGCACACCAAGACCCCCTCCGTCTCACTTCGTTCGACACCTCCCCCGCAAGGGCGGGGAAGGAGCGCAGTGAAGACGGGGGAGGAACGCAAGAGTCTTTGTTTCATGGTCTCCTGTTCCTGCTTTGCCCTTCGGGTCAAAGCAGGGCACCGGGCGCAACTGGGTACCCAATCCCAACCGTCCATCCATCCGTCCAGGCTCTGGGACAGAGACCGGACGGATGGATGGACGGTGATGCACGCGCGTCAGTATGTCCCGTGCTCGCCCAGCTCCGTTGGAAGCGCCGGCTCCACCGCGTCACGCACCAACTCGCGGATCTCCTCGGGCCTCCCATCGCGCGACCAGTACCACACCTTCCCCTCCTTGTAACTCACCGCGCCCATGACATCACGCGCACGCTTGAGCCCTGTCATGCTCAACCCCAACGCCGCCCCGCGCTCAAACACCTCCTTCGCCGGCTGCGCCCCCGCGTCCAACATCCGTTCCAGAAACTCAACCGCCCGATCCGTCTTCGTCTCCGGCGCATCGAAGCTCACACTCCCATTGGCGAAGTGGTCCGCGTCGATATCCAGCTCCTCGTCGATCCAGGTGCAGATCCCGTCGTTGATCACGAACACCCGCGCGGGCAGGATCCGTCCCAGGTTGTTCTTCACCAGCGACACCACGCGCTTGTCCTTCGCGTGCTCGTCCGTGTGACCCTTGGTGGGCTCGTACTTGGTGACGAGCTGCACCGTGCGAGCGGCAGCCGTGAACGCGAGCGAGCCCATCGTGCGGTACACCGCGCGTTTGCCCGAGGTGTCCTTGTTGAGATGCGTCACGCACACCACCGCAGCGCCCGTGCGGGCGGCGAGCGTGGAGAGACGCGCGAGCACCCCCCGCACCTCCGTGTTGTTGTGGGAGTCCGCGCTGCCCATGTACGCGCTGATGGGGTCGATGATGATCAACGACACGGGGAACTCGTCGAGGATCATCTGCTCGAACCGCTCGTAATCGCGGTCGAGCGTGAGCAGGTCGATGCACCCGCCGGGCTCGCGCCGGATGCCCTCGATGAAGTGGACATTGTTCAGGTTCGCAGCCATGTTCCGAAGACGCGGCGCGATCGTGTCGCACGGGTCGTCCTCCGCGCTCATCACCACGACCGTCGATCCCGCCGATCCGATCTCCCCCCGCGAGGCGCGGGCCGCGAGCTCCATCGTCATGAATGACTTGCCGAGTCCTGGATCGCCCGCGATCATGTTGACCTTCCCCATCGCGATCCGCCCAGGCTCGAGCCAATGCACGGGCTCGTTGCGGTAGTGCTTCATCCTGTTCCGGACGATCCCCGGATCGCCCGTGTCCATGTCCCCGATCTCCAACGGCGTCATCCCCATGAGCGCCGGGTGGGGGGATGTGTTGAACTCGTGTTCGTGTTGATCTGACATCTGATTCTGCTCCTCTGTATCTCGGTGACGCTCTTCGTGCCTTCCCCGTCCCCCTGTGCCTCCCCCGGCTCCTCTTGTGCCTCCCCCGCCCCTGGCGGGGGAGGTGGCACGCGCAGCGTGACGGAGGGGGGCTTGTCGTCCATGGATCTCTCAGAAGACCCCCTCCGACCTTGAGCTGCGCTCAAGCCCACCTCCCCCGTCAGGACGGGGGAGGCACAAAGATGAAGAGCGAGACAAGCACGAAGACTCCTCCCGATGCATGTATCAGCGCGCCCAACGCGCGCCTCTACCAACACCCCCCCGCGACCCGATCTGTGCGCACAAACCCGGTCAATGCGCCCGCACACCCCACGCGATAACCCCCCATCGCGCAGCGGGATACAAAAATCTTCCACAATCTCAAAGAGCGCGCACCCGACGACCACTTTGTGCGCACAAACCGTGCGATGCGGAGGGAGTCTTCTCTCCTCCCCCGTCCTCTTGTGCCTCCCCCGCTCCTGGCGGGGGAGGTGTCGAGCGCAGCGAGACGGAGGGGGTCTTCTGAGAGACCCACGCATACCAAGACCCCCTCCGATCCGCCTTCGGCGGACCACCTCCCCCGTTCCGCCGTTGGCGGATCTTCGACCGACGGGGGAGGCACGAAGAACAGCGCGACAGAGGCACGTAGAACAGCGCGGCAGATTGATGAAGGAACACCCCCCCCCCGGGTGGGGGTCGGGGGTGTTCCTTCATTCACCGATCAACCTTGAATCACTCAATCCCACGCAGCGTCATCTCGAGCTCAACAACTCGATCACATCAGCGCACCCTTCGCGTCCGGGAGTAAAAAATCCCCTCGCAGATTCTTGGACATGATTGAGTGCCGTCCGCCCTTTGTCGTCTGTCCGTGTCGGGTCCGCGCCGTGCTTGAGGAGGGCCTTGACGAGGCGAGCATCGTCGTATCGGCGGACCATCAATGGCGTCGCACCTGCGGGCACAAACTGTTGCTCGTTGTGCATCGTCGCGTTGGGGTCCGCACCCTGCTTGAGGAGCTCGATCGCGACCCAGTCGTGGTTGTAGTCCCAGCTGCCATAGGGGTGTGCGTGCGGTGAAAGGAGGAACTTAATGCGTTCGCTGAGTTCCGTTGCGTGCTTCTTTAACGCGACCCAGAGCGGCGTATCACCCTCCTCGTTACGGGCGTTGATGTCAAAGCCGAGTTCCTTGTAGAGTGCGATGAGTGGCGGGATGTTCTCGCGGTGCTCTTTTTGGAACACGCCGCACCTTGCGAGCGCATGCAGCGGGTTGGATCCACCTCTGATTGTCTCGATGAACTGCGCCCCGGCGTCCAGCAGCATGCGAATGACCTCGGGGTCTACCACATAGCTTGCGGCCCCGTCGAGCGGACTCTTTGGTTTATCCGGATTGCTTGTAACTGTGGGGTCTGCGCCGTGCGTGAGCAGCAAACGGATCAGCTCCGTGTTCGAGTAGTTCCAAGACAACGCATGCAGCACACTGTATCCAAAGTCGGTAGTGGCATTCACATCTGCTCCGTGGTGAATCAAACGCTCAACGGTGTCCGGCCTAGCACTGCTGCAATGGTGTAGTACACTCCTCTCCGAGTCGTCCTTCGCGTGGACATCCGCACCGGCCTCAATGAGCAGGTCGACCTGCTTGGGGGTGAGGAACATCGCGTGACGCATCAGCAGCGTCTCCCCGAGGTGCCCGCGTATGTTCGCATCGCACCCCGCGCTGAGATATCCGGCCACATCGAGCCCGGGGTACCAGGCGATCTCTTCCCAGTGTTCTTTGCTCGGCATCCGCACACGCCGGACCGGGGCCCACCCGTTGGGACGCAGTTGCAGGATGGGTACGGCGTCGCCCGATGCGTACCCGGTGATGAGCGCGACGCCCGAGCGGTGCTTGACACGCCGGGGGAGGTCGGCTGCGACGGCGGCCTCCATCGCGGCAAGGGTGATGAACGACGCGGAGAGGGCGCATTCGCCGATGCCCAGCTCATCTCGTTCAAGGCCTTTCGCATCACGGAAGCCGGACGCTTGGATGACCGCTTCGAGCGTATCCAGAGTGTCAGCTCTGGCGAAGTCGTCATCCATCGGCCAGATAGATCCCTCCTCGAGCCCATAGCTCATCTGCTTGGGCCCGAGCTTCTCGAACCCCTGCGCAAGTGAGCCTGCCGGGTTCAGGTCGCTGGGGGGTCTCGAACCAGAACGCCTCGATGGTGTCGGGCATTGGTTCACGCTCAAAGTGCTTCAGGAACCACGCGGTGTATCGCTGCGACGCTGCGTTCCAGTCCGCTGATTTGGCGTGGTTCCAGCCAGGGCCGACGGTGGCTTCAATCTGCTCACAAACCCACGCCATGCCGTCTGCGCAAGATGGTTGATGCTTGCGGATATGACGCATGCATTTGTTGAGCAGCTTGTCTTGTATGTCACCGCTGTTGCTCATGAGATCGAGTGTGCCATATCAAAGTCCTCACTCAATCCCACGCAGCGTCATCTCGAGCTCGATCGTCTCGTCGCCTCGCTCAACCTCGAGCTTGACCACATCGCCCGGGACATGACCCGCGAGGATGGGCATCCAGGTCTCGACCGAGTCGATCTTCGTCCCGTTCCAACCCGTGATGCGATCACCCGGGCGCAGACCCGCGCTCGACGCGGAGGTGTCCTCAAAGACGCGTTCGACGCGCATCCCGCCGTTGTCGCGGGCGTTGGAGGGGATGATCCCCACGCGGACCTTGGGGCCCTCGTCGTCGCTCGCGCTCTTCTTGTCGTCGGGGTGAACGATGTCGCCGGTGAATGTTGCCGCGTCGAACGCGATGTTGGAGACCAACGACGCGACCCGCACCGCGCCCTCGTCGTCGAGGTGCTCGGGCGTATCCTCGGGCGCGTGGTACCGATCGTGCAGCCCGGTAAAGAAGAACAGCGCCGGCACACCCGCGTTATTAAACGACGCGTGATCCGAGCGCCCCGAACCCACGGACACATCCGTGGAGTACGGGAGACCCGACGCGTCGAGCGCGGGCGTCGCGAGCTCCTTGAACCCCTCGCCGTACTCGAACCCGCCGATCTCGAGGAGCCCGTCGGAGAGGGTCCCGATCATGTCCATGTTGAGCATCACGAAGTGCTCGTCGAGACTCTTGATCGGGTTGTCGACATAGTACTTGGAACCGTTGAGCCCGGACTCCTCCGCGGTGAACCACAGGAACAGGATCGAGCGTGCGTTGTCCTGGTCCGTGAGGGTCTCGTACCGCTGGGTGAGGAGCTGGGCCGTGATCAGGTTGGCCGTCGTCCCCGTCCCGTTGTCGTCCGCGCCGGGGTGGAGCTTGCCCCGATCCGTCTGTCGGCGCGTCCCGAACTTCCCGAACCCGACATGGTCATAGTGCGCCCCGATCACCACAAGCTCGTCGGCGAGCGCGCCCTTGCCCCGCAGGATCGCGCCGATGTTGTCCGTCATGCGTGGGGTGCGTTCCATTTCCACGCCCAGCGTGATCGGCTTGTCGCCCAATGGCATCACCGCCCCGCCCGCGTTCGCGCGCTCGATCAGCGCGCCCAGGTCCATGTCCGAACCGAGATAGGTGAGGATCGATCCAACCACCTCGGGCGTCGTGTGCACCACGGGGATGTCGTACTCGGGACCGCCCCGCTCGCCCATCCGATTCGAAGGCGGCGCCGTCGACTCCACGCTCTCGAGCACATCCACGCGATCGTCCATCGCGCTGGGCGGGTTCACGATGATCACGCCCGCAGCGCCCCGACGATCGAGGGCCGTCACCTTGTAGGTGAGACGCGAGTTGTGCGTCCACCCCTCGTCCTTCCATTGCGAGGACCCGTCCTCGTTCATGGGTTCGTAGTTGAGCACGATCGCGATCTTGTCCTCGACGCTCTCGCTCGTCTCGAACCCGAGATAGCTGTTGGGCCCCGACACGATCGCGTACCCCGCGAACACCACGGGCGCGCTCACCTCGTCCGACCCCGAGTACGCGAGCGGCGACACCTCATCGATATCGGTATACGACGCGTCCCCGAACGCGAGCGTCACGCCCGTCGCGCTGGTGTGCGTGCCCATCTGCATCGATTGACGGAAATGATTGGGCATGTCCTCCGAGGACCCGCCGTGATCCATGTCCTTGATGAACGCGGGGGTGAGCCCGAGCTCCTCCAGGTGCGCCTGGATGTAGTCCGCTGCCTTCTCGATCCCTTGTGACCCGGGCACGCGCCCCTCCATCTCCGGCGACGCGATCACCGCGAGCATCTCGTCGAACTGCTTGACGAGCGTTGGGTCCATCGGAGGCAAGTCCGCGGGCGTGATGTCCTCCGCTTCGCGTTCGATCGCACGACGGTTCTCATCGAGCTGGCGCTGGGCCCGCTTGCGCCGGATGTCGTCAGCCGTGTCGGGCTGGGCGATGGAGGCGATGGCGGGAGATACGAGGAAGCAGCCGACAAGCACGGCATTGATCAAAGCACGGGGCGTAAGCATGGGAGAGATCCTTCACGACAAAACAGGGTGGACGCGTGTATGGTAACGGATACCAACCGGAAAGTTGCGAACTGCCCTTCTGTTCGCCGTGATCCCGCGTTCCTCTTGTACCTCCCCCGCAGGGTGCACTGCTTTGACCCGAAGGGCAAAGCAGGAACGGAAGCCATGCGGATGCAATCTTGTGCCTCCCCCGTCCGCCAGTGGCGGAGCGGGGGAGGTGGTCCGCCTCTGGCGGAACGGAGGGGGTCTTGATATGCGCGCAACTCTCAGAAGACCCCCTCCGACCTTGAGCTGCGCTCAAGCTCACCTCCCCCGTCAGGACGGGGGAGGCACGATGAAAAGATCGATCAACGAAGCGCGGAAGACCCCACGAAAAAACCACCCCGAAGGGTGGCCAATGATTCTTGTTTGCGAGTGAACTCACGCAGCCCGCAGGTACCGCTGACTCGTCAGCGCCCGCATCATGCGCCCCTTGTCGCCCGCTCGATCGAAACGGGTGATCGCCAGCGCCATCCGCACCGCGCCCATCTCGTCGGCGTCGCACCACACGATGTTCCCCGTGAGGAACACGCTGCGCCCCGGGCCGATGTCCTTGGCGTTCATGGGGAGATCAACCCGCATCGACACGGTGCTCCCGGGCTCGATCGCCTGATCCATCTCGAAGCACACCCCGCCCTCGGAGATGTCGTAGATGTGCCCCTCACGCGTGAAGACCTGCTCGTCGGGATGGACACGCAACGCAGCGCTCGTGTACCCGGGCTCGAGCATGAATCGCTCAAACTGACGACGGTTGACGCGGGCGTGATTGCTCATGGGAGGGCTCCTGTCTGAGTTTGATGGAGAAAGGACTGCCGTGCTTATCGGCCCACCGACACCCCCACTTCAATCTGCCCATGCCCGTTCCGCACAATTTGCCGACGATACCCGCCCATCTGGGGGACACCCAGTTACCTCTATACTCATCTCATGCACAGACGATTGATCATCCTCGCCCTGATCCCCCTCCTCCTGCTCCCCGCATGCACCACGACGCCCGTCGTCTCCCCGCCCGAGCCCTTCGGCGCCATCCCCACCCCCCAACAGCTCGCCTGGCACGATCACCGGTTCTACGCGTTCGTCCATTTCAACATGAACACATTCACCGGCGTCGAGTGGGGGCACGGTCGCGAGCACCCCGATACTTTCAACCCTACCGATCTCGATACCGATCAATGGTGCCGCATCTTCAAAGAGGCCGGACTCACCGGCGTCATCATCACCGCCAAACACCACGACGGGTTCTGCCTCTGGCCTTCCGCGTACACCGAGCACGATGTCGCTGCGTCCTCATGGCGCGAAGGCACGGGCGATGTCATCAAAGACCTTGCCGAATCGTGCGAGAAATACGGGCTCTGGATGGGCGTCTACATCTCCCCCTGGGACCAGAACCACCCTGACTACGGGCGCAATGACGAAGCCTACAACGATTTCTACAACAACCAGCTCACCGAGCTCCTCACGAACTACGGCCCCATCGCGGAAGTCTGGTGGGACGGCGCCAACGGCGATCGCAACAACCCCGACAAACACCAGGACTACGACTGGCCCCGCTTCATCGAGACTGTCAACACCCTCCAGCCCGACGCAGTGATCTTCGCCCCGCCCAACACCAATGTCCCCGGCGGCATCCGCTGGGTCGGCAACGAATCGGGATACGCCAACCCCACCCAATGGGCAACCCATCCGCAGGGCATCGAAGAAGACCCATCAACCCTCAACACCGGAATCGAAGGCGCCGACACCTGGTTCCCCGCTGAGACCGATGTCTCCATCCGCAAGGGATGGTACTGGTCGCAGGAGTCGGACGACTCAGTGAAGCGTAAAGATCAACTCATTGATATCTACCTGAACTCAGTGGGTCACAACACCAACCTGCTGCTCAACTTTGCACCTGATCGAAGCGGGCAGATCCACGAGTTCGAAGCGCTCGCGCTCCGTTTCATGAGCGAGCACCTTCAGAAGATGTTCGATGACGATCTCGTACAAGATCAACCAGCCGTTGCGAGCAACTCCAGAGGCGCAGGTTACGAAGCATCAAACCTCACGGACAACAACGACACGACCTACTGGGCTGCGCCTGACAACCAACACTCCTCCTCGATCTTCATCGAACTCGATCGCCCGCAACCCGTCTCACACGCCATCCTGCAGGAACACATCGAGCTCGGGCAACGCATCCGCGCATGGAACCTCGAAGCCCGCATCGATGGAACCTGGACCACCATCTTCAATGGCACAACAGTCGGCCACCACCGCATCGCCCAGTTCAATCCCATCATCGCCGATGCCATCCGACTCAACATCACCGATTCCCTCGCCCCACCAACCCTCGAACGCCTGAGCGTATACGACAACTCCTACATTCCCCACTGACCCGATCTCTCATCCGCCCCCAACCACCCGACACGCCTCACCAACCTCTGCGTCACCTTTGCGGCCTCTGCGTTCAAAAACAAGCACCAGAACCCCTACCATCCCCCATGCCTCAGAACAAACCCAAAGCCGAGCTCGAAACCGTCGAACCCATCGGCGCGCGTGTGTTGATCCGCAAGGACGAGGACAAGAAGCAGACCAAGTCCGGGATCCACCTCCCCGACAAGATCGAGATCCCCACCCTCACGGGTCGCGTCGTCACGATCGCCGCCCAGGTCGAGAACGACCCGGACTACCCCATCCGCAACTACGACCGCGTCCTCTTCAACCCCAAGCACGCCATCCCCGTCGACTTCGAAGGCGACAACCGCCTCTTCGTCGTCCCCGTCGAAGACATTGTGGCGGTCTTCCGCAAAGACTCTTAATCGTGCCTCCCCCGCTCCTGGCGGGGGAGGTGGCACGCGAAGCGTGACGGAGGGGGTCTCCCCTCATCCACCAGCCCCCCCACCGGTCCACCCCCATGTCCGAATACCCCCCCTGCCCAACCTGCCACGCCGACGACACCTACCACGATGGCACCCTCTTCGTCTGCCCCGCGTGCGCCCACGAGTGGACCGAAGCCGACGCCCAAGCCGCAGCCGAGGCCTCCATCGTCCGCGACGCCAACGGCAACCCCCTCGCCGACGGCGACACCGTCACCGTCATCAAGGACCTCAAGGTCAAGGGCTCATCCCTCGTCGTCAAAGGCGGCACCAAAGTCAAAAACATCCGCCTCGTCGACGGCGACCACGACATCGACTGCACCATCCCCGGGATCGGATCGATGGGACTCAAGTCCGAGTTCGTGAAGAAGGCGTGAACCCAAACCAACTGAGCATTAGGTACCAAGCAGGTGACGAAGTCTCCTGCATGTTCCTCTTTGTTGTATACTGACGCTGAATGCGCAAGCTGTTCCGAACACATCGTAAGCTCAAGATCACGATCCTCATCTTGATCGCTTGTATCTGCGTGTACCCATTTCATCTCGTCCTTCTCCATAGCAGCAACGCAAAGCATGACCGCATCTGGGACGAACTCGTAGATCACGCAATCACAAACGGGATCGCCTACAAGCCCACACGCGACCCGAGCATCGATCGTGTGCATTTCTATGACAAGACGAGGAACTTCCGGACTAGATCTGGCCTGACGAGTAACTATCAAGGCTATCACAACTCCTCCGGCGATCTCGTCTTGCCACCGATCTACAAATACGCCCAAAGAGAGTTCTGCGAAGGACTCGCTCATGTTGCTTTGCCCGACGGAACCGGCGCGTTTATCCACCCCGACGGCTCGATCGCCTTCAAAGCCAACTATGACTACGTCAGCTCATTCGTGAACGGCATGGCCCAGGTTCGAAACGAGATCTTCTCTCGTGGAATCACACCACAAATCAGAACCGGGTTCATTAACCAATCAGGCGACCTGGTGATCCCGATCCAGTACGCAAACTCAAGAAGCAACCACTTCATCGGCGACTACACCCTCGTCTACGAACGCACGATCTATTCACCAATCTACGACAAACTCATGGATGGAATCGATGTCTCACTCGGATTGGAAGTCCTACTCCCGTTGAGACTCCGCTTTGTCGACAAAGAGGGCAACACCGTCAGCCCTTCCGAGGTTCGCCGTTCATTCAAATAGCCGAAGAATCCCCCTACCCTTCCCCATGCCCGAGCTCAACCCCACCACCCTCGCACTCGCTGACCTCCCCGAGCACCTCCCGCTCCCGCGTTGGTCGCGCCAACCCGGGCAGGCGCCGATCGACATCACGCTCCGCCCACCCGGGTCCAAGTCCATCACCAATCGCGCCCTTCTGCTCGCCGCCCTCGCGCCGGGCACCTCCACGCTCCACCACCCCCTGACCGAAGCCGACGACGCCCAGCGGATGCTCGCCGCGATCACCCAACTCGGCGCATCGATCGACGACTCCAACCCCGACGCCCTCAAGATCACCGGCGTGGGTGGCAAGTGGAAGGTCAACCCCAAGGATTCCACCCTCGATCTCAACAACGCGGGCACCGCGACCCGGTTCCTCACCGCGTCCGCCCTCCTCGCGGATGCCCCCCTCACCATCACCGGCAACGCCCGGATGCAGCAGCGCCCCATCGCTGAGCTCGCATCCCTCCTCGAACAACTCGGGTGCACCATCGCCTACCAAGGCACCCCCGGCTGCCCCCCGCTCACGATCACACCCTCTTCGTGCCTCCCCCGTCCTGACGGGGGAGGTGCCGACGAAGTCGGCGGAGGGGGTCTCCCAACCAACACCATCTCCATCGCCCCCACCCAATCCTCCCAGTTCGTCTCCGCCCTCATGCTCACCGCCGTCTTCCTTGAGCACGGGCTCACCCTCACCTTCCCGAACGGCATCACCTCTCAGTCCTATGTCCAGATGACCCTCGACCTGCTCGATCATCTGGGCGTGAAGACCCGATCCGCGCAGGACCTCTCCGTCATCCAGGTCCTCCCCGGGTTCAACGGGTTCCAACTCGACATCGAACCCGACGCATCGGGCGCGACCTACTGGTGGGCTGCGGGCGCATTGCTCCCGAGCGCCACCGTGCGTGTCGAGGGGTTCAGCAACTCCACCACCTCCCTCCAGGGCGACGCGCACTTCCCCACCCTGCTCGAGCAGATGGGATGCACCCTCATCGCACGCGACAACACCCTCGCCGTCAAGGGCACCTACGACCTGCGCCCCATCATGTGCGACATGCGTGACATGCCCGACGCGGTGATGTCCCTCGCGTCTGTCGCGTGCTTCGCGCCCGGGACCACCATCGTCAAGGGCGTCAAGACCCTCCGCGTCAAGGAGTGCGACCGCATCGACGCGATGAAGACCGAACTCGCAAAGCTCGGCGTCACCATCGCCGACAACCTCAACGGCGACGAGGATGCCCTCTCCATCACCCCGCCCGAAGGCGGCATCGACTGCTCCGACACCGCCCCTGCCGTCGCCTTCGACACCTACGACGACCACCGCATGGCCATGTCCCTCGCGCTGCTCGCCCTGCGCCGACCCAACATCACCATCAACGACCCCAAGTGCGTCGCCAAGACCTATCCGAACTACTTCCAGCACCTCGCGAAGTTGTACCGCTAACACGCACCTCCTCTTGTGTCGCCCCTCTTGTGCCTCCCCCGTCCTGACGGGGGAGGTGCCGAGTCTTCGAGGCGGAGGGGGTCTTCAACTCTTGCCCCTCCCCGCGCCCCGCGGGGAGGTGGCACGCGTCTTCGCGTGACGGAGGGGTCTTCTCAGTCACCAACGCACACCAAGACCCCTCCGTCTGCTGCGCAGACACCTCCCCGCGGGGCGCGGGGAGGGACAAAGACCCCCTCCGTCACGCTGCGCGTGACACCTCCCCCGCCAGGTGCGGGGGAGGCACAAAGACTTGGGTGCCCTGCTTTGATCCGACGAAGTCGGACAAAGCAGGAACGAGAGACACCCAAGAACCTGCTTTGCCCTGGCGGGTCAAGGCAGGGCACCCGGCGTGGATCTACTCCTGAATCCGCGATCCGGTGTCTTTGATTACATTCGTATCAATCCACACATAGGCCTGAAGCCATGGATTCTTGAGTTCTAACTCACTTGGATCTGGGCCTGTGTGATCCGATATCAACACTGAATCACCTGCGAATTCCATGTGAACATTGCGATGACCATACTGATCTGCATCGACGCCCTCATCGATTCGACCCCGAAGGTGATAGTTCAGCTCGACCCACTCCCCCCCAGTGTCCGATGCCCCCATGTTCACCGCTTCAAGCGGCTTCATCGGATCAATGCCGATCGAGTTTAAGAACTGCATTGTCTTGGGATGGAGTAGCTGATCTCGATGCTCACCCAATCGCTGACATGTCCCACACTCGCAGTTCCCAAAGCGTGCCTGCTCCTGATCACGATAGTGCGACTGCGTCGCTTCGACATCGACAAGAAAAGCTCCATCGCTCATTTCAACGCGATCCCACGCCTTCCCAAACTCAACAGTCCAAGGGTACGGCGGAGCCTGCTTCTCTCCATATGTCAGATGACACACATACCGCTGTCCGGTAATGACATCTTCGAGCATGATGTCATCGCACGCCGTGCATGATGCGATGACAAGGCAATCTCGCCCGAATAGGACATGTCCCTCATCCAACTCACGCCGCAGCTGATATTCATACCCAGCCGCGTCTATCTGATTGACTGATTCCCATTGGGGATGTTCCTCACACATACCCACATCCTATCACATCCCCTTGGAGTTCTTCGTGACCTTGGCATTCACACCCTCCGCTCAAACCTACCACTCACTCCAACGCCGGGAGTCGCTCGAACGCGATCCCGTTCACCGTCAGCAGCGCCGCGATCCGAGGATGATCGCGCAGGTACCCGGGTTCCTTGGAGCAATCGAAGTCCCGGCAGCCCTGCGGGCGCGTCTCGTAGATCGTGCACCCGCCCGCCTCATCGAGGTTCGGACAGCGCCCATCGACGAAAGGCAGGATCGATCCGTCATCGAGCAGCACGCCCCGATGACCCGTGCAACAGGTCCCGCCGCACGCGACGCAAGGGAGCTCGATCACAACAACACCATCGACAACTTGTCGCGCATGATGGACTCGGAACCGATCTCAGATGAAACGAAACGGGAGTTCTCCATCCGCCAGTCTAGCCGCGACCGCAACCCAAAGCGGATCCCCGCACGAAGGAAGCACTCCTACTCGCCCGTATCACCCTCAAACGGCTCGATATGGATGAGCAGCGAGGCCACCTCGGGCAATCGCTCTCGAACCAACGCCTTCGCCTTCCCCGTGAGCGCGTGCGCATCGGACACCGAGAGATCAGGGTCAACCTCCGCGTGCATGATCACCCGGTACTGCCGCCCCACCTTCCGCGCTTCGCACTGCTCGATCGCACGGATCCCCTCGATCTCCATCACAACCTCGCCGCACCGACGCGCCATGTCAGGCTGACTCGCATCGAGCAGTTCCCCCATCGGCGCTCGCGCCAGCAGGACCCCGTTCGCCACGATCACCCCCGACGCGAGCAGCGCCGCCCAATCGTCCGCGGGCGCATACTCTTCGCCGCCGATCAACGCGATCATGATCCCGATGAGCGCCGCCGCGGAAGTGATCGCGTCCGAGCGATGATGCCACGCGTCCGCCATGCCTGCGCTGCTCCCGCTTGAGCGTGCCGCGTGCCGCGTGATCTGGAACATCGTCTCCTTGATCGCGATCACCCCGACGAGCACCACCGCGGTGTACCACGCGGGCATCCGGTGCGGGTTGAGGATCCCGTGCACGGATTGCACACCGATCCCCACGCCCGCGATCACGACGAGCAGCCCAACCGCCAGCCCGGCCAGCGATTCGACCTTCCCGTGCCCGAACGGGTGCGTCTCGTCCGCAGGCCGGTTCCCGTACTCCAGCGCCCGCCACACGATCAGCGACCCCGCGATATCGACCATCGACTCAACCGCGTCCGCGACGAGGGCGAACGAGTGCCCGACGATTCCCGTGATCAGCTTCGCGCCCGCGAGCCCCGCGTTCACGAGCAGCCCGTTGAGCGCTGCCCGTTCCGAGCTCACCCGGCGTTGTTCCTGCGCATCACCCATTCAACTACGATACGCAAACCACGCGAGTCATATCGATCCTTGGTGGTACCCTCGCCCAGAATCCGGTACCCTCTTTCCATGCCCGATCCATCCCCCGAGCCCAAACCCAAGACCAAACCCAAGGCCAGCTTCATCGCCCGGTTCCTCGCGTTCGTCGAGTGGCTGGGCAACCTGCTCCCCCACCCCGTCACCCTCTTCGCGCTCTTCGCACTCGGGATCATCATCATCTCCGCGATCACCAGCGCCCTGGGCGTGTCCGTCAACGACCCGCGTCCGGGCAACGAGGGCGTGGTCATCACGACCAACTCCCTGCTCGCGCCCGAGGGGATCCGGTGGCTCTTCCAGAACATCGTCACCAACTTCTCGGGGTTCGCGCCGTTGGGGACCGTCCTCGTTGCATTGCTCGGCGTCGGTGTCGCGGAGAAATCAGGGCTCCTCACCGCGATCATCCGGGGCGCGATCCTGTGGGCGCCGCCTCAGTTCGTGACGCTCGTCGTGGTGTTCGCAGCGGTCGTGTCCAACACCGCGTCGGAGATGGGGTATGTCGTCATCATCCCCCTCGCGATGGCGATCTTCCACGCGCTCGGGCGTCACCCCCTCGCGGGGATGGCCGCTGCATTCGCCGGAGTCTCGGGCGGGTACTCCGCGAACATCCTCATCGGAACCGTCGACCCGTTGCTCGCGGGGATCACGGAGGAGGCGGCCCGACTCATCGACCCCACCTACGAGGTCTCGCCCGTCGCGAACTACTACTTCATGGCGGCGTCCACCTTCCTCGTCACGCTCGTGTGCTGGTTCATCACCGCCAAGATCATCGAACCGCGATTGGGCACCTACGACCAATCGCAAGCCGACGAATCGCTCGAGCCCGCCAAGGAGATGACACCCCTGACACCCGCGGAGAAGAAGGGCATCCTGTATGCGCTCTCCGCGACGGGGATCCTGCTGCTCATGCTCTCGTGGATCGGAGGCCCTGAGGGCAAGTTCTTCGATCCGTGGCTGTCGTGGGCGCACGAGCTCCCGGGGTGGGGCATCATGCAGAACCCCGACCC
>CBDDIA010000013.1:0-34500 GCA_965228685.1 Phycisphaerales bacterium
ATGCGGTGGCCATCAGTTCGATCCCGCAGCATGCGGTCGCGAAGGGCATGGGCCAGAGACTGGAACGGCGTGCCCAGTTGACGACCCGCCGGAGCTGGGTCGTGAGGACATTGTCGGTGGTGATGGCGCTTTCGATTCCCATGTGTTGCTCCCGGATCGACGAGCGCGCGATGTGCGCGATTTGAACGAGTATACGCGTGTATTCGCGTCGTTGCTTGCGGGCGATGCGATCAGGCGGCGGATTCGTCGCGTGCGTCGTTGGTCGCGTCGGGGTCGCTCATGGAGTCGATGATGTCCGTGGGCCAATCGGTCTGCTCGATGAGCTCGATCGCTTTCTCGTGCTCGTCGAAGCGGAAGACGCACAGGGTCTGCGGGGAGACCTTGGACGCGGGGACGAAGTAGCAGTAGCGGACATTGATCCGGTTGTCGGCCATCAGGACGGTGAGGTCGCGCACGACGCCCGGGCGGTCTTCGACATTGATCCCGATGACGGGCGCTTCGACGACGGGGCCGACGCCTGATTCCACCATGGATTCGCAGACGAACCGGAGGGACTCTTCGGGGTGTCCCAGGATCCGTGCGCACCCGCGATCGAGGTGCTCGGTCGTGGAGATGGAAATGATCTCCACGCCCGCGGCGAAGGCGGCGTCGAGGAGCCCGGCGAGTTCGCCGGGGCGCTGCTGGAGATAGATGGAAAACTCGGTGAGTTGGATGTAGTTCATTGGGACGGGAAGCATAGGCGGAAACCCGGAATCGGTCGCAGAATCCGGGCAAAGGAATGGTTCAGGGCGAGGGGGATTGGGTGCCCGGGTTTGGGCGGAGATCCGCGAGTGTCTTGCCCGAACAGGAGGCGATCGTTGCGTCGAGGATCGATGCGGGGAGCATGTCATCGGCGCTGGAGACCCGGAAGGCGTCGAGGGTTTGGGCGCTGCGGAGGATCTCGTCGAGGGAGATCTGCTCGGCGGGTCGTGCGGGGGTCCACCTTGGGTCGCGATCGCCTTCTTCGTTTTTGAGGATGAACCCGCCTCGCTTGAGGACGGCGATGACCTCGGCGGCTTGGGCGGGCTTGAGGTTGGTGATCTGGGCGACCTGATCGGCGCTGACGGGCTTGCCCTTCTCGAACCCGTCCTGGATGGCACGGGCGACGCTCAGGGCGACGAGGGGGTCCATGAGCGGATGATCGGCATCGTCGCGTGAGGAGGGGTTGAGCTTGGAATGAACGAGGCGGTGGAAGTTCTGGAGGGCGTAGCTTGCTTGGACGCCGAAGAGGACGATGAGCCAAGTCAGGTACACCCAGAGGAGGAAAAGGGGGAGGATGGCGATCGAGCCGTAGAACTTGGAGTAGGTGGTGGTGTAGCGGAGGTAGGTGGTGAACCCGAGCTTGCCCAGTTCCCAGAGGACGGCGGCGAAGAAGGCGCCGGCGAGGGCAGTGCGGAACTTGATGCGGGTGTTGGGGATGGTGGTGTAGGCGCCGAGGAGGAGGATGGTGGAGATGAGGACGGAGACGCCGTACCCCGCCATGACGGCGCCGACGATGGAGTCCTGTCCCGCGATGGAAACGACCCATCGGGTGAAGGCGTCGCCCGCGAGGAAGGTCGCTGCGAGGAGGAGTGACCCGGCGGTGAGGATCGTCCAGTAAAGCATGAGTCGGCGGAGCCAGGGTCGCCCGCTGGGTGCGCCGCAGAGTTGGTTGAAGGACTTCTCGATCTCGATGAGCATCGACATCGCGGCGTAGAGCAGCACCAGACCCGAGGTCAGCGCGATCCAGCCGGTGGGGACATTGCGGATCGAGGTATTGACACGGGTGATGAGGTCGGTGATGAGCTCTTCAAGGTCGGCGTTGGCGAAGGGGTCGGGCTGCTTGGGTTTGGTGGTGTTCGCCGCGGTGCCCTGGGGGGGTTGGTTTGTGGGGACGGACTCGGGTTCGGGGCCGTACTGGGGCTCGGATGCGGGCGCGTTGGGATCGAGGGTGGAGATCTGGGAGATGCCGGCGAAGTCGAGGACGCGTCGGACGCCCGACTCGACCTGGTCTTCGGAGACGATGGACCCGAAGATGAGGAGCCCGATGGCCATGACGGGGATGATGGAGAAGATGGTCCGGAACGCGAGGGCGGCGGCCATGCGGGGGAGCTGGGACTTGTAGAGCCCGATGATCCCGATCTTGGTGACGATGCAGATGCGCTGGAACTCGGCGCGCCAGTCACGGACCTGTTTCTCGATGGTGGTCTCGATCGGGTTGGGGGTTTGGGGCTCGCTCATGTGGTGACGCTCTGGGGCGGCTCAAACGACGCGGCGGGCCCGATGGGTCTGTCAGGGTTATTCGGCTTGATCTTTGGGCGTCTTGGGCGAAGGTTTGCGATCGGGGGCGGGCTTTGTCGCCCGGTTAATGGCGTTCTTCATCTTGCGCTTGCGGATCTGGGCGCTGTTCATCGCGGCGTCGGGCGCGATGTAGGGCTGCTTGCGTTCCTGGGGTTGTTGGGCGGCGCGTTGACGGGCGCGGGCGCGTCGGGACCCGCTCGAGGAACCGGGCTCGGACTTCTTCTTGTCGGCGCGTTGGTCGGCGGCGGCGCGTTTGAGGTCGCGGATCTCCTCGCGGGTCAGCTCGCGCCATTGCCCTCGGGCGAGCCCCTTGAGTCGGACGGGTCCCATGCCGATGCGTTCGAGCTTCTTGACGGGGTACCCCACCGCGGCGAGCATGCGTCGGACCTGTCGGTTTCGACCCTCGCGGAGGGTGAGCTCGACGACAGAGCTGTCGCGTTCGCGGGCGATGAGGTTGATCTCGACATGGGCGGTGCGGACGGCGCCCTCGGTGCGTCCTGCTTTGCGCTGGGCGAGATAGATTCCGCGTTCGAGTTCTTTGATCGCGTCCTCGTCGAGCGAGCCCTTGACAGCGACGCGGTAGGTTTTGGGCACGCCGTATCGGGGGTGGGTGAGTCGGTTGGCGAGCTCGCCGTCGTTGGTGAGGAGGATGAGCCCGACGGTGTCGAAGTCGAGGCGTCCGACGGGGAAGAGTCGGGGCGCGGCGGGGTGATCGACGAGCTCGGTGACGGTGCGCCGGTCCGCGCCCGGCTCGTCCTTGGCGGTCGAGAGGGTGCGTGGGGGCTTGTTGAGCATGACATAGATCTTGCGATCGGGCTGGGGGAGGACCTTGCCGGCGACGACGATGCGGTCCTCCTCGGGGTCGACCCATGCGGGGAGGGTGGTGACGGGGTGCCCGTTGACGGTGACATCGCCCTGCTCGATCATGGTTTCGCAGGCGCGTCGGGACCCGACACCTGCGTCGGCCATGACGCGTTGGAGGCGTTTGCCGCGGGATGCGTCGGTGAGATCGGGGTTGTGATCGCGTTTTTTCACGGGGGAGTGTATGCGCAGGGGGGAAACATGCGCGTGAACCCGGGGTCTTGGGCAGCGATTCTTGAGTGTGGAGGGGGAATCTGCCGAAGTTATCTGGACGCAGTGCGTTCCGTTCGCGCCCGAGGTGCGCGAGAAATGCGCCGTGAGCAGCCCCTTGAACGATATGGGGCGGGAGCTAGATTGATGAGTAACGAAAGCGCCACGCACAAGAGCACGCTGCGGATCTCGAGCACGGAGGCGCGATCGTCGGCGAACGGCGCGATCGTGGAGCCCCGAACGACGATCGAGAAGAGTGACGCGGACGACATGTTCCTAACGCCCAGGGTGCTCGACGCGAGCGCGTTTGCGAAGTATGCGGAGACCCTCAAGGGGATCATCGCTCAGGCGAGCGCTCAGGGGCGGACCCTGGAGGACTTCTCGACGGATGCGGACGCGATGATCCGGCGCTGCAACGAGACGAGCGATTCGGTGAACAAGCGCCTGCAGGCGGGGATCCGGATGCTCAAGATGATCGACGAGCGTGCCGAGCGGACGGATCTGCTTCTTGAGAAGGTGCAGCAGGCGCTCCCGGACGCGCAGGCGATGAGCGAGCGGATCGATCGGGTGATCAATGAGCGATTGGCCGCGAGCGAAGCACGGATCGACGAGATCATCCGCGGCGCGGAGGAACGCGTGCAGGCGTCCGAGCGGCGCGCGCATGAGGCGATCGAACGCACGCAGGAGCACGCGGGCGAGCTTGAGGCGCTGGGTCAGTCGGTCGATGCGCGTCTGGCGGCGCTGCGTGAATCGATCGAGCGGAGCGAGCAGATCAGCGACGAGGGGATCGAGGCGCTGCGTGAACGCGTGGACGAGGCGCGAGCGGATATCGATAAGGTCATCGCCAAGGCGTTCGACAAGGCGCACGAGGCGGGTCACGCGATCACCCTCAGCGCGAGCGAGACGATGAACCGGATCGAGGCGCGGGTGGAGACGGTCGGGTCGTCGATCGGGCCGTTGCTTGACGCGGCGAGCACCGCGATGCGGACGCTGGGTATGGACCCGCAGAACCCGGTGTTCGAGGATTCACCCTTGGCGCGGATCGAGTCGCTCGTGGATCGGGGCGAAACGCAGCTCGCGTCGCTCGATCGGGTGTACCGGCAGCTCGAGGACCTGCAATCGCAGGCGGAGAGCGTGCGGAGCGCGTTCGGGAACTGGCTTGTCGAGGCGGCGGACGACCTGGATATCCTCGAGGCGCGTAAGGAGAAGATCGTCGGTCCGATGCAGGACGCGGCGAAGACCATAAAGGAGCTCGGCCCGGATCTGGAGCAGAAGCTCGAGCTCGCGTCGACGGAGCTGACGCAGCTGCAGATCGCGCAGAAGACCCTGAGGGAGACGATCACCGCGTCGTCGCAGATCGCGGGCGAGGTGACCGATCGGATGGGGAACCAGTCGGGTCAGCTGCAGGCGCTGCTCGATGGGTCGTTGCACAAGCTCTCGACGCGTGTGGAGCAGGCGGGCGTGTGGCTGGGCACTTTGATTCAGCGGGCGGAGGCGCTGGGCGCGTCGATGCCCACGGCGGGTTCGATGGACTTTGGTGCGCCAGCGGCTGCACCCACGGCGCCGACACCGGTGCCGACACCGGTGCCCGCTGCGGCGCCAGTTCCAACGGAAACACAGACGCCCGAGGTGATGATTGCGGAACCCGCGCCGGTGACCGAGGCGGCGGCGATCGAGTCTCGCTTGCGTGATGTGCAGGCGGAGGTGGAGTCGTTGCGGAGCTTTACGGTCCCCGCGCCGGCGCAGCTGCCGATTGATTCGTTGTCGTTCGATGGCGCGGCGCAGGTGTTCAAGCACACCCCCAAGGATGATCAAGCGTCCTGAGCGGATGGCGCGGACCAGATCTCGTAGGGGAAATCGTGCGGGATCAGGTGCGGGCGATCGTTGATGAGGGCGACCATGAACTCCAGCGCGTCGACGACGCGTGGGCCCGGGCGGTTGAAGATCTGGTTCCCGTCGACGATGGCGACGCGGTTGTCCTTGACGGCGGGGAGCTCGCGGAACCAGGGGTGATTCTTGAACAGTTGATTGGTTTCGTGTCGGGCCTGCTCGAGGGTGAGCCCGCAGGGTGCGATGACGAGATATCGGGGGTTGGTGGCGGCAAAGATTTCGTTGGGCACGGCAATGGAGTGCCCGGCGAGTCGTTCGGCCTGCTGTGGACCGACGGCGGCGCCCGAGCCCGGTTTGGCGACGGCGGCGTTGAGCGGGTGTCGAGCGCCGGCGCGTTCGATCAGTTGGACATTCCAGTGCCCGGCGATGTAGATCGGGTCGGTCCATTCCATGAACCCACAGACCGGGCCGTCGTCGTAGGGGTTGATGTGCTCCTCGGCGCGATCCATTCTTTGTCGGAGCTTGACGACCTGATGCATGGCCTGCTCGCTCATCCCGATCGCGTCGCCGACGCGGTAGATGTCGTCGAGGATGTCCTCGATGCTCTGGGGGTTGAGGGTCAGGACACGCGGATTCGACGGCAGACGCGCCGCGATGCGACGGACCGAGTCCAGGTCGATCGAGCAGACGGAGCAGAGGTCCTGGGTGATGATCAGGTCGGGCTCGAGCTCGGCCAGTTTCTGTTCGTCGATCGTGTAGAGGGATTGCCCGGATTGGGTTGCGGCGGCGACCTGGGTGTCGATCGCTTTGGCGTCGATCCCGGATGCGGGGTCGTAGTGCGTGTTCTGAGCGGTCAGCGCGGGGACGGATGTGATCTGGGGGGGGAAGTCGCACTCGTGGGATCGCCCGACGAGGGCATCGGATGCGCCCAGGAGGGCGACGATTTCGGTGCCCGAGGGGATGAGACTCACGATGCGCATGAACTTGCTCCGAAAGGAGTAAAAAGGCCCGTAGTTGCGGCGTATGGGCTACTGTATGGTGCCGACGATCGAAATGGATCGTGCTCGGCGATGATTGGACGATAGACCCTGTGCGGGCGTGTCTGCCCGGCAAGGAGATCGCGGTGGCGAAACGGATGAAGAAGTTGGATGTGGTGGCCCTGATGGGCGTGGTTGGTGCCGCGATGTGCTCCTCGGCGATGGGTCAGATGGCCCTGCCGGACAATGAGCCGGCCCGTCCGGTTGTGAACCAGCGCCAGGTGCAGCCCGCGGCACCCGAGGAGATGATCTCGTTTGGGATCTTCCGCGAGCCGATCGAGCTGACGACCCTGATCACCTTTGTGGGTGAGCAGCTCGGGATCAACATCGTGGTGAAGGGTTCTCCCGACGGCGAGGTCGCGTTCAACGCGCCCGTCGAGGTGCCCAAGAGCCGATTGATTGATCTGCTCGATGCGATGCTCGATCAGTACAACTTCACGGTGACCTATGAGCCCGCGACGGGGTTTTACATTGTGCAGCCGACGGCGGATGTGAAGCCCGTGTTTGGGGAAACTTTGGGGACGACGAAGATCATCGAAACGCCCAACATCAAGCCGAGCTTGCTGGTTGGGCCGTTGCAGGCGACGCTTGGCGGGGCGGGCTCGACGGGCGGCGGTCAGCAGGGCGGGGGGAGCAACGCGATCCAGGCGATCGACGAGCTCGGGGTGTTGATCATCAACGCGCGTTCGCGAGATATCGCGCGGATCGAGGCGATGGTCGAAAACCTGATCGCACGCGATCAGCAGCAGCAGTACATCCGCTTGGAGCTCGACCATCTCGCGGCGCCCACGGCGCTCAACCGGGTTGTCGGGCTCGTGGGCGGGAGCTCGGGCAGTTCGGGTATCAACCTGCAGGGCGGGGGCAACAACCGCGGCGGGAACCCGGGCGGGAATCAGGGTGTGCTGACGCTCGACGGCGGGACTTTGTCGAACATCGGGGACCGGATCACGGTGGACCCGCAGGGCAACGCGCTGATCTTCCGCGGGACGCGCAATGAGATCGATCGGGTGCGTTCGTTGCTCGCGGTGATCGATGTGCCCAACACACTGTTGCCTCGCAACTACTTCGCGGGTGCTTCGGCGTCGCAGATCGCGGACATCGCGAAGCGGCGCGGGCTCGGCGAGGTCATCATCATCGAGGACTCCACCACGACGAACCAGTTCAACGGGTTCAACGGGTTCGACGGGCGGAACAATCAGTTCAGCACGACGAACGACGAGGGGCAGGGCGGGCCGGTGATGGTGGTTGATACCACGCGTGGGAACATCATCTACTACGGCACGGACGAGCAGCAGTCGCAGCTGGCGGCGTTGCTTGATGAGCTCAAGACCGAGGACGAGCGGGTCGTGATCCGTCACTACAAGCTCGATCACACGGACGCGCTGACCGTGACGGACCTGCTCAACTCGATCATTAAGGGCGAGTCACAGACGGGCGAGTCCGACATCCTCTCGGGGACGCAGGGTCGCGCGAATCGCGGGTTCATCAATGGGTTCCCGGTGTTCGGCGACGAGCCCGGCGCGTTCGACCCCGACAAAATCACGATCACGGCGGACGAGTCGAACAACCAGGTCGTCATCAACGCGCCGATCAAGCAGCAGGAGAGCGTTGAGATCCTGATCGACGAGCTCGATCAGCAGCGCCCGCAGGTGTACATCGAGGCGCAGATCGTGTCGATCTCGGACGACGAGGACTTCCTGCTCGCGTTCGAGACGCAGCTCAACAGGGGTGACTTTGGTCTGGGAACGAACTTCGGGCTCAGCTCGCGGGATAACTTCACGGATGCGAAGAATGTGAGCGCCTCGCTCAGCGGGCTGACCACGGCGCTGATCCGCAGCGATGCGATCCCGTTGATCATCAACGCAACGCAGACGAACACGGATGTGCGGATCCTTTCCACGCCGCAGCTGCTTGTGAACAACAACGAGGAATCGACGATCGCGTCGGTGTCGGAGCAGCCGTTCAATGAGATCTCGCAGGGGAACAACGGCGGGCAGAACATCGAGACCTTCGGCGGGTTCGAGGAGGCGGGCACGACGCTGACGGTGACCCCCTCGATCTCCAACGGCGGGTTCATCCGGTTGGTGTACGACATCGAGTTCTCGAACTTTACCGCGGCGCAGGGGATTGAGGGCTCGCCTCCTCCTCGTGATCGCAACACGCTCAGCGGCACGGCGACGATCCCAAGCAACGGGACGATCGTGCTCGGCGGGATCACGGTTGAGGATGTGCGTGACACGATCCTCAAGGTGCCCTTTATCGGGGATATCCCGCTCGTGGGCGAGCTGTTCCGTCGGACGAGCAAGATCAATAACCGATCGAAGCTGTATGTGTTCCTGACGCCTCGGATCATGACGGACCCGAACTTCAATGACCTGAAGCTGTTCTCGCAGGGCCCGCAGGCGGAGATGGAGCTCGAGGACGGGCTGCCGGAGCTTGAGCCGGTGATCATCGATACGCCGGGCAGTGTGGTGGACGAGGACGACGCGTCGGTCTCGACGGGGGCGCCCTCGATGGAGCCCGCGCCGATCGAGATCACCGAGGTTTCCGGTTCGTAAAGTTTGAGCGAGGACGCATCGGTTATGGGCAAGGGCATCATCAAACGCGACCCGAAGAAGGGCGACTCGAAGCGTGACGAGAACGCGGCGGCGATCGTGGTCGATCGTTGGAACGACGCGGCGCGGGCGTTCGGGGAGCTCAAGCTCTCGGGGGATCAGCTGCGTGCGTTCGCGTCGATCCCGGGGAGCGACGACGAGCCGTGGGATGTGATGCTGCAGACGATGGCGCTCGATGAGTCGAGCGCACTGAAGTTGTTGGCGCAACGCACGGGGCTCGAGTTCATCGCGGAACCCAAGCTCGGCGAGTCCGCGTCGCGGTTCTACGAGCTCATCGATCAGGAGGATGCGCGGGCGCAGAGCGTTGCGTGCATCGAGCGGCGTGAGGGCGTGTTCGTCATCGCGACGAGCCGACCGATGCAGCCGAGTGTGCTGACGATGCTCGAGGATGTGCTCGACGCGCCGATCAATGTGGTGCTCGTGCCGCGCGCCGCGGTCGCGAGCATGATCAATCGTGGGTATGAACAACGCGGCGATCTGGTCACGGAGATCGTCGAGGATATCCCGCTCGATCAGGACGCGATCGAGCAGGCGGCGGGCGCGATCGGCAAGAGCAACGACCTGCTCGCGCAGGCGCGACAGACGCCCGTTATACGTCTCGTGAACATGATCCTGTTCGAGGCGCTGCGTCGCAACGCGTCGGATGTGCATGTGCACCCGATGGAGGAGCGCCTCGCGATCCGGTTCCGTGTGGACGGGATGCTTGTCGATGCGTTTGCCCCCCCACTCTCGCTCGCGTCGGCGATCTCGTCGCGTCTGAAGGTGATGACGGAGCTCGATATCGCGAACCGGCACGCGCCTCAGGACGGGCAGACGACGGTGCGGATCGGGCAGAAGAAGATCGATATCCGCTTGAGCGTGATCCCCACGATCTTCGGCGAGCGGATTGTGCTGCGTCTGCTCGATCAGTCGCAGAATGAGCTAGATCTGTCGGCGATCGGGATGAGCAAGCGCCTGCAGACGGCGCTGATGGACTGTGTCGAGCGCCCCAATGGGATCCTGCTCGTCACGGGCCCGACGGGTTCGGGTAAGACGACAACCCTGTACGCAGCTCTCGGTCGCATCGATCGCGACTCGCGCAATGTGATGACGATCGAGGACCCGGTCGAGTACCACCTCGACGGGATCTCCCAGATGCAGGTCAACAACAAGCGCGGCGTGACCTTCGCAACGGGTCTGCGTTCGTTGTTGCGTCAGGACCCGGATGTGATCCTGGTGGGTGAAATCCGCGATCCGGAGACGGCGCAGCTCGCGATCCAGGCATCGTTGACGGGTCACTTTGTGCTCGCGACCCTGCACACGAACGATGCGCCCAGCGCGATCCCGCGTTTGCTCGACATCGGGGTTGAGCCGTACCTTGTGACGAGCTCGCTCGTGGGTGTGCTGGCGCAGCGCCTGATGCGTCGTTTGTGCACGACCTGCGGCGGCGCGGGGACGCACAACGGCGGCAAATGCGAGACCTGCTTTGGCACGGGGTACAAGGGACGACTCGCGGTGCACGAGCTGATGCTGATGAACGATCAGCTGCGTCAGCTGACGGCAACGCGTGCGGACGGCGTGACGCTTTATGAGGCGGCGGTCGATTCGGGGTTCTCGCCGATGAAGGTCGATGCGATGGAGAAGGTGAAGCTTGGGCTGACGGACGAGGCTGAGGTCTTCCGGGTGTTGCATTGAGGCGTGGGTCGTCATTTTTGTACCATTTTCGCCTGAAAACTGATTTGAAATCAGCTCCGACTTGATATACTGCGCTCCTCGAGGGGTTGATCGGGCGCGGCCCGGTCATCAGCAGCCCTGTTTAGAGAGAGATTCAGTTATGAAGAGCTTGTCGACCTGTGTGTGCGCGGCGGTTGTCGCGGGTGCGTACTCGGTGCCTGCGAACGCGGACATCATCGAGGTGCGTTACGACTTCCCGAGCAATGTGAACACATCCGTTCTTTACGGGTACTTCGGCGGCGATGCGCCGATCGAGGGGAGCATTATCTCGACGACGCTGGTGATCGAGAACTACCTTGTGCAGAGCGGTAACAACGCGATGGACTTCTATCTGACATTCGATGTGCCTGTGATCGACTCGGCGCAGACGCAGGTGCGTCTGCTCGGGGACGAGCTCGGGTGGATGGGTGCGGGGAGCTTCACGCACGGGTTCACGACGGATGTGTACAACGGGACGATCCGCCCGGGTCGTTTCGGCGCAGAGTTCGTTGGCGGCGGGACCTTCGTGGGCGACGCGTACATCAGCTTCACGGTGGACACGAACCCGGTGCCGGCACCGGGCACACTGGCATTGCTGGGCGGTGCCGGGTTGGTGGGGATGCGGCGGCGGAGGTGATGCTCGATGAGGTGGAAGTGTTCCGGGTGTTGTATTGAGGCGCACTATATTCCCTGTGCAAGCAAACCCAGCACACAAGTCCCGGCGAGCAACCCGATCCCGATCAAGTTCAGGGCGATTGCTGTGCGGAGCTTCGTAATCCGAGGTGGGTTTCTCCGCATTGCGGCTCGATAGATCAACCTACGAGCATGACGCCACCATGAGCATGACAATGCGATCGGGACAATCACGATGTTGGTGCGGAGCCAGACTGCAATGTAATCATTCGTGCTGGTCGATCCTGGAAAATAGAAGTTCGACATGTTGAGCATAGCCATGCTCAGTATCCAGTACCCTCCGGCACAAATGAGCCACGCGATGATCCCCAGAGTGCACCATGCGCGTGTAGCAGCAACGGCATTCTGCATCTCTACGGACGTATAGAGATCACGGTCGATCTCCGTCCCGCACTCCGGGCAGGGCGCGTCGGCCGCGAGGTCTTTGAGCGAGTAGTGGCAGATCGGGCACTTGGAGACGCGGACGAAGGCGGTTGGGAGTCGGGATGGGGTGTGTGTGCCCATCAGAAGACCCGCTGGAAGATCTGGTGGCCGATCTCGGCCAGCATCATTAGGATCGGAATCGTGATGAGGGCGATGAGGATGATCGCGTAGGTGCCGGCGGGTGTCGTGCCGTCGTAGTCGGGCAGGCGTGAGCGTTTCTCGTGACGGGTAAGCGTGGAGCGTTTGAAGAGGATCATCCCGAACAGGATCAGTGCGGCGACGATCCCGCTGCGGGTCATGTCGACCCAGTCGATCGGTTGGCGCAGCTGTTTGTACGCGCCCAACGCGAGAAAGCAGAGATAGCAGAGAATCAGGGTGCGTAAGTGCTTGTGCTCGGCTCGGACATCGTTGTACATCTTCGGGAGGTGGACCGGGTCGACTCGATCGTACAGGTAGGCACACTCCGGGCAGGGCGGCGAGTCTGTACCGATCAGGCAATACCCGCACCTTGGGCAGAGCGGATCCGCGCGTTGGGTGGTCTCGTCGGGCTGTTCTTGAAATCGGGATCGATTGGTGCGCCTGCTCATGATTGGGATTACCATACCACATGTTCGACCTGCTCTCGCCGATGGTTCCCGAGCCCGTGACTCTCCACAACGAGGTTGTGACGCTTGAGCCCATGGATGTGCGGCATGCGACGGACCTGTGCGACGCGATCGATGACGGGGTGTTCGCGTACATGCCCATGCGATCGAGCGTGAAGACGATCAACGAAGTCCGCCGGTATGTGGAGTTCCAGATCCGGCGTCCGAGCACGATGACCTTCGCGGTGATCGACAACGCGACGGGGCGGGCGGTCGGGACGACGAGTTATCTCAACATCCGCGCGGAGCATCGGGGGCTGGAGATCGGGTCGACCTGGATCAGCAGGGCATCGCGCGGGACCAGGATCAATCCCGCGATGAAGCACCTGATGTTATCGCACGCGTTTGAGACGCTCGGCGCGGTGCGGGTGGAGTTGCGAACGGACGGACGCAACGCACAATCACGCAAAGCGATCGAGAAGCTCGGAGCGAGGTTTGAGGGGATGATGCGGGCGCACATGATCATGCCCGACGGGGTCTTGCGTGATACGGCGGTGTACGCGATCGTGCGTGAGGAGTGGGCGGGTGTGGATGCGGGGTTGCGTGAGCGGCTGGGGGCGTAAAAAACCTCGCCCGGAGGGATCGGGCGAGGCTGGAGAGAGCACCGGCTCAATGTCTAGAGGAGAATCACAGCACGGCTGAGCGGTACTCGGAGAGAGATCGGGTTGTTCGTCTCCCATTGGACATCTTCGCACGCACAACGCACGCGGTTGCATCACGCTCTGATGAACATCCAATGGTGTATGGAACGAAACCAGCTCCGCTGATTCTCGCTTGATCGACGCAAGGTGCGTCGGAGCATGAGAATGCGTGTGATTTTTAACAGATTGTGATCAGGCGATCACCGAATCGGGGGTGTGCCCAGTGTGCGCATCGAGGGGGAGGGTGCGGGCGACATCGAGGAATGACTCGTAGTTGGCGCGGGTTTCGATGACGGAGTCGCCGCCGAACTTCTCGATGAAGGCGCTGGCGACCTCGAAGGCGACGGCGTTCTCCATCACCACGCTCGCGGCGGAGACGGCGCACACATCGGAGCGTTCGTACTGCGAGTGCTCGGGCTTCTTGGTGTTCAGGTCTACGCTCGGGAGTCCCTGGAGGAGTGTGGCGATGGGTTTCATGGTGCCCGTGACGACGATGGGTTGCCCGTTGGTCATGCCGCCCTCTGTGCCGCCGGCGTTGTTGGAGGTGCGAACGAAACCGAGTGAGGGTTCGTTGATGCGTGAGGCGTCGTAGAGGATGGGGTCGTGGACCTGTGATCCGAGGCGCTTGGAGCATTCCGCGCCGAGCCCGATCTGGACGGCCTTGAACGCCTGGATGCCCATGACGGCGTAGGCGATGCGAGCATCGAGCTTGTCGTACCAGTTCATGGAGGTGCCCACGCCGGGAGGGCAGTTGAAGACATGGCACTCGACATCGCCGCCGACGGTGTCCTTGTCGATCTTGGCCTGGCGGATGATGGCGCGCTGCGCTTCGGTGGTCTCGCGATCGAGGGTGTAGGTGTCGGACTCGTCGCGTTCGGCGCGGAGCGCGTCGAGCTTGTCGAATGTCACCTCGGCATTGGTGCGCGCGTCGAGGATCGAGCGGACGAATCCGAAGACCTCGACATCGAAGATCTCTTTGAGGATCAGACGACCCACGCAGGTCGCGGCGACGCGTGCGGCGGTCTCGCGGGCGCTGGCGCGTTCGAGCGTTTCGCGGCAATCGGTGGTCAGCCACTTGATGCTGCCCGAGAGGTCCGCGTGCCCGGGGCGTGGGCGATGGACGGGTGGCGTGCGCTCGAGATCGTCGAGTCGCGAGTCGCGGTTGCGGACGATGAAGGTGATGGGCGCGCCGATGGATTTGCCGCGCCGGACGCCGGTCATGATCTCGATGGTGTCGGTCTCGAGTTTCTGTCGCCCGCCGCGCCCGTACCCGCCCTGTCGGCGTGCGAGCTCGCGGTTGATGATGTCGGTATCGATGGTGAGACCCGCGGGGACGCCGAGGATGGTGGCGACAAGCCCGGGCCCGTGCGATTCGCCGGCGGTCTGGTAGGTCAGTCTGGTGTTGGGGATGCCCATGTTCGGATTCCTCGGCCGATTATCGTGGGGAGATCAGCGCCATTTGATGAGGGAGATGATGTTGGAGTAATCGTCCGTCCAGACGCGGATCCGGTCGTCCGCATCGATGACATAGCTCTCCATCCCCGCGTCGAGGAGGCGTTCAGCGGTCTGCGGGTCCCGGGTGAGCACGACCCACACGGACGCGAACCGGTACAGGCGCTGCTCATCGGGGATGTTGTTGTCGATCGCGACGAGCGGCGCGTACCGGGTGGTCTGTACCGCGAGCTCGAACACGAGGGGCATGAGATCGAGGTACCGGTTGGAGATGTGGAGGACGACCATGCCGTCGTCTTCGAGTCGATCGAAGTAGAGGTTGATCGCTTCGACGGTGAGCAGGTGGGTCGGGATCGAGTCGGAGCTGAACGCGTCGGCGTGGATCAGGTCGAACTTCTCCTCGCCCATCTCCTCGGAGTCCTCGATGAGCTTGCGTCCGTCGCCAAGGCGAACCTCGATGTCCGGGGGCGCGTCGCGAAGGAAGGTGAAGAGCTCGGGGTCGCGTGCGATTGATTCAACCTCGGGGTCGATCTCGAAGAAAGTGATGGAGTCCTGCTCGCGCCCGTGGGCGGCGATCGCGCCGGACCCGAGCCCCATGATCCCGATGCGTGCGCCGTCGGGGCGCATGGACTTGATGGAGTTCATAATCATGCCGCACGGGCCGTTGAAGTGGTAGTACCCGAGGGGCTCGAGTCGCAGATCGGGCTCGTTGTACTGGATCCCGTGGATTGTGGTCCCGTGGTGGATGACATGGATGTTCACCCATCGGTCGTTGTACCCGTCGTAGAGTCTTTGACGCGTGACCTCGTGGATGCCGTAGAAGGTGCGTTTGCGATGGATGGTTTGCGTGTCCGTCGCGGTGGTGTACTGGATCGCGACCATGGGGACGAGGAGGGTGAGGGCGCACGCGAGCCCGTCCTTCCACGCGAGGTACACGAGCAACGGCGGGATTGCGGACATCAGCGCGACGAGTGTCATGTCGACGGGCTGCGGCCCGTCAGATGTGTCGCTGAGCAGCCCGTTGATGAACCCGGCGATCTGCGATCCGAAGAACCCCATGAGCAGCACATAGACGAGCGCGGTTATTGGGAGGACGACGCGCCGGGTGAGCTTGATGCGTTTGGCTTTCTCGATGCTCAGGTCGATCAGGTCGTTGCTCCAGGGGAGGACGGCGACGGCGAGAACGAGTGCGATGGGGTACTCGAGGTTGGTGTTGAAGACCAGGGGTGCGAAGATGCCGTTGAAGAGCCCGCCCAGCGCGCCGCCGACGGACATGAGCAGATAGAACTCGGTGAGGTGCGACGCGTCGGGTCGATCGAGCGAGAGACGCCCGTGACAGACGACCCCGATCGCGAAGAGCAGGAGGAGCTCGACGATGACGATGAGGGCCATCGGTCCTTCCGCGTTGAGCTCGTTGGCCATGATGAGGACCATCGCGCCGATGACGAGGATCACCATGGGGCGCGTGAAGTCCTTGACGGCCCGTTCGACGAGCGCGCTGAACGCGATGATCATCGTGATCAGATACAACGCGAGCGGGAGCACCCAGAGCAGGGGCAACGACACGACATCGGTGGTGATGTAGCTCGTGACGCCCAGCAGGATCGAGCTGGGCACGAACGCGAGGTAGATCCAGTAGAGGCGGCGCTTCCAGGTGATCGCGTCGTGCTTGTGCGGCGCGTGCGCGGCGCTCTCCGGGGTCGGGGTGACCATGGGGGCGCGGGCTTCGCGTTCCTGTTCCTTGCGCTGCTCAAGCTTGCGTTGGCGCTTGGCCTCTTTGGGTGAGAGCTTGGCGCTCGACTTGCCCTTCGTGCGTGACGCGGCGAAGAGCGCCAGGAAGGTGAAGACGCCGAACCCGATCAACCAGATCTCTCGCTGCATCGACACGCCCATGTTGGGCTCGAAGATCAGCGGGTACGCGAGCAACCCGATCAGACTCCCGGCGTTACTCGCGGCGTAAAGGAAGTACGGGTCGTGGGCGCGGGCGTGACCCGTGCGTGCGAACCACCCTTGGATGAGTGGGCCCGCGCTGGAGATCGCGAAGAAGGGCAACCCCGAAACGAGCAGCAACTGCCCGATCAACCACGGCACGGGGAAGGTCGATGCCTGGGGCGGCGCTTCGGGCGTGTCGAACATGATCCCCGCGACGAGCGCGAGGACGAGGACGCTCGTGTGGATGAGCATCTGGGAGACGCGTCCGAACCGGGTCATGAGGATGTGGGCGTAGAGGTACCCGAGGAGGAGCAGGGATTGGTAGAAGAGCATGCAGGTCGTCCAGACGGACGAGCCGCCCCCGAAGACGGGGAGGAGGGTCTTGGCGACCATCGGCTGCACGGAAAAGAGCAGGCACGCGGAGAGGAAGACGGTAACAGTGAAAACAAGGACCATGCGGGCTCCGAGGGACGCGGATCGGTGAATGAATACAGTAGCCGACTTCCCTGCTGTTCGCCTGTAAACGGCGTCGGGGTGCGGGTTTGGATGTAGAATCGGGCATGCAGCCAGATGATCATGTGTGCCTGTGCTTCCGCGTGTCCAAGCGGAAGATCGTGAACTACCTCAAGCGTGAGGACCCGCCCGTCGCGTCGTTGATCAGCGAGTGCCTGGGCGCGGGGACGGGGTGCGGGTGGTGCGTGCCCTACCTCAAGCACCTGCACAAGCAGCACTGCGCTGGGCAGGACGAGCCCGACATCCGGGGGAGCGCGGCCGATTACGCGAGCGGGCGGGCGAAGTTCCGCGCTACGGGCGAGCGGGACGAACCGGGCGCACAAGAACACCCGGGCGAGCCCGGGTGCGATGGGGAATGATGAACCAAACAACGCGTTAGAACCCGCGATGTCGCATCTGCGGGAACTGGTCGAGCGGGAACGCAGGGGCACTGATCGGCCGCAGCGCCAGCGCGAGGAGCGCGAGCTCGTCGTCATCGCCCGCGATGCGGTTGGTGCGGAGCTGCCCGCACCCGACGCATTTGTGGACGATGGACCACTCGCCGTCGGATCGGGTCGCGATGGAGATCGGTTCCATGGGTTGATTGCACGGCGAGCGTCGATCGCCGATCTTGTCGTCCACATGGCGGGACCAGAGACAGGACGGGCAATGGTTGCGTTGGCGCGTGCCGAACGATTGGTATTGGATGGCGCACTTGCAGTGCACACAGGTGAACCCGCCTGAGTTGCGGGCGTGCTTGTCATGATGTTTCAATGGAGAATCCCTTTAGGGCGGACGCGCAGCGCGTCACACGCAAAGGTCAGGTGAGCGCTATCGGCTCACATCGAGTGATCGGAACGACTCGGTTCGGGATTCAGGCAATGGGTGTATGCATCCGCGGCGAGTATACCAACGCGGCGCGGGGTGTGCAAGAAAAAACACCCGCCGAATGGGCGGGTGCCTTTGAAGATCTGGATCGTGCGATCACATCTCGTTCTCGTCGAGGTCTCGCAGGGAGAGCCCGCAGTTGACGAGCTTTTCCTTGATCTCGACGAGCGAGGTGGCGCCGAAGTTCTTGACGCCCATGAGCTCGGCTTCGGTGTGCGAGCAGAGATCGCCGATGCTCTGGATGTTGAGCATCTGCAGCGCCTTGCGGGCACGCACGGAGAGCTGGAGCTCGGAGACGGGCTTGTTGAGCAGCCCTTCCTTGCCGGTGCCCTTGAGCTTCTCGAGGATCTGGCGGCGGGCGACGCGGTGCGCATCCTCGCGACCCTGACCCAGGCGCAGCCCCTTGGCGGAGAGCATCCGCTTGATCTCTTCGAGCGAGGACTCGCCGAAGTTCTTGTAGCTCATGAGCTCTGCTTCGTTGATGCGGATCAGGTCGCCCAGCGTGCGGATGTTCATCTTCTTGAGGCAGGTGCGTGCACGCACGGTGAGCTCGAAGTCCGTCACGGGGGTGTCGAGGAGTGCGCGGCGCTTCATGATGTCGCGCTCGTTCTCTTCCTCGATGACCATGCCCTTGGACGCGATGACATCCTGCATGAACAGGCGGGCACGCGTGTGGTTGGGGTTGGTGTCGAGGATCTGACGCAGGGAGCGCTCCGCGCGGACATAGTCGCCCTGGTCCTCGTACATGACGGCGAGGTTCATCAGCGCGTTGATCGGCGCGGGGGAGTTCTCGCAGACACGCTCGTAGAGCGCCAGCGCTTCTTCTTCCTCACCCGAGAGGTCGAGGACATAGGCGAGCTTGAACGCGGCGTCCATGTGGGTCGGGTCCGCGGCGAGGGCCTTGCGGAAGGTCTCGATGGCGACGACGCGGTTGCCCTCGTCAAACGCCTTCTGACCCTGCGAGAGCAGGTCCGTCGCGGCCTTGGTATCAACGCTCGAGGTGCCGGAGGCACCGACCACCATGTCCATGGGATCGTTCGACATGCAGTTCTCCTGATGAGTGGCCGCCCGATCGGCACGGGCGGCTTTGATTCTAGGCAAAGAACCGGGCGTGCTCCACCCGCCCGGAATGGGCCTGGGGCACGGGATCGGCCCCAAACCCATGCGAACGCACCGCTTAGACCGCCCCGATGGTTGGATCGGGGAGAACATCATCCAACGGATCGATATCAACGGGCGCGTCGGGCGAAACGAGCGACAAGGTCTTCCACTTGCCCTGGATGAACCGGATCCCCAGCGCGATCCCCAGCAGCACGATGTACAACGACGCCCCGATCCACGGGCCAAGCGAGCCCAGCGAGGGGACGAAATGCACGAGCGCCACGCTCAGGCCCACGACGCAGGTCCACGAGAGCACGATCGTCGCGACGCCCGGCCAGACGGTATCGCCCGCGCCACGCAGCGCGGCAGAGGCGGTGATCGCGAGCGCGTCGAACAACTGGAACACCGCGGCGGCGATCATCACATTGGACCCGATCGCGATCAGGCGGGCGCGCTGATCGGGCGGGGTTGAGTCGTCGATGAACACCGCGATGAGTTCTGCCCGGAAGAGCACGAAGACAATCGCGCACACGCCCATGTACCCGAGGGTGATCTTCAGGGCGAGCATGGCGCGCTTGGTGGCAAGGTCCGGGCGCTTCATGCCCATGCACTTGCCCACCATCGCCTGGGCTGCGATCGAGAGACCCACGGCGGGCATGAAGCTCAGGTGCATGTACTGCAGCGCGATCCACCCGGTGGTGTTGTGCAGGATGGGGTCGTCCCCCACCGCTTGCCCGCCCAGGGGAATGAGCTTCACCATGAGGATGTTCCAGCACACGATCTCGTTGAGGAACATGAGTCCAGGGGCGAGCCCGATCTTCCAGAGCCCTCTGAGGCACTCGGCGCTGAGCTTCCAGGCCTTGAGGGTGGCGAACATCCGCGCGTACTTGGGCGAGACGAACAGCGCGAGCGGGATGATGAACTCGACGGTCCCGCCGATGATGGTCGCGAACGCCGCGCCGCGCACCCCCATGGGCTCGATGCCAAGCCCGCCCGCGAGCGAGCCCATCGCGCCGGTGATCGGGTTGAGGATCTCGCCCGCCTGCCCGGTGAGGACGAGGGGTTGATCGCCGAAGATCAGGAGGACATTGAGCGCGACATTGACGATGTTGGCGGCCAGCGCACTGATGAGGACCACCCACGGGCGATGGAGCCCGTAGAAGTAGTGATGGAGTGTGCGCGCACCGATGGTGCCGAGCGTCCCCGCGAGCATGATCACGGCGTACTCCGTCTCAAGGGTGCGGAGCTGGGTCATCTCCTCGCTCGGGTGGAGCATCGCGAAGTAGTGCGGGATCACGAAGATCACGGGCACCACGATGAGGATGTAGTAGAACAGACCGAGCCAGAGCCCGTTCCATGCGTACGCGGCTCCGCGTTCGGGCTTGCCCGCGCCGAGGTTCTGGGAGACGAAGGAGTTGACGACGCCCGTGACGCCGAGGATGAACGCGATCATCGCCCAGGAGAGGATGCCCGCGTTGGATTGGGCGGAGACATAGACGGGCTCGGGCCCGATCCGCGAGACCATGAGCTTGTCGATGAACTGCATGATGGTGTAGGAGGACATCGTCGCGACGGAGGGGATCGCGATGCGCAGCATCTCCGCGAACGCGGATGACTCGAGCGAGATGGTCGTGGACTCGAAATGTTGCGGGGGAGCAGACGCGGGTGGGTTCACTGCGTGTGCAGGTTCCCGGCGCTCGACCCCATTGGGGTTGCCTTGTTCTGTCATCTGATTGTGCCTGTGGTATGAACCCGCGAGCAGCCGGCAGATCTGCCGGTCGGTGATACCGCGCCGGGTAAGCCCGGGATGCGATAACTATTCATTTCATTCGCAAAATGCGAACGGATGAAAAGGGTCTGTTGTCAGCGGTGGGTGTTCATAGCACGGGCAGTGTTGCACACCCCGTGCGCTTTGTCAACGCGAACCGTGCTCATTCGTCGCAACTTCACCCGATTCGCGGATCGCGTTGGTGCTCATTCGGATCGCGAGATCGATCGCGTTGCCCATTGATCCGGGGTCGGCGACGCCCGTGCCGGCGATGTCGAAGGCGGTGCCGTGATCCGGGGAGGTGCGAATCGTGGGTAGCCCGAGGGTGACATTGACGGCGAGATCGCGCTCCAAGAGCTTGACGGGGATCAATCCCTGATCGTGGTACATCGCGACGACGAGATCGAACTTGCCCGCGACGGCAGCGTTAAAGATCGTGTCCGCCGGGTATGGGCCCGAAACCTGCATGCCCGAGCTCACGGCGAGATCGATCGCGGGGTCGATCAGACGCTGCTCCTCATCGCCCATGAGCCCGTTCTCGCCCGCGTGGGGGTTGAGCCCGCAGACGGCGATGCGGGGGCGCGGGATCCCGAGCTGGAGGCACGCGTCGTTCCCGAGATCGATCGCGTTGTGCACGACCCCGATCGTGAGCTTGTCGCGGATCTCGTTGAGGGGGATGTGCACCGTTGCGAGGATGACGCGGAGCTTGTCCCCCACGAACATCATCGCGCTGCGCTTCGCGTTGAGTCGGTGCGCGAGCAGCTCGGTGTGCCCGGGGTACTTGGAGCGACCCGCGAGCGCCCAGGCTTCCTTGTTGATCGGCGCGGTGACGATCGCGTCGGCGTGGAGCGGGTCGCCCTCGTCGCGTTTGGTGTCGTCGATCGCGCGGAGCACCCAATCGAAGCTCAGTGCGCCCGCGAGCTTGTTGGGTTTGCGGGGGAACTCGATCACGCGCCCTTCATCATCGAGGCGCGGGTCCTCGTCGAGGAGGACGACATCGTGCGACGCGAGGGTCGCGGCGAGCTCGGATCGCGCATCGACACGCCACCAGAACGGCTCGATCCCGCACGCGTGTGCCGCGTCGTGCATCGCGGACGATGACCCGTGGATGATGAACCGGGCGCTGGATCGCCGGGCCTTGTCGCTCAGGGCGCGCACGAGCACCTCGGGACCGATCCCGCCCGGGTCACCCATCGAGATAGCAATGGTCGGCTTGCGCGTCATCACGGATCATATGCGGCCGCGTTCCGCGACGCGAACTCAGAGGATCCGGGTGCTTCTCGGGAACGAACCGAGCACATGCAGCTCCTTGCAGTGCCCGCGTGCCTGGGCGATGGCGCGCTGCATGTTCTCGTCGTCGCGGTGCCCGAGCGCATCGATGTAGAAGGTGTAACTCCAGTTCTCGCGCCCGCTCGGGCGTTTGTCGATGTGGCTCAGGTTAACGCCCTGAATATGGAAGGCCTGGAGGACCTCGACGAGCGCGCCGTGCTTGTCGTCCGTCGCGAAGACGATCGCGGTTTTGTCGTCGCCCGACGGGAGCGCCTGCTCGCGGGAGATCACATAGAAACGCGTGATGTTGTCGGGGTTGTCGGCGATGTTGGAGAACAGCACCGGGAGCCCGTAGAGCTCGCCCGCGAGCTCGGACGCGATCGCGGCGCTCCCGGGCTCGGCGCCGATCTCCTTGGCGGTCTGGTTTTCCTTCTTCGCGGTCTGCACCGCCTGGCTCGTGGACGCGTCGGGGAGCAGGGCCGCGTTGGGGTACTGGGTCGTCAGCCAGTTGCGGCATTGGGCGAAGACTTCGGGTTTGGAGTGGATGCGGCGCACATCATGCGGCTTGCAGTCCGTCAGGAGCATGTGCTTGATCTCGATCTGCACTTCCGCGTAGACCCAGACATGCCCGGCGTTTTGCGCGAGCGCGTCGAGTGTCTCGGTGATCCCGCCTCCGATGGAATTCTCGATGGGGACGAGCCCGTAGTTGACATGCCCGCGCCGGACCTCGGTGAACACGCCCCCGATGAGCTGGAGGTCCTCATAGTCCACACTCGACCCGAACTGCTTGACGGATGCCTGGTGTGAGTACGAACCGGGAGGCCCAAGGAACCCGATGCGGAGGGGCTGCTCGAGGGCAAAGCTGCCCGACATGAGCTCGCGGTAGATGCCCTCGATCGTCCGACTGGGCAGCGGACCCTTGGAACGCTCAAGCGCCTTGGCGAGGACCTGAGCTTCGCGATGGGGCGCGTAGATCGGGGTGTTGGACCCGCGTTTGAAGGCCCCCACATCGACGACGAGCTTGGCGCGCGCGTTGAGCAGGTCCACAAGCTGCTGATCGAGGTGGTCGATCTTCTCGCGGAGCTCAGCGAGCCCCGCGGAGTCTTCCGGGCGTTCCGCGCCGGGCGAGTTGGGTGTCTGATCCTCAGGCATACGGGATTATCGCCCAGAAAACGCGTTGGGTAGAGCCCGGGTGCGGAGTTCGCGCAGGTTTGTCCGATACGAGTGTTCTCAGCCTGATCGAGGGGATCCGCTGAAAAACGGGGCGTGGGCTCCCAACAATATACGGATGATCTGTTCTATCACACCAATGACACTCGCCCAAGCCCTCCCAGAGGGCGGTTCTGTCCCGCTGGGCGTCGCCCTGATGGCAGGGATTCTCTTGTGGATCATGGGGGCGCGGGTGATCAAGCCCGTGTTCTTCCTGTTCGGGCTCGCAATCGGCGGGTTCGTGGGGACGACCCTGATGCCTCTGATTGGGTTCCCGAGCTTTGAGGTTGGGGGGATATCGATCTCGCCTAGCGTGGTCGGGTTGGTCTGCGGCGGGATCATCGGCGCCCTGTGCGCCTTGGCGATGTTCCGATTGGTCATCGCGATGACCTCCGCGTTTGCCTTCGGGGTCGCGGGTGTGGTGGGCGCGATGATTTTCCTCCACTACAACCCAACGCTCGGCGACGGCGAACTCGGCGAGACCGAGTCCGCGCTCGTGGAGTCGGGCGAGAGCACCCTCAACGGGTTGACCAACTCGTTAAGCGATGACCTGACACGCGAGGCTGCGGAACGCAGCGTGGACAGCTTTGATCGCGATGGGAAGATCCTCGACGAGAACACCAAGCAGCAGCTCAAGGACGCAGCGGAGCGTTCGCGTCAGTTCCTCAGCGAGCTCGGGCAAACTATCTCCGCGGAACTGGAACGACGCCCGACGCGCGACAAGATGATCGCGTTCTCCGCGGGGTTCGCGGGGTTCGCGTTCGGGCTGCTCATCGGGGTGGTCCTGCCCAAGCGGACGACAGCGCTCGTCACCAGCCTGTTCGGCTCGGCGGTGTGTATGGGCGCGGTGAGCGCGCTGCTGACCGCCCGATCGGGCGAACGCCCCGAATACCTGGACCAGTCCGCGATGACGATCGCGATCGTGTGGGTGATCCTCACGGGGATCGGATTGATGATCCAGCTCGGGTTTATCACCCGCAAGCCAAACGAATCCCTATCAGGAAGCGGCGAAGATGATGATTAAGGCGCAAGTTACCCACCCCGAAACCGGGTCAACTTGACGCAGCCTATTGGAAATGGGACAATTACGACCACGCGGGAGGACCCGCGAGCGGGGAGTGACCGATCAAAGCATCGGTCGGGAAACTGGATTCCTCAATCTCACTGATTGGCAAAGGAGGCCGAGCACATGATCGACAACGCAAAGCAACGGATGATCGAGGAGACAACCAAGCGTCGCGACGACGCCGTCGCCCTGCTCAAATCCTTGCTCGATGCCAAATCGATCTCCGAGCGGAACCTTGAGTCGCTCCAGCAGCCCGACCTGATCAAGCAAGTCACGGGGCGCTCGAGCATGGACAACGCGATCGCGTCCACACGCCGATTGATCGATTCGTTCAATCGCGTCTTGGACGATCTTCGGCGGAATATGACCGAGGAGGATGTTCAACTGATCGGACGCCTTGAGCCCTCGTTGAGCGTCTCATGAAATCTGAACACGACGAACGAACGCCCGCAGACCTGCGGGCGTTTTTCATTGGGGGTATGATCCGGCATGCCCGAAACCACCCGACCCGAGACGAAGATGCGTTCGCCGATGATGTCTGACCTGAGCGCGGAGATCAAGCTCCCCAACGGTGGGCGGGTGAACGCGGCGGTATTGCGTGTCAAGCGCCTCGACGATCGGGCGATCCTCCCCGAGTACAAGTCATCGCAGGCGGCGGGATTGGATCTGGCGGCGTGCCTGCCGCGTCACGAGTTTGGCGAAGAGGTGACGATCGAGCCCCTCGAGATCGTCAAGATCCCGCTCGGGTATGCGTGCGCGATCCCGCTTGGGTTCGAGGGGCAGGTGCGACCGCGTTCCGGGTTGTCGACGAAGCACGGGATCTCGTTGCCCAACGCGCCGGGGACGATCGACTCGGATTACCGGGGCGAGATGTTCATCGCGCTGATCAACCTGAGCAAGGAACCCTACACCATCCGCCACGGCGATCGCATCGCCCAGATGGTGATTGCGCCGGTGGCGCACGCCGCCGTCCGCGAGGTGCGCGAGCTCGACGACACGGACCGCGGCGATCGCGGGTTCGGGTCGACGGGCGTGCGCTGAGATCGATCAGCGGATGCCGGTGCCGCTGTTCTGGTAGCGCTCGGGGAGTTCCTGATCGGGGACGCTTGTGCGTTCCGTGGCGTTTGAGCCCGCTGCGGATCGTCTCGCGCTCGAAGAGCGGATGACGATGCGGGACTTCTGTCCATCGTCCGAGTTGTTCGGGGCGCGGTACTCGGACGAGTTCGACTCGGTCCGATACCGGAGCAGCGCTTCACGGAACATGACCGCGTCGCCGGTGATGGGGATGAGTCCCATGTCCATGTGTCGATGGATCGCGGCGATGCGTTGCGACTCGGTCCCGATCTGCGAGGTATTGAAGAACCACGCGTAGAGACGGGTCTCATCGGTATCGACAGGGAACGCATCGGTGGGGATATGGGACGGCCAGCGCGACTCGATGTGATCGACGGCGGATACCCAGGGCATGGCTCGGATCGCTTCCTCGTCGAACAGCGGTGATCGATTTGAATCGAGCGTCTGACGGCTGCCCTCGTAGATCGTCGGGTACGACTCGCCCATGATCCGGAGATTGAAGGGAGCACCGCTGAGCTGCTGGAAGAGCTCGATGTAGTGCCCGCGTTCGTTGGGCATGGCGGAGTGGTCGATCGCGAGCCCAGACGCGCCGGTCGAGAGCCACCCGCCGATCGTGACGCGGGAACTGACGAGCTCGCGCCAGTTGTTGGATTCCCCGACGCCGTAGTACTCGTTGGAGCGTGCCTCGTTCCATCCCGCGAAATCGCGCGGGTCTCGCATGTCTGAGCCGACGAACCAGACGACATGGACCGGTTCATCGAAGACATCGAGGAGCGCGTCCGTGAGCTTCTCGGGGAGCTCATCACGCTTGCGTTCATCCATCGTCAGCCAGCTCGCGCCGGGCACATGGGTGTTGCCGGGGGTCCCCATCGGGCGGTTGATCATGAACCATCGTGCGCCCTGGTCGTACCCGAACTGGATTCGCCGGATGAGCTCGTCAACCCCGTTCTCTCGCGCCCACCAGTTCACGCTCCCTGTGAGATGCCCGTTCGGGTTCCGGCTTGGCGTGCGGACCCCGGAGAAGAGGTCGATGAACCACATGGGTTCGCGAGAGACATGATCCTGCCATCGCTCGCCGTGGAATCCGTGGTCCCGATCTCCTGAACCGCTCGCGTTGTTCCCAGAGCCACCCTGACTGATCGCAGGATTCCCTGTGGTCGGGCGTCGCTCATCGTCCGCGTACACCCCAAAGGTAGTGCAAGAAAGGAGCGTTCCGGCGAGCAGGGCGGTGAGGGTTGTGGTCATGATCAGGGCTCCGAGCTTGGTAGGTAGAGACGATCGGTGTTGGTGTGTCATACGCTGATGGTACAGCGCATCTCTGGTAAATCCGAGGGTGTTCCCCGAGACCAAGAGAGTTTCGAATCCATGCGGGTGCTCCGCCACTCGAACACGGCACCAGATTCAATCTGCCAGTCTCTTGGATGAGCTGCGTGAACTTGAAGGGTTATGCGGGTTGTGTCGATTGCATGAGCGGCACCGGATGTTCAGTCCACAACCTCGATCGTGCGCTCGATTACGACGACACGCGACCAGACGGGCGGGTTCGCGAACGAGTGGGTCCCATCGGGGTTCCAGGTGAGTCCGAGTTGATCGATCTTTGAGATGTTCGGGTCGATCACCCAGACGAGGCGGGCACGCACGACCACAACGCCCGGCGTGTCGGGTACCCACACCATGCTCGGCCCATTCCTGTCAACGAGCGCATCGCGGGATCGGCGACCGAGCAGACCCTCGTAGGGCACCGGATCGTCTGCGATGACGAACCCGCCGAAGTAGACATCGGGCTCGAGTTTGAACGCGGGCATGTCTCGTTCCGCAGCAACCACACGCAGGGTGATCGGTGTCCCGACGCGTACCCGATCGGGCGCGTCGATCCATGCATTGGTGAACGGGTCGAGCATGCGATCGAGCTGGGCCTGGGTGAGCCCATTGTTGAAGACCCGCTGGGCGAGCCAGCTCCCCTGTTGATGCGTCCAGAACCCAACAGTGTTGCCCGACGCGATCGCGTCGATCAGCGCGTCCTCGAGCCGATCCTCCTCCGCGGGGGTGAGCGCCTTGTGCCCCAGCGCCTCGAACGCGTCGGTATTGTTGGGCGCGAGGGTGATCAGGGTGCCCTTGGGAATCGCGCTGTAGACGAGTCCCTTGTGCTTGATCATCGTGTAGGACACCAGCACGCCCAGGAGCGTGAGGATGATCCCCGCGTAGAGATACCGCGAGTCGCGGACGCGTGGGCGATCGGTGGCGTACGAAAAGTCCCGCAACGCGATCCCGCACTCGGGGCACTCGCAGGGGAGCGCCAACCCGACGAGCGGGTACGAGCACTTCTCGCACGAGATCTGCCCGGGTTGGCGCATGAACCGGGTCATCACGATAAAGATGACGCCGCCGAGGATCATGTAGAACCCGATGAGCGACTCGAACGCGGAGAACCCACCCGAGAGCGTGGGGAGGTTGATGAGGACCATCATCATCCCGAAGTAGTATGACTGATACAGCACCTGCTGGTGCACTGGGATGCCCCAAGGGTCGGTCTTGTTCTGGTGGATCAGGCGTTTGCGATCGTCCTTGGGCAGACGCGTGAAAGCGATGATCTGCGGCAACATCACCAAACCCATGGCCGAAAGCATCATCGCGAGAAAGACACCGAACGATAGATCACGCGTGGTGAGTACGATTGAACACACCACCACCATAACGATGGAAACGATCGCGATCGGCATTGCGTACCGCATGATCTGGCGTTTGAACGCGTCGTATCGCACCTCGATCTCGGGGATGGGTTTGCCCGGATCGAGATCGGGGTAGAACTTATCGGCGCGGTACTTCATGGGTCAGGGATCATAACAAACAACGCACCGATTGGAACCGGTGCGTTGCAAGGTTGAATCATGAGAGCAAGTTTTAGAGCTTCAGGTCGCCAAGCCCCATGCCCATGCCGCCGGCGTTGCCCAGACCGCCGCCGCCCTTCTTGGGCTGCTTCTTGGCCTGCTCGCGCAGACGACGGAGCTCGGGGGTTTCCTTGAGGATCTCCTCCGCGGTGCGATCATCGCGATCGCCGCGTCCGCGCCCCTTGCCGCCGCGTCCACCACCGCCGCCGCCGCCCTGCTGCTGCGGACGGTCCTTGAGCTGCTTGATGGAAAGGGAGATCTTGCGATCGCTCGGGTCGACCTTGAGGACCTTGACCTGGACGACCTCGTTCTCCTTGAGGACCTCGTTGACATCGTTCACACGACGCCAATCGAGCTCGGAAATGTGCACGAGCCCCTCGACGCCCGGGGCGACCTCGACGAATGCGCCGAAGTCCATGATCTTGGTCACCTTGCCCGTGAGCTCGGCGCCCTCGACCACCTCGGCCGCGGCGGACGCGAACGGGTCGGCCTGGAGCTGCTTGAGACCCAGACCGATGCGGTTGCCTTCCCAATCGAGCTTGAGGATCTGGACGGAGACCTTCTGCCCCTCGGAGACATGACGCGCGACATTCTTGGCGCCGTGGTTCACGCGCTCGTGGGAGAGATCGTTGAGGTGGATGAGCCCGTCGACGCCTCCGAGATCAACGAACGCGCCGAAGTCCATGATCTTGCGGACGGTACCCGTGACGGTATCGCCTTCCTTGAGCGCTTCCTTGAGCGACTCGGCCGCCTTGGCGCGTTCCTTCTGGATCACATCGCGTCGTGAGAGGACGATGTTGCCCTGCCCGCGCTTGTCGACCTTCTGGATTTCGCAGGTCATCTTTTCGCCGACGAAGACGGAGAGGTCGGGGATGCGATCGATATCGACCTGCGACGCGGGCATGAACGCGCGATGGCTGGCGACCTCGAGCTCGAGCCCGCCCTTGTTGACGCCGGTGACGCGTGCCTCAACGACCTGACCCGGTTCGAGCATCTCCCAGTCGGCCTTCTGCACCGCGCCGGGGAGGGCGCAGATGTAGAGCGACTCGGCGCTGTCGTAGCGCTGAACCGTGACCTCGAGCTGGTCGCCGACATTCGGGGGGGTGTCCTTGAACTGCGGGAGCTCGACGACGCCGAGCTCCTTGGGTCCGAACTCGACGAAGACATCCGTCGCGCCAACGGCGACGACCATGCCGGTGCGGTGCTCGCGCCCGCCGCGCACGACGCGGGGTCCCTTGATCGACTTGGGCGCCGATTCGGGTGCGTCGGCAGCACCCGAATCGGCCAGGTCGGACATCGCCGCCTCGATCTCCGCGTTGGTCTGCGCGTCGAGCTCGGCCGTCTGGGTCATGGGTGCGTCGTTGTTCGTCTGGTTCTGATCGCTCATCGGTCGCGAATCCTGTCATGTCGTCGGGCAACATCGCCCGGGCAAGGGGGTGAAAGCCCGATCCTAAGTCAGAACGGGCGTGCGTACAAGGGTCTGTTTCAACTTGAACACATCAATGACACACCCCTGACGCGTTTGTGCATCGAGGGTGGGCAAGTGTGACTCGACTGGAAGGGCATAGTTGGGAGATGGAGTCGTGTTAGTTCAGGGCCGTGGCGTGCTGGGCACTCACGGAGTTCTGGATGGCCTCGACGATCCGCTCAGCGGTGCGGACATTCACGAATCCCGCTTCCGCGTCAATCGCGGGCTGGGTCCCGTCTCGGACGGCGTCGAGGAACGCCTCGATCTCCTTGACGATGGGCTCGCCGTTGTCGATCTCGAGGGGCTCGATGTTGATCAGCTCGGTCCAGTCCATGTCCGTCAGGTCCGCGCCGGCGCGGAGCTGCTCACGAACCTCACGCATCTGGATCTCGTTGGCGGTGCGCCGGATCATCGTCCCGCTCTTGGCGGCGTAATCGATCTTGATGTACCCGTTCTCGCCCGTGATGCGGGTAACGCGCTCGGTCTTCATCGCGAGGCGCGAGGCGGTGATGTTCGCGACGCACTGACCGCCGCCCTCTTCTTCCGAGAGGTTCCAGACGAGACGCGCGTTGCAGAGGTCCTCGAACTCGGAGACGACGGCGACGCCGCTCGCGCTGACCTCGTCGGGCTCACGCCCGTTCATCAGCATCAGGACTACATCGAGATCGTGGATCATCATGTCCATGACCACCCCGATATCGATCGAGCGGAAGGTCATGGGTGAGACGCGATGCACCTCCATTGAAACGGGGGATGATGGGCTCCCCGAAGCTCTCGGTGGCGCGCTGCATCGCACGCATGATCGGGTTGAAGCGTTCGATGTGCCCCACCATGAGGCATGCGTTGTGCTCTTCCGCGATCTTCTTGATCTTCTCGGCCTCGTCCGCGCCCTGGGCGAGGGGCTTCTCGATCAGGCACGCGACGCCCGCTTTGAGGAAGGGCTCGGCGCTCTTGAGGTGGAAGGTTGTGGGCACCGCGATCGAGACCGCGTCCACGCCCTCGGCGAGGAGCTCCGCCTCGGTCGCGAAGGCCTTGCACCCGAACTTCTCCGCGTACTCCTGCGCGCGTTCGAGGCTCGCGTCAACGACGCCGACGAGTTCGACGCCCTCCATCTCAGCGTAGACGCGTGCGTGGTGACGACCCATGCGACCAACACCGACCGCGCCACAACGGAGCGGACGGTTGTTCGAAGACTCAGTACTCATACACAACTCTCGTTTCCGCACGGGATCGTGCGTGTGTGGTTCGCTCGTGATGCCCGAAGTGTCGGGCGAGCTTGGATCGCTCAGGCGAGCTCGGCGATCGCGGCTTCCGAGGTCTTCCTTCTTCGTCAGACCCACGAACTTCTTGGCGACCTGCCCGCCCTTTGAAGATCACGACGGTCGGGATCGCGCTGATCCCGTACTTGACAGCGACTTCCTGGTTGGAATCGATGTCCACCTTGCCGACCTTGACCTTCCCGGTGTTCGCGTCCGCGACTTCGTCGATCGTGGGCGCGAGGATGCGGCAGGGCATGCACCATTCCGCCCAGAAGTCCACCAGCACGGGCTCGCTCGCGCCGAGGACCTCGGCTTCGAAGTTGCTGTCGGTGAACTCCTTCACATTCGCGTTGGCCATCGCGTCGGATCCTTTCAATCAGTCGTCAATCGTCGAGCGTTCGCTCGTTTCGCGCGCCCGGATTGGGCAAGGGTATCGTAGGTGGCAGCGCCGGGATCGCCGGGCGGTTGGAAGTAATTAATTCACCGATTCCGACGCGGAAATCACGCCATTGTGGGTCATCAACGCCCATGCCGCGTCCAGCGCCTGACGATGGGGCGACACATCGTGGACCCGGAACACCCGGGCCCCGCGTTGCAGGTGCATCACTGAGAGCGCGAGCGTCGCGGGGAGACGCTCCGACAGGGTCCGAATCACGCCCGAGACCCACCCGTCCCACAAAGCTCTTGCGGCTCAGGGCACTCATCACGGGGTGCCCCAACACGACGATCTCCAGCGTCTGCTCAATCAGTTCGAGGTTCTGATCGACATCCTTCCCAAACCCCAAACCCGGATCGAGCATGATGCACCCCGGGTCGATCCCCGCGCCGATCGCTCGATCACGCGCATCCCGCAGCCCCCCCACCACGCGCTGGCTCACGGAACCCTGTACGGGTGCTTTGGTGTACTGATCCGAGTATTGATCCTGATCCGGGGGGCGTTCTCGATGCATGAGTATCAGCCCGCACCCCCATCTCCGCCGCGAGCGCGAGCATCCCGTCGTCTTCTGTTGCTGCGGAGACATCGTTGATCGCGTTTGCGCCGACCCGAAGCGCGGCGCGAGCGGCTTCGGCGCGCGTCGTGTCGATCCGTGATCGGGATCTCGATCCCTGCGTCGCGGATCGCGCGGATCACGGGGACAACGCGATCGATCTGGGTGCACGCGTCGATGCGCTGCGCGCCCGGGCGGGTGGACTCGCCCCCGATGTCCAGCGCGTCCGCGCCCTCGTCGAGCATGCGCTTGGCGCGCTCAACGGATTGCTCGGGGGTGTTGTAGTCCCCGCCGTCAGCGAAACGAGTCCGGGGTGATGTTGAGAATCCCAACGAGAAACGGGCGATCCAGATGGATCGCCCGTTCGTGATTGAGTTTCCAGATTGACCCGGGGGTGGTGCTCATGGGCAATTGTGCCGAGCAAACCCGGTCGATCAAGTCGCGATCAGAAGTCCATCTGATCGTCATTGCCCTGGTGCTGCATCCCCGACATCTCTTCGAAGATGCTCATCGCCTTGTCGATGGTCTGCATCGGGACGACGGTGCGGAAGAGCATCCCGCCGCCGTCCGCGGTCAGCGCCATGCCCAGCGGGGGGAGCGCATCGACGGGCTCGAACTCGGGGATGAGCCCGAACATCATCGCCATCGGGCCCGCGGTGTTCGCGAGGTGATCGGCGCCGATGTACATCTCCATGATCCGGTTATCGGGGAGCATGTCGCGGGTCTTCTGGATCGCGGCAACATCGGCCATCGAGCCCTTGCCCTTCGACGCGTTGACGGCCTTGGTGAGCAGGCTCGCGTTCTGCGACATGGTGACGATAAGCCCGTTGTCGCCCGCGGGGGCCATGTACCCGGAGGGGCCTTCGCCGCCGAACATCATCTGCATCATCATGGCGGGGTTCATGCCGCCCATGCCGCCGTTCATGCCCTGCATCTGCGACATGTCCATGGCCATCTCGAACGCGTACGCCTGAACGCCGTTGATCTCGGTCGCGTCCTCGTCGATCGTTGCGTTCATCTGCATGCCCACGCCGGCCATCTGCTCACCCATGCCCGCGTACATCTCGCGGGTCTTGTCGATGAACGCCTTGGGGTTGTCGACTTCCGCGTAGTAGAGGGTGTTGGTGAAGAGCCCGCCCATGATGTTGTCGGAGGCGCCCATGACCTGGATCCCGCCCTTGACGCCCGACATCATGCCCTTGAGATCGAACCCGCCCATCGCGCCGGTGGTGTCCATCTTCGCGACCATGTCCATGTACTCGGTGAGGAAGCGCTGGATGCCCTCGCCCGACATGTCGTACGAAGCCGCGAAGAAGTAGTCCATATTGGGAACATTGGCGAAGTACTTGCCCGCGTTCCCGTTGTTGTTGAGGTACTCCGACGAGCTCGACCCGTCCTTGAACTGGAGACCGAAGTCGAAGGAGATCCCTGCGCCCTGATCGAAGTTCAGACCCGCGGCGAAGCTCATCGCGTCGTTGGCGACGGTCTTCATCGCATCGAGCATCTGATCGAAGCCCTGCGCCGCCTCGGCGCCGCCCATCATCTCGATCATCTCGCCCTGGGCATCCATTTCCTGGAGCCCCATCGCGATCTCGTCCTGGAACTGGGTGATGTTCACATAGACGAAGATGTCGTTGTGGTCGGCGATGCGTCCGCCCGCGCGTCCCAGCGCCTTGGCGTGGGTCTTGAGGTTGCCCGCAGCACCGTTGTACTCGCGGACATCTTCCGCGATCTCGCCCATGACGGCGTACCCGCCGCCCAGGTCACGCAGGAACATGGTCTGGTCGCCCATGGGCATCTCGTGGACGCCGTTGACGCCCTCCTGCCCGTTGGTGAACGCGCCAAAGTCCTTCATAGGGATCAGGAGGACCATGTCGGGTTCTTCCTGGTTCTCTTCCATGCTCAGGACGGCCGCCATCGAGCCTTCGAGGTTGATCCCGGGCATGCCTCGGATCATCGCGGTGACGAGATTGACCATGGGCTCGCCGCCGTCGCCGAGGAGCGCATTGATCGTGTTGATGTCGTTGAGCATCTCACCCAGCGCCGGGACCACCACGACAGCCTGCGCGTCAGCGGGGACGCCGATCGAGCGCCTCGGGGGTGCCCGCAATCGCGGGGAGCGCGATCAGCGCGGGGAGCGAGCAACCAGAGCATCGAGCGGGAAAAACGGAGTGCAGAGCGCTGCATGTGTGGTGTGTCCTTTCGTCGTGTGCACACAAACCCGAACCGTGCGGGTTGATGGTGTGCATAATGATTGGGGCATTTCCATCCAATGTTTCAGTCAAAGCGCCCAGTTCAACAAAAACACCCCAAATCAGGGGTGCCTTAGTGGGTGAAATGGGATTCAGGACGGATTCTGGGGCTCAGCGGACGCTCTCCGTCGTGGGGTGCTCGTCCTCCTCATACTCATCCTCTTCATACTCGTCGGATTCCTCGTACTCCTCATCTTCGTCTTCTTCTTCATCTTCCTCGTCGGCGTCCTCGATCTCGTACTCGTCGTCCTCGAGGTCCTCGGGGTCGATCGGGTTCCCGTCCTCGTCAACATACTCGTACTCGACCTCTTCTTCGTCCTCATCTTCCTCGTACTCGTCCTCGACCTCTTCGTCGACTTCTTCATCTTCCTCGTCTTCGTCTTCGTCTTCGTCTTCGTCTGACTCCTCTTCGTCCTCGTCGAGTTCTT
>CBDDIA010000014.1:0-23941 GCA_965228685.1 Phycisphaerales bacterium
AGCGCAACACTCTCGGCGGATACTCGGTTGTTGGGGACGCTCGAAGTTGCAGCAGAAAACCACAGAAGTGCAACGCTCCTAATCGATTCAGAAGTGTTCAATGATGGTGTTATTGAGCTTGTGGACCGGACTAATTTTGGTGTGGCTTCTATTTCGTCAAACGGGGATGGGACACTTCTTGGTACAGGGCGGATTGAGCTCGCGGCTGAACCAGGAAGTATCGATGGGGCACAAATCAATGCTGCGCTGAACTCAACACTCACTATCGGTTCCGGCCAGCTGATTAGTGGCTTCGGTGTAGTTGGGGCCGGTCGTGGTTTGGTGAGGAACTATGGCACGATCGAAGGGGATGTATTAGTAGGGTCTGAGTTCGGATCGTTCGAGAACAATGGTGTCATTCGTTCCAAAGATGCAAGTCATGAGATCCGGCTCACTGGAACCCACCTGCCTGGCACGGGTGTGTACATGGCCCTCGACGGTGCAATGATTGATCTAGGTGACGCGTCGATGACAGGCGTGACACTGGATCAACAGGGGGATGGGCGGATCGGCGCATTCTCAGCAGACCCCACACTCTCATCTGTAACCAATTTTGGGCAGCTGTTTGTATCCAATGCGCTTGGTGATCGCTATCTCCGTATTGATTCACAGATCATGAACGATGGCGTAATCCGTGTCGTTGATGAATCCGGAGTGGGGGATGCGGTTCTGGTTATTGATTCCGATGTCATACTTGCGGGGTCGGGTAGTCTTGAACTCGAGACCAACAGTGGTCTCGATTCTCCAGGTCTCGCGAGAGTGGATGTTCACTTCGGATCTACTTTGACGATCGATCAAGATCAGATTGTCCGCGGGACTGGCCTGCTTGGCGGGTCAGAAGGAGTCATCAGAAACCATGGTACGATCGATCCCAGCGAGGTTGATCAGATCCTGAGACTCGCCGGTCATCATGCAGGAGGAATGGGCGTCTACACCGCAAGTGCCGGGGTGCTCGATCTCTTTGAGGCAGATCTCGCTGGCGTGTATCTCAACGGGAACGAGAAGGGACGCGTCGGTGCATTTATGGGGAATCCGCATCTTACCGATGTGTTGATCGAAGGGCTTGTTGAAATCTCCAACCAGAATGGGCACCGCTATTTCAATGTGTACTCAAGCGTGCAAAATAATGGTGTGATCCGCTTAATGGATGAGGGAAGTCCGTCAAACTCAGTTCTCTTAGTAAGGACAGACATGCAGCTCGATGGGGATGGTCGCATTGAGTTGCTTACTGAGGAAGGTAGTCATCCGAGTGATGCACAGATTTTCCTCTTTAGCGGCGCGACATGCACTATCGGTGTCGACCAGGTTGTCTATGGGTCAGGGCAGATCGGAACTGGATCAGGTTCAATTGTCTTAGAAGGCACGCTGGATCCCGGGGCTGGTATTAGGTCGCTCGAGATGCGATCCAGCATCGTGTTCAATGAAGATGCGCATCTTATTATCGATCTGGGCGGGGTCGAGCCCGGGACCTTGATGCCGTCCAGGCCTTCGATACCTTCACGAGAAATGGATACCTGCGAGTTCAGCTGGATGAAGGTTACACGCCTTCCATCGGTGATCGCTGGAAACTCATTGAAGGGGGGAATCAGTCAGGTAGCTTTAAAACCCTTACACTGCCAGCGGCGCCTCCTGGCGGTGTGTACCGGCTTATTGAAAACCAGGCCGAAACAAGTCTGGTGCTTACTTGCCTTGCCGATTTCAACGCGGACAGTGCATTGAACATCTTTGATGTTTCTTTGTTCTTAGACTTCTTCAATGCAGAGGATGCTCGAGCGGACCTGAACAACGACGGGCTCTACAACTTCTTTGATGTATCGCGATTTCTCATCAGTTTTAAGGCAGATTGCTTATCGGGATCATAAAATCGTCCCACTCAACAACACCAGCGCCACCACGAAGTAAATCGTCAGCCCCGACACATCCATCAGCGTCGCGACGAGCGGCGACGAGGATGCTGCGGGGTCCAGGCCCATCCGATCGAGGATCAGGGGGAACATCGATCCGATCAGGGACCCCCAGATCACGATCGCGAAGACCGCGAACCCGACCGTGATCGCGAGCGGCCAGAGGTGGGGGGTGTCGACCATGGGGGTGTGCGAGAGGATCCAGACGACGAACATGCCCAGCACGCCCAGCGTGAGCCCGAGGCAGGTGCCCGTGAGGAGCTCCTTGCGCATGATCTTCCACCAGGCGCTCAGGGTCACTTCTTCGACCGCGATCGCACGCACGAGCAGGCTCGCAGCCTGCGTCCCGGTGTTCCCGCCCGACGCGATGATCATCGGGACGAACAACGCGAGCACGACGGCCTTGTTGAGCTGCTCGTCGAAGAACCCCATGATCGAGATCGTGAAGATCTGCATGAGGAAGAGACCCGCGAGCCACCCGCCTCGCTTTTTGAACATGCTCAGGACGGGCGACGACATGTACGGCGCATCGAGCGCTTCCATACCGCCGAGCTTCTGGACATCCTCCGTGAACTCCTCCGCCGCGACATCCGCGATGTCGTCCGCGGTCACGATCCCCACGAGCAGCCCGCGTGAGTCCACGACGGGCAAGGCGGTCCGGTCGTACCGGTTCATGATCCGGACGGCTTCCTCCTGATCGTCCGCCGCGAAGAGCGCGACATACTCGTTGTCCATCAGCGACTCGATCGTCGATTCCGGGTCCGCGAGGATGATGTGGCGGATGTGGATGTCGTCGATGAGCTTGCGCTCGGCGTCGGTGACATAGACCCAGTTGATCGTCTCCGCGTCCTCCCCGAACTTGCGGATGTGCTCGAGCGTGCGGGCGATGCTCCAGTCCTGGCGTACGCGGACATAGTGCGGCGTCATCAATCTCCCGACAGACTCCTGCGGGTACCCGAGGATCGCCTGGGTCACGCTCCGGTTCGTGGGGGAGAACTGCGCGATCAGACGCGTCGCGATCTCCACGGGGAGTTCATCGAGCAGCGCGACCCGATCGTCGGGGTCCATCAACTCGATCACGCGCGCGGAGCGTTCCGCGCCGAGTTCCTCGAGGAGGGACTCCTGGGCGGATTGGGTGAGGGACGCGAAGGTCTCGCCGGACACTTCGCGCGGGAGCACCCGGAACGCGACCACCCCGGATTCCGGGGGGAGCGTCTCGATCATGTCCGCGATGTCCTCGGGCTCCATCGCGCCCAACGCATCACGCAGCTCACGGTACGAGCGCTCGTCGATCAGACGCTGAAGCTCGGGCTCAAGGAGTCGGGTGAAGGTGGTCGGCACACCAAATCGTAGCGTGCTCGTGCGTCCGGATACCCGCTGGGAGATAACACCCATGCGGGTGTTGTGGTGGGGCTCATACGCGATACAGACCGAACTCGGGGGGAAACAAGTGTTTGCTGCGCTTGATTAGGGGAATCGCACATCCGATGTCTTTGGGGGGGATGTGGAACGAGAGACGGGATAACAGTTTCTTGACGGAGTGAATGATTCATGGCCCCTAACGCACGCACCGGGTTCTCCAAGATTGAAGGCGTACTGCTCGCTGGCGCGATCGGCGGACTCACGCTGATCGCGATGCCGAGGTTCGCGAGCGCGGGCGTTGATACCCGCGTCGAGGATTGCGCCCAGCAGATCGCCCGGATCACCCGGGCATTCGAGGGGTACCGATCAAGCAACGGGTACTGGCCCCCCGACACGGTCGTGGGGCAGGCGCCGCCGGAGATGCGATCGGTGTTCAAGAGCGACAACCCGTTCCGAGGCATGACCCCCATCGGCGGGCAGTTCGATTACGATCTCCCCGATGACACGGGCCCGATCTGTATCGTGATCCGAGGCGGCGGGGTCGTCGAACCCCCGAGCGTCGAAGACGCGCTCGCGCTCGACGCACAGATCGACGACGGGGACCTGATGACGGGCAACTTCCGCGCCGTCACCGGCGGGTTCGCGTACGCGTTCGCGAAGAAGTAAGACGACCGATTCGTTGTGAACAAGAACTGTTCTACTTCGGCGAAATCGATCTCCAGACAGTGATCACTGATTCGCGACTCTCAGCAGGCCAGTGCTCAGGTGGGTTCTTCAACCATGTCTTTGCAAGTTGAATCCAGCGATCACGAGCAACGCACCCTGCGAAGATGATGTCGAACATCCACTGTGCGTCTCTCATTCGATTTGAGCGATAAGCATTGAACTTTCCCATGATGACAATCGATTTTGATACTTCGATGGTTTCAATGATCTGTTCGAAGTTCTCTGGCAAGATTCCTCGCATACACGCTGTGATGAGCTCTCCACAACAGCACGCAACAATCTCCTCGTGATCCTGGTGTTCGATCGGTTGGCTATTCAGTGGAGCTGTAGCAGTGATCCATTGAAGCATTGGTGATATCTCGGTCAGCAACTCTTTGTTGGTTGCATAGCAACTTTCAACGAGACCGGGAATGCTGTTGTACGCTTCTTCCGCAGCGTATTCCTTCGCAGCAAGCAAGCAAAAACAAGAAAAAGCACGAGCGATGTGAGCTTCTCGGATGCTTAATGCACGGTTCTCGTGTTCCTTATGTGACTCGGGTGTCCACCATCGAGTCAGCGCGAGTACTTCGCCGGGCTCCCACTGAAATGGGCGAGGTATACGATCTTCGTCGATGATGCGTTGGATCGCTGCTCGATGCTCGGGCGCATCCATCCCATAATCACTCATCGAGATCACTTTGATGATCTTCGGAGTCATGAGGGGCTTGAGCCGATCAATCAGTTCGGTGGGATAATCAGGGTTTGGGAGAGAATACTCGCTCATGACAGAACAAGTGAGTCAAAGCCCGTGAGCCCCACGGGCTCTTTCGTATAGAACGGTTCGCCCGCGTCGGTGCCGATGCGTGACCCGAAGTACTTCGCGCTCGCTTCGATCCATTCGAGGGCCTTGCGGTTCTTCTCGGGTTGGACGAACTGGGTGTCGTAGGCGCGGATGGACCGCATCTTCTGCTCGACCACGCCCGAGATATCGAAGACGAACTTGGGGTCCGCGACCCAGCGCAGGTGCGTCGCGTAGTAGTAGAAGACCCACTTAGGATAGATCGTGGGGCCGAGCTCTTTCTGCTCGCCCGTCCACGCGTCGATCGGCGCGGGCATCTCGATCTTGGAGAGCTTCGCGTCGAACCGCGCGTCCTCGATGCAGCGCGTCACCGCCCGATGGTCTGGGTGCGCGTCCTCGGGGAAGGTGGTGAAGATGATCTGCGCCTGCCAGGCGCGGATGACGCCCGCGAGCGCGTGGCGGTTCTCGATCGTGTGCTCGACGAACCGGTTGGGGAGATCGAGCAGCCAACGCTCAACGCGACCCGTCGCACCCTCCTTGAGGACCTCGAGCGCCGCGGCGGCTTCCTTGGTGCGGGTTTCGACAGACCCGAGTGGGGTGGGCTCGCCGTTGGTGACATCAAGGATGAGGATGTCGTGCCCCTGCTGGGCGAGCTTGATGATGGTGCCACCCATCCCGAGTTCCTGATCATCCGGGTGGGGGCCGACGACGAGTATGCGTGCCATGGGTGCCTCTGCGTGCGTGTGCTTCCTCGCGGGTGACAACCCCGCGGGTTGCGCCGGTATTCGCGCCTCAGTCGTACTTGTTCTGCACGACGACCAAGCCATACAGCAGCGGGTTCCCGTTCTCATCGGGGACGGCGATCTGGGCCAGGACCACGGGGGCGGGCTCGCGCTGGGCGAAGAACCCGCCGGCCTTGTAGGTATCCCCGAACTCGTCCACAAACCCACGCAGATCGAGCTCGGCCGTCTCCCCGGATGCGACGGCGGGCATCGCAGCGGAATAGCGCTTATTGAGCCACATCGTGCTCTCAGGGATGTCAGAAGTCGTGGAGTTGGTGAATCGCAGGGTCGTCACATCGCGGAAGACCTGGACATCGAGGACGGAGACCATGGGGGCGTCCTCGGGGTAGACCGGGCCGGGCTCCGCGGTCAGTTTTTCGTTGAACAGCTGACACCCACCCAGTGTGGAGAGGGCGATGGCAGCAGAAAGGGCAAAGCCCACGCGTCGGGATGTGGCGGTATGCGTCTTCACATCCCTATCGTCCCCCATATGGGCTGTCAAAGCAACTCAACGAGTCAGAATGCGACGGGGCCGAGCTTTGCGATCGCGGAGGGGGCGCAGGAGATCGACCCTCGGGTTGTGGCTGCGGACCTGGTGGATCGGTTCGGTCCGGGCGGGATGGACCCGCGTGTGAAGGCACACATCCCCGCGTTCGATGCCCCGTTCTTCCAGGCCGGGCTCGCGGGGTACTCCGATTCCGCGATGCGGATCATCGCGCGTCGTCACGGGTGCCCGATCTGCGTCACGGAGGCGCTGCTCGATCGCACCCTCCTCGACGGCGGGCGGGGGTTCGCCAAGGCGGACTTGGGCGAGATCCACGACAATGTGCCCGGCGGCGACGAAGATCATCCATTGATCGGGCAGATCATGGGGTCCGACCCCGCCGAGATGGCGGCCGCGGCGATCAAGATGATCGAGCAGGGGAAGCAGCGATCGAACAAGGAGTATCGCAAGCTCGCGGATCGTGACGCGTCCGAGCTTCGGGTTGAGGACGAGTCCGTGACGGATTCGTTCGCAGCGATCGATGTGAACCTCGCGTGCCCCGTCAAAAAGATCTCCAAGAAATCACGAGGCGGGCACTGGTTGCGCGAGCCCGAGGGCGCGATCGAGATCCTCAAGGCTGTGCGTGACGCGGTCCCGTCCTCGATCCCCGTCACGGTGAAGATGCGCCGCAGCTTTGACGACACGGAGGAGATGCGACAGAACTTCCTGTACCTCTTCGACGCGGCGTATGACCTGGGGTGCGCGTGGGTGGTTGTCCATGGGCGCACCGTCGAGCAGAAGTATGTCGGCCCATCGCGCTGGGACCCGCTCAAGGCGCTCGTTGATCGCAACCCCGAACGCATCATCATGGGCTCGGGCGATGTGTGGGATGTGAACCAGATCTTCCGCATGATCGCGTATACCGGGTTGTCGGGCGTGAGCGTCGCGCGCGGGTGTATTGGTAACCCGTGGATCTTCCGTCAGGCGCGGGATCTGCTCGAGGGGCGCGAGCCGCGTGACCCGACGATCGAAGAGCAGCGGGCGGTGCTCGAGCAGCACTTCGAGCTCGCGCTCGCGGTGAACAAGAACTTCCGCGACCCGGAGCTGCACACCGCGAAGAACATGCGGAAGTTCGGGATCAAGTTCGCGGCCCATCATCCGCAGGCGCAGGAGGTGAAGAAGAGCTTCATCTATGTGAAGTCGCTGGATGATTGGCGGGTGGCGCTGGATCAATGGTATGGCAGACAGTAGTGAGTCGATGTATATAACTGAACTCATTCCGTAACAGAGTTGAGTCGCATGGGGAGTGATTTGACTCAATGTACATATTGATCGCCTCAGTTATGTTGCAGATTAGAATAATATACCAACAGTTGGAATCCTTCCTCAGTATTTCTGTCATATTCGGCCGCCACCAATCACGGTGATGAGGAGTTGACAGATGATGGTACAAAGGATTAAGTTGGACAACAGATTGATGTCAGTTGCTCTCGTCTCTGCCTGCGCGTGGGTGGCCACAGGAGCGGATCTAGTCAATCTCTCGGTCGAGATCGATGGGTGGACGATGATGCCCATCGCGGAGAACGGGGCGACGACCCACATCATCGCGGCCCGCAACGAGGACGAGACCCTCACGACGGACATTGATGTTGTGCTGTACGAAAAGACCGCAACCGGATGGTCAGGCACGGCATATCACCCGAGCGTGACCAAAGAAGGCGCCATGATCGATATCGCCAACGAGTTCGGGCTGTCCGATCCGTTTGGTGGTGATTGGCACATCGATCTTGATGAGGTTGATGTGTTGGATCATGTTATGCCCCGCGTGCCGTTTGGGAAGGGGTTCTTTGTGACTGACCCTTTGTTTGTTATTGCCAATCAGGTTGCTAATCCGCAACCTCTTGCTGAAGCTGCAGAAGAAGTTGGAGTAGCAGCAGGGAGCTCGGCAGTGAATACCGGCAACTTGTCTGCTGGAAGTGGGGGAACAGGTGTTGGCGGCGCGGTGGGTACTGAGTGCGGTTGTGATAATGCGTGCATTCAGGCTGCATTCGCTGATGGCTCAGATGCGTATCTTTCCGATCCTAATCTTACGATTAGTCAGATTGATGGGGTGATTGGTGGGAGTTTAGAGTTTACGGGTTGTTGCTGGCCCCGTATAACCCAATGCATTACAACAAATGGGCCGTGGAACTGTTCCGGTTGGACGCTCGATGGCACTGACCCGACTCCTGCGGGCGTAACATGCCGATATGTGCGTGATGTGTTCAGGCTGCAATCTCAAAACTGTATTAAGGTATGTTTCGATTGTAGTTTGTTTACATTCAATAGATCTCGAATACAATCAGGAACTGAACTAGGATCAACAACTGCTGCCACTCCTGCAGCTTGTACGCCCCCTCCGGGTGGTGGATGTGGTGCTATTCTGCAAAACGAACGCTTTACGAGATGGAGCCCCGCGCCTGCATGTCCTTGAAGAAAAGAGCATTTCGACCATTGCTCTGGCTCATTGCAGGAGGTTTGATATCCTCCTGCATAACATGGGTGTTGGTTTGGTACAGCATCACAAACTATCAGAGCACGAGCACTGTGAATAGCAGTGCTCGTGTTTTTGCCTTCGGTCCCGGCGAACAGGACAACCGATGGCTTGCTGCTATTGATGACTACCCTTTCGGCGTAACGGTTCTGTATTTGTCGAACTGGAAAGATCAGTGGGGTCAGGCTTCACAGATACCAGATGAAGGTACAAGCTCACTCATTCCAGCATGGAGTAGGGGGCATCGGCCGCCAACTGACTTGTCATATGGCCGGAACATTGTAGAGATCGGCGCTGGATTTCCGTTTATCGCGCTCCGTGGGGAATGGCATGCCGATGGACGCAGTGGTGACGGCGCGGTAGAGGTTGGCAGTTTGGTCATTGTTGATCAAGGTGTTCGAGATTATCCAGTCATCCTACCCATCATCCCTATATGGACAGGCATTGCGAAGAACACAATCATCTGGACCTTCATCATCGCATCACTTTGGTACGTCATGAGAAACCAGTTGCTCCGGTGTCGCAGCCGTCAAAGAGCAAGGGCAGGATTGTGTCCCGTTTGCGCGTACAACATACAAGGGCTTGCTACTTGCCCCGAGTGTGGCGAGGTGCTTAAGACCAATGCTACTGTTTTGCAATGAACACCCAATACACCACTCCTCTCCCCAACGTCCTCATCGCCATGATCTGATCTTCCTCCAATATGAAACCGCTCCTGAGACATGGTGTTCGCCTCGTCACCTGGTTGCTCATCGGGCTGGTGTGTTCGTTGTTCCATACCTGGGCGATCATTTGGATCTACCACAACCCCGCGACCCCGAGTTGGCAGCGGATGACGCTCTCGTTCCCTTACTTTGGTTGGCAAGACAAGCCGGTGTCCGGGTGGATCCGGCTGGTCGATGGGGACCCGCGTGATCGAGTCTTCGCGCAGGTCAAGTACACGCTCGAACATGAGCCGTTCCAGGTCTGGTACATGGGCGCTCGGGGCGAGACGGGCGTGGAGTTCAAGGATAAGGATGAGCTGATCCCCCGTTGGGCGTTCGAGCCGACGGAACTCGGGCAGTTCGTGACCCCGGGGGATCGGTGGCTGATCCAGAGCAACGGGTGGCCGTTTCGTGCGTGGATTGGGTACGCGCACAGTGACGCGTGGTACAACAAGATCTCACACAAGAACGCAATCCCGAACGATCGGAGCTCGTCGATCAGCGCCTGGAGCAACCTCGTCCTCTTCCCATACCAGCCGGTGTTCCCGGGCGTGCTGCTCAACGCGGTGTTCTATGCCGTCTCGCTGTATGTGATCGTCTGGGTTGTTCGTCATTACGCGCGCCGAGTTCGGCGTTGGCATCGACAAAGTCTCGGGCTCTGCCCCAAGTGTGCTTACAACATTCGCGGGCTCACCACCTGCCCCGAGTGCGGCGAGCCCGTGCCCGAGCGTGTTCCCAAGCGGAATACAATCGGTTCATGACCAACGCCCAATACGCTCAACCCCTCCCCAATGACCTCATCGCCGTCTGGTTGGGTGTGTTCGAGCGTCAGAAAGCCTTCGGCGAGCACGCGTTCAATCAGCTCGCCGACGAGCAGTTCTTCACGATCCTCGCGCCGGGGCTCAACTCGTGCGCGATCATCGCGAATCACATCGCGGGGAACCTGATCTCGCGATTCACGGACTTCCTCACCACCGACGGCGAGAAGCCCGATCGCGATCGAGACTCGGAGTTCAACACGCCGCAGACGCACACACCAGAATCCCGCGCCAAGATCATGGACCTATGGGAGTCGGGGTGGGGCGTGTTGTTCGACACGCTCGGGTCATTGACGATGGAGGATATCGGGAAGGTGGTAACGATCCGATCGGTGCCGCACCCGGTGCACGCAGCCATGGCGCGGGCGATGGATCATTACAGTTTCCACATCGGGCAGATCAACATCATCGCGCGTCAGTTGGTGGGGACGGAGAACTGGCAATGGTTCACCCTCCCACCCGGCGGGACCAAGGCGTTCAACGCGAAGCTCATGGGCGGGTGATCAATCCGTGGGCGCATCGCTTGGCGATGGAATATGTGTGCCGGTGGGTATGTGGTTCGGTGTGTCGTGGTGCAGGGGCAGGGGGCGTCTGCCGATCATCGCGACGAGCACCCCCGCGAAGATGAGGGCCATCGCGACCCCCTCGTTCCAGCGCGGCTTCTCCTTGAGGACGAGCACACTGAACACGATGAAGACCGAGAGGGTGATGGCTTCCTGAATGATCTTGAGTTGTGCTGCGGTGAACGGGCCGCCCTGTGAGATGTGCCCGATGCGGTTCGCGGGGACCTGGAGCAGGTACTCGGGGAACGCGATCAGCCACGAGATGAGGATCGCGACGGGGATCGTCCACCCGGTCTTCTTGAGATGCCGTACCACGCCCATGTCATAAAGCAGTTCGACGCGACGAGCAGGAGCACAGTCATGAGGGCCTTGTTCATGGGCGCACTCTAGGTCTGACAACCGGGGTTATGATGTCAGCGATTGATCCGGGGGTCGGTGGAGGTTGTATGAGATTCATGATGATTGGTGTTGTCGCCCTCGGGGCGTTGGTGCTCCCGGGGTGTTTTCGATATCACGCGGCGAAAGGGGAGCCGGGTGCGGCGAGCGAGATCGCAACGGATGCTTGGGTTTTGCAAGAGGAAACCGAGGCGTTGAGAAAGCTCCAGCAAGAAACCCCCGAGTCATATATATTTGCGACGATCGACCGTGAGGCGCTCCAACGCAAGTACCCGAAACTGACGGCGTCGGATTTCGATAAGCTTGAAACGATGTTGGTTCGCCCGATCAATGCGTCCCGGATCGAGCACGGCGGGCTCGTCCGATTCTGGGGATACAACGATCATTCAATCAAAAACTCAGGCACGCTCGGGTTCGGTTTGTTATCGACGAAGCTCGAGCAGTTCGCAACCGATGGGTCGTACCTGAGCGCCGCCGAGCTCGATTGGCTCAACGCCCGCGATCAGATTGGGTCTGATGACAGCATTCCTGATTTTTCAGGGTTGTATATGACCTTGTATGGGATCGCTCCGACGCAGGAGGAGCGCATATGGAAACTGAAAGAGGGCATCCGCCTCGGGCTCCCTGATCCTGCGGCGGACGACGCGTCCGAGCGCGTTGGGACGGTGCTTCATATCGCATCTTTTTACGAGAACAAGTACGAGCACGGTCTGCTCGATCGATTGCAAGGGTATGGGTGGGCGATCGCCCACCTCGATCCTGAGATTACACTTCGCGAGCCTAACGCGCTTGAGCTTCATGCGTACTCGACGAAGAGCAGAACACTGCGCGATGCATGGCTGGATCAAGACCCGGAATACCAGCGCCTCAAAGCGACCCGGGAAGTATATAGCGATGATGAGTTGCGTGTCCTGCGGGAACGACACCTCGCGTCCCACGAAGCCGTGGCTGATCAGCTGGTCCGCCCCACAACCGGTTTCGAGGTTGTCCCCGAAACCGATCTGCGAGCGCACGGACAGATGATCGCTCGGATGGTTGATGAGCGGCTCGCTGAGCATGCGTACGCAGCTCAGGCACTGATCGAGGAAAGCGATCGCACCTTCCCGGATCTCGCGGACAAGCCGATCGTCGTGATGGGTTTCAGCGCCGGGTCGCTCATGACACCCGCGATCGCTCAACGCCTCCGTGAAACATTCCCCGATCGGCAGATCGCGATCATCATGGTGGGGGGCGGCGGGGATCTGCTCTCGACATCCATCGGGAGTACCTTCACCGATGGCGGGATCGACCTCGAGCCCCGCGACGGCCCCAAGCCCACCCAATCCCAGCTCGACGAGCTCGTTACGCACTACCGTGCTGCATCCAAGCTCGATCCATTGACTCTTGCGCCGGTGATCAGGGATCTTCCGACATTGCACCTGTACGCGGCGCGCGATACCGTGGTGCCGACATCCTCAGCCCGGGCGTTCAACGAGGCGCACGGGCATGTCGATCGTCTGGTTCACCCCCTTAACCACGAGACGCTGTTCTACTTCGCAGCCGGCGAGGCCGGGCGGATCAAATCGTGGCTGCGTGATCATGGGATGATGGACTGATCGATCGTCCCCGATCAAGCGCCGCGTCGGATATCGCCGATATCACGCGTATGAGCGAGCAATCTCAATCTCATCGGGCGGACGGACTCCCACGCGCATTCGTGGTGGGGTGCCAGAAATCGGGGACATCGTGGATGCAGGCGCTGCTCAACGCGCACCCGGAGGTCTGCTCGCGCGGTGAGGCGTGCTTCGGGCACGCGCTGATCGCGCCGATGATCAAGCTCTGCCAGGTCTACAACGCGTCCCAGCGTGCGGGCGAGCTCAACACATTCGCAGGCGAAGACACCCTCGACATCATCCGCCACGCGATCCACATCCTGCAGCGAAAGTGGGTCGACGCGAGCGATTCGCCCGAGCGGGTGCGCGTGATTGCGGAGAAGACCCCCGAGCACGCGATGGGGCTCGACATGCTCAACGCGGTCTTCCCCGACATGCGCCTGATCCACATTATCCGCGACGGGCGCGACGGGATCGTGTCGGGGTGGCACCACAACCTCCGCGCCAACGCGGATGGGTTCCGGGCGAAGTTCCCGACGATGCCCGCCTACGCGCGCTACTTCGCCGAGCACCATTGGGTGCCCTACATCACTCGAGCTCAAGCGTGGGGCAACGCGAACCCGGATCGGTACCTCGAGCTCCACTACGAGCGCGTCCTCGAATCCCCCATCGAGCACGCCCCGCGCATCTTCTCGTTCCTCGGCGTTGATACGAGTGACGGCACGGTCGCCCACGCGGTCGAGCGGACCTCGTTCAAATCACTCTCCGGCGGGCGCGAGCGGGGCGAAACCGACAACGCGTCGCACTTCCGCAAGGGCACCGCGGGCGGGTGGCAGGACGACCTCGACGCCCAGAGCGTCGCGATCTTCGAAGAGATCGGCGGGGACCTGCTCGATGAGCTCGGGTACCAGCGCGCCGCTGCGATCAGCGCCTGACGAACGCGGGATCGGTGAACCTACTTTGGGGATTCGATCACAATCGTGATGGGGCCGTCGTTGATCAGTTCGACCCGCATGTCCGCGCCGAACACGCCGCGTTGTACTTCTAATCCCTCTGCTTCGATCAACGCGCAGACCCGCTCGAACATCGCTTCGGCTTCGGGTGGTTTCATCGCACCCATGAAATCCGGGCGTCGCCCCTTCTGCGCGCTGCCCGCAACGGTGAAGTTGGGCACGACAAGGACCTGCGCGGGTGGGTTGCACTCAAGCGCTTCGAGGTTCATCTTCTGGTGCTCATCCTCGAAGATCCGCAAGTGCGCGATCTTCGATGCGGTCCACTTCGCGTCCGTATCTGTGTCGTCGATCGCGACCCCGAGCAAGACCACGAGCCCCGCGTTGATCCGTGCGTGTGCCGATCGGTTCCCCGCGTCGTCCACGAGATGCAGGGTCGCAGATTCGACGCGTTGGATCACCGCGCGCATGCACACCCGCCGCTGCTGCACGAATCGCCCGGGCGTTTGTGCCCCGGGTGCGTAAAGAAGAAGTTGTTCCCATAGTTCGGCTTGTCGTCCGGATCCGCCTGGTGCTTGGCGTATTCAAAGTCCTCGATGGGGATGAGTCGCCCGCCCACGAAGCATTGCCCGTTGTATCCGAGATCTTTGAATATCGACCAGAGCTCGCCCACGGGGTCCGCGTCATCGTCGGCGTGGCGCTTCTCGCACTCCACGAGCACCGTGGGGGTGAACCGCTTGAGCACATCGGATCCGGCGCGGAAGATCTCGCGCTCCGCGCCCTCGGTGTCGCACTTGATCAGGTCGATCCGATCGAGCCCGTTCTGCGACGCGATGGATTCAAGCGTGAAGCAGGGCACCTCGACCTCACGGATCGTGACGCCGTCCTCCGCGTGCAGCTCACGGATCGAGGCACCGTGCGACGGGCCCTCGCCGGGGATGTGGAGGGTGATGGTGCCGACGGACGAACCGACCGCGCCGTGCATGATCGTGATGTCGCGCGAGGACCCATAGAGCGTGCGGAGATTCCCCGCAAGGTCGGGCTGGGGCTCGACGGCGATGAGTCGCCCGTTGGGGCGGGTCCACTTGCTCATCCAGTACGAGTACGCGCCCTTGTGCGCCCCGATATCGAGCACAACGCACCCGGGTGTCAGGACTCGGCGGATGGCTTCGAGTTCCGCCGGGTCGTGACGACGGCGGTATCGATGGGCACGCTGGATGAGGCGGAGCTTCTGGATCATACCCACAGTCTAGATCGGATCGCCCTTGCGTGAGGGAACGGTTGTCTGGTATCCTCGATCCGATTCGAGACAAGGAGCCCCGGATGCCCACCTGGTTGATCGTTGCATTGGTTGTCGTTGTTGTGGTCGCGTTCGTGATCGTGCTGGGGATCGCGATGCTGTCGGAGATGGGCACCAAACGAACCACCGGCACCATGCGCGGCGGCGGACGCTCATCCAAGAAATCCAACGCGAAGCGCAGCGCCAAGTCCGGATCCAAGAAGCGGTAGTTGATGAACCCGAATCCGGATGGTTACGCCGAGCGTGCGGGCGAGTCCTTTGGGGGCGCGGGCGTGTCCGATTTGGACGCCTTGTCCTTGGGCTTCTCTTCGCTCGTGTACTTGATGCGGCCGTGGTAGATCGACGCGACGGATTTGGAGATCGATTCGCAGATCGTGCTGAGCTCGCGGAAGGTCAGGTCGCACTCGTCGAACTGCCCGTCCATCAATCGCTTGTTCGCGAGTGATCGTACCAACGCGTCGATGCGTGCGGGGGTCGGGTCCGAGAGGGTGCGCGTCGCGCTCTCGATCGCGTCGGCGAGCATGATGATCGCGACTTCCTTGGTTCTGGGCTTGGGCCCGGGGTATCGGTAGTCCACCTCGTCGGGGAGCTGCTCCGCCTGTTCCTGGAGGATCTGCTCAGCCGTGCGTTCCTCGCCCGCCTGGGCGGCCTGCTCTCTGGCGCGACGATAGAAGTACTCCACGAGCGTCGTCCCGTGGTGCGCCTCGATGAAGTGGTGCAGCGCCTTGGGCAGCCCGTGCGCCCGGGCCATCTCCATCCCGTCCTTGACATGCCCGACGATAATCAAGAGCGACATCGCGGGGGTGAGCTTGTCGTGCTTGTTGGTGCCGCCCGATTGGTTCTCGATGAAGTACGCGGGCTTGTTCATCTTCCCGATGTCGTGGTACAGGCACCCGACATAGGTGAGCAGCGCATCCGCACCGATCGATTCCGCAGCACTCTCCGCGATCGACGCGACATTGAGCGAGTGGTTGTAGGTACCCGGGGCGCGCTGCTGGAGTTCCTTGAGGATCGGCTGCTTGGGATCGCGCAGCTCGATCAGGGTCATGCCCGTGGTGATGTCGAACACGCGCTCGATGAACGGGAGCGTGAAGAGCGCAATCCCGCCGACGAGCAGCCCGGAGATGCCCGCCTGTGCCCCGGCGCTCACGAGCGAGGTGATGTACGCGCTGGTCTCGACCCCGATGCTGGGAAGGGCAATGAGCTGATCGAGCACCGTGACGATCGTCAAGAGGATCGAGATCACCACGGACATACGGATGAGGGTCTGACGCTCGCGTAGGTCCCCGAGCTGGGCGATGGCCGCCGCCACGCCGACGAGGACCACCGCGAGCAATCCCATGTGCGCGCCCAGCGCCGCCATGACGATAAGGGTGGCGACGCCGGTGATCGCCAGCCCCGTCCGCTGGTCGTAGGCGATCGCGATCAGGACCGCGATCAGGACCATCGGGGTGATCGTGGCCAGCCAGATCATGCGAGGGTCATGCGCACCCACGATCGTCGCGATCAGGATCGCGCTCGTCACGAGCACCGTCATCCACCCGATCCGGGCGGGCTTGGAGAGGATCCGCGGGCAGTATCGCGCGATGTACCCCCCGAGCAGCACGGTCAGCGCCGCGATCGAGCCGTAGATCCCCACGCCGCGACGGAGGATGCGGATAATCGCGCCCTCGCTCTCGTGGAACTGATCGTTTTCTTCGCGTGCAAGCTCATAGCTCGCCTGATCGAGGATCTCGCCTCGGGAGTAGAGGCGCTGCCCGATGGTGATTGTGCGCCGCACGGGCTGAATCCGCGATGCGGCCTGATCCATCTCCGCGTTGGTCGCGGTGCTGTCGTAGACGAAGGTTGCGCGGGGTTGCTTGAGCACGCGATTGCGGACAACCGTCCCCGTCGCGTCATCGAACCCCGCGATCCGCACGATGCGGCTGAGCTCCGCGGTGAACTGGTTCTGGTTGTCGATGTTGATCGCGTCTTCGCGGCTGATCGGCGTGGGCGTCTCATTCGATCGATCCGCCCCATTCGTCTGCGGGAGCGTGAATCGCAGACTGATCTGCGTGTTCTGCCCCTCCTGCGTCGCGATCTGCCAGTTCGAGCGGGTCAGCAACGGGCGTCGGCGCAAGATCTCGATGAGCTCGACGACATGGGTGTTCCATGTACCGAGCTGGGCCTCGTCGTTACCGATCGCCTTGATCGATGCGAACATCGCCTGATCGAGCCCGAAGCGCCTGCGGATCTCGTTGGAGACATCGTTGAGTGTCTCCACCCCAGCGAGCGTGCGGGGGAGGTTGCTCAGATCGGCGCGGAGCTCCTCCAAAGCGGTGATGTCGGCGCTGAACACGCGCGGGACATTCATCATCGCGGCGGTGCGCTGGGTCTGGGTGAGCTGCTGATCCTGGGTGTTGAACTCGACGCGCGACACGCGGGTCTCACGCATGATCTGCCCGACCTCGACCCGAAGACGCGTCTGCGACCAGAGCGTCGAGGTTCCGACGACAAGCACAAACCCGATGAACGCGAGCCCGCCCCAGAAGAGCTTTGGATCCGCGATCCAGTCCGAGAGGCGCTGCTTGAGCGTCTGTTCCTTGATTTTGACGACGGAGCGGCGCGTGGATTTCCCATTGGAGCGCGTCGAGCTCTTTGTGCCCGGGCGATTCGCGGGCTTGGTGCTGGGTTTGGATCCGTCTTTACCCATAAGGAGGCGGGCTTCCCGCCCATACCTATTCTATTCCGATCGATTCATCCGCGCCTACACCCCGCACGGGATCAGAACGGACTTATCGACCCATTCGGGCGGGTGCTGGATATTGGCGCACGATTCCACTGGATTCAGGGACCTGTTTCGCGTTGAACTGCGTCCGATCGGTGTTATTCGTCTTTGTTCGCGGGTGCGTTGGTGATCACGCAACGGGGCAACCCGATCGTGAAGCTCGTGCCGCTCTGATAGACGCTCTCGAGCGAGACATTCCCGCCGAGCCGACGCGCAGCGTGTTTCACAATCGCGAGCCCGAGCCCCGTGCCCCGTTTGGCAGCCGTCCCGCTCCGCGCCTCGTCGACCTGATAGAAACGCTCGAAGACCCGCTGCTGGTGCTCGAGCGGGATCCCGATCCCCTTGTCACGCACCTCGATCTCCAACCCCGCGTGGGTGTGGCTGAGCATCTCCGGCGGCGGGGCGGTCCGATCGGCGGGCACCTGCGCGATCGTGGCGATCACGCGTACCGCACTCCCCTCGTGCGCAAACTTGATCGCGTTGCTCACCAGGTTGCGAAGCATGAGCTTGAGCAGGGAAGGATCGGAACGCACCGAGATGATCTCGGGATCGATCTTCGACTCCAGGCGGAGCTCGCGGCGCTGGGCGCTGGGCGCGAACTCCGCGAACACGCTCTGGATCAGTTCGTGCAGCGTCAGCTCGTGCACATCCACCGGGAGGTCCTCGGCTTCGAGCTTGGAGAGATCGAGCAGATCCTGCGCGAGCAGTTCCAGGCGCGTCGCGTTGCTCGAAACCATCTCGATCAGGCGGGCCGACATCCGCGGATCGTCCTTCGCGGGTCCCATCAGGGTTTCTGTCGCGCCCTTGATCGATGCGATCGGAGTCCGGAGTTCGTGGCTCGCGTTGGCAGCAAAGTCCGCCTTGAGGGTCATCGCACGCGAGAGCTCGGTGATGTCGCGGAAGGTGAGGACCGCGCCGTTGGATTCGGGCACCGGGTCGGCGGAGATGTCGAAGTCGCGCACCTCGCCGAGAATCGGGATGGCGGCGCGAGCGTGCCCCTGCTCGCCCGCGCGGGCGAGCGATTCCAGCTCGTGAAGCACGCGCTGGGTGAAGAGCTCGTCGAACCGTCGTCCGATCATCGCGCTGCGGATTCCGAGCACCGCGCTGGCGCGCGGGTTGGCGATTGTGACGACCCCCTTCGCATTTGTCGCGATCATCGGGATGTCCGCGGCGCCGATCACCCCGCGCACGAGCGTGTGCGCTCGTGCGTCATGCTCGATGCGCTCTTGGAGCTCATCGATGGAGCGCTGGGCGTTGTCGATGGTTCGGCGCTCACGCATCGCGAGGATGGGGATCGCGATTGTTCCTGCGCCCGCGATGAGGAGGAAGAACGGGAGGAACACCCCGAGCACGATCGAGCCGAGCACGACGGAGAAGAGGAGCCACCAGAGTTCCTGGGGTTGCGGGTTGTGCGATCGGGGATCCATCAACGCATCATATCGCGACTAGGCGGGGTGCTCGCGTCGGGGAGCTCGATCACGCGTCCTGCGTCACATGCTCGATCGCGTCGGCGCGGTACCCGACGCCTCGGACCGTGGAGATCATGCCCGAGTAGGGCGCGATCTTCTTCCGCAAGGCCGTCACATGCACATCGATGGTGCGTTCCGTGACCATGACGCCCGGGCCGATGGCGCTGGAGATGAGCGCCGGTCGGGTCATGACCTTGCCCTCGTTGGCGAACAGGGTCGAGAGCAGCCGAAACTCGGTGATGGTGAGGGAGATGGGGTTCCCGTCCACGCTCGCCTGGTGCTCTTCGAGGTCGATGCTGACCGCACCGATCGAGAGGGTAGAGTCGCGCCCGCTGACGCTTGTGCCCCCCGTCCGGCGGGCCATCGCGTTGATGCGTGCCAGCAGGATCTGCATGGAGAAGGGCTTGGTGATGTAATCGTCCGCACCCGCGCCGAGCCCCTCGATCTCATGGGTTTCCTCGGCCTTGGCGGTCAGCATGATGATGGGGATGGACGCCGTCTCGGTCTGGGCACGCAGACGCTTGGCGACCTCGATTCCGTTGAGCTCGGGCATCATCACATCCAGCACGATCAGGTCGGGCTGGCGCGATTTGGCGATCGCGATCGCACCCGCGCCGTTGTTGGCCGTGAGAACCGTGTGCCCCTGCTGCTGCAGGTTGTACGCGATGAGTTCAACGAGATCGGGCTCGTCGTCGACGACCAGGACCGTCAGCGGGGTGGTCTTGAGCCCGGGGTTCTTCGTGGACATCGCGTTTTCCTCCTGCGCACACGCCCGTTTTGTCGTGCGGCCGTGCTCAGCACAAGTTCCATGATCGATCCGGGGATCATATTCATGTTGGCGTGAACGCAAACCATTCCCGATTCACAGTTTACCGAATCTGAACAATCCGTGTTGCGTGCCCGATCGCGTCTTTCGAGCGATTCGTCGCGATCTGCCGATGGGAAAGGCGAGTACGACTCATTCTCATCGGGATCGAGCAACTCGCCCAGCGCGAGGTTGGTGATCGCTACAATCGGGCTCACGAGGCGATCGAACGAACTCGGCCCGGACAGGTCGCAGGCAGGAAGTGTTGATATGAGCAAGCGTTGTGTGCTTCTGGGTGGGATATTAATCGCGGGTTGCGCAGCGAACACGATCGCGTCAGGTTTCGATCGATCGCAGGCATCGCACCTGCGCGCCGCCCAGCCCGACCGACAGGCACCCGCGTGGTATGTCGAACGATCAGACAACAGCTCATTGCGCCTCAGCGTGCTCTCACAGATGCGCTATATGTACAGCGTCCGCGAGTCCGGGTTTACCGCGACCAACGACATCCAGACGACGGGGTTCTCGCTCCCCCGCACCCGCATCGCGCTCGATGGCAACATCGTCTCCTCCCAGTTCAACTACCGGATCAGCTTTGATTTCGGGGACGCGGAGCTCTCGCGAGGAAACAACAACGGGGCCTTCACGCCCGGCTCGACCGGCACGCCCCGCCTCCTCGACGCGTACGCGCAATACAACTTCTCGGGGAAGCGCGAGGGGTACTACCTCAAGTTCGGGCAGTTCCAATCCGTCGTCAACGCAGAAGAATCGATCGATTCCGCGAACCAGCTCGCGATCGATCGCTCATTGACTTCAGAGCTCTTCGGCACGGGGTACACCCAGGGTGTCGCGCTGGGACGGGTGCTCGATAACTACGCCTGGGAGGTATCGGTCAACGACGGCGGGCGCGCGTTCCTGATCCGCGAAGCCGACAACACCGCATTCACCGACCAGGACGAGAAAGACCTCGGTGTCTCCGCCCGGTTTGATTGGAAACTCAAGGGCGACTGGGACCAGTTCAGTGATTTCACAAGCTGGCGCGGATCCAACGAGGCGATGAAGATCGGCGCCGGTTTCCACTATCAGTTCACGGGGCAGTTCAATCCGGGTGATCTCAATGTCGCCCTCTTCCCCGCGCCCGTGGAATCGAGCCAGCATGTCACCTGGACCCTCGATTACCAATACGAGGACGATGGGTGGAATTTCTACGCGGCCTACATCGGGTCATGGACGGACTTTGAGTTCCCCACCGGCGCGTTCCTTCCCACGCTCGGATTCCAGAACAACGCGGTGCTCGTGCAGGGTGGGTGGTTCATCACAGAGAACATCGAGTGGTACACCCGACTCGAAGCCATCTGGATCGACAAGACCTATCGCAACGCGTTCGGGCAGACCACGGGGTACATCCACCGCATCGCGACGCTGGGGGTGACGAAGTACCTGCTCCCGGAGAGTCACGCGGCTAAGCTCAGCGCGGATGTGAGTTATGCGTTCGATACCCTCACGACGCTGACGGTCGGCTCGACTTCGGCGGTGCTCCCAGATCCCGCGGTCACGGGTTTTCTGGGGGTAACGGATCGCGAACTCGTGTTCCGCATGCAGCTTCAGCTTCAGTTCTGAGCCCAGAATGGGTGATTTTCGCGGCGAAGCAAGAATTTTTACATAATCAGGATAAAAAGGTCGTTTGTAGGTGCTAGTATACGGATGACTTTGCCGATACACTGGTTTGTATTCGCAAACACACGCACACCCGGCCTGAAAGGCCTTTTAGAAGAGGAGTCAGTCATGACCAGCAAGAACTTCACTTGTGCCGCCTTCGCTCTCGCTGCGGTCAGCGGTCTCGCGATGGGACAGAACAGCCTCGATCTCGATCGCGCGTACGCCTCGCAGCTCCGCTCGGACGCGGAAACCCGCTCGAGCCTGCTCGGCAACACCAACACCGCGAATGTGAACATCGAAGTGATGACACAGTTCCGCTATATGTACAACGATCGCGACGAGCTCACCCCCGGTGCTCTCGGTGACAGCGATACCACCATGGGCTTTGACACCCCCCGCACACAGGTCCGCCTGAGCGGTACCGTGACGGACGACATCTCCGCGTTGATCGTCTTCGACTTCGGTGCTGCGGAAAACGGCACCGCGCAGGGCACCGCCAACCTGCTCGTCGCGCAGGGTGCCTGGTCACTCAACGACAACTGGGCGATGCTCTTCGGCCAGTGGCACAACCCCGTCATGGGATCCGAGAACTTCGCGCCCGAGCACACCCTCGCGGTTGACAAGTCCTTCACCAACGAGTTCTTCCAGGTTGGTTACACCCAGGGCGTCGCGTTCGCGTACGCGGGTGATCAGTTCAAGTTCGTCGGTGCATTCTCCGACGGTGCGGAGTATGTCACGAACTACGGCACCGTTTCCAACTCGGCGTTCAACGCTCCGGGTGAGAACGACTTCGGCATCACCGGCCGAGTCGATTGGCTGATCGAGGGTACATGGGATCAGTTCGCCGACGCGACCAGCTGGCGCGGCTCGAACTATGGCGTCAAGATCGGTGCGGGTGCGCACTGGCAGACCCAGGGCGACACCAACCCCGCGGATAACTCCGGCGGCGCCATCCCCGGGTACGACGAGACCGAAGTCACCTTCTGGACGGTTGACGCGCAGGTCGAAGGCGACGGGTGGAACGCGTTCGCCCAGTATGTCGGGCACGATGTCGACATCACCGCGACAACCGATGTGAACTACACCAACCACGGGTTCATCGTCCAGGGCGGTATGTTCGTCTCGGATCAGGTCGAGCTCTTCGGCCGCTACGACATCATCATGCTCGATGATGTGCTCGTCGCGGCAAACACCGATGACAACTACTCCTCGTTCACCGCAGGCATGAACTACTACTTCGTGCCCGAGTCGCACGCGGCGAAGTTCACCCTCGACGCGGTCTTCGCGGTCGATGAGAGCACCAATATCGACGCGATCTACGGCGGTGTGGGCTCCAACGACCCCAGCACCACCGGGCTCCTGGGTCTCTCCGATTCGGAGTTCATGCTCCGTGGACAGCTCACGCTCGTCTTCTGATGTAGAAAATTCACCCCATCTAGGGGGTGATTTGACGAGATCTGAACAAATTTGAGTGCCGTAAGTTTGTACTTACTTGACTTGTGGCGGGGACTCCAGATAGGGTTCCCGCCGCTTCTTTTGCGCCTATCTGGAAAAAAATGTCCGATAGGTGGAAAATAGTGAGGGCAAACTTGGTTGTTTGTACTGACAAACGCCGATGTGTTGCGAACGAGTCGGTGGAAGACCGATGGACAGAATCGTTCCCGATGTGGAGTTGGAGCTCGCTCGGGAGAACAAGTCACGAATGATCGAGGGAAGTGTAAAGGTACCCCGATCAATCCAGTTGGAAGTCATCCGGAGATTGACACCATGAATAACAGCGCTCAAATCACTGCTGCCGCACTCATCGCTGCGGCGACCACCGTTGCAAGCGCGGGCTCGCTCGAGCTCGACCGCAGCTACGCATCCGAACTCAAGGCTGACGCGGGTGCCCGCTCGGTCCTGAACCAGGGCAACCTCGGGAACATCCAGGTTTCCGCTGGCGTCCAGTTCGGTTACAGCTACAACAGCCGCGACGGCGCCGCACTCGGCGACAGCGACATCACCATGGGTTTCGGTTTCAACGATGTTGAAATCGCGATCGAAGGCGATGTCACCGACAACATGCACGCACGCATCAGCTTCGACTTCGGTCCCAACGACTCTGACAGCACCGGCGGTCAGGGCACCGCGACCCTCGAAGACGCGTTCGTCGACTGGTCCGTGAACGACAGCTTCGACCTCCGCGTCGGTCAGTTCGTTCCCGCGTTCTCGTCGGAAGCAAGCACCAGCGAGTTCAACACCGTCAACGCGTACCGCTCGGCGACCCACGAGTTCCTCGGCACCCCGTCGTGGACCCAGGGTGTCCAGGCA
>CBDDIA010000015.1:0-120154 GCA_965228685.1 Phycisphaerales bacterium
TCGCTGAAGGGCTCACGCGCGTACCCCATGAACTCTTCTTTCGTCCAACGCTCCGACGCATCGGTGCCGAGGAAGACCGCGTCATCCGTCATCTGATCGAAGTAGAAGTCGTAAAGCCCATGATCGGCGGCGAGGTGCCAGGAGGTGAGCACGCTGTTGACCATCACCCTCTCGGTATCGTCATAGAGCGTGGTTCGAGGCTGGGTGCTGGCGCACCCTGAAAGACAAGCACCAAGTAGACCAATGACTGCGATAGACTTCATGATAAACCCCTCGATTGACTGTTCGATGAAAACAAAGTCCACATCTCGATTCCGATTCGCGCTGTTCACGAGCCCATTGAGTTATCTCGGACTCTTTCTGATCTGCACATTCGCGATCCGTTTCATCGCTTCGATCATTGGATTTGAACTCCCAACAGACCCGAGTGGACGCCTTGCGATCTTCGGACAACCGATAATGGTGTGGATTCCGGCGTTGTTCCCACTGTACTTGATTGCGCTGATCGTGTGGTTCAAACCGCGGCAGACTCCAGCGTCCACGGAGTCATGACTCCGCGTTCACCATCCACGAGCTGAAATCAACAACGAAATTCCAGACCTTCTCCACATGCTCCGCGGGCATGTTGTACTGCTCGTGCGCCTCGTCGAGCGTCTCGCGATAACAGCGCAGCCATTCCTGGCGTGCGGGCTCGTCGATCACGAACGGGAGATGACGCGCCCGCATCATCGGCTGCCCGTACCGCTGCTGATACAGGTGCGGGCCACCGAACAGGAACACGAACATCGCGGCGGACTTGTCCGCAGCACGCATCAGGTTCTTCTCGGACTTGGGGAACATGGACGCGATGCTCGATGCGCCCAATCGCCGATAAAACGCGTGGAAGAACCGGGTGATCTGCTCTTCCCCCATCGCCTGGTACACCTCCGCAGGGATCCGGTCCGTCTGCGGCGGCCCACCGGGCGGGGTCCAGATCGGGACCCCGTCGCGAGAATCAGGATCGTGCGGCGGTAACGCGTTGAGGATATCCATATCCAGAGGATATGCGGATCGGACTCAATCCGAGGGGGATACTTGCCGAATGAGAGGGGCATGAGTCAATGGGCCGCACTTGCAAAGCTTGAGAAAGAACGGGGCAAACCCGAGGATCGGAAGCACCCCCGATTTGTGGCGCACTCGTTCAACTGCTCCAAGGGGGTGGTGACGGACTTCAGCGCTACCGGGCTTCGGATCAGCTACAAGAAGGACATGAAGTTCCAGGTCGGGCACCTCGTCGATCTTGAGCTCTACTCCATGAAGGGCATGCACCAGTGCGAGGCGCAGGTCATGTGGACCAAGCGGATCTCACGCAAGCAGTTCGATGTGGGTTTCCGATTCACAAACCCCAATACCCACAAGCAGATACGCCTCTTTGAATGCGGGTACGACTCACTGAGTGAGGGTTGCCTGGATCGGTAACGCATCCAACGCACATCTTTGAACGAATCCACGCCCGGTCGGGAATACCCCCCTCACCGGGCGTGTTCTGTATGACGACTTCTTCATGTCCTGTGCGTGAGGCCCGAGCGCTGGTATCACCGGCCGCTCGGGCCTTCTTTTTTTCTCGCTCAGTTCAGCACGACATAGATCGCGTGCAAGATCCCGGGCAACCAGAAGATCAGCGTCAGGATCAGGTTCAGGATGAACGCCCCACCAATCCCGGACTTGAGCCCAACCGCGAGCGGGGGCAAGAGGATCGCGATAATGATCAGCAGCAGCGTGTTGGTATCCGTATTGGCCATGTGCGTGTTCCTTCCGGGTTGAGTCCCCAATTCCTATCCGGAGTATACCAGAGTTCTACCCCCAGCGTCATCACGCTCGCTGGGCGAGAAGTCGCACGAGCGCCGCGCGAAGTGCGGCGTGGAGTTGACGATCGTCGCCCTGTGCGTCCGCAACCCGTGATGCGCCAAAGTCGTAGGCCTCGAACGGGCCCTGCTTGCGCTTCTCGGGGTCCTCGGTGGCAAACCGAGGCACGCAATGCCCATGCAACTCGGGGACCTGATTGCACAGCACCAGATAGTTGATCCGCTCACTCCCCGTCGCCTCGACGATCGCATCGCCGAGGAGTGTCAGATCCGCGAAGAACTGGGCACGCGTTGGCTCGTCGAGATCGTTGGGGGACGATACCACGACACCCGAACCGCCCAATCGGGGCAGGAGCATGCAGCACCCGTTGATCGGGTCGGGCTGATACTTGCCCAGGATCGCGTACCCCGAGGGCATCTCCGCGATGAGCTCGGGGTCGTTGCCCTCGAGGATGCGCTGCACGCGCAACGAGATCGGTCCGGGTGCGATGGATTCCATTTACTTGTTCGCTCCTGACCCCATCCCGGGGGGCATGATCGCGTGCGGGGTGTCCGCAGCACGGGTGATAAGGGTGATCCCGCCGGGCAGATTCCCCGAGACCTCGGAGACTACATCGCCCTCGAACTTGCGGGAGAACACGGAACGGCGCGACTTACCCATGATCAGTGTGTCGCACCCGTATGTCACGGTGTGATCGAGGATCTCCTCGGGGATCTCCTGACTCGTGACATAGATAGGCACGAAGCTGACCCCGGCTTCCTTCGCGAGCATCGCGGTGGTGCCCAGCGCTTCCTGTGCTGCCTCGTCCGTCTCGATCCGGGGCGCCTGCCCGGGGCGGAGATCCATGACGCGGATGGGTCGCACAAAGATCGCGAACAGGGTCGCTTCGCGGCGTTTGGCGAGATCGATCGCGTACTCGGACTGGTATCGACCACGCGCAGCGAGCATGATCTTGGGCTTGTCCGGGTTGATCTTGATCTCGATCTCCCGCAGCATCTTGAGCCATCCAGTGTCGGGCGCGTCGAGCGCGTCGCCCGTATCGATGACGGCCTTGTTGCGCACCGTTCGCACGCCCAGCGCCAACGCGACGAGGGTGCCCGAGAACGCGGTGGAGATCGGCTGGGTGATCGCGATCGTCAGCGAGATCGAAAACAGGAATAATCCCAGCGCCCAGAACGCGATCCGCGTCTTGGGCCCCAGATCGATGTTCTTGTTGATCGCTGAGCTCAGGACCGTCACAGTGATCGCGCCCGTCACACCCAGGACATACAGGGACGCGAGCACGGTCACATTCTGCTCAACAAGGATCACGACGATCGGGATGATCACGCTCGCGATGAGCCCCACCCAGGGCACACCCGAGTAGTTGAGCTTGGTGAACGCCTTGGGCAGCTCGTTGTCCGCAGCCATCGCGAAGAACACGGACACCATCGCCATCACCGCGGTGTTCGTGGCGCTCAGCAAGAGCAAACCGAAGGTGATTCCCGCGAGATTCCCGAAGATGATCCCGAGCTTGGCGCCCATCGCGTTGCTCGCGGTTTCTTCCGCGATCACACGCATCGACGCGTTGGTGTACTGCTCGACCTGTTTCTGATGGGTCTCGTAGCGCTCGTACGCGTGGACCGTGTCGTCTGAGAGCGTCGAGAGCTGGTCCTCGGAGAGCTCGAAGTGACGCCCGTTGTCGAAATCGGATCGCCAGGACTCGGGGAAGGTATCTACGACCTGTTGGCGAGAGTCCATCAAGCGGATCTCATCGGGGACATGCATGTCATGCAAGGAGGTCCCGATCACGGAGAAAGTCAGCGCGGTCAGCGCGAGCCCGAAGATCATGTTGAGCCCGACCACCTCGATCGAGACCGGCCAGATGGTTTTCTTGGCTTCCTTCCCGACGGGTTCCTTCATCAGACCCGTCATGTTCGCGACGGCCTCCACCCCCGCGAGCGCCAGACAGATCTTGGTGAAACTGACCCACGCGTCGGCGGTCGGGGTCACCTTGAAGTACTCGAACTCGATGGTGCTCACGCCCTCGACGAAGTACGGGATCGCAAGAAGGGCCATGATCGCGGAGACGCCCAGAGCCACCAGCGCGATGATGAGGGCGAACTTGCCCGCGGACTTGGCGCCCAGGTAGTTCACGCCACCGATCAGGACGATCGAGACCACCGCCAGGGGCAACACGAGCCCGTGGGGGACATGGAAGTAGTGGAAGGCCTCGATCACCGAGATCGCCGCGGTCATGATGTACCCGCTCAAAAGCAGGGTCGATCCGATGACAGAGAGGGTCGGGGAGAGCTGACGGGCCGCGGTGTAGACCCCCCCGCCGTCGGGGAAGCATCGGCAGATGTGGGTGTACGCCCAAGACACCGCGAGCATGAGCAACCCGATGGCAGCGAGGTACACGACGCTCGCGTGGGCTGTATAGAGGAAGGCGAGCCCGAGGACATACAGACGCGAGGTCCCCCAGTCCCCATACAGCAATGGTCCCGCGTGGACCCATCGGAGGTTCCGCGGGCGTGATTCGGTAACAAGCATGAGGACTCCTGCGTAGGTACGAGTGGTAGTATAGTGCCCGTGTCCCATCGTCAAGGACACCAGCAAGAACCGCGCGATGGACTTCCCGCGATCCCGCGGATCTCACTGGATCGCGCCCCCAGTTAGACCGATAGCATGAGGCGAAGCACCCAACAGTGCCCTCGCGGGCGATGAATCCATACACTCGGCTATGATCCGTGGAAACCCACGACCTTGTTGCAGCGAATAGACTCGCGTGCAACACACAGAACTCCAGCATGACCCCAGGATCGCACGATTGAGCGACGAAGCGAAGCCCAACCAGAACCCGTCGTCCCAGGCGCCGGGAGATACCACCCCGTTCGGGACCGAAGCGATCGGTGATCACGACCCGATCTCCGTCGCGGACGCGGAAAAATCGATCATGGCCGTCACCAAAGACGGGACCAACATCGACACGCTCATCGGGCGGCTCGTCATCGATCAGGGTCTGGCGACCCCCGAGGAGGTCAAGCTCTGCCTGACCCTCACACGCACGGAAGACCGCAACGCGGACTCCCTGAGCAACTCGCTCGCGCAAGTGCTGGTCGATAAGGAGTATGTCACCAAGCGCCAGATCGCACGCCTCCGCGAAGCGATCGAGGCGGAACGCTCGGGCTCATCCATCTCCGGGTACAAGGTCCTGGGCAAGCTCGGGGCGGGCGCGATGGCGACCGTGTACAAGGCCAAGCAGATCTCGCTCGATCGAATCGTTGCGATCAAAAAACTCCCCAAGAAGTTCAGCTCCAACCCCCAGTTTATTGAGCGTTTCTTCGCGGAGGGTCGCGCCGCTGCCCAGCTCAACCACCCCAACATCGTCCAGGCGTTCGATGTTGGCAACGAGGGCGATGTCTACTACTTCGTCATGGAGTATGTCGAGGGGCGCAGCGTCCACGACGACATCGTCACCCACAAGCGATACAAAGAATCCGAAGCCATTGACATCGCGATCCAGGTCGCCGAGGCGCTCGAGCACGCGCACGATCGCGGGCTCATCCACCGCGATGTGAAGCCCAAGAACATCATGATCACCAAGGAGGGGGTCGTGAAGCTCGCGGACATGGGGCTCGCGCGTGCGATGAGCGATGTCGAAGCCGCCGAGGCCGAGGCCGGGCGGGCATTCGGGACCCCCTACTACATCTCCCCCGAGCAGATCCGAGGCGAGAAGAACATTGGCCCACCCGCCGACATCTACTCGCTGGGCGTGACGCTCTACCACATGGTCACCGGGTCGGTCCCCTTCGAGGGTAAGAACCCGAGCTCCGTGATGCACAAGCACCTCAAGAGCGAACTCGTTCCTCCGGATCATGTGAACCCCAAGCTCAGCGCCGGGATCTCGGAGATCATCGAGATGATGATGGCCAAGCGGGTCACGGATCGGTACCAGAACTGCGCCGATCTCCTGATCGATCTGCGTGCGATCAAGCGGGGCGAGACCCCGCCCCTGGCGCACAAGGATGTGTTCCAATCGGACGATCTCGCCCAGATTGCTGCCGCTGCGCAAGAAGTCGCGATCAATGAGATCCCGGAGAACACCGCCCCGACCGGGCGTCCATCCGTCGCGGATCACCTTTTCTGGCCGCCGTTTATCGTGGTAGTCGCGTTGCTGGTGATCTCGTTGGTGCTCAACCTTGTCACATGAGCATGTTCCCGATCAAATTCAGGCCCGGACTGGGTGGGGATGCTTGCTTTCCCCCCTCCGCGCTGGTTGAATAGACTTATCGATGGGCGTCGTGCCCGCTTTTCTCGACCCAATAAAGGAGCTTGGATATTTCTCGCAGACGATTCTTCAGAGGTGCTGGTCCGGTCAATCGGACCCGAGTGAACCACATGATCCGTATCTCGCCGATCCGCCTGATCGACGAGCACGGCGAGCAGCGCGGTGTCGTAGAGACATCCGAAGCGATGCGCATGGCCCAGGCCGCCGGGCTCGACCTCGTCGAGGTCGTTGCCGATTCGCGCCCGCCCGTGTGCAAGATCATGGACTACGGCAAGCACAAATACGATCAGTCGAAGAAGGAAGCCAAGGCGCGGACGCACGGCAACGAGCTCAAGGAAATTCGCCTTGGGCGCTCGATCAAGATCGACCCCCACGATGTCCAGATCCGCGTAAACCAAGCCCGCCGGTTCCTGATGGCCGGTCACAAGGTCCAGATCACCCAGCGTTTCCGCGGGCGTGAGATGATGCACAAGCAGCTCGGCGAAGAGCGACTCCTTCAGATCTGCCAGGACCTGAGCGATGTCGCAAAGATCGATGTCGCGCCCAAGGGGATGGGACGGGCGATCACGCTTGTTCTGTCACCGGACAAGGACAAGATCAAGACCATCAAGGCCAAGCTCGAGAAAGAGGGCAAAGCCCACGAGGAGGACCTCGAAGCGCTCGAAGCACAGGTCGCCGCCCAGAACGCGGAGGACGACCACGACGACGAGCACGATGAGTACGAGGGGCTCAGCGAGCAGGAAAAGATCGAGAAAAAGAAGGAAGAGAAAAAATCTAAGCGAGGCCCCAAGGACGATCGGGCGAACAACCCCGTCGACGACGAGGTGGCCGACCTGCTGGGCGAGCTCTGAACCTTTCAATAACCAATGAAGCACCGACGCCCCGGATACCCCGGGGCGTTTTTCCGCGCGTACCATCGCGCATGCGTACCCCAGCATTCACACTCGATGGCGAGCACGAGACCCCCAACGGGTGGCTCTATACCTTCACGCTCGGGGAGGACGGCAACCACCACGAGCTCACCCTGAGCTGGGTGGATCACGAGCACCTCGTCGGCGGCTCGGTCGCGCCTGAACACGCCGCCAGGGCTGTTTTTGCCCTCGCGATCGAGTTTTTCGGGGACCAACTCCCCGCGAAGTTCGACTGTTCATCCCTTCGCAGACGCATCGATGGGTTCGATGAGCAGATCCGATCGCGGATCAACGCGCCGCTCTGAGCAGGTCCGGATAAATCTGCCTCAGAACTGGTAAATTTTGTGTTCTACACGAATTGTGCATGATTTTAGGTTGGAATTCCCTAACCGCTGTGTATTCTTATGGTAACCCGAGCCTGTTGAGGGATTTGGACTCGGCAAACCAATGCATAAACCGGAGAGGGTTTATCAATAATCCATATCGGAGAGAATCGATGCGTAAGAGCACACTTGCATGCGCCGCAGTAGGGATCAGCGTTCTTAGCTCGGTCGCGATGGGTGGCGATGTCATCCTCAGCACCTTTGACTTGTTCGATCACCCGAGTGGTGCGATCGATCCCCAGGCTTACGGTCTCCGTCTCGACGGGATCGGTGTCGAGGATCCGTTCACCTTCTCGTTCGGTGACTCGCAGGCCAACTCCACCATGACCCTTCAGGTCGTCGATACCGGATCGCAACTCGAGATCCGCATGTTCGGCACCGTTACCGGCAACAGCGCCAACGGCGGCACCGACTTCGGCACCTTCGCACTCAATGTCACCTATGTCGTTGACGCCGTCGCCAATGGGTGGGAAGACAATGACATGAACATCGGCAACATGATCGGCTCTCTCGAAGGCGACTTCGGGTCCGGCAATGAAGTGATCGATCTCTTCCCCAAGTCCGCAGGCAGCGATTCGTTCTACTTCCTCGCTGACGGGCACCGCATCTCCGGCGACAACTCCACCTGGGTTGGTCGCGGGTGGCTGCTCCCCAACAACCAGATGGGGAACACCAACGACTTCCTCTTCCAGGCAGCGCTCGTCCCCCTCCCCGCAGCGGCATGGGGCGGACTCGCGATGCTCGGCGGGATCGTCGCATCGCGTCGTCTCCGCAAGTAATCAAGATCCCTCAACCGATCTCCACACAAAGCACCCCCTCGGGGTGCTTTTTTCATGCACGCACGCTATGTTGAGTATTCCCCTCCGCAACTCTCGCACCCGAGGCACGCATGGACCTGATCGAGTTTGGACTCCGGATGCTCGTGGGGCTCGTCGCGGGGTGCGTTGGCGGGCTCGCGGGCCTGGGCGGATCGATCATCATGATCCCTGCGCTCGCGATGTTCTGGGGGTACGAGGACAAAGAGGCGAAGAACGAGCACCATGTGTACATGGCCGCGGCGATGTGCGTGAATGTCATCGTTGCGCTCTCGTCCACGCTGCTGCACACAAAGAAGAAAGCCGCCCGCAAGGACCTGCTCATGGTCCTGATTCCAACGATGACGCTGGGGATGCTCATCGGCGTGACCGTCTCCAGCGGGAAGCGTGGCGTCTGGTCGCTGGTCGCCTTCGCGGTGTTCATCTGGCTCTACTGTCTCTACAACATCATCACGACCATCAAGCAGACCCCGGACTACCCCGAGGACAACCCGTCACCCGCATGGTGGAAGACCGGCGGGGTGGGGCTCTTCTCGGGCATGGTCGCGGGGTACCTCGGAATCGGCGGCGGGATCCTGCTCGTGCCGTTGTTGAACATGACCAAGATCCCGCTTCGTCACGCGATCGCGGGGAGCGCGGGCGCGATGTGGGTCGCGTCGCTGATCGGTGCGACGGGCAAGCTCGCGTTGTTACCCACGATCGAGCTCTCTGATGGAACGAAGCTGCGGATCATGGACGCGTTGTCCTTCGCGATCCCGATGGGTCTGGGAGCGCTGGTTGGTGCGTACCTGGGCGCGTTCCTCGCGCACAAGCTCAAGCTCCCGCACCTCAAGCTCGTGATCGCGCTGATTCTGGCGGTGTCGTCGATCAAGATGATCGCCTAACGAACCCCTGCCGCTACAATGGGGCATGCTTTCGCCCGACTCCAACAATCCTTCCTCCACACCCGCCCAGTTCCGCTCAAAGCTGGGGACCTATCTCACGGGTGTCGCGATCGGGTTCATGATGCTGGGGATGATCTACTTCTTCAAGCACCAGGCGACCCAGCGCGAGCAGGCGCGAGCAGAGCAATCGAATCAAACGCAGCAGGGAACGGGTGATCCATCAGGAGCGCAGCCTTGAGTCCTCCATCGACGGCATCCAAAGCAACCAAGAAGAAACGCACGACCAAGAAGACCCCCAAGAGCACGAGCGCCGCAAAGAGCGCTGCGCCCTCGCGGGTGGACCCCGAGCGTGTGATCCGCATCCGCGGCGCGAAGGAGCACAACCTCAAGTCCGTGGATATCGACATCCCGCGCGATCAGCTCGTGATCATCACGGGGTTGTCCGGATCGGGCAAGTCGTCGCTCGCGTTCGACACGATCTTCGCGGAGGGGCAGCGAAAGTACATGGAGTCGCTCAGCGCGTACGCGCGCCAGTTCCTCGACCAGCTCAAGAAGCCTGACATCGAGGAGATCGAGGGCATCCCCCCCACGATTGCGATCGAGCAGCGCAGCGCCTCGCACAACCCGCGCTCGACGGTCGCGACGACGACGGAAATCTACGACTATCTCCGATTGCTCTTTGCCCGATGCGGGACGCCCCGCTCGTGGGCGCCCACCAAGACCAAGAAGGACGGCACCGTCGTCTCCCGCTCGGGGCGTCCGATCGAGTCGTCCTCCGCGACCCAGATCGTCGATCACATCCAGGGGTTCGGTGACGGCACCCGGATGATGATCCTCGCGCCCGTTGTCCGCGCCAAGAAGGGGTACCACAAGGACACCCTCGAGGATCTGTTCAAGCAGGGGTGGGTGCGAGCGAGGGTGAACGGGGACCTCGTTGATCTGCGCGATGCGCTCAAAGAGGACAACGAGAACCCGCTCAAGCTCCATCGGCACAAGAAGCACTCGCTCGATGCGGTTGTCGATCGCGTGGTGCTTCGCAACGACGACGAGTCGCGTCAGCGCCTCGTGGAATCCGTCGAGGCGGCGCTGCGGATCGCGGACGGGTCCGTCACAGTGAGCGTGGAATCCGCGGACGAATCGGGCACGAGCACAACCTGGACGGACCACGCGTTCAGCGAGCACTTCGCGGACCCGGATCATCCGGAGATCGCGTTGAGCGAGCTCTCGCCCAGATTGTTCTCGTTCAACTCGCCCTTTGGTGCGTGCCCGGATTGTCACGGGCTCGGGGTGATCCTGGAGTTCGACGAGGAGCTCGTGGTCCCGGACAAGAATGTGGGATTGCTCAACAACGCGATCCAGCCCTGGAAGAAGAACGGCCCGGGCGGGATGATCTACCCGCGCTACCTGCGCCGGTTCTGCCGGGCGTTTGAGATCCCGCCGAGCACCAAGCTCAGCGCGTTGAGCGAGGAGATGTACACGCTGCTCATGCACGGGTCGGATGCGCCTGGCGCGTACGCGACCCGCAAGCAATGGGACGGCGTGATGCCCATGCTCCACGAGTGGTTCCATAAGACCGAGTCGAGCTGGGTGAAGGACCACCTGCACCAGTTCCAGCACGAGATCGTCTGCCCGACATGCTGCGGCGATCGTCTGGGCATCGCGGCGCTGCATGTCACGATCGAATCCAAGCACAAAGCCGACATGGACAAGGCGGGATCCCCCACCGTCATCGGACGCCCGAGCAGCGAGGGGACGATCCTCAACATATCCGAGCTCTCGCGCCTCAATATCACGGACGCGGTGAAGTACATCGAGGGGCTCAAGCTCACGAAGGAGCAATCGGTCATCGCGGAAGCGATCGTGCGCGAGATCACGAACCGGTTGCGGTTCCTCGAGTCCGTCGGGCTTGAGTACCTCTCCCTCGATCGGCGCACCGCGACCCTCTCGGGCGGCGAGGCGCAGCGCATCCGTCTCGCGACCCAGGTCGGGTCGGGGCTTGTGGGCGCGTGCTATGTGCTCGATGAGCCGACGATCGGGCTCCACCAGCGCGACAACGATCGACTGATCCGCACACTGCGACACCTGACGGACATCGGCAACTCCGTGCTCGTCGTCGAGCACGACGAGGACACCATCCGCGCAGCCGACCACATCGTGGACATCGGGCCCGGACCGGGCGTGCACGGCGGCACGGTCGTCGCCCAAGGGTCCATCGACGACATCATCAGCACGCCCGGCTCGATCACGGGGGACTACCTCTCGGGGCGCAAGAAGATCGAGGTGCCCACGCAGCGGCGCAAGCTCTCCGAGAAGAAGGCGATGATCGTCAAGGGGGCTGCGGAGAACAACCTCAAGGGCATCGATGTCGCGTTCCCCATCGGCGGGATGATCTGCGTCACGGGTGTCTCGGGGTCGGGCAAGTCCACGCTCGTCAACCAGATCCTGCTCCCCGCGATCAAACGCGAGGTCATGGGGTCCAAGACCAAGCCCGGCAAGCACGCCCGCATCAACGGGCTCCAGCACATCGATCGCATCATCGAGGTCGACCAGTCGCCGATCGGACGCACGCCGCGGAGCAACCCCGCGACCTACACGGGGATCTTCGATGAGATCCGCAAGGTATTCACCGCCACGAAGGAAGCCAAGATCCGCGGGTACAAGCCCGGGCGGTTCTCGTTCAATGTCTCCGCGAAGAACGGCGGCGGGCGGTGCGAATCATGCGCCGGACAGGGCACCAAGAAGATCGAGATGCACTTCCTCCCCGATGTCTTCGTCGAGTGCGAAGTGTGCACCGGCAAGCGCTACAACCGTGAGACGCTTCAGGTTACCTATCGCGGGAAGAACATCGCGGATGTCCTCGACATGACGGTCGAGGACGCGTGCGGGTTCTTCGAGAACCATCCCAAGATCCTCCGGTACACCGAGTGCCTGCGAGATGTCGGGCTCGATTACATCACGCTCGGTCAACCCAGCACCACCCTCTCGGGCGGCGAGGCGCAGCGCGTCAAGCTCGCGACAGAGCTCGGCAAGGGCACACGCCACGACGGGACACCCTCGAGCGAGCACACGCTGTACATTCTTGATGAGCCGACGACAGGGCTGCACTTCGAGGACATCAACAAGCTCATCGGCGTGCTCAATCGGCTCGCGGACGCGAACAACACCTTGATCGTCATCGAGCACAACCTCGATGTGATCAAGTGTGCCGATTGGATCAACGATCTGGGACCCGAGGGCGGCGACAAGGGAGGCACCCTCCTCGCGTCGGGCACGCCCGAGGAGATCGCGAAGGTGAAGGACTCGTACACCGGGCACTATCTGAAGACGATGCTCTGAGTCTGATAAGAGTCTTGCGCACATCATTCTGGATCGTGCAATGATCAACCAAACGGCACACCCCGCGTGAGTTGCACCTGAAATCTTGCCCATGCATATCGAATGATGGCTGCGTGGATCATGTTGGAGTAACTTGTTGGTGTCCCACATTTCTTCAGAAAGGAGGCCATGAAATGATGCCGAGTCAGAACGCTTTAAACTGCTATGCATGCTTGAAACTTCTATCGAAGCTCGTGCTTCTTGACCAGGCCTCCGCACTCCGCTTGCGGGCGCTTGTGACACGCTGAGCGTGTCAATCCCCTCCTGCCCCGCGCTACAAGTGCAGGGACACCTCATCTCTCAATCTACAAAGACTCCCCGAAGAGAGATCGGGGAGTCTTTTTCACTCGCGCATTCTGCCCAGGTTGTTATGGGCACCCGCTCCCGAAGTATCCCAAGAAGGCGCTCACATCAAAGAAATCGAACTCCCCATCGCCTGTGTAATCCACGACGAAATCCTTCGCGTTGTACGCCATGAGGAAGGCGCTGACATCGAAGAAGTTCAGCTCCCCGTCATCGTTCAGATCCGCGGGGCACGGGGTCCATTGCACAATCGTCTCGGAGTACTCGATCTCGAACTCATCCGCGTAGAAGAATGTTTGCCCATTTTCTTCATATGTCGCATCCGGATCGACGAACATGATCGGGTCCGCTGTCGCGGTGATCTCAGCGTTGATGAATATCTCGCCGCGTGCGCGGAGCTCGACCATGCCGGTGGATCCAACACTGACGACCGTTGAAATCGTCTGGTTGAACGCGTCGGTTGGGTTCATCACGACTGAATCATATTGGACGCTCGCGACACCCGCGACGAGGATCGAGGATGTGCCCGGACGGCGTACGATCGATTCCGCGAGCGCGAATGCGCGTGTGAACGGACCAGTGCTCGTGATCTGCGCATCACCAAGCACGGTGATGACGAGCGGAACGGTTGTCCTCGTCGATCCTGCTCGGGGCATCACGCGAAACCCGTAGAGCACCCTCGACTCCGCGACGGGCCCTGTTGCGAAACCGCCCACCGATCCTGACCCCGCTGCATCGATATCTGCGATTGGCACGCGACCGCCGCCGGCGGATGATCGCGCCGTGTAACTGTAGGGGTTACCCTGAAAATCCACGCCGCTGTAACTGAAGCTCAGGCTGACGGGGACAGGGATGAAGTCCGAGTCGTTCGATCCCTCCGGCGTCACAATCGATGCGCGGTAACTCGCGGCACCAAGTCCCTGCGCTGTGCATACATGCGATGCGAGCGCGACCAACGCGGACCCACATAGGGTCATCAGGCGTGTCCGTTTCATGTGTGTTCTCTCTGATTCGTCGGTCTCAACCGAACATCTCGGCCTATGTTGCCCCCCGCATGGCTCGGCCATCCCATGCGTATGCTCATAGTGTTACCCGAGAGTTCTGGAAAACCAACCCACTGTTCGGTGGGTCATCATGGGCACCCCTCGTTGTAGTCCGCGAGGAACGCAGCGACATCGAAGAAGTTGAATGAGCCGTCCGCGTTGTAGTCTGGCCTTCCCATCAGGAGAGCGCTCACATCGAAGTAGTTCAGGACGCCGTCGCCGTTGAGGTCGGCGGGGCAGGGGTCTGGTTGCCCATAGAACACGCGGAGCTTCTCCTCTTGTGAGGAGAGCGCGACGACATCCAGCTGCCCGTCGCGATCCACATCACTCAGTGCGATTCCCTCGGTGCTCCCCCCGGGGAGACAGATGTGATTGCCGAAGGATCTCGGGTTGAGCTGGTTCAGGATGCCGGGGCTGTTGGTGGTTGCGATAAACTGATTCCCTGCGGACGCGATGTCGGGAAGACCATTCCCATCGAGGTCTTCGATCACGATCTCAACGACGGACCCTGTCGAGTGTGTCTGGGCCTGGTTGAGTGTTCCGTCTTCGTTGAGGAACATGATCACGATGTACTGAAAGTTGTCCGAGTAGACCAGGTCGATGATCCCGTCCAGGTCGACATCCTCTGCGACAATCCAGTAAGGATCGTCTGCCTCACTGCCCGCTTCGAGGATGGGTCCTTCAGTGAATGTTGCGTCCCCGTTGTTGCGGAAGAGTTGAATCCCGCCATACTCCGCGGTCCCGATCGCAAGATCCATGAACCCGTCACGGTTGTAATCGATCGCAGCAGGTTTGATGCAATGCGGCGCAATCGGAGAAACCATCGTGGAAAAAATCAGGGTCGGCCCTTCCCCCCCAAGGAAGATGTGCGACTCGCCGTTGTTGATCTGCGCGACGATATCCGAGTACCCGTCATTGTTGAAGTCCGCGGCTACGAGCCCCTCGTAGTCACCGTCGTATGTGAACGCACGCATGTCGCCGATCGTTCCATCGTTCAGGAATCGGTACACACGCAGCGTGTTCGCAACACGATCATTGTTCACGATCTCGTCGGTCCCATCTCCGTCGATATCCGCCGCGACGGCCATGAACGCGTTGAACGAAGGGATGATGCGCCCGAGCGATCCATCATCGAGATCGAGAATCCGCATGTGGCGATCGCCGCTCATGATGTACTCGTCACGCCCGTCCCCATCGGTGTCCATCGGCAGCACATGCACCGTGTCCGAAACACTCCGATAGGACGGCATCCCGATCACACTATTCGTGGGCTCATCGTGTCGGTTCTCGATCCCGTACGCGTATCGACCATGCGGGATGTCGGTTCCGAACCAGAGCAGATCGAGATCACCATCGCGATCTAAGTCAAAGGATGTCAAGCTCCTCATCGGTGCGTCGGAGTTGAAGTCGAGCCGATATGGGGAGTCGTAGACCGGGAATCCCGTGTCATGCTCGGCGTACACCGGTTCTGGTCCGATCGCGTCGTAGATGATGCCCGGGATATAATCGAAGCTGATCACTTGCGGATACTCACCGATCTGCATCACGACGAGATCTGCGTCACCCGATCCGTCCAGGTCCCCCACGATCTCCAGCGGGATCCCATACTCCTCAAGGACGATCGGGTGGGTGATGTACGAACCGTTCGCGAAGTTGAGTTCCGCGACCATGGTTCGGGCGTTGGTGTCGCTGACGATCAGGTCCATGCCCGCGATCCCGTCGAGATCGCCGAACACCGCGCGATCGGTACCCGCGAGACTTGGGTAGACCCGATCGATCTCGCGCACGACGCTCGGGAGCCCAACCCCGGTGCCTTCGATCAACCAGAACCGCTCGCGTGATTGGCTAAACATGAGCAGGTCGATGATCCCGTCCCCGTCATAATCCGCAGGATCATACAGAACATTCGCATCCCCAAACCCAGGCAGCATGATGGTCTCGATCGACTCGGTCCCGGACCAGGCGATGTACAGGACCTCGCCCGAAGAGTTCATGATAATCTCGTCGAACCCGTCCCCATCGAGATCTGCAGCCTTCGTCGTCGGTCCGAACGCATCAGTCGATGGAGAGTCATCCCAGAGTGGGAAATCCGGTTGATTGAACTCGACGGCGACCGTGTCCGGGTCCATTGCGATCGAGTACCCGTCGAAGACTGATCTGAACGCGATCTCGAACCCGGGGTCCGCGTCGAACTGCCCGACCGCGAGACCGCCCCTTCCGTCGACCTGGAACGGACCCTGAGCATTCCAACCGCCGAGTCCATCCGCGATCATGACCCATGCTTCCTGAAACGGGAAGTGCCCGTACAGCAAGAGATCCATCTCGCCGTCGTTGTTGAAGTCGCCTACATCATGAACCGGCCCGTACTCCCCGTCAGGCAGACCCAGATCGACCCTGATCGCCCCCAAGGCTTTCTCTACCTGTCCTTGGGCAATCGCGGACCCCGCGAGCGAGGCGAGTGCTCCCAGCATGAATACTGATCTGCGCATGTGAAACCCCTTCAATCATACCGTGGATGAGATGTATGTCGTTGACCCCTGTGTGTGGGGATATACGAACTGCTGCTCGGGCAGTTTCACAAAGATACATATTTAAAAATAACCCAGTATCTTACTTGGACGGGGATACCAACCAACCGCCGTGCTTGTCACCCTTTGATCGCATCGCCAGCACCACGAGCAGGATCCCCGCGAGCAGGGTCAACCCTGAGTACACCTGCCCACGCGTGATCGCGCCGAGCTGGGAGATCCCCGTGTCGGGGAGGCGGATCAGGTCCATCGGGATGCGCCCAAGCGCGTAGACGATCCCGAACACACCCGCAACAACACCCGGCTTACGGGGTTTCATGGCGACGACCCACACGCACACGAGTACGAGCAACCCGTCGAGCCCCGCTTGCAACAGCTGGGTCGGGTATCGTGCCGCGATCAATGGCTCGAGCTGCGAACGCACCGACTCGTCACCGCGCTGGATGAGCTCGAGCATCCGCTCGTACCCGTGCACCCATTGCGTATCACTCGGGAGCATGTACGACATCGAGAGCTCCTGGATCGCGATCATCTGCTCGGGTGTCTGCGCGAGCTTCTCATCGGGCAACGACAGGATCTCTTGCGGGTAGCGCACCGCCCACCACGGCGCGTGCTCGCCGGGCTTGGACACGACCGCACCCAGGAGTTCCGCGTTCACGAAGTTCGCGAGTCGCCCGAACAGCAGCCCAAGCGGGGTGAGCATCGCAGCGGTATCGAGCACACGGATCGGGGTCGTACGCCCGATGATCTTCCCGTTGTCTTCTTTGAACCCGCGCGAGATGCGCCAGCAGGCGAACGCGACGCCGACGATCCCGCCGTGCGACGCCATCCCGCCCCGGTTGATCGCCAGCACGCCCCACCACGGCGCGCCCGAACTGAAGTCCCACAACAGGCTCGGCTCGTACCCAACGACATAGAACAAGCGCCCGCCGACGAGCACGCCGACGATAAAGTACATCATCGCGTCCGCAGCACGCGCGATCGGGATGTCCGTCGCGTGGCGCTTCGCGAGGAACCGCAGCAGCAGGAACGCAGACAGGAACCCCATCGCGTACGACAACCCGTACCAGCGCAACCCGAACCCGCCCGAGATGCGGAACGCGAACGGGGAAAGGTCATGGAACCATCCGCCCAGGCCCGCAGTCGTCTGTGCAAGCGTCAGCATGTGCAAGCCCTCGCGATGATCTCGGGGTCGGGTTTGGGGACCTCGATCCCGAAGAACGATTCGGTGTTCGCGTCGAGTTGTTCGTGGAAGTCCGGGAAGGACTCGCCTCGGATCTTGGCGACGAACTCCGCGGTGTATCGCGCATACGCCGGGACGCAAGGCCAGGTCCCACGCTTGGGATCGGGCGAGAGGAACGGTGCGTCCGTCTCGATCAGGATCCGATCGCGTGGGACGATCTTGGCAGCCTCCGCGACATCCTTCGCGTTCTTGTAGGTCACCACGCCGGTGAATGAGATCATCGCGCCAAAGTCGAGCACCATGCGTGCGTCGTCCGGGTTGCCCGTGAAGCAATGGAACACGAACCGCGATCGATCGAGTGTGGTCTCGCGCAGGATCGGGAGCAGGTCGTCGAAGGCTTCTCGGCAATGGATCACGATCGGGAGATCGATCCCGTCCGCTTTGCAGGACTCGATGAACGCGAGCTCCCTCCGCGAGGACCGGGTCCTGGATGCTCCGAGGCGGGTGCTCGTGCTTGTTGTCGAGTCCGAGCTCACCCCACGCGACGCACTTTGGATGCTTTGCGATCTCGCGGATGCTCGCCCAATCGTGAGGCGTCTTGTCCGAATACAACGGATGCACACCCGCGGTGCACCAGACATGCTCGTGCTCCTCCGCGAGCCGGAGCTGATCGTGCGAGTCTTGGGGTCGTGCACGCGATCGTGATCACCCCCATCACCCCCGCATTGTGGGCGTTTGCGAGGGTCTCGTCGAGCTTGCCCGCATACTCGGGGAAGGTCAGATGGGCGTGCGTGTCGATCACGGGAGGATCATAGCGAACCGGGTGCGAACAATGCACCATGAGCACCGAACGCATTGAATCACTCCCACCACTCCCGAAGCGCCCCGAAGACGGGCACAAGGGCACCTTCGGCACCGTCGCGATCGTCGGCGGGTGCGCCGGGATGCACAAGGACGACGAGTTCGAGCCCACCATGCTCGGCGCCCCGGCGCTGGCCGCAATGGGCGCGATCCGATCCGGGTGCGGGCTGGTGAAGATCTCCGCCCCCGCCCCCATCATCGAGCACATCCTCACGCTCGCGCCCTTCGCGACGGGATTCGGGCTCGAAACCGATCACGCGCGATCGATCAACGCATCGCACGCTGCCCCCGTCCTCGACGAGCTCACCCGCACCAGCTCGGTCATCGTCGCGGGGATGGGCATGGGCAACGCCCATTGCGTTGCGCAGCTCATCGTGCGATTACTGAATCAAGAGATGGTCCCCGTCGTGATCGACGCGGACGGGCTCAATGCGATGAGCACCCTTCCCGCGTTCGATCGCGAGATCCGCGCCAACGCCGTCCTCACCCCCCACCCGGGTGAGGCGCGACGGCTCATGCAATCCCTCGCGATCGAGGGCGACCCCGCAGGCGATTCAACCCAACGCATCGACGCATGCACCCGACTCGCCCAGCGCCTCGGGTGCGTCGTCGTGCTCAAGGGCAAGGGGACGGTGGTCTCCGACGGGCACCGCGTGTGGGTGTGCCAGCGCGGATCGCCCGCGCTCGCTGCGGGCGGCACGGGTGATGTCCTCGCGGGGATCATCGGGTCCATGATCGCCCAATCGCGCAACGAGCAATCCAATCGATCTGCTCCACGCCGCCGCGATCGGGGTGCAGGCGCACGCGATCGCGGGCGAGCACTGGTCTCAAGATCACAAGGGCGATGGCGGGTTGATCGCGAGCGAGCTCGCGGAACTGCTCCCGCGAGTCATCGCGGGGATGCGATGATCCGGATCAGGGGCACCCGTTCTGGTACGCGATCAGGAACGCGCTGACATCGAAGAAGTTCAGGTTCCCGTCGCCGTTGAAGTCCATCGCGAGATCGCCCGCGCTGTACCCAATGAGGAACGCGCTGACATCGAAGAAGTTGAGCGCGCCGTCGGTGTTGAGATCGACGGGGCAGGTAACGCCCTGCGGCTTGTCGTAGACGAAGACTGCACCGCCCCGTGATGAACCACTCGAGGTAAACGCCGCGTTGGGCATACCGGCCACGACATACTGCTCGTTCACCGCCAGCGACTGACCGAACCAAGCGTGATCCGAGCTGTAACTCGGACGGATCTGAGGCAGAAGCGCAAAGGTTGTGCGGTCGAACCGCTCCACGCGAGGGGAAATCAGCGGCTGATCGGAGTTGAAGTTCGTGAGCCGGAAGCGCTTGCCCGCGTAGATCACCTTGTCATCGAGCGCTACATCCCATCCAAACTGCACATCTTCCTCGCTGAACGCGAACAACCGGGCGAGCTCGGATCCGGTTTCCAGATCGAACACATGGATCGCGCCGGCACGCGAGTCCGGGTGAGTGCCTGTGTCGTTCACTGCATTGGGATCTCCTGCAATCACGAGCTGCCCATCTGTGTACACAGAGCCACCCAAGCGGGCGCTCACCGACTCGGTCGCCAGTGTCTGAACAAGCTCACGGGTGAACGGATCGAATACATAGACCGCACCAAGACCCAACGCGGACTCGTCCGCACCCGGTGCCCCGATGACAAGCAGTGATGCGTCGAAATGGATGTCAGTCCCGAAGTTTGCGCTCGCAAATGGAGTCGGCGCGATAAGCACATCGACGAGCCCGCCGGTCGCGACATCGAAGAGGTAGACCTTCCCGGCGTTCGATTGACCATCGATATCTGCATACGGCGACCCCACCGCGAGGAGTCCCTGATGCATTTCGACGCTGTATCCGAAGTTATCGAATGCCTCCACATCATCAGGGCTGATCTCCCGCACAGGCAACCCAGTGATGGCGTCGTAGAGATGCACCGCGCCGCCCTCATTCACCTGATCGCTCGCTGCTGGTGCGCCAACTGCGATCACTCCCTCATCGAGCGCTACGGACCAGCCGAAGTCATCCGGGTTATTCGCCACACCCTGCGATACCGCGTGCAGCTCAGTCATCGTCGAGACCTCGTAGAGGAAGAAACCACCGGTATCGTCTTCCACACACCTGCTGCCGGCCTCGATCCCGCTCGCAACGAGCAGATCCCCATCGAGATCGATCGCGAGCCCCAGCGTGTCGTGATCATTGAACTGGCAATCGCGGCCAATGAAAGTCCGATCGGGGAATACAAACTGATCCAGCTGATACCGGTACGCCACGCCGGAGACATTGCCGAGCAGCGGCGCACGCAACGCGCTCACATAGGCGCGATCACCAAGCACGGCGGATGCGATGCCGAACTGCTCGCCCGTAAAGACAGTCTGATGCCCCAGGCGGCACATCATGTGCCCGGTGCGTGCGTTGAAGAGATAGGTACGCCCGGCATTGTTTGCCTGCGAGCTGTTTCGGCGTGCGCCGATGATCAGATGATCACCGTCGACACTCAGCGAGCTGCCGAAACGAGCGTTGGGTCGAATATCGTGAGGGCGCATCCGTATCAGCTCGTCACCGCTCGCGAGATCGAACATATACGCCGCACCGGATCGATCCGCATCTGTGCTGTTGAGCTGTGCCCCCACATACAGACGATCCGAGCTGACCGCGACAGCAAGCCCGAACTGATCGTCCTCGACGGTATCGCTGCCCTGCACAAAGTACATCTGCGACATGGTCGTCAGATCAAACACTGCGGCGCCACCCTCTAAGATCCCCGTGATGTTGGCGGCGGGGGCACCGACGGCAAGCGTGTGGCCACTGATTGCGCAGCTGTAGCCGAATGCGTTGATGCTCACGCCCCTCGTCGAGTGTCAACTTGCCGATGCGCTTACGGGTCGCTCGATCGAACACTTCCATCGATCCGGCGTTCGTACCCGCCTCGTTGTCATTGATCACACTGACACAGATGTAGGATCCGTTCATCGCGATACTGAACCCGAAACGATCGATGTCCTCAGGATCATCCGGGTAGAGCTTCTCAATCATCGTTCCGCTCAACGCATCGAACAAGTAGACCGCTCCACCATCGAGCACGAGATCATCGTCGTTCTTGGCACCGATCGCGATCGTGCCGCCATCGAGCGCAAGCGCGGACCCGAACTCATCGCTCGCGTCGGGGCTGGGTGCTTGGAGCGTGTGCAGGAGCGACTCGGTCTCGGTGTCATAGACATACACAACACCCGCATCGTTGAGTCCCTCGATATCCGTTCCGGGCGCACCGATCACGAGGTACTGCTCGTTCATGACGAGCACCTCACCCACGCGATCTCCAACAGCATCGTCGCCTGGAGTCAGCGATCCGACTGAGAATACCGGCGTGACCTCATACTCCTGCGTCTGCGCGAGCGAGCAAGCTGAACCGATCACGAGGGCACACACGGGCAGTGATTGTCTCTTCAACATAAACCAATCATCCATACCTGAATAAAGCAGAACTCAGAATGAGACCATGCTACACGAGCAAAGCACGAGCACAAGCTCGGATCTGGAGTTCTGACCCGAAACGCATGATCAACTCTCAATGAAGTTCAGACACCCTTTTCAGGATTACCTATCTTCCGCGCCACCACCCGCACGATCCGGCACAGCAGATCGATCGGCTCGGCCTGCGGGTAGCGCGAACAGACCTGCGACAAGATCCGCTCGTCGAGAATCAACGCGTCCTCGGTACGAACGCGAGGCAGGAACGAGCGCACCTCCAGCCCCGCATCCTCGATGTACCCGAGCAGTTGCGAGTGCGACATGCGATTGATCCCGTCGCGGACGAGCGTTGCGGCATACCCCGGACGCCCGGGGTGGAGCGAATCGATCGCGTCCTGAAACTCGTCATGATCCAGGCGTGCGTGCGCCCAGGGGATGTCAATCGTCCCCGCCCAGTGCGCCCCATCGATCGAGAAGAACGGGTTGTACTCGAGATACACCACCCCGCCAGGACGCAGCACGCGACCTATCTCGCGCAGCGCCATCGCCGGATCGAGGATGTGCTCGAAGCACTGCCAGCTCATCACCCGATCGAACGATTCGTCCGCGAGGGTGCTCGCGCATATATCGTCTTGAAGCAGCTCGACACGCGATTCTGCGTCCGCATCGACACCGGCCGTGATGCTCGCATCGACGAGCGCGGGATCAACATGATCACGATCGTCCAGATCGACCCCGACGACGCGTCCGCGATCGAGCGACCCGAGCCAGAGGCATTCGCTCCCATCGCCCGAACCAACCACCAGCGTGTCGTCACTCGGCGTATCGGGCGCGAGCGTGCGGATCAATCGCCGACCCAGCTCGACCCGGTTGCGGACACCAATCGCGTACTCCGCATCGGGCGACGCGGCACTCGGGTACCCGCTCGCGTTCTGGGTCACCGAACGGTGTTCATCGAACAGCGTCCGTGCGAATCCCGGAACGATCGGGCACCGATCCCGCCAATGAACCCCTGTCGCGTTTGGCGATGATTCTGTCGCGTGCATACACCCGAGTGTACCCGAACCAATCCGGATACGCCCCGAACCGCTTCGGCCTGATCGATGACGCCCTCGGATCAATTGCATACCCTTTCATGAACGCATTTCGACCCATCAGGAAGGACCGCCATGCCCTACGCGATCGACGAGACACACGACCCGAGCCTCAAGTCCTGGGTCGAGAGCGCCAACGACCCGCAGAGCGATTTCCCGATTCAGAACCTGCCGCTGTGCACCTTCATGACCGCGGACGAGGAGGACCCGGACGGGGTCCACGCGCACATTGGTGTTCGAATCGGCGATCAGATCGTCGCACTCGATGCGCTCGCAGAACACGGGCTGCTCGGCGATCTCAACGATGAGTGGATGGTGTTCACGGAGGACATCGCCGAGGCAGGGCACACCGCGGAACTCCGCAAGACGCTCCAGCGCCTGCTCAACGCGGACAACGCGGAACTGCGTGATCATCCCTACCGCGACGACATGTTCATCCACGCATCCGACGCGATTCTCTCAACCCCAGTCATCGCAACGGGCGACTACACCGACTTCTACGCCTCCATCAACCACGCCACCAATGTCGGCTCGATGTTCCGCCCCGACAACCCGCTGCTGCCCAACTACAAGCACATCCCCATCGGCTACCACGGGCGCGCCTCCTCCATCGTCCCCTCGGGCACGCACATCAAGCGTCCCGTGGGTCAGCAGGCACCCGCGGAAGAGGGTGGCATGCCCGGGTTTGGGCCCTGCAAGCTGCTCGATTACGAGATGGAGATGGGCGCGATCATCGGGCGTGGCAACGAGCTGGGCGAGCGAATCTCCATCGAAAACGCCGAGGACCACATCCTGGGCATGTGCATCCTCAACGACTGGTCTGCCCGCGATCTGCAGAAGTGGGAGTATGTCCCGCTCGGCCCGTTCCTCGCGAAGAACTTCGCGAGCACCGTCTCGCCGTACATCGTGACGATGGAGGCGCTCGCCCCGTTCCGGTGCGCGGGTGCCGTCCGTCCCGAGGGCGACCCCCAGCCGCTCCCCTACATGGACTCGGAAACCAACCGAACCGCAGGCGGGTTCGACATCACCCTCGAAGTCTGGATCGCGTCCGCGCAGATGCGTGAGCAAGGCATGGACCCAATCAAGCTCTCCTCGGGCAACTTCCGCGACATGTACTGGACCCTCGCCCAGATGGTGACCCACCACACCGTCAACGGGTGCAACCTCAACCCGGGCGACCTGCTCGGGTCCGGAACAGTCTCCGGCACCACCCGCGACTCTCGCGGGTCATTGCTCGAACTCACCTGGGACGGTGACCCGTTCGCCAATCCGCCCGTTCTGGTTCCCGGGACCCAGCGCACGCCGATCGTCCTCCCGACGGGCGAGGAACGCAGGTTCATCGCCGACGGCGACGAGATCATCATGAAGGCGTACTGCGAGCGCGAGGGGTTCCGTCGGATCGGGTTCGGCGAGTGCCGAGGGATCATTGAGCCCGCAACGATGAGTTAATCTACCCACGCGCAACTCCGAATTGTGCCCTAAACCGGGTGGTTTTCGTTCCAACATACCCTGCTTTTTGTATCCGTCTCAGGACCGCTTATCTCACGCTCGCGATGGGACGATTCTCCTCTTGCAACCTATCTGGAGGAGCATTATGCATCGCAAGGGCGTCATCCCACATACAAAGGAGCGAGAGCGACTCGAGTCTCTCCACAATCTCCAGATACTGGAGACCCCTGTCGAGCAGCGGTTTGAACTCATCACGGGATTGCTGTGCACAATCTTCGATGTCCCTGTCAGTGCGATCTCACTCGTCGATCTGCACCGCCAATGGTTCAAATCGATCCATGGGCACCAGGTTGACCAGACCGATCGGTGCGTCTCGTTCTGCCAGCACACCATCCTCGGTAACGATGTCATGGTCATCCCCGATGCCCGATTCGACGATCGATTCGGAAACAACCCGTTCGTGACGGGTAACCCCGGCATCGTGTTCTACGCGGGCACTCCAATCTTCTCGCCCGAGGGGCTCCCGATCGCATCGTTGTGCATCATCGGATACGAACCGAAATCTCTCGACGAACGGGACCGGGCGATACTTAAGATGTTCGCCCGCTTGGTCGAACAGATGCTCCAAGCCCCACGCGCGAACAAAACCGAGGAATCGATGATCCGCCAGGTTTGCGAGCAGTGGCGTTCATCCATGATCGATCCCCTTACGCGACAATGGAACGCGGAGGGAATTCAGACGCTCATCCGCGAATCGATCGTTGAAGCCCAAAGTAATCGCGAACGGGTCGGGCTTTCCCTGATCCGGCTCGAGGGTATCGATGCGATTCGTCAGGACCAGGGCGCTATCGCATGCGAACAAGCTATCCATCACTTTTCACGCGAGCTCCTCGCATCGCTCCCCGCCCATGACATCATCGGTCGACTTCGGGGCAACGAGTTTGCATGCCTTCACACCAATCTACGCGACAAGCAGCATCTGCTTGAGCGGATCAATATCATTCGAGAGGCCGCACGCCGATCCGCCCAAAAAACCCGTGCGAACAAGATCGAAGCATCCATCGCGTCGGTGCTCACCCACCCGAGGGGAACGACCTCGGCGCCGGTGTTGATGGAACGCGTCGAAGATCTCTTAGCCGGAATCAAATCCGATCCTGATCAGGCACGCGTCGTCATGGAGTCATTCAACGAGGACGGAACTATTCAGCACGCTGCCTGATCCCCACCACACTTCGGGCACCGCTGCCCCGGCACATACTCAGGCGCGCATCGGAGCTTCGTCGTGAGCGCGTGACCGCACCCCGGGCAGAACTTCGCGCTGTCCGATGGGTTCAGGTCGTGATCCACCCCGACCCGCTCGTCGAAGACATAGCAATCGCCCTTCCACATGCTCTGATCCCGAGGCACATCCTCGAGGTACTTGAGGATCCCGCCCTCGAGGTGAAAAACCTCCTCGAACCCCTGCTCGAGCATCCATGCCGTGGATTTCTCGCATCGGATCCCGCCGGTACAGAACATCGCGACCTTCTTGTGCGTCTCCGGGTTGTAATGGTTCTCAACGAACTCGGGGAGATCGCGGAAGCGTTTGATCTTGGGATCGATCGCGCCCTCGAATGTCCCCGCGTGCACCTCGTAATCGTTGCGGGTGTCGATGAGGACCACCTCCGGGTCGGAAATCAGTGCGTTCCAATCCTTTGGCTTCACATAGGTCCCGACGCGTTGGTTCGGATCAACATCTGGTCCGAGGTTGATCAGCGAGGGCTTGAACTTCACCTTGGCACGATTGAACACATGCCCCGGCGCGAAAGAGGTCTTGTGCATCAGATCGCCGAGCCCCTCGTGCGAACGGATGATCGCGAGGATCTCCGCGATCGCTTCGGGTGTGCCCGAGATGGTGCCATTGATTCCCTCGTGCGCGAGCAGGATCGTGCCCATGACATCGCGATCGAGCATCTGCTGCTTGAGCACGGGTGCCCATTCTTCCGCGTCATCGAGGTGGACGAACTGATAGAACGCCACGATGTCATACTGACGCTCGCGTGCATTCGCGTGATCTTCGCACATGTGGGGTGCTCCATGCTCGACACGGGAGGGCTGCTCGCTCCGTTTCGGGGACAAACCGATCGGATCAGGCAGACTCGCGGAGCGCGGGTCGCATTCATCGAAAAGTGGAGGACAGGGGACTCGAACCCCTAACTTCCAGCTTGCAAAGCTGGCACTCTACCAATTGAGTTAGTCCCCCGAAGGGTCTGTCATCATCGGATAATGACGGGGACAAGTGTAGCCCTTTTCTTGCGTCAAGGCGAGCCCGTCTTCGAATCGGTATGATCATTCCTGTACACCTACCCGGAGAGACCATGCACCCGACCCGATCCACCACGATGACCCTGCTCGCGCTCGCCTCCACCCCGTTGATCGCGATCGCTCAGCCCGATAACGCGCAGCCCGATCAGTCCTCGAAGGACGCCGAGCAGATCGAACAGACCGAGTCCTCATCGCTGCGCATCTCGCCGTACGCGTTCGCGAGTTTCCACGCAGACACGGACCTCGACAACGACATCGGCGAGTTCGGGCTCAGCTCCTACCGCGCCGGGATCAACCTGAGCACCCAGATCGGCGACCACGGGCAGCTCTCGGGCAATATCGGGTTCGGGGTGCTCGATTACGACATCACCCCCTCGGGCACCTCCGTCGCCAACGACGCCGCCGACATCGGGGCGGGGCTCGACGATGTGTACGAGTCAGAGATCATCCTCACCTACGCGCACCGGGGCGAGGGCAAGTGGTCTTACCTGATCGGCGCGGGGATTGTCTCCGCGGGCGAGGACGGCGCCGACTTCGGAGACACCCTCGATTTCCTTGGCACCGCCGGGTTCCGGTACCAGTACAGCGACAAGCTCTCGCTCGGGCTGGGCGTGCTCGTCAAGACTCGGCTCGAGGACGATGTGCTCGTGATCCCCGTGCCTCAGATCCGGTACCAGATCAGCGACAAATGGGTCCTCGAAACCCAGCGTGCTGGACTCGAGGTGCGATACGAAGCGAACGACCAGATCACCTACGGGATCGCGGGCGAGTACCTCTCCACGACCTTCCGCATGAATGACATGCACGCAGCGATCGTGAGCGAGGGCGTCGCGAACCACACCCGCGTACCCGTCTCGATCTTCGTCAACTTCGAGCCCACCGAGCAGATCGAGATCAAGGCCCGCATCGGGTCGTCGCTCGCGGGGAACATCGAGTTTCTCGACACCAACGGCAACGACATCACGGACCAGGACATCGACCCCGCGATCTTTGGATCAATCAATGTCTCGTTCCGGTTCTGATCCCTCAGGGCAGCATCCCGATCATCGATCCTGAATCACCGGCTCGAACTGCCCCGCGGTCTCCCGCGTCACGGGCATTGTCCGGTTCGGGATCGGCGGCGCATCACGCAGGTACGCGCGTTCGAGGATCGGTGGATCCAGCGGGCGATCGTTCGCATCCACGGGCACGCCCGCGATCTTGAGGATCGTGTCCGCGCCCGCGATCGCCTGCGCAAAGCTCGTGTAGCGCCCGTCGAGGAACGAGGTCCCCTCCCGGCTGAGCCCCACGAAGACCTGCGAACCGTTGGTGTTTGGGTCCGGCGCCCGCGCCATCGACAGCACCCCAAAGTCGTGCAGCAGGGTCGAATCCTCAAGATCGATGTTGTACCCCGGGCCTCCGAACCCGGTGCCCGACGGGTCCCCGACCTGGATCACGAACGGGCGTCCATCGTCGAGCGTTGCCTTGACGCGATGGAAGATGATGCTGGTGTAGAACCCACCCTCGATCAGGTGCATGAAGTTGAACGCGGTGTTGGGCGCCGCGTCCGGGCGCAGGCGAAACACGATCTCGCCGACGCTTGTCTGGAACACCGCCTCGCGTTCGACATATACCCGCACGCCCGAGAAGACCCGCTCGTCGTCCTCATTTGGTGCCTGCCCCTGGGCTTCGCGTGAAGCGCGGATGTCCTCTTCAAACATCACGATGGCGGTGTCCGATTCACTCGGCGCGAGTGACGACGGGTTCACGCGCTTGGCGGTGTTCGGTGTGATCAACGGCTGAATCACAAGGGGTGGGCCGTGTGCTTTGTCGTCGAGGTACAGCTGCGCAAGCATGACGAACTCGGGCTTGTCGCTCCAGAGCATGGGGAACAAACTCGCCAGGTCCACCCGTCCTCTCGCGGCGGGGGAGTTCGCGAGCACCTTCAGAGTCGTTGCATCAAAGAGCTTGATGCTCGGTTCCGCGAGACTTCCCTCGGGCACCCCCACCGTGACCACGACCCGGCGCCCAACCCCGAAGTACAACTGATCCGGAGAAAGCTGCGCCTGAGCCACCATCGGAGCGAGAAACAGGAGCAAGAGGAACGCGTGGAGACAAGATCGGATGCGCATGACAAAGCATACCCGAGCACAAGCGAAGGTGTTTCATAGACGCGTGTGTTGAGTCGAGTTAGTCCACAAGCCCGGGGATCTCATCGAGACGATCCCAAGCGTCCTGCACCGTAGTGGACTTGTTGTCGTCGCCACGCAACAGCAGGTCGTTGGCGATCTCGCTCCCGATATCCTCATACCAATCAACGGCGAGCCCGGCCTGCAGAACATTGAAACCATCCTTGTGGTTCAGGTCCTCGTAGGAACGGATGGAATCCGTCGTGAGGGCGGCACCAGAATCGATCCGGTAGAGTCGACGATTCAGGTTCGGTCCCATCCCTCGGTACAGGTAGTTGATGATGATGTCGTCCGCCTCTTCGAGGTTTGCCCATTCGCTCTGGGCGATCTCAAAGACATAACTCCCGCGATGGCTCGGGCAGTAGAAAGTGTTATGAGCGCTGAGGTACTCATCGCGGATCAGGAACCCAAGCCCGTCCCAGCGATCCGCAACACGCCCAGGGAACTCGTCGGGGTGTAGAAGCACGGTGTCCATGCGATCGGGCAACCAAACGCCTGAAGCGTTGGCGTGCGCGTTCGCGGGGAGGAACTGGCTGTTGGGCAGAAGTCCGCCATGATCTTCCGAAAACAGACTGACCCCGAGCCCAACCTGTCTCAGGTTTGAGGCGCAGACCACCTTGCGCGTCGATTCACGAACCTTGGAAATCGCGGGAAACATCAGCGCGAGCAAGATCGCCACAATCGCGAGCGATACGAGCAGATCGATCATCGTGAATGCGCGAGCATGCAAACGGGATGTCGTGGATACCTTGTTCAAGGCAGACCCAACCTATTCGTTCTCGTTGTGCTCATACCCCCACCACGAAGTGCGAATATCGGGCACATTGTTCCCCACACGACTGCCGAGGCAGCCTTGACGCATTCATAAAGTATCGACTTTGTGTCCCGCTCGCAAGCATCCAGTTCCAGATTCCTGTATCGTTTTAGAACGACTGTTTACCACACCCCCCTCACTTCATACCTAACTATACGCTAACTGAATGAGCTCGACTCCTGCCAAACCCGGTCCATGATTTCCATATTCGGACCTGGCGCGTGAAATTTCGAAAATGCATTGGAATCACTCGGGTTGCAAGCATCCGCCCGATCGGATACTCGTATAGCTAGCCGGTCTGTGGTGTGGTTTCACAGACTCCGGGCGCGCTCGTGAACCCGGTGGAACATGAAGAAGAACGAACACTCCCAAACTCGTGTCGATGCAGGGACAGGGCCTGCGTTGACAAATGGCACTCCCTCGTCGGGCGATCGTTCCGACGCGCCAAAGCCGATCTCGGCTGCGGACTTCGATGGGCAGGACAGGATTGATTTTGAGTTGATGCAACGCATTGCCAGCCATAATGAAGCCGCCGTCGGCGAACTCTACGACCGCTTCGGGTCGTTGGTGTTCCGTATGGCCTATCAGTCCATGCCCACGCGATCAGAAGCCGAGGACGCCGTCCAGGAAATCTTTGTCCGGCTCTGGCGGACCGCAGACAGGTACGACCCGCGCAAGGCCGCCCTCGTGACCTGGGTGATGCTGCTCACGCGTCGTCACCTTGTGGATAAGCTCCGGCGCAAGCGTGCCCGGATCAAAACCGCCGTCCTCGACGACGCGCTCGCGTCGGGCGTGGGCGCCTGGGTTGAGTCAAACGCTGGGGAGCGGATGGCCAACGACGAGCACTTCGCAGCCTTGGTCAAGAAGATCGAGACCTTGCCGGAGTTGCAACAAACTGTTGTGTTACGCGCTTACCTGGGCGGGCAGACGCTCAGGCAGATCAGCGACGAACTGGATACGCCCCTGGGAACCATCAAATCCGCGCTCTCTCGGGCACTCGTCCGATTGAGGGAGCGCACCGGGGAGGAAATGGAATCATGAATACCCACGAACTGATTGAATACACCATGCTCCACGCCCTCGGGCTGTTGGAGGACGACGAGCGACAGGCCTACGAAGCCGCGTTCGATGCCGCACCCAAGCCCGTTCAGCTCCGCGTCCGCGAGGAAGCGCGACGCATGGCCGACCTGGGCGACCTCATCCCCGAGGTTGAGCCGAACGACGAGCTGCGTGATGTGGTTGTCGCTGCGGTCCGCGCCGCGATGCGCGAGGACGAGAACGAGTCCCGCATCGCCCAGCAGACAACCGAAGCATCGCCCGTCATCGGGCGCATCGATTCGAGCACACCCGCACCCGCCCGCGCCACTTCCCAGCCTCGCCTTTCGACGAGCCGACGCGTCCATCGTGTCTGGCGCGTCGCCGCCGTTGGGTTCGCCGCCGCATCGATCGCGATGGGTGTCGTGATGATCAACATCCAGCAGACCATGCAGCAGGCCAACCAGAGCGGGCTGGTCAACTCGGTGTACGACAACCTCGGCCCGCAGTTCCTAGACGGGCTCACCGACCCGACGAGCACGCGTGTGTTCCTCGTCGCGACAGACTCAAACAGCAAGTCCGAAGCCGCGGTCTACAAGAACCCGGATCGCGGTTCAGCACAACTGATCGTCAACAACCTCGCGGACGAGCAGAACCGCCCGCTCCGCCTTGTCGTCCTTGACGAGGACAACAACATCGTTGAGGTTATCAAAACCTTCACCCCGACGGGCAAGCTTGAGAGCTTCGAGGTCGATGTCAATCTCAGCATCCAGCGTAAGCTCGCGATCTTCCCCGAGGTTCAGCAAGAGATCCGCGACGAGATCCAACCGATGCTCGTCAGCCTCGACTCTTCGAGCTGAATCCGCAATACATCAAAGACACAAAGCGGGCGATCCCCATCCGGATCGCCCGCTTTTTCATATCAATCATCAACAAGCACTCAACGGGGCATCTGCCACTGCTGCTCGTCATAGAGCACCTGCACCCGCGAGTCGTTCTCGAACTTCGCCTTCGCTGCGGAGAGTCGTCTCCAGATCACCCCGCCGACGATCAGCGAGAGCACCATCGATCCGCCGAAGATCATCCCCGCCATCTCCAACCGCTTGGTATCGAGCGGCTCGGTCGTCAGCGACGCGCTCTCGCGCACATTGGTGATCGCGGTATCGCCCCGTCGTGCACGCGCGTTGTTCGCCGCGCCAGAAACGGCAACTACAAAGGTATCGAGAATGCGCTGGGCACGCTCAGCGCCGACCCCGCGGTACTCAACCACGATCTCGCCGGGCATCGACGCGACGATATCGAGCGACGATTCCATGTGCTTGCCGAGCTCGCCGGGTGTCGCGAACTCCGTGATCCCGCGGCGCTCCATGCGATCCGCAGCGACCTCCAGGAACCTCGCCTCAGTGATCAGCCCGGTGATGTACGCTTCCCATTGCGCCAGATCGGTTTCTGAGAGCTTGCCGTCGGGCGCGTTGGCTGTCAGGGTCGCACGCGAGCTGTACATGCCCGGCGCGACGCGCCCGGACGCGAACCAGCTCCCCACCGCGAGCATGAGGGTGATCGCCACCATCGCGAACAACCCCACGAGCACGCCCGAGCGGACCTCCTTGTTGCGGACCTTGCGCTGCGCGCTCGCGATGGCTTCGTACGCCTCCGCGAGTTCTGCACGCTTGGTCAGGACCTGCTCGCATTGCTCGTAGCGGGATTGCAGCGCGTCCGTTGCGAGACGGACCTTCTCAGCGTCGCCGTGCAGACGCTTACGCATACGCGCCAATCGCTCACGACGGCGAGTGGTCCACTCATCGTTGAGCGATGCAGACTCGCCGCGGGGCTTGGCGCGTTCTTCCTCGAGCTGGGTATTGAGCTTCTCGATCGTCGCGATGAGCTCGCTCGATTGGTTTTCAAGCGCCTCAATTTTCGCACGGGTCTGATCGTCGAGCTCACCGGACTGATCGCCCGCTTCTTCCAGCTCGTTCTCGAGCAACACAACCACGCTCGGCAAGCTCTTTGAGCTGGGTCTCCCGCTGCTCGAGCTTGGCGCTGAGTTCTTGCTGCTTCTGCGATGCCTCTTCGAGCTGCTTCCTCGAACGCGGCTGCCGCCTGCGGATCAACATCCGGGGTGGCATCGAGCTTCGCCTGAAGCTCATCACACTGAGCACGCAACGACTCGTGCTCGGTTGCGAGCTCGTCACGCTCGCCTTGGGCTTTGCTCACCGCATCACGCATCGATTCGATCGTCGATTCGAGTTCCTTTGTGCGCGACTCGAGCTGCTGGGATTTCTCGCGCTGACGCGTCAGTTCCTCGTCCGCATCGGCGCCGATGCTCGCGAGCTGGGCGTTGAGCTCATCGACCTGCGCCTGCGCCGCGTCGAGGTCACGCTGGAGTGATTCGATCTGTTGCTTATCCTCGCCCGATTGCGTGTTCGCATTCTCACGCATCGATGCGAGCTCTGCCCGCGCCGACTCAAGCTCCTGCTCGCGCTTGGCGAGTGCCTCGCGGATCGATTTGAGCTGTTCCAGCGATTCCGCGTTCCCCGCGTCCTGCTGCTGCTCGAGGGTCTCGATCTGGGCACGCAGCCCATCCGAGACCTTCTGCTCGCGCTGCAGTTGCTCTTTGGCTTCACTCAGTGCGCCGTTCGCCTCGCCCAGCTGCTTCTCGTAGCGCTCGCGTGACTCGTTGGAGCTCCTGCTCGGCGTTGCCCGCCTGCTCCGCGAGCTCTTCGAGCGCTTTGCTCCGCTCGCCCAGCTCGATCTCACGCCCACGGAGCTTGGACATCGCGCTCTTGAGCTCGGCGCTGCTCTGCTCGTGCTTCTTGGTGAGATCCGCGATCTGGGTCTTGAACGAACCGATCTGCGTGTCCTGCTCGCCCAGCTGGGCGCGGAGGTGCTCGAGCTCCGCGAGGGCTTGCGCGAGCTGCTTGGCAGCCTTCTCTCTCACGCTCGAGCTTTTCCTGGACCTCGGCTTCGAGCGCCTGGAGTTCCTGCTTGCGCTGAGAGATCCCCGCGAGCTGCGAATCGAGCTCGGTGATCCGGCGCTGGATCTCGTTGTTCCGCGACTCGAGCTCCGCCTCGCGCTGCTCGAGCGTCTCCGCGTGCGTCTCGAGCTTGGACTCACGCTGCTCCAGACCCGAAGCTCGCTGAACCAGGTCCATCTCGCGCTGCTCGAACTCCTGACGCATCTCCGCGAGCTCGACCTCGCGGGTTGTCAGTTCCTGCTCACGCGCCTCGATCTCGTTCGACTGTTTCTGGAAATGGGCGCGCTTGATCGTTGAGCGCCTGCATCGCACGCTTATGCTCTTCGTGGGCCTTGCGGAGCGCGACGAGCTGGGACTCGACGGATTCGATCACATCGAGCACATCCTCCTCGGGCTTGCGCATCTTCATCTCGGCGCGCGGATCCTGCGGATCCGACTTGCGGCCTGAAGAGCGCATGGGGAGGCGCTTCATTGGTTGTGTGCTCGTGCTTGGGATCCATGCACAACTCCTCCCGGCTCGAAGTCCGGCACACCTGCCCCGCCTCCGAAGAGTTCGTCAACGGGAAGCAGACATATCGCGTATCGACGCGGCAAGCGCCGGAGTCCAGTACTGCGCGTCTTTTGCGCCGGTACGCGTTCGTCTGTATGCATCGTGCCTCTGATGCCGATCGTCGTGCGTCCGGAAACACCAGCGCCCCCGTTCTCGGACGGAACCACCGCGCCGCCTCGCGCACCTACACTCACCCGATGCCCCCACGCCATGACGACATCGTGCTCGAGCTCTCTACCGTCCGCCTGTCGCTCTCGCCACGCGTGGGCGGGTCGATCGTCGCGCTGGAACACAAGGACCCCAAGGGACGCTGGGCGGACATCCTCCGGCGGATGCCTGACGACTCCAACAACCCCGCGGACGCCGGTTCGTTTCCTCATGCTCCCCGTGGACCAACCGGGTCCGAGACGCCCGGTTCACATTCCAAGGCACCCACCACACCCTCATCGAGAACCACACGGACCACACCGCGATCCATGGGGTCGGACGCGATCAGGCCTGGTCGATCGTCGATCGTTCCCCCATCAGTGCCCGGTTCATCTATAAGCACACCCCCGACGAATCGTTCCCCTTCGCGTTCGGAGGCGTCGTCCGATATGAGATCGGGCCCGATCGGGTCGAGATCGACCTCTCCGTGACCAACTTCGACGATCGCCCGTTCCCCGCGGGGTGTGGGCACCACCCCTACTTCCATCGTCACCTGCATTCTGACGCGGATCGCGTGCGGGTTCGGATGGGTATTGCGGGGCGCTACACCTGCGACAACTGTCTCCCGATCGGGGGGACCGAGGACGATGACGCGTGCGCGTTGCTGCGTTCGGGCGAGGCGCTGGGCAACCCCGGGCTCGACGATGTGTTTTCAGGGTACGACGGCACATGCGTGCTCGATTGGGTTCAGAGCGGGGTCCGGTGCACCATGACGAGCACGGACGAGCTCGGGCATGTCGTCGTCTACACGCCTCGCGACGCGGACGGTTCGCCCAACGAGTTCTTCTGTATCGAACCCGTCACGATGGTCAACGATGGGTTCAATCTCCATGAGCAGGGCGAACAAGGCACCGGTGTGCGCACGCTCGAACCCGGCGAGACCCTGCGGACTCGTAACAACGCTCGCGTTCTCCTCAATCTGATCCGATCGGATCAGCGGTTGCCGACGATGTAGTAGGTCCGGTTCCCCTGACGACGGATCGTGCCCGTGTTCAGGTCACCGTTATCCATGTACTCGTCGAGTCTCTGAGCGGTTTCCTGGGAATGGCTCCCCCGGCGCTCCGAGCGGATCGAGATCTGCACCGGGTTCCAGTTGGGTGGACCCTCGTAGTCGTACACGCCGCCGATGGGCGCGAGTTTCTCGAACGGGTTCTCAGCCTTGAAGTACGGTGCGAGCACCGAGACCGCCTGCGAACGGTTCACATCTCGGGGATACGACCCGTGTTTCGCGAAGTACATGCTGACCGCGTTCTCGATCGCACGCAGGTCCTCCGCGGTTGACGCGAGCTCGGTGTCCACTTGTGCGCCAAGGAACTTGGGAGCCGCGATCGCTGCAAGAATCCCGATGACGACAACGACAACGATGATTTCGATGAGTGTGAATGGCGCTGCGCCATTGGTGTACTCCCTCGTGCTAATCCGTGCAATCTCACCTGTGCATCGGTTCGCATGGACTGAGCACATTGTCCGAACCATGCACAGTGTGGGGGGAACGCCCGCGTAACCCGGAATACCATCGTGCATGCCCACCTTCCTCCTCAAGTCCGAACCCGATAACTACTCATACGACGATCTCGTCCGCGACAAACGCACGCACTGGGACGGCGTCCGCAACCCCACCGCCCTCATGCACATGCGTGATGTCAAAAAGGGCGACGAGGTCCTGATCTACCACACGGGCAAGGAGCGGCGCATCGCGGGGCTCGCGAAGGTTGTTTCCGATGTCTACGAGGACCCCGACAACCCCGGACTCACGGGCAAGGGCGATCTCAAGGGGCCGTTGTTCGACATCGCGCCCGTCAGGGCATCGACGAAGGAACTCACCCTCGCGGACATCAAGGCGGACGAACGGTTCAAGGATTTCGATCTCGTGAAGATGTCTCGACTGAGCGCGATGCCCGTGCCGCCCAAGCTCGACAAGATCCTGCGAAAACTGGCCGGACTCTAACCGAGCCTGCTGGCGCGTTTGCGGATCGCGTCGAACTCCTCGTCGCGGGCGGACGCGAACGCGGGCACGGGGACCTCATCGTTGAAGTAGTGCAGGATGTAATCGAGCTTGCCCGTGTGGTAGAGGTTCGTGAACGCCTCGACGCCCTCGGGCCAGTACCTTGTCCCGATCCCCGCCTGCAGTTCCACCAGCGCGTTCTCCGCGGCCCGCTCACCCAACGCATCGCGATACGGGCGCACGCTCGTCATCGCGTCGAACGCGTCGATGACCGCGAACACCCGCGCCCCCATCGGGATCTCCTCGCCCTTGAGGATGAACGGGTACCCGAGACCGTCCCATCGCTCGTGGTGATACCGCACCAGGTTGAGGATCGGCTCGTCTGTCACCCCGAGGGTGATCATCCGCGCGAGCCCCGTCACCGGATGGAGCTTGATGATCTCGAACTCATCCGCGTCGAGCTTGCCGGGCTTTTGCAGGATCCGATCGGGGATGTCGATCTTCCCAATATCGTGCAGCGCCGCAGCCTGCGTCACCAGCCCGATCATCTCACGCTCGACCCCGAACTCCTCAAGCAGCGCCCGCGTGTACAGCACGACCCGCCAGGTATGGGCCGCCGTCGAGAGGTCTTTCCGCTCGATCTCCTTCACCAGCTCTTGGACCTTCTCGGGTGACATGTGGGATGGTAGTAATGCGCACGATCAATCCCACGCTCCATTTCGTGATCAGTTAAAGACCCACCCTTTGGTGGGTGCGGGCATCTTTGGCCCGGGACTTGCAATGCCTGATCCGTACACACCATCACACGCATCCTCAAGAAGGGGTCTCACGATGAAGATTCGCACACATACAATCGCACTCACAACCACTATCCTGACCGCAACAGCCCTCGCGGGCGATTGCGACTGGTCGCCCTTGGGCACCGGATTCGGGCCCGCAGCCTACGCAACCGCGGTTCTCAGCAATGGGAACCCAGTTTTCGGCGGCTCGATCAACGGCGCCGGCGGCGAGTTCGTCGATCACATCGTCATCTGGGACGGCACCGGGTGGATCGAACCCGGCGGCGGGGTCGACGGGTTTGTGCGCACAATATTGGCCTTGCCCGACGGCGGGATGATCGCTGGTGGCCAGTTCTTTCAAGCCGGGCAGGTCAGCGCCGGGCTCATCGCCAAGTGGGACGGGACCGAATGGTCCCCCCTCGGGCTTGGGCTCGATGCCGGTTCGTGCCGAGCGCTGCTGCGGACCAACGACGGCGACATCATCGCCGCCGGCTCGTTCCTCCAGGCTGACAACCTCCCCGCGTGGGGCATCGCCAAATGGGACGGGACGCAATGGACCAAGATGGGCGACAACACCCTCGGCGGCGGGTTCTCCGGATACTTCACCCCCGAGCCCTCACCCACCATCGCCTACGACCTGGAAGAAATGCCCAACGGCGACATCATCGCGTGCGGCAACTTTACCGAGGTGGATGGGATGCCCATCCGTGGGATCGCCCGATGGGACGGGAATCAATGGCACCCGCTCGGGACCGGGCTCAGCAATGTGCCCCGCGCCATGACACTGCTGCCCAACGGCGATCTCATGGTTGCGGGCGTCTTTGGCGAAGCCGGCGGCGTGGCATGCAACGGCATCGCGGTATGGAACGGCACAAGCTGGTCCGCGGTCGGCGATGGTTTCAACGGCATCAACCAGCGCTCGCCTTGGGATTTGGAAACAACCGCACAGGGTAAGGTCATCATGTCCGGCGCGTTCGATCAGGTCGATTCGGTCCTCGCGAACAACATCGCGATGTACGACCCCGCGACCGATACCTGGTCACCGCTGGGCACAGGGATGGCGCTGCGTATCCAGACGAGTGTGTGGGATGTCGCTGTCGATCCCTCGGGCATCATCTACGCCGGGGGGCAGTTCATCAGCGCCGGGGGCAACAGCGACGCGTGGAATGTCGCGAAGTTCGATTGCAATACGGCATGCACCGCCGACCTGAGCGGCGACGGGCAGCTCGATTTCTTTGATGTCAGCGCGTTCCTCAACGCATTTACCAACAACCACCCATCGGCTGACTTCACGGGCGACGGCGTCTGGGACTTCTTTGATGTCAGCGCCTTCCTGAGCGCGTTCAACCTCGGTTGCCCATAAACCGCGTACACAATGAACACATTAAAGCCGTGCACATATTTTCATGATGCACGGCTTTTTTGAATAGTTTTGCCTGCGACCGACACCACGCGCGTCCGGTATGGGTATCTTGCACCCATACGGAGAACACCCATGCACACCACACGCACCCTGATCGCGCTCGCAACGACCATGACGATGACCACAACGGCGCTGGCCGACGAGGCGATCGAGCGCGAGATCGTCGAAGCGATCGCGGAAGCTGTCGAAGAGAACTATGTCTACCCCGACAAGGGGAGCAGCGCCGCCTCGCTCCTCCGCGCGTCGCTCGCATCGGGCGCGTACGACGCGCTCACCGGCGACGAACTTGCCAATGCGCTGAGGATGGCGCTCGTCGAGCACACCAACGACCTGCACTTCGCGGTGCGAGGACTCCCCGAGGGGTGGACACCGCCGAGCACCGAGGACGAGGCCGAGCAACGCCGAGCGCCGCAAGCCCCGTTCGGTTTCAACGCCATCGAGCGACTCGATGGCAACATCGGGTACATCGATCTGCGTGGGTTCGCGGGCGCGCGCTACATCGAGGACACGGTCGAAGCCGCGATGCGCCTCGTGCAAGGATGCGAGACCCTCATCTTTGATCTCCGACAGAACGGCGGCGGCGACCCCCACGCCGTCGCACTCATCACCTCGTATCTCTACGACCCAAGCGAGCCCGTCCACCTCAACTCGCTCTACTCGCGGCCCAACGACACCACGACCGAATACTGGACCCACAACCAGATCAACACGACCCTCGCGATGCCCGATGTGCCGGTGTATGTCCTCACGAGCCGGGGCACCTTCTCCGCAGCAGAGGAGTTCAGCTACAACCTTCGTAATCTCGAGCGTGCCACGCTCGTCGGCGAGACCACCGGCGGCGGCGCCCACCCCGTCGATTTCGTCCTCCTCCACTCCGACGAGACCGATCGGTATTACCAGCTCGTCCTCCCCACCGCCCGCGCGATCAGCCCGATCACGAACACCAACTGGGAGGGCACGGGCGTGAAGCCGCACATCGAGTGCGACGCGAGCGAAGCGCTCGATCAGGCGCTGCACGCCGCGTACTCCAAGCTGCTCGCGCAAGGGAACGAGCAGGTCCGGTTCGGGATCGCGTCGCTCAACGCCCGCCTTGCGCCGATGTCACTCACCAGCGCCGAGCTCGACGCGTACGCGGGTTCGTACACGGATCGCGAGTTCAAGCGCGTCGATGATCGCCTGATGTACCGGCGCATCGGGGTGTCGGACTTCCGCCCGCTCGTGTGCGTGGACACGGACCAGTTCATCATCGACGGGCTCGACGGGTTCATCCTTCAGTTCACACGCGATGAAAACAACGCGATCACTGCCGTGACGGGGAACTACGACCAGGGGCACTCGGATGTGTCGATGCGATCGATGGGTGGGAGCTGATCAACGCTCGCGCTTGAGCATCGAGAACATGTCCGCCTGCTGATCCGCGAGGTAACTCGAGCGCACGAGCGGGCCGGACACGACGAGCTTGATGCCCATCTCCTCACCCACACGCTTGTACTCCGCGAACTCGTCGGGGTGCACCCACCGATCGATCGGGAGGTGATTCCGGGTGGGCTGGAGATACTGCCCGATCGTGATGATGTCGCACGCGTCGCCGCGGGACGGATCATGCTCGTCGCGCGGCCCATCGTGCGCGCCCGTCATGCGGACGAGGTCCTCGAAGAGCTCGAACACCTCGTCTTTGCGTTCACCGATCCCGACCATGATCCCGGTCTTGGCGACCCCGCCCTGTGCTTTGACGCGGGTCAGGAGTTCCATCGTCCGCTCGTATCGCGCGCTGGGGCGCACCGCGGGGTGACAGCGCTTCACGGTTTCGAGGTTGTGCGCGATGATGTTGGGCTGCGCATCGATCACCATCTGCAGCGCCCCCTCGTCGCCCTTGAAGTCCCCGATGAGGACCTCGATGGACATGTCGGGGCACGCCTCGCGGGTGCGGATGATCGTCTCCGCCCAGATCCCCGCGCCGCCGTCGGGCTGATCGTCGCGATCGACGCTCGTAATGACGATGTGCTTGAGACCCGCGCCCCGCAACGACTCCGCCACCCTGCGGGGCTCGTCCTTGTCGATCGGGAGGGGCTTGCCCGTCTTCACATTGCAGAACCCGCACGCGCGTGTGCAGGTATCGCCGAGGATCATCATCGTCGCAACGCCCCGCTCCCAGCACTCGCCCATATTGGGGCACGCAGCTTCCTCACACACCGTGTGGAGCTTGTGTTTGTGGACATTGTCGCGGGTTTTCTTAAACCCTGCCCCACCAGGGAGTTTCGCACGCAACCAGTCGGGTTTCTTTTTGGGCGCCAGGTGCTGAACCTGGTCGTCAGCGTTGTTGAGGATCATCCCCGAGAGCGAAACGACGGCCTTGGTGTTCGCAATCGGATCGCCTCCCAATCGGCGCGGGTGGCGCGCCAGGGTGCGATCGATGCCCTTGTTCGTTGTGTCCGAGGTGTTCTGCATCTTCATCGGGGGCCTCACAGCTGCGAGTGGATTCTATGCAAGACCCTCCGCCCGATCTGACCCCAACGGGGAACGCCCGAAGGGGCATCAACTGCCGACGATCCGCGAAACTCTCGGACCTTTTGCCCGTTTTTCGGGATCGGGAATCAACTGAAAGTGCCGGACTGGTCGATTGAGACATCATGCGACACCCCCACACGGACGAGGTGGTGTCGCTATCATGCGTTCGGGGAGACGAACCCCAGCGGGATCGGATCGTAGTGATTGATTCATCGATCGGTTCCGATCAATACACGCACACGAATTGCAGGAGTTGCCCGTGCGTCAGAATGTGAAGACACAAAACACGACCGCTCGCACCAAGAGCATCCTCAGCGTCAGCGCCCTCGCGATGCTCGGAACCATGCTCGGCGGGTGCAGCTTCGACTCCTACCTGGACCCCTCCGTCGTCGGTCGATGGGAACGCACCCCCACGCGTGTCCCCATCCTCAACCACATCGGCGCGATCGAGGACCCCCAGACCCAATATGTCGAGGTCTCCGACATCACCTCGGATGACCTGATCCCCGAAACCGACATCTACCGCGTCGGCCCGGGCGACTTCCTCGATCTCACGATCTACGACCTGATCACACGCGGGTCCGCGGAACTGCTCCCGCGTCAGATCGACCAGAACGGGTACATCCAGATCCCCCAGCTTGGACGCATCTTCGTATCCGGGAAGACGGAAACCGAAGTCTCGGAAGCGATCGCCCAGAAAATGGCACCCTTGGTTGCCGACCCCCTTGTTTCGGTGGTTGTGCAGCAGCGCCGTCAGCAGGTCTTCCATCTCACTGGCTCGGTGGCAGCGCCTGGCCCGTACTCGATCCTCAATGCGGATTTCCGGCTCTATGAGGCCCTGATCGCGGCGGGCGGGTTCCCCGAGTTCGCCAAGGAAATCCTGGTCATCCGTCAGGTCCCGCTCGACGAGAACACGACGAACCTCTCGCCGGAGAACCCGAACGATCGGAACCTCTCGCCGGACACTAACTCGCCGAGCAACAACGGCGAGAACCTCCTCGACATCATCGACGATCTCTCTGCCCCCGGGATGATCTCGGGCGCACGGAATAGCTCCGGGATTGTCGCCCACGCGTCCCAGCCGAGCGATCAGGACCCGATCATCGATCTGATCGAGCCCGCGTCGCGTAACAACGCGACGACCCAACCCTCCGGGGCGGCAAGCACCAACGAGTACCAGCCACCCGCGGCCCGCTGGCGCTTCGTGGATGGGCAATGGGTCCGTGAAACGATCCCGGTTGCGGCCCGCACCGAGATCAACATCGGCGACTCGAACATGCTGCAAGACTCGCGTGGACAACTGTTTACGCAGCGCGTCATCCGTGTCCCCGTTGAACCCCTGGTCGCGGGCGACGCGCGATACAACATCGTCATCCGCCCGGGCGACATCATCCGAGTTCCCCCCTCCCCCACCGGTTTCTACTACATCCGAGGCGAGGTCAATCGCCCGGGCGTGTACAACCTCCCGGGCGTGGGCAAGCTGACCCTCTTGCGTGCGATCGCCGCTGGGGCGGACTTCGCACCCGCAGCGATCCCCGAGCGGATCGATCTGACCCGGATCGTCGGCCCGGACGAGCAGGCAACGATCATGCTTAATGCTCGCGCGATCGCGGAAGGGACCCAGCCGGACATTTACATCAAGCCCGACGACATGATCAATGTGGGCACGACCTTCTGGGCGACCCCCCTCGCGGTTCTGCGAGGCGGATTCCGGACAAACTACGGGTTCGGTTTCCTGCTGGATCGCAACTTTGGTAATGATGTGTTCGGTGCACCTCCGACCAACCGTTTCGGTCAGTAAGAACCCCTTCTCTGACCCGGTTCGGCGCGAATCACCCGAACAATCGGCATCCCTCGTTCGTACCGATCCCTCCCCTCCGGGGTGGGATCGTTTGTTTTTGCGCGTTGTGGGTTGAGCTTGTGATCAACTCATTCATCGCGGGGTGAATTTCAGGGCGAAGCAACGATTTCGCGCCAATCATCGCGGTGCGACGATCGGGCAAAAGAAGCCCGAGAATCGTGCCGATCTTGAGGGCGACGACGCGATGCGTGTCGATTTCGGATCAGGAACAGTACACAGGAACGGATGAGCAGCAGCACCCTCAAACCCAACCAGTCGCTCCCCTCGGATGATTCGCAAACGCGTGTCGCGGGAGTGTTTACACGCGATGGGCTGACGATCGCGATCGTGTGCCTCGTTGGGTTCGCGCTCGTGTTCTTCCGTTGGTTTGTCAAGCAGGGCGAGATGAGCATGGACAAGCCCCAGGACTGGGGGCACTCGTTCGTGATCCCGCTGATCGCGGGGTACATGATCTGGCAGCGCCGATCGCGGATCATCACGACGCCGACGAGTATCTTCTGGCCGGCGCTCGTACCGTTCATGCTGGGGATTCTTGCCTACGCGTACAACCTGTTCATGGTCCGCAACCACATGCTCCAGGGAATGAGCATGATCCTCGCGCTCGGGTCGCTCGTGCTGCTCTTGCTCGGCCCTCGCATGTTCCGCTACATGTTCCTTCCGGTCGCGTATCTCATTCTGATGATCACGATCGCGGAAGGCATCATGCTTGCGGTGACCTTCAAGCTCCAGCTGCTCGCGTCGCAAGGGTCGTGGTTGATGCTCAACCTGATCGGATCGCCGTTCGGGTGGTTCAGTGTTGATATCGATGGCAACACCCTCGTGATCCTGACGAGCTCGGGTGAGTCATTGCCCATGAATGTTGCCGAGGCCTGCTCGGGCATGCGGATGGTCGTCGCGTTCTACGCGCTCGCGGTCGCCGTCGCGCTGTTGGGCAGCCCACAATGGTGGCAGCGGATCGCGCTGATCCTGCTCGCGGGCCCGGTCGCGGTCTTTATGAATATGATCCGCGTGACGGTGCTCGGGCTGTTGATGCTCGTGAACCCCGATCTCGCGGAGGGCGACGCGCACACGCTGATTGGGACGATCCTGCTTGTGCCTTCGCTGCTGCTCTTCCTCGGGATCGCGTGGATGCTCAATCGACTGATCCGAGGGGATGAGCCCAAAGCAACGGAGTCCCCGGCATGAGCACGAAAGCCCGGTCATCCAACGCACGCAAGGTCCTCTGCGGCGGTCTCATGGTCCTCATGCTCGCGAGCGCGGGGGGCATCAGCGCGTACATCAACATCAAGGATGTGCACCTGCAGAAGAGCCCGATCTACGCCGAGAACGATCGGCAGGTCTCGAGCATCCCGAGGACCACACCATCGTGGAACCAGATCGGCAGCGACCAGATCATGGGCGCTGAGATCGTGGACACGCTCGGGACGGAGAACTATGTCTCCCGGTTCTTCACACGCACGCGTGACGCGGACCCCGACAACCCGATCATCCTCGACCTGCATGTTGCGTACTACACCGGGATGATCGACACGGTCCCCCATGTGCCCGAGCGATGCTTCGTTGGCGGCGGGCTCCAGCAGAGCGAGTCCTCGCGTGTCATCGATATCCCAATGGACACGAGCACCTGGCGCGTTGACCCCAGCGTCCCATCCGAGTTTGCGGGCGTGGACGGCGAGATCTACACCGTGCGCCTGAGCAACGACCCATCGATGAGCGATGCGCCCGGCATGCGTGTCCGCCTGCCCCGAGGGATCTCGCCCGATAAACCTTTCAAGTTCCGCGCGTCCGAGTTCATCAACCCTGGCAAGGGGAACATTTACGCGGGGTACTTCTTCATCGCCAACGGCGGGACGAAGGCGAACGCGAACGATGTCCGCCAGCTCGCGTTCAACCTTGAGGACGATTACGCCTACTACATGAAGGTGCAGGTGAGCGCACACGGGCTCGACTCATTCGATGAGTTCGCGAATCTCTCGGGCGATCTGCTTGGGGAGCTGATCGGGGAGATCATGCGCTGCGTGCCCGATTGGGTCAGCGTCCAGCAGGGCATCTACCCCGAGGACGCGATCGGCACGGCCGATGGAGCAAACGAGAGTTAAACTGAACAATGGCGGGTGCCCGCGAAAGACCGGACACCCGAGATTGAAAAAGGGCGACCAAGAGCCCACGCAACCGCCCAGACGGGCAAGATTGAGGACGGAACTCATGGCATCTCGCGTCAATACTCGATTCGTGATCATCCTGATCGTCGGCGTCATCGCCCTCCTGGGCATGGTCGTTGCGGCCTACTCCGTCGCGTTCAAGAGCGCCGCGGACAATATCAGCGAGGGCGAACGATTCCTTGCCGAGGGGAATGTCAAGCAGGCTGAGCGTGCGTTCTCCAAGGCGGTGAACAAGGACACGACGAACCCCGAGTACCTCGACAAGTGGATCGATTCGCTCGAGATGCTCGTCCCCGAAACGGAAACGGAGTACCGGGATCGGTTCAACAAGGACCTCACCGGCGCGATCGCGAAGAAAGCAACCGTCCTCCGCGACGACATGGAGGCACACGATCGCCAGCTCTCGATGCTGCACGAGCAGCTCCTCGGCGGGTACTCACGCGGGCTCGCGGACCGATTGATCGAGCAGTCCACGCTTGTCCTCGGGTTCTTCCGCGATGATCTCAGCGGCAACATCCAGCCCTGGGAGCGCCTCAAGCGGTACCGCGGGATCGCGATCTCCAAGATCGCGCTCAACAAGGGCATCCTCGATGATGACAAGCTCGAGCTCGGGATCGATGACCTCCAGCGCGTCACGACGCTCGACCCGTCCGATACCGAATCCCTGACCGCGCTGCTCGATCTCCAGTTCGCGCAGGTCGATCGGGTTGCGCCGCAGGATCGCATGAGTCTCCGCATCGAGGCGCTCCGAGCGAACCTTGCCAAGACCCGTGAGTACCTCGAGACATACCCTGATTCCATCGTGATGCGTCTGCAGCTCGTCCGGTACAAGGCCGACATCGCATCGCGCTCCATTAACCGTTCACTGACCCCGCCTGAGCAGCTTGAGTTCATCAAGGGCGAGTTCTCCAAGTTCCACTCTGAGCTCGATGAGATCGTCCAGCTCATCACCAGCTCGGATGTCTCCAGCGAGCTCGATCTGCGATACCTCATCACCTTCGCGGGGATTGAGAACGCGGTGGACCCCGTTGCGCGGTTCTCGCGATCCCGCCGCATCCTTGACCTGTTGATTGAGAACGATCGCGACAACGCGGAAGTGCTCTACTACGCGGGGCAGCTCGCGGAGCGTGCGGGCGATGACGAGGAAGCCCTCGCGTGGTACAAGCAGATCGAATCGCTCGAGACCAAGCCGCTGAGCTATTCCGGTCTGCGTCAGTACTTCTTCCAGCGCCAGGCCATCGCGAACCGGTGCGGGCTCAAGCTCAACGCGTACGAGGCCGCTGAAACGGACGAGGCGCGTGCGACTGCCCTGTCAGAAGCGAAGGCCCTCCGCGACCAGTTCAACGCCCAGGTTGGCGATGACAATACCTCGCGGATCATGCTCAATGGGCGGATCGCGATTGCAGAGAAACAGTACGACGAAGCGCTGCGAACATTCTCACGCTACAACAACCTCGTCCAGAACGCGGACCCCGAGGGGCTGTGGTATGAGGGGATCGTTGCTGCCCAGCTGAGCCAGTTTGGCACCGCCCGCAACGCGTTCGAGGCGCTGATCACCTTTGAATCACACCCGCGTCGTATCCCCGGGATGCTCGCGCTGGCGCAGATCCTCGATCAGCTTCAGGAGCTTGAACAGGCCGCGGAGCTCTACGCCCGCGTGCTTGAGATGCGTCCGGACATGGAGGTCGCGATCGAAGCCAACGATCGGCTCCAGCGCCGCCTGAACCCGGAGCTCAACGATGACCCTGAGCTGGCTGCGATCTACACATCGCGTCAGATCCGAACGGGCACCAAGGACCAGCCCGGTGATTACGCCGGAGCGATCGAGTACCTCCGCGAGCAGGTTGTGGCGCTCGCGTACGCGCCGTTGGTTTCGCGCGAGCTCGCGTCGTTGCTGCTCGATCGCGGCGACATCGATGGTTCTCGTGCCCTGATCACCAAGGCCGTCGAGATGAACGAGGGTGATGAGAGTCTCGAACGATTGCTCAGCGCGATGGATGCGGGCGACACAACCCAGATCCTGATCCAGCTGCTCCGCGACTCTCCCGGGCCGCTGCTCGATCGTCTGATCTCGATCGCAAACATCGCTTCCTCACGCGGGCTTGAAGACCTGCTCGCGGACACCGTCCGCGAGATGAATGAGATTGCCCCTGATGACAAGCGCGTGCTTGAGCTGACCTTCGTCGATGCGCTCCGCCGCAACGATATCACGCGTGCAAAGTCCATCGCGAGCAGCGCTGCAAACACCCGTGTCGAGTCGCTCTCGTACCAGGCGCGGATCGCGATCACGGAGAATCAGATCGATCGCGCCCTGGACCTGCTCAAGCAGGCCACCGCGACCGGGGCCGCGGATGCGTCCGTATTCCAGATGCTCGGCGTCATCCAGCGTGACGCGGGGCAGATGAACGATGCGATCACTTCCTTTACACAAGCGCTTACTATCCGCCCCGACAACGGTGACATCATCCGTGAGTTCGTCCTCACGCTCACCCTCGCGGGTCGGTACGAGCAGGCGCTCGACGAAGCGCGGAAGTACCAGCGCTACGCGTCGGGCGACCCTGTCTTCATCAACCTCTGGCTCTCGCTCGAGGCCCAGTTCGGTGCGCAGCAGGGGCGCGAGTTTGCCACCCGCCAGCGCGAGCGGATGCTTGAGCTCAACCCACGCGATCTCGATAACACCTTCCAGCTCGCTCGTCTGTACATCCTTTCGAGGAAGTGGAGCCCAGCCCGAGCGCTGATCGACTCACTCCGCGCACAGGATGATCAGCTCGCTTATGTCGAGCTCGACGCGACCTGGTACGCGGAGCAGGGCATCGTGAACGGGCGTGAGGGATTGACCCAGGCCAACGAGGTCTTTGCCGCGTACATCGAATCGCTCCCCGAGCCGGTGAGCGCCGAGCCCTTTGTTGCCAACTCGCAGTTCATGCTCTCGCGTGGTCGCCCCGACCTCGCGCTCGTTGCCGCCAACGAGGCGGTCGCTCGTCAGGACCCCGCGACGATGCAAGGCTCAATCCTCTTGGGCGACCTGTACATGCGCATCAACAACCACTCCGAAGCCGCCAAGGCGTACCAGAGTGTCGTCGAGGCCGGCGTGGACAACGAGAACCAAACCGTTCGCGCCCGTTACATCGAGACGCTCGTTCGTCTCGAGCGTTACGAGGAAGCCCAGCAGGCCTACAACGGGTTCCCGAGCGCCAAGCGCTCCGACATGCTCATCATGCTCCAGGGCGCTGATATCGCCTCGGGCCTTGAGGACAACGCCCGCGCCCAGCAACTGCTCAACAACGCTGTTGCCGCGTTCCCCAACAACCCGCTCGTCTACATCAAGCGGGCCGAGCTCATGATCGGCGATGAGACACTCCGTAGCGACATGCTCTCGGACCTCAATCGCGCGCTGGAGCTCGACCCGAGCAGCTGGCGCGCTCACAGCGTCCGGGCTGCGGGGTACTTCGCGCTCAACCAGCGCGAGGACGCGCTCAACGACCTGATCCAGGCGATCCGCCTCAACCCGTCGCTTGATCGCTCCATCAACTCCGTGCTCAACGAGCTCCTCGCCCTTGGGCGTGTCGCTCAGGCGGAGAGCATCGCCCGCGAGGTGATTATGCAGCGTCCCGATGACGCGATCCTCATGTCGCGCATCGCGGGGATCTTTGGCTCGCGTGACGAATGGAAGTCCGCGTCTATCTTCTTCGAGATGGCGTGGGACAAACGACGCTCCCCGGCGGACGGCGCCTCGCTGATCGACACCCTTGTACGACAGACGCCTCCCAACACCGATAAGGCGAACGCGATCATCAATCAGCTCGCCGCGATCGTTGGCGATATCGATCAGAACTCCGGTCTGCTCGCGGCCCAGGCGCTCGTCCTGCAGGCACGCGGCCGCGAGGATTTCGCGCTCCAGCAGATCACCAAGTCGTTCGATATCTCGGTGACCGATAATGTGCAGCTCCTCAACTGGGCCAACAACCTCGATCGTTTCTTTGATGAGCGATCCGCGTCCGAGCATGTCGGGTACCTCGAGACCCTGAAACGGCGCAACACCAATGCCGTCATCGGGCAGTGGCTCGACTTCTTTATCGCTCAGCGTCTGATGCGCGAGGACACGATCCCCCAGCGGGCGTTCGACATGATCGCGACGCTTCAGTCGAGCTCGACCCCAGACCAGATCGCGGCCCGCGCATACCGGGTCCATGGGACGACCCTGTTCGCGCAGGACGACTTCCAGGGCGCGTTTGAGACCTGGAACGCGGGGCTCGAGCGGTTCCCGGACGATTGGGAGATGAACAACAACATTGCCTACACCCTCGGGGTGAAGCTCGGCAAGCCCGAGAACGCGCTCGCGTACGGGGAGAAGGCGATTTCCCAGAACATCCAGCTCAGCGAGCCGTACGAAACGATGGCGAGCATCTACATCGCACTCAATAAGTACGATGAGGCCGAGCAGATGATCCAGACCGGTCGTAAGTTCATCAACTCGATCCCCGCGAGCGTGACGATGAACCTGACCGCTGGGCGTCTGGCGATGAAACGAGGGGATCTCGTCGATGCACGCTCGAAGATCACGGATTCTCGATCGTTGCTGCGATCAGCAGCCGAATCGTACCCTATCCTGCAGGCCGACATTGACGAGTTTGAGGCGGAACTCAACTCAGCCGGTAACTGAACCAGCCGATGAACCCCAATACGCATCGCTCGAAGAGGGTGCGATACATGATGATCTCTGACCGGTAGCGTTATCCGGACCCGAGACCCACGGAGCAGCGACATGAGCAGCACCCCCAACCCACGCGTCCAGGCAGCCCCACCACGCCCAGGTCCACCTGGCGCGGGCGCACAGAGCTTCGACCCCCTCAAGCTGCTTCAGAAGTACAAGTTCATCCTTGTCTTCGCGGTCATTGCGGGTGCCATCATCGGGGTCGCGGGGCACTTCTTCTTGTCCAAGTTCTTCCCGAAGTACAGGTCGAATGTTCTCTTCGAGTGCACGCCTGTTCAGACGGACATCTCCGTGCAGGGTATCGAGAACATCGACGAAGATGAAATGGAGCGTTTTATCGGGACGCAGGTCGAGACCCTCAAGGGCGAGCGTGTCCGCACCGATATCCTCAATGACCCACGGCTCGCTTCCGAGGCCCCGGGTTGGTACTCAAAGTATGAAACTCGAGGTCGCTTTGATGTCGTCCAGGCGTACGAGGATATCGAGAAGATCATCCGCGCCAACGCGATCCCGAACTCGTATCTGATTGAGTTGTCCGTGAGTGTTGGCAGCAAAGAAGATGCTGCGGGCCTTGTCCGTCTTGTTCGTGAGAACTACCTCCGGATCCTGACCTCCGGGAACAGCTCGACATCAACAAAGCAGAAGGAGCAGCTCCGCAAGTCCATCACCGATGCGGATGCCCGGGTGACGGAACTCATGAACCGTCGCAATCGCCTCCTTGAAGAAATGAACATGAACACCGCGGATGTCCAGGATTCCGCAGAAGCAGAGATGCTCCGTCAGATCAATGCCCAGATCCTGGTTCTTGAGCAACAGATCGAGGCGTATCAGATCATCCTGAAAAACGACGAGTCACAGCTCAAGAAAGAGACTTCGATCGTCTACGACGCGACCATGCGGATGCAGGTCGAGCAGTACCCACAGATCCTCAATCTCAAGCAACGGATTGTTGATCTTGAGGCGGCCCTGATCACCTATGAGCTTGATGGGATCGGGCGAGAGCACCGGAGTTACAAGACCGCAAACAAGACACTCGACGCGACCAAGCGCCAGCTCGAGACTACACGCGAGCAGCTCCTGCTTGAAGCCTTCGAATCGCGGATCAACTCGAGCCGGACTGTCCTGAGCCAACTTCGCGCACAAATCGAAGATCTTGTCGCGCAGCGTGAGACCCTGCTCGTTCGTCTCAATGATCTCGCCCAGATGAGCGAGGAGATCCAGGAAATCAACCGTCAGATCGAGAACACGCTCGAGCAGAAGGCTGAGCGCGAGGGTGATCTTGCCAAGCTCAATGTGACCACGGCCCTTGATACCGCAAACCGAATCAAGGTTGTCAAGTTTGAGAATGTTCCCGATCGCCCGTCCTTCCCCATCCTCTTTGTCATGATCCCTGCGGGCGTGTTCTTTACGACCGCCCTCGTAGCAGGCACCCTCGTTATCTTCGAGATGCTCGATCAGCGTGTCAAGAGCACCGCGGACATTGCCATGATCCCACGCACACCGATCCTGGGCATGATCCCCGATGCCGACGAAGACCCAGTGAAGCATGACTCGCTCGCGACAGTGTTTGCGGATGCCCCCAACTCGGTCCTCGCGGAACATTACCGCCAGCTCCGTACCCGGGTCATGAAGAAGATGATCGAGCACGATCACCGGACCCTGCTCGTTGTTGGTGCGATGCCGGGCTCCGGCGCGACGAGCGTGACCACCAATCTCGCGCTCGCGATTCTCGCTTCGGGGAAGAAGGTCCTCATCATCGACACCAACTTCCGGCGCGCACGGATCCACAACGCGTTCGGGCTCGCGGAAGCGCCCGGGCTCGCTGAGGTCCTCGCGGGCGATCATGCCTTGAGCGACGCAATCCAGACCCTCCCGTCCGGGCTAAGCGTGCTGCCCGCGGGCGCCCGCAACAAGCGCGTCGTCGAGCGACTCGGCACCGACATGATGGGGCAGATTCTCGCCGAAGCATCGAGCATGTACGACGCCATCATCCTCGATGTCGCCCCCGCGATCGTCGCGGGTGATGCCCAGACACTTTCGACGCATGTCGACGCGACCATCCTCGTTGCTCGCGCGATGCAGGAGAAGCGTGGGCAGATCGCTCGACTCAAGAGCGAGCTCTCTGACACCCGCTCCGAGTTCCTCGGTGTCCTCGTTAACGGCGTCAAAAGCTCCGCGGGCGGGTACATGCGCAAGAACATCCGCACATCACACAAGTACCACGCAGAGGAAACCCCGCAGGCGGTCTGATCGACACACGCTGCGAACCGGAGGAGCATCGGATTGGGTGCACAGGACCCATCGCGTGAGCAATCGGGCGCACCCCGTCGTGTGCTCATCACCGGCGGTGCCGGCTTTATCGGCTCACACCTGCTCGATACCCTCCTCTCCCTCGGCGACAACATCACCATCATCGACAACCTTTCCACTGGTCGCATCGAGAATATTGCGCACTGCAAGGACCAGGTCCGGTTCATCGAGTCGAGCGTGTCTGATGCACTCCCAACCCTCGAGGGTGAACGCTTCGATGAGATCTACCACCTCGCTGCGGCGGTCGGGGTCGAACTCGTGCTCACCGATCCGGTCGGATCGATCCATACGAATGTAAACGAGACCTACGAGGTCCTCCGATTTGCGCACGAAAATGGGAACGCACGCGTTCTTGTTGCGTCCTCCTCCGAGGTCTACGGCAAGCCCGGCACAAGCGTCTTCTCCGAAAACGATGACCTGCTGCTCGGATCAACCGAGACGACCCGATGGTCCTACGCGCATGCCAAGGCGCTCGACGAGCATCTCGCGATCGGGTTCGCGTCCCAGTACGGGCTCGACACGGTCTGCTGCCGATTCTTCAACACCGTCGGGCCGCGACAGGTTGGGCGCTACGGAATGGTCCTGCCCCGGTTCGTCCAGGCGGCGCACGAGGGCTCACCCCTGCGTGTGTTCGGCGACGGCACCCAGACCCGATGCTTCTGCGACGGACGCGATGTCGCCAGCGCCCTCCCCCAGCTCATGCGATCCCCGACCCGAGAGCACCGGGTGTACAACATCGGTTCGGATCGTCCCATCTCGATCCGCGATCTCGCGGAACTCGTGATTACGACACTCGGATCGAGCTCTACGCTCGAGCTCGTCCCGTATGAGCGGGCGTACCCCTCAGGGTTTGAGGATCTGCGCCATCGCAAGCCCGATCTCGATCGGATCCGTAGCGCCATCGGGTTCGCGCCCAACCACACCCTGAACCAGACGATCGAGGATCTTCATCGTGTCATGCTCGAATCAAATCTGATCCGCGGGGGGGTCGCGTGATGCAAGTACTCGCACAGCTCGATCCCAACCCACTCGACTCGATCACGCGCGATCTCCCCACCCCCGTGCTGCCCGAGACATCGTTCGGCACGGCGGCAGAGATCGCTCAATCCGCGGGCACCCAGCTCGACATCCTCTCGGGGTACATCTTCGTATTCGTCATCGCGTTCGCTGTCACCCTCCTGAGCACCCCGCTCGTGCGAAAGCTCGCGATCGCCAACGGGATCGTCGATCACCCGTCCGAGGCACGCAAGATCCACAAGATGCCCATCGCGTACCTCGGCGGGGTCGCGGTGTACCTTGGGATTGTCGCTGGGCTCATGTTCAGTTACTTCGGTGCAAACTCGCCCGCGATGATTACCTATCACGAGATCGCGCCCGAGCACCTGATCGATGGCACCTCGTACCCGATCGTTCCCCTCTGGATCGCGCTCGGGATGACCTCGATCGTACTCGTTGGGTTGCTCGACGATATCACGGGGATCCCCCCCCGTGTGAAGCTCGGCGGGCAGCTCGTCGCGGCGGCGGGTCTCGCGCTGGGCAACATCGGGATCAATGTCGCGGCGGGCGTGCTCAAGCCCACGCTCGGGCGTTTGCTCGACAATCCTGACCTGGTCTACCACATCCCGATGCCCATGGAGATCCCGTCGTTGGGTTCGAGCATCGAGCTCGACATCATCTACTGGTCGGGCACCGCGATCATCGCGATCTTCGTGCTCGGCGCGTGCAACGCGTCCAACTTCATCGACGGTCTCGACGGCTTACTCACGGGCGTGACCTCGATCGCGATGGTCGGGCTCGTCGCGATCTCGTTGACCCTCGCGATGCTCGACGACGGCGTGTTTGACGCGCCCCGGATCATCTTCGGGCTCGCGGTCCTCGGCGCCTGCCTCGGATTCCTCCCCCACAACTTCAACCCCGCGTCGATCTTCCTCGGCGACACCGGGTCACTCCTGCTTGGGTACTGCAGCGCCGTCATGATCCTCTCACTCGGCGACACAGGAAAGACATGGCTCGTCGCGGCGGGGTTGATCATCTACGCGATCCCCATCATCGATACCGCGCTCGCGATCATCCGGCGCAAGCTCGCAGGCAAGAAGATGTCCGACCCGGACGCGGATCACCTGCATCACATGCTCAAACGCGCGTTCGGTGTCAAGGGCGCCGTCTTCACCCTCTACGGGATCGGGATCGCGTTCATGCTCCTGGGCGTGATGCTCTCCTACTTCCGTGGACGCATCATCTATGCGCTGGCGCTGCTCATGGCGTCCTACATCGGGGTCTACGCGATCAAGATCGCACGCCAATCCCAGATCCACGCGCACGCCAACCCCACCAAGCCCATCCCCGAACCCGCGAGCAAAGAAAAACCCGCGCCGGAAACGCCAAGCGAGCCGGCACGGGGTGTTGTCTCAAGCAAGTAACCCGCGATCGTGAAACGCTTACTCTGTCGGGGTCTGCTCAAACGCAAACTTGATCGTCGCCTTCGCGTCCTTGAGCGCCTCACGCGCTTCGGACTCGTTGCGGATGAGTCGGCTGCCCGCGAGCGTGCCCGTCGGGCGGTTCTTGTTGAGCTTGCCGATCACCCACCCGTCGTTGACCATGACCTCAAGCGTCTGCAGGTACACCGAGATGCTCAGACCCGCAGCACCGCCCGAGCTCTTACGGGCGATCGCTTCGGATAGCTGCTTGTAGATCGTCTCGAAGTCCGACTCGGTCTTGAGGATATCGATCATCGTCTTCCAAGCGCCGGTGTAGGGCAGCATCGCCTCGCCGCGCCGGTAGCAGGTGACCTTGTTGATCCGCCCGTTGGCCAGCTGCGCGACCTCAACCTCTTCCGCGTTGCGCAGGTTGAGCTTGAAATCGTTGAGCTTGGTGATCTGGAACTTGCTCTCTCGCCCGGAGAACCGGGTGATGAGCTGCTTGGAGGACCCGACATCGAACGCGCCGAATCCGGCGTTCTCGATGTTCTGGTTCGTGAACCCGCCCTGCGCCAGCCAGCGCCACGCCTGAGCCGGGTTGAGATTCAGGCCCGAGTCCTTTGCGATCTTCTTGCAGTACTCCTGCAGGTCCGTGAAACGACCGTTCGCAGCGTACCAGTACTCCGCGAACCGGATGTGCTGACGGATGTTGCGTCGCCCCTTCTCGTCGTAGTTGGACTTGAGCCACTTCGGGTCGAGCTCGCCGCGTTCGCACTCGAGGATGGAGTACGCGACCTCGCGCGAGGTGCCGTGCGCTAGGGTCATGCCGGCTGCGAGGATCGGATCCGCAAACCCGGCCGCCTCGCCACAGATCCACCAGTTCTCGCCCGCGAGACGATCCGCGAGGTGCGACCAGTTCTTCGTCGAGAGTACATTGTCGTTCGTGTCGGACTTCGCGTCCTTGAGGAGCTCGCGGATCTCCGGCTGCTCTTTGATGGCCTTGTGGTAGAGCTCCTTGGGGGTGAGCCCTGTCTCCTTGTAGTACTCGCTCGGGCAGATCAGCCCCACCGACGCACGCGACGGACCAAGCGGGATGAACCACATCCACCCGTACGGGAGTGAGCGGACCTGCACGCGGGTGCCCCCCACGCCGATCTCGACGGCCCACTTCGCGTTGTCCCAGTAATCCCAGAACGCGACATTCCGCAGGTGCGTCGGCGCGTCGCTCTCGATCCCCAGCGCCTTGCGCAGGATCGCCGCGTGCCCCGACCCGTCCACATAGTGACGCGCCCGGATGATCTCGCCCGAGTCGAGCTTGAGCCCCTCGATCCGATCGCCGTCTGTGAGGACCTCGCGGACCATGGTCTCTTCACGGACTACGGTGCCCATCTCCTCTGCGTGACGCAGGAGGATCTCGTCGTACCGATCTCGCTCGACCTGGAAGGCGGTGTGGCGACGCTGACCCTCGTACTTCGCGGGTCGCGCCTCGTCGACGAACTCTTCCGCTGGGTAGAAATCGAAGTCCCACGCGTCCGCGTCCTTGCCCCAGGTGTAGGACCCGCCGAGCTTCACAGGGAAGTTGGCGGCTTCCACCTTATCCCAGACCCCCATCTCGTCGAGGATCGCGCTGATCCCCGGCAGCTGGGACTCGCCCACATGCTCACGGGGGAACTTGGCTTTCTCGAGGATCAGGACGGAGAGGTCCGGGTTGTATTTCTTCAGGAGCGTCGCGACGGTTGACCCGCTGGGGCCGCCGCCGACGATGACAACATCAAACTCGGTACAAATATCTGGCTGGCTGATCATGCCTGACTCACTCCACGAAAAGGTGAGAAGGATCGGTTATCGGGGCGTTGCCTGCGTCGAGACGCTAGACTCACACCATACTACGGATCAATCGGTCCGCCAACACTCTCACACGAGACTCGGAGCACAAAGATGAGCAATCGCACCCCGTTCGTCGGCGGAAACTGGAAGATGAACACCAACGCCCGATCGGGCGCCCAGCTCGCCCAAGCCCTCGCGTCCGGATTGGGTGGAGTCTCCGGGATCGATGTCGCGATCTACCCCCCCTTCGTCTACCTCCAGGGCATCAACAACACGATCTCAGGGTCCGATATCATCCTTGGTGCTCAGGACGCTTCCGATCAGCCCAGCGGCGCGTTCACCGGCGAGATCTCGATGGACATGCTCAAGGATTGTGGTGTCCGCTCGGTCCTCACAGGCCACTCCGAGCGCCGCCATGTCATCGGGGAATCGGACACCATCGTCAACAAGAAGACCCGCGCCGTCCTCGACGCAGGGCTCCAGTGCGTCCTGTGCATCGGGGAAACCCTCGATCAGCGGGAATCGGGCAAAACCGACGCGATCAACGAGCACCAGACCCGCGCCGGGCTCGAGGGGGTCTCCAAGGACCAGCTCGCCCGCGTCGTCATCGCCTACGAGCCCGTCTGGGCGATTGGGACGGGCAAAACCGCGACGCCCGAGGACGCGCAGAACGCACACGCGAACATCCGTGAACTCATCGCGTCCATGTACGACCAGGACGCTGCGGACGCGATCCGGATCATCTACGGCGGATCGATGAAACCCGACAACGCGGCGGTGCTCATGAGCATGACAGATATCGACGGCGGGTTGGTCGGGGGGGCGTCACTCAAGGCGGACGACTTCCTGAACATCATCCGCGCCGCGGTGCCTCAGGGCGTCTGAGACCCGTCGGAAAGATGAAGCAACTCGAATGAGCGCCTAGACTTGCCCCTGCCCCGGATCGGCTCACGCGAGCTGAGGGGCGATGATTGAGATACCGCAGGAGCCGATTGTGGACCTGAGTTCGATGACCCATACCCTCGCCCAGAGCGTCCCCACCCTCGCGATGTCTTGGAACCCGATCGTGACGAACATCCTCGTCGGCGTGTTCCTCGTCGTCTCGGGCGCGATGATCCTCCTCGTCCTCATCCAACGCCCCCAAGGCGGCGGATTGAGCGGCGCCTTCGGCGCGGGCGGCGGCGGCGCAGGACAGACCGCGTTCGGCACCAAGACCGGCGATGTGCTGACCATCGCCACCGTGACGATCTTCGGGCTCTTCCTCGTGACCGCGATCGTCCTCAACTTCGCGACGCGTCCGCAATCACCCGCGGACCCGATGCCCGCGATCACCCTCCCCGCGGGCGAGACCGGCGAGATGGCGGACGATGCGATCGACGACGAACCGATCGAGAACGCGTCGGAGCTCATCGACGACGCAATGGAATCCACCCCCGAGCTCGAAACCGGGACGGGTGAGGATGTCATCGAGGACGCGCCGGAAACGCCGACGAGCGACGAGCCCGCAACGGGCGAAGAGCAACCGAACTAAGCACACCACAGGAGCCGCACCTTGATCCGAAGCATGACGGGCTTTGGCGACGCCTCGGGCAATGACACCAGCTCGGTGTACACGGTCGAGGTTCGCAGCGTGAACAACAAGTTCCTCAAGATCGGGACGCGGATCCCCGAGCGCCTCGCGTCGCTCGAGCCCGAGATCGAGCAGGTCGTCCGCGCCACGGTCTCGCGTGGTTCCGTGACCGTCACGGTGTCGTGCACCGATACCGACGAGGCGGCAGCGCAAGAAATCAACGCGCCCGCATTGCGTAAGTACGCCGAGCAGGTGGCCAAGGCGACGGGCGTCACGATCGATCGGGTCAATGTCAGCGACCTGGTCATGCTCCCGGGCGTGCTCTGCCCCTCCCGCGACGATGAATCACGCCTGCAACGCGCACGCGAGGGGATCATCCCGCTCGTCAAGCTCTCGCTCGAACACCTGATCGCGATGCGTACCCGCGAGGGGATCGCGCTGCACGATGATCTGATGCTGCACCTCGATTTCATCGCCGAGCGCCTGTCACAGATCAAGGAGTTCGCGCCGGGCGTGGTCGCGGATTACGAGCGTCGATTGAAGGATCGCATGGAGTCGCTGATCAAGGACGCGGGCGCCGAGGTCGAGCAGAGCGAGCTCATCCGTGAGATCGCGGTCTACGCGGAGAAGACGGACATCGCTGAGGAAATCTCGCGCTTGGGTGAGCACCTCATCCACTTCCGCGACCTGCTCGGCGACGAGTCGGGTCGCCCGATCGGACGCACGATGGACTTCCTCGCCCAGGAACTCCTACGCGAGGCGAACACCATCGCATCCAAGAGCCCCGACGCGAAGATGAGCCGATTGATCGTTGAGGTCAAGGGCGCGATCGATCGCATCAAGGAGCAGGTCCAGAATGTCGAGTGAGCGCCCCGCGCTCACGCATCGCAGTTGAGGCACCCCGTGGCAGCATCTCGTCAGCAGCTCTCCCAGCGCGAGATCGAGGGCGTCCTGCGTCACTACCAGGTCGGGGTGATCCGTGACATCCGCGAACTCGCGGAGGGATCCCTCTACTCCCCCAAGGTCATCATCGAAACTGAGCGAGGAACGCTGCTGCTCAAGCGGCGCGCCCGCGGGCTCGACATGCCCGCACTTGTCGCATTCGGGCACGAGGTCGTCCTCGGGTGTCAGGCGCAGGGGCTGTGCGTCCCCCCCATCATCGGGACCCGCGAGGACAACAACTCCTTCGTGCAGTTCTCCGATCAGGTCTACGAGCTGTTCGTGTTCATCGCGGGCAACCGGTTCGAGCCCGCGAACCCCAACCACGCGCACGCGATGGGGGCGACGCTCGTCGAGACCCACAACGCGATGGACCAGATCCAGACGAGCTTCCCCGCAGCCACCGAGCCCGAGACGATCGATCTATCGCGCATCAGTGCGCTCAAATCGATCGAGCACCTGCTCGCGCCCAAGCTCTCGGACGATGTGCCCCGCATGCTCGGGTACGCCCACGAGCTCGCCCAGGCGAACGCAACCCCGCCCGCGCTGGTGCACGGCGACTGGCACCCCGGGAACATGATCTTCCGAGGCGACACCCTCGTCGCGGTGTGCGACTTCGACAACACCCGGATCGGATCGCGTCTGCGCGAGCTCGCCCAATCGCTCGTCCATGTATCCATGGTCGCCCCCTCGCCCGGTCAACGCGGCGAGCAAGTCCCACCCGAACCCGACGCGGTCCGGTTGATGTCGTTCTGGAACGGGTACCGCGGAACGGGCGGCACGGTCTCGCCGCGCACCGCGATCGGGATGATGCCCGGCGTGATGCTCGACGAAGCGCTCGCGGGTCTGGGCTCCAACCCGAGCGAGCACCACGGCGCGATGCTCAGCGCCGTCTGGCGGAAAGCCGCGTGGATCGACGAGAACCAGTCCCGACTGATCGATCGACTCAACGCGTGAACCGTGCCAGCGCCGTCGTGGTATAGTCATCTGATGCTCCGACCGATCCACATCCTTACCGGTGCGCTCCTGTTCGCGATTCATCCATCGATCGCGATGGCGCAGATCGCACCTGAACCCGAAGACATCGTCATCGAGACGACGCCCGAAACCTCTGCTGAGGAGATCGAGGACTGGATCGAGCAGCTCGGCAGCGACGATTGGCTGATGCGCGATCTCGCAACACTCGAGCTCGCGGAGCTCGATCCGGGCGTCACCCTTGAAACCCTCGAGGGACACATCATCCGCAACGATCTGACCCCCGAGCAGCGTGCCCGGCTCTGGCTCGCGTGCCTGCGCCGGTTCGAGATGCGCCCCAAGGGTGCCTTGGGCGTGCAGTTCGGGCAGGTGCAGGTCGGGGCCGTCGAAGTCATCCCCATTCCCGACAACCCCGAGTTCCCCGCGTCGATGATCCTCCGCGAGGGCGATCGGATCGTGATGGTCGGCGATCGCGTCCTCGAGAACACCGAAGACTTCCGCGCCGAGATCCTCTCACGCGATCCGGGCGGGACCCTCCCCGTCACCCTCGTGCGGGGCGATCGCATCCTGCGATTCACGCTCGAACTCGGCGCATACTCGAGTCTCACCGGCGGGGCGCGGATGGACTCGGATATCCTGCTCGAATCCATCGCGCGCCGATGGGCACGCATCGGGATCCGCCCCGACCCATCCGGAACCGTCGGCACCGAGATCGAGATCGATGACTGGGCGCGAGCGGCGTTCCCCGACGGGATCGTCCCCGATCCGCGCGAGCCCGAGCTCGTCGCGCCGCGCGGGTTCGTGCTCGGCCCGGGCATGCGCACCACGCCCGATGGGAGCGCGTGGGGACGATCGATCTTCAACATCTGGACCGACCCTGCGGACATGACGCACGATGTCGAACAGCGCGGTTCGCTGATGATCGGTCAGCGTCTCCAGCCATTGGTGGCGCTCTCGAACCTGCTCAATCGCGAGCGCGAGCAGATCGAGTCCGAGATCGCGCGTGCGCCCAATGATGAAGCCCAGGCAGCGCTTCAGGAACGACTCCGCGAGATCGATGCGAAGCTCGAGCGTGTGCGCCTGCAGACCGAACTGGTCCGAAACCCCGAGAATCAGCCCTGATGCGGCGTTACTCTTTCACGCTCCTGAGTGAATCGAGGATATCCCGCACCGCGGCGCGCCCCGCGATGAACTCCTCGCGCCCCGTGTCGTTCTCGGTGAGCACCAGCGCCCGCTGACAGCGTGCGATGCACTTCTTCCGCATCCCGGGTCGGGGCAGATCGAGCGAGTTGTCGTACACATCCGCGAGCTTGACGATCCGCGCCTGCCACGGCGCTTTCGCGAGGCGCTCGTCGTAGTCCTTCTCTCGCTCGGGCTCGATGAGCAGCATGTTCTTGGTCATGCACGCGACGCACACGGCCACATCACGCCCGAAGCGTTTGTGGATGTCGTCGAAGTCCGTGCGGGTATCCTCGATCGTGTCGTGCAGGAGCGCCGTCGCGATCGCGACCTCGTCGTCGCACCCGAAGATGTCCCGCAGGACCATCGCGACCCGGAAGGGGTGGGCGACGAACGGGGTCTTCTTGTCCTTGCGGTACTGATGGTTGTGCGCCCGGGCTGCGTATGACGCGGCGAGCTGCCAGAGCTTGGGCTTGACGGTTGTTGTGCTCATGCGAGAGCATACTGACCCCAGTGCGCACAAACAACGCACCCGCCGGGGGCAAGTGCGTTCTTGATCTGAAAAAATGTTCCGATGCGATCAACGGCGCGAAACGACGACACGCACCTTGGACGGCGCGAACCCGTGCTCGTCGAAGATCAACAACTCGTTGGGCGTGCCTTCCTTCAGCAGGGCGCTGGGGATCGTCAGCGTCAGACCCGGCGCGACATCCTTGCCCTTAGGGTCGGACATGAAGTACCGACCCAACGCGTGCCCGTTGAGGTAGACCTGACCCTTGCTCAAACCGGAACAGTCGAGGTCCAACGCCGCGAGCGAGTCGGGCGAGTCGAAGCTCGTCTTCCACCACGAGGGCTTGTCCGTGTTCTTGAGCTTGGCCTTGGCGACGGAATCAAAGTCGATCTCCGCGGGGGGCTCCCACTTCGCGAAGGACCAGGCGCACTTGTCCGTGATCGGATTGGCCGCTTCGAGGAACACGCCCTCCGCGTCGATGAGCTTGTGCATCTTCTCGACGAATGACTCGTCCGATTCGGTCAGCGCGTTGTCCTCGAACGCGATCTGGATGACATTGTTGCCACGCTTGGTCGCCTCATCGTCGAAGGTGATCGTGGTCGCCCGCTCGGGCGCGACGATCGCGAATGATTCGTCGTTGAGGACGATCATCGCCCGGGCGGGGAACGCGGGGAGCTCGAGGAAGATCGAGGACTTCTTGAGGTGCTTGAAGCTCCAGGTGATCCGATCGGGCAGGGTCGTATCCCCCGGGCGGAGCCCGAAGATCGGAGATCGGAACGCGAGCATATCGATCGGGTTGCCCTGCTCGATCGTGGACTTGCCGGCCTTGAAGAGCTTACGCTCGATCACATGCCCATACACACCCTTGCGCTGGGTCATGTCCGTGCCCGCGTGGGTGCGTCCCATGTTGTCGGCGAGCATGACCAGGTGCTGGTTGCCCTTCTTGGTGGAGAGGGTGATCTCCTTCTCCCCACCGGGGCCCGAGCCGAGCACGCCCTGAAGTTCCGCGTCGAGGTACATCGCAACGCGATCCTTCATCTCGGGGGCGCTGACCTTGAGCTTCTTGGTCGCACTGTTCTTGAGCTCCACCCGGTACCACCCGTACCCGTAGGGTGTCCCGAGCTCGGAGAGATCCGCAGGCCCGGGGATCTGTGCGAAACGGGGTGAGTCACCGGAGATGTGCTCCTCGGGGATCGCGCACTCCCAGTTGCCGAGGTTCACCTTGGGCAGCTTGGTCCCGGGGTACCCCTCGGGCGCCTTGGTCGTCACGGTCTTCGCGTTACCCGACTCGTCGATGTGCGTGTGGGTCTTCCCGTTGTCGGAGGGGAGTGGTTCGCCCTGCGCATTGAGCCCGCCGACGCCGACGAAGATGTCCTTGCCGTGCACATAGGTCTCGTCGGCCATCTCGTCGGACATGACAACGATCGTCATCCCCTCGTGCTCAACCACCAAAGGCTTGCGTGCCTTGGGGACCTCAACCTCGAGGGGGGTGCCGTTGATCGAGACCTCGCCGATCGAGTTGGCGGGTCCGAAGAGCACGAGGGTGTTGCCTGCGTGCGCCATCGCGTTGAGCGAGGTGTGATCGAGGATGTGCGACGAGGACAGGTGCACATCAAGCAGGCACCAGTGGACCCGCTGATGCCCCAGACGCACGGGGAGCTTGGCACCGTCGCTCAGGAGTAGGTTGATCGTGCCCGGCTTGCTCTTGGGCGGCGAGAAGATAAACACCACCGAGCCCTGCGCGCCTCGCATGTGCGTGACCGCATGACCCGCGATCGTCGACTCGTCGCTCGCAGGGTCGATGACGATGGGCGGATCCTCGTGCTCGGTGTGCGCCAGAACGCGCGAGAAGTTGCTCGCGAACATGTTCAATCGACGCACCGGCAAGCCGTCGGCGCTGAAGCGCCCGTGCTCGTCGATCATCGCGTTACACTCGCTCAGGGGTGTGAAGGGCGCGAAATCGCCGCGTTCGTTGCTGCCCGCGAAGAACCCGCTCGTCACGCCGGCACAGAACGCGCCGAGGTTGTACTGCCCGCCGGCGCACATGATCTCCGCGAGCTGACGCTGCAGCGCCAGGCCGTCCATGGGCTCGGGCTTATCGTGCCCGAACATCGGGCGGGCACGCGGGCCGTAGTCGATCACGATCTGAGGCTGATCCGGACACACGGCCTTGAGCTGGCGCATCGTCCCGAACATGTCGCCCGCACCCGACCAGGCGTCGATGTCGCCCTCGACCCCTTCCCAGAGGTTGTTCGCGTTGATCTTGGGAACCGTGAACCCGGCTTCGCGGAGGTATCGCCCGAGCTCGCCAAGGTACCCCTTGGCGGCTTCCGCGTCGCCGCAGAACCACTTGTTCTCGTTCTGGACCATGATGATCGGTGCACCCTTGGTCGTAGACGCTTGCAGGTCTTTGAGCTGCTTGGCGAGTGCGTTGAAGTACTTACCCACCGCTTCGAGGAACGGCTGGTTGGGCTTGCGGAGCTCGAGCTCGGGCATGTTGAGCAGCCACGCGGGCAAACCGCCCAGGTCCCACCCCTCGCCGATGTACGGGCCGACACGCAGCACGCAGTACATCCCCGCCTCGTGAATCAGTTGGACGAAAGCGCGGATGTCGTTGTTGTCCTTAAAATCGTACGAGCCCGGGCGGGTTTCGATCTGGGACCAGAAGATGGGGACTTCGATGCAGTTGAGCCCGGCGTGCTTGGCGGCGCGGATCCGATCCGCCCACTCGCTCGGCATGATGCGTTGGAAATGAATCGATCCTGAGACGATCCAGATACGCTTGCCGTCGATCATGAGGGTTCGACTGTCGAAGCTGACTGATGCCATGAAGTACCCCTGTGACAACGCTTTACAGCGGAATCGAGTGTCTGCCTCCCGGATCCATCGATCCGTGGCGAGCCGACGAGTTCATCTGATCGTCGGCGTGGGTTTAGACCCTATGAGCATGTCGAAAAAAGGCAAATTTCAGAGCAGTACCCACCCCTGCCAGTGCCTGCGTGGACACACGAATTCTTTGCGAACAAAGATCCGTAAATCATTGATTTTATTGACCTTGCGCCTGCTTCACGCCAGCTTGATCCGGCATGTCACAATTCACGCACTCCACGCTTGAGAACTTTGAAAATTCTCAGGCGCGTACAGGAATCGAACACAAGTGTTAGGGTATTAGAAGGAGTCAATCAGCGAGCCCAGCACTCGAACTCATCGTGCTGGATCAGTGCCTTGTTGATCTCGAGCAGGTCACGGTTACCCGTCGCCTTGAAACCACACTTCTGTGCAATCCGGATCGACGCAGGGTTGTCACGACAGATCGATGCACGCACAAGGTGCATGCCCATCCCCCTGGGGTGCTCGGCGAGCGCAAAGTCGATCATGCCCTGGGTCGCTTCGGTCCCGAGCCCCTGAGCACCCAGGCGGGTATCGATCCACCAGTTCGCTTCGCAGGACCATTCCAGACCGCGATGGATCTTGATGAGGTTGAACATGCCGAGGAATCGTCCCGCGTGCTCGCCGTGCTCAATAAACGCAGCTCTTCGCCACGCGACGCCCTCGATATCCTGCACACGCGCGCGAGTCATGGTGCGATGGAAGAAGTGCGCATCGCTCTCTCCCTCGTGATTCACGGGGATCCAGCGCCGGACTTGTTCGCGCGAGCGATCGAGCGCCTCGATGAACGCGTCCTCATCGCGAGGCGTGAGCAGCCGAAACACGAGACGCTGGGTCGTGAGATCGGGCTTGGGCAGCACCTCAACGACACGACGATCAATCACCCGACGCCCGGTGATCACGCAAGACGGTTGCGATATCGATCGTGTGGCTCGTACGGGTGATGCGCTCATGTATCGGACTCCATTCATGTTGTGTCCGATAGATCGACCCTTCCCTCGCGTGACATAAGAGAATGAAGGTCCGTATATCTGGTTTTTTCTAGATGTCCGATAAACGCGAATCAGAAGCTCAGAAAATACCGCCCCCACATCCGGACGCATTCTCGCCGTGACACAATCTGACCACACTCAGGACACTGATCACTCTGTCGATCGCGTCCGCTCAGGTCATACAGGCATCTCGGGCATACCTGACAACGGTGCCCAATGACTCGCGCTCTGAGCCCGTTCTTCCTTTGGATCAATCCGTGCTGGAAGGGACGAAACAGCAGCATCATGTACGGTACAGCTGCAAAGTTAATCAACAAGAGATTCGTCACAATCTCTTTCCATCCATGACCAAAGAAGTCGTACTTGAATGGCTGTCCAAGGCGAACGAGGAGCAGTGACACGCTCAAGTCAAACAATGCTGCACCCGCGAAGTAGATGTATCCCATCGCGATCGTGCCCCTCCAAGAGAGCCAGAACCTGCGATGGAGCATCGTGAATCGGTTGAGCCTAGGGCTTGTCGATTCGCCCGACGCACGAAAACACCATCGCTTCTTCCGACCGAGGATGATGTTCAGCTTGCGCATCAAACAATCGTAGATAGGTGGCCCGACGGAACCCGCAGGGTTCCTTCGGGTATCGACGACTCAGTGTGGGTGAACCCTACGAATCTACACTCCATGCCGAACAAGCTTGCACCAGATGCGAACACACTCACGCCTAGGTGTGTACCTCCCGCACTCCGAGCATGTTGTGTCACCGTGTGGTCTTGCAGATAAGTCGTAGTAACAAAATGGGCAGATCTGCCCTCTACGCTTGCAAATCAGCGCACACAAATGCGGCCGGGCTGCGTAGATCATGAATGACGAGATCGAGAGCCAAAGTATGAAGCCCGCAATGACTGCTACGGGCACCCAGCTTGGTAACACCCCCTGCTGCAACTGCGATACGCCAACCGTGTCTCTCGCAATCAAGAACAACACAAGCAAAGCAGCAGCAGAGAGAATGCAGATCCGGCAATGAAGATCGCCAATGCGGAGCAACCCCGATCCACGCCGCAGGTGACTCATTGATGGCTCAGTCATGCCATCGAGCGGCTTGGCACGAAAACACCAGTGCCGTGGAGACTCCTCATCGCAATCTTCCGTTGAGGGCCTCATCACTCCACGGTGACCGACTTCGCCAGGTTCCTCGGCTTATCGACATCGTGCCCACGCAGCACCGCAGCGTGGTACGCGAGCAGCTGCAACGGCACCACCGTGAGCATCGGGCTGAGGCACTCCTCGACGGCCGGGACATAGAGCACATCTTCCGCGAGGGTCTTGATCTGCTCGTCGCCTTCGGTGGCGACCGCGATGACATGCCCACCTCGGGTGCGGACCTCTTCGATGTTGCTCAGGACCTTGTCGTACTGGTTGCCTTGGTTGGCGATGAAGACGACGGGCATCCCCTCGTCGATGAGCGCGATCGGGCCGTGCTTCATCTCCGCAGCGGGCATGCCCTCCGCGTGGATGTAGGAGATTTCCTTGAGCTTGAGCGCGCCCTCCATCGCGGTCGGGTAATTGTACCCGCGCCCGAGGAACAACCAGTTGTCTCGATGGACATACTTCTCCGTGACCTTGCGGATCTGATCGTCCGTCTCGAGGATCCGTTCGATCAGGTCCGGGACGCGGCTGAGCTCGGTCATCAATCGCGCGCTGGCTTCGGGCGACATCATGCGCCGACGGGCCATGAACAACGAGATCATCGTCAAGACCGCGACCTGACCCGTGAACGCCTTGGTGGACGCGACCCCGATCTCAGGGCCCACACGCAGGTACACCCCCGCGTCGGTCTCGCGCGGGATCGTTGAACCCACGACATTGATCACACCGAGCGACAGCGCGCCGCGATCCTTGGCTTCGTGCAATGCCGCGAGCGTGTCCGCGGTTTCGCCCGATTGGGAGACCGCGATAACGACCGCGCCGTCCTCGATCAAGGGGTTGCGGTACCGGAACTCGGACGCGTACTCGCACTCCGCGGGGATCTTCGCGAGATCCTCGAGGAGGTACTCGCCGATCATCGCGCTGTGCAGCGCCGTGCCCTGGGCGGTAAGAATGATGCGACGCGACTTGACGAGCTCTTTCGCGTAGCTCATCAACCCGCCGAGCACGACCCGGCCCTCGTTCTTGTCGAGTCGTCCCTTGAGACACCGGCGCAGCGCGTCGGGCTGCTCGTAGATCTCCTTGAGCATGTAGTGTTCGAAGTCGCCCAGCTCGATCTCGTCGAGGTCCATCTCCAGCTGCATCACCTTGGGCGAGATCTCGATATCGTCCACTGTGCTCGTGCGGAACCCATCGCGCGTCAGTCTTGCAACGGAGTAGTCGTCGAGCGTGATCGCCTGCGACGCGTGGGCGATGATCGCGCTGGGGTCGGATGCGACGATGTACTCGCCGTTGCCGATCCCGACGAGCAGCGGCGACCCCTTACGGGCGCAAACCATCACATCGGGCTCCTTCTCGCAGATCACCGCGATCGCGTACGCGCCGCGGACCTCACGCAGCGCCGCCTGGACCGCCTTCTCCAGATCGACCCCGTTCTCCGGGTCGTACAGGTGCGAGATCAGCATCCCCAGCACCTCGGTATCCGTCTCGGTCTTGAACTCGTGCCCCTTGGCTTCGAGCAGGGTCCGCAGGGACGCGTAGTTCTCGATGATTCCGTTGTGGATCAGGGCGATCCCGTGATCGCGATCGCGGTGCGGGTGGGCGTTGAGCTGGGTGACACCGCCGTGCGTCGCCCAGCGGGTGTGGGCGATCCCGATGGTGCCGTGGATCCCGCCGATGGATTCGAGCTCGTTCTCAAGGTTTGCCACGCGTCCCACGGCCCGCGCGATCTCGAGCTTGCCGTTGTCGATCGACGCGACACCCGCGGAGTCATACCCGCGATACTCGAGGCGTTTGAGCCCCTCGATCAGGAGGGGTTGGACCTGCTTGTTCCCGATATAGGCAACGATTCCGCACATGCTTGGGGGTCTCCGTGACTGGTCCGAATCGGGATCCGCGTCTCTTAAACTCAATCGGCCGATCCGTCGGCGTGCATGATCCTACGACGCTGAGCGAACCGGGTTCATCGACACAACAAGAACCCAGGCGACACAACCCGACCAGATCCCCATTTCGCCTTCGGATCGGACGAAAACTTCGACCCCGGCGGGGAGTGTGCATACACTCATGTGGTTTAGGCGCAACTCGACACAACGCACGACTTATTGGACCTTGCCCGGCCCGGCCCGGGCGGGGCATTCCAGGGACACCCACACATGCCACGACGCGACGATCTCCACACGATCCTCCTCATCGGTTCCGGTCCCATCGTCATCGGGCAGGGATGCGAGTTCGACTACTCCGGCGCCCAAGCGTGCAAGGCCCTGCGGGCGGAGGGGTACCGGGTCGTCCTGGTCAACTCCAACCCCGCGACGATCATGACGGACCCCGCGTTCGCAGATCGCACCTACATCGAGCCCATCACCCCCGAAGCCGTCGAAAAGATCATCATCAAGGAGAAGGAGCTCGGGAACCCGATCGACGCCGTCCTCCCCACGCTCGGCGGGCAGACGGCGCTCAACTGCGCCTGCGAGATGCACGACAAGGGCATCTTCGAGAAACACGGGATCGAGATGATCGGCGCCAATCGCGAGGTCATCCATAAAGCGGAAGATCGCAAGACCTTTGCCGACATCGTTCGAGATCTCGGTCTCCAATCCCCGGAATCACTCACCGTCGAGCGCCTCGAAGAGGCGCTCGGTTTTTTAGAGCAGCACGGTCTTCCCATGATCGTCCGCCCCGCGTTCACGCTCGGCGGATGGGGCGGCGGGATCGCCTACAACCGTGCCGAGTTCGAGGAGCTCGTCTCCCGCGGGCTCCGCGCCTCGATGATCAACCAGGTCCAGGTGGACAAGTCGCTCATCGGGTGGAAGGAATACGAGCTCGAGGTCGTCCGCGACAAGAAGGACAACTGCATCATCGTCTGTGGGATCGAGAACATCGACGCGATGGGCGTGCACACGGGCGATTCGATCACCGTCGCGCCCATCATGACCCTCACGGACAAGGAATACCAGAAGATGCGCGACGCGGCGCTGGCGATCATGCGCGGCGTCGGCGTCGAGACAGGCGGGTCCAATGTCCAGTTCGCGGTCAACCCCAACCCCGAGCCCGATGAGAACGGGCACAAGCCCTTCGAGATGGTCGTCATCGAGATGAACCCACGCGTGTCGCGCTCGTCCGCACTCGCGTCGAAGGCCACGGGTTTCCCCATCGCAAAGATCGCCGCCAAGCTCGCGATCGGGTACACGCTCGACGAGCTCCGCAACGACATCACCGGGACGACCAGCGCGTGCTTTGAGCCGAGCATCGACTACATCGTCACCAAGATGCCGCGTTGGACCTTCGAGAAGTTCCCCGAAGCCGACGAGACCCTCACCACGCAGATGAAGTCCGTCGGCGAGGCGATGTCCATCGGACGCACCTTCAAGGAGTCCTTCCAGAAGGTCGTCCGCTCGATGGATGTGAAGCGCTACGGGCTCGGGCTCGACAAGAACGACAACTGGCTGCTCGCACGCCAGTCCTCCGACGGACGCAAGGCCGACGGGCAGCTCATCGAGTGGCCGATCGACGCAGACAAGCTCACCCGCAAGCTCGCCGTCCCCTCGCAGGGTCGCATGTACTACATCCGGTACGCGCTCAAGATGGGGTGGGGTGTCGACAAAGTCTGCGAGTACACCAAGATCGACCCATTCTGGATCCACCAGCTCAACGAGCTCGTCGAGTTCGAGGACGAGCTGGGCGCGATCAGTTCACTCGACAACATGCCCCGCGAGCTCATGCAGCGCGCCAAGCAGCTCGGGTACTCCGACGCCCAGCTCGCCAACCTCTACCTCGGGGACATCAACGCGGAGAACATCCTCAAGGTCCGCGCGAAGCGCAAAGAACTCGGCGTCGAAGCGGTGTTCAAGTGCGTCGACACCTGCGCTGCCGAGTTCGAAGCCATCACCCCCTACTACTACTCGACCTACCAGCCCGGGTCCAAGCGGATGGACGACTCGGGCACCATCGTCGATGTCGCGCCCGAGTGCGAGCTGCGTGATCGACTCCTCGCGGAAACCGACCCCAAGCAAAAGGTCGTCATCCTCGGCGGCGGCCCCAACCGCATCGGTCAGGGCATCGAGTTCGATTACTGCTGCGTCCACGCGGCCTTCGCTGCCCAGGAACTCGGGCACGACGCGGTGATGATCAACTCGAACCCCGAGACCGTCTCGACGGACTATGACACGAGCGATTTGCTCTTCTTTGAGCCGCTGACGCTGGAAGATGTGCTCAATGTCACGGAGAAGCTAAGCGTCGACTACACGGCCAACCCATGCACCGTGCTTGGCATGAATGAATCCAATCACGACGGCATTCCTAAAAACTTTGAACAAGGCCTTCTGAAGGCTGCTCGTGCAGCAGGCATTGGCCCATTCGCAGTCATGAGCATGGGATCGGGGTCCGATGGCTGTAGCTTTGATGTCATCGATACAACCGGTCGTGTTTGGGAAATTGTATACACACGAGACTCAGAGACATATCGAGCGACTTGGGGTGGATGGGAATCGCTCGACAACTACCTCAGTACACACTCGACAACCAATGAGAAGTGCGGACCCGCAATCCGTGAATGGCTGACCACCACGCAAAGCACCCAGCCCATGCTCGGCACCATCGTGCAGTTCGGCGGGCAGACCCCGCTCAACCTTGCGCACGGGCTCGATCTCGCCGGCACCCCGATGCTCGGGACATCGCTCGACGCGATCGATCGCGCGGAAGACCGCGACCGGTTCGATCAGCTCCTCACCAAGCTCGACCTCAAGCGCCCCGGATCGGGGATCGCCCGCTCCATCGAAGAATCGGTCGCGATCGCCAACCGGATCGGGTACCCCGTGCTCGTGCGCCCAAGCTATGTGCTCGGCGGACGCGGGATGGAGATCTGCCCCGACGAGAAGGCGCTGCGTCATTACATGACCACGGCCGTCGATGCGTCCGGGCTCGATGACGCACCGATCCTCATCGACCAGTTCCTCGAAGCCGCGACGGAACTCGATGTCGATGTCGTCGGCGACTTCGACGCACAAGGCAACGGCACCGCGCTCGTCGCCGCCGTCATGGAGCACATCGAGCAGGCGGGCGTCCACTCGGGCGACTCGACCTGCATGATTCCGACCGCGAACATCCGCCCGGCACTCGTCCAGGAAATCCGCGCCACCGCACGCAAGCTCGCGAAGGAGCTCCGCGTGTGCGGGCTGATGAATGTCCAGATGGCCATCAAGGACGAGACGGTCTACATCATCGAGGTCAACCCGCGTGCATCACGCACCGTCCCCTATGTGGGCAAGGCCAAGGGCGCGCCCTGGGCATCGATCGCTGCCAAGGCGATGATGGGCGTCACCCTCGACGAGCAGCACGCACGCGAGATCCCCGACGCGGGGTTCCACGCCGTCAAGGCACCGGTGTTCCCCTTCCAGAAGTTCCCCGGCGTGGACTTCGTGCTCGGCCCAGAAATGCGATCCACCGGCGAGGTCATGGGTGTCGATGTCTCCCTCCCCAACGCGTACCTCAAAGCGATGCTCGGCGCGGGCACCCGATTCCCCACCGAGGGCGGTGTCTTCGTCTCCGTCCGCCAAAGCGATCGACAGGACATGATCCCCGTCGTGCGTTCACTGATGGCCATGGGATTCAAGGTCTTCACGACCAAGGGCACGGGCGACCTGCTCGCGCGACACGGGCTGCGTCCCAAGATCCTCAAGAAGATTCAGGAAGGCGCGCGCCCCAATGTCATCGACCTGATGCAGAACAACGAGATCCACCTCGTCATCAACACCCCCACCCGCACGGGTTGGCAAACCGATGAGGGGCGCATCCGCTCGACAGCCGTGCGTCTCGGGATCCCGATGGTCACCACCGCGACCGCGGCGCTGCAGGCCGTCAATGCGATCGAAGCGCTCAAGGCCGGGTTCTGGGATGTGACGGCGCTGCAGGACCTCACTTCCATGAATGCTCATTCAACACAAGAAGCGCTCATCAAGTCCTAAAGAGAGCTTGTTCAATCGTTGACGCACCTCACCCGAGTGTCGGGCTATCTTCTGCTTGGTAAGTCAGCGTCGGTCTGGTAGCCGACAAGCACCGTAGAAACACAGCAAGAGGACACCCCAATGAAGAACTCACGAATCAGTGCGTGCGCTATCGCTGCGCTCGCAGGGCTCGCAACCGCACAAGAAACCGGTCCCAGCACCTCATGGGAAGCAAACCTGCTCCCCGTCGATGCCGGCGTACGCACCATCTCGCTCCTCTCCGTGGGCGACTCAGTCAACACCATGCCCAACGGCGTCACACCCTACCGAATGGTCGGCATCCCCGACGGTATCGGCGCATTCGATAACGGTGATGGTACCTTTACCGTGGTCATGAACCACGAACTCAGCGGCAGCCGCGGAATCGTCCGAGCACACGGAGCGACCGGCGCCTTTGTCTCCAAGTGGATCATCAACAAAGACACCTTCGAAGTCCTCTCGGGCGAAGACCTTATCCAGAGCGTCGGCCTTTGGAACACCACCACCAACAGCTACGACATGGGTGCCAGCGCCTTTTCGCGTTTCTGCTCGGGTGACCTGGGCAACTTCGGCTCGTTCTTCAACCCCGCATCGGGCATGGGCACCAACGAGATGATCTACCTCACCGGCGAAGAGAACGGTGCCGGCGGACGCGCCTTCGCCACATTTGTCTCCGGCGACGACAAGGGCAGCGCCTTCGAACTCGCCTACCTCGGCAACACCAGCTTCGAGAATGTCGTCGCCAACCCCCAGAGCGGCGACAACACGATCGTCGCGGCGCTCGACGACTCCACCGGCGGCCAGCTGTACTTCTACTACGGCACCAAGACCAACACCGGCACCGACCTCAAGAAGTCCGGCCTCCTCGGCGGCGATCTCTACGGGCTCACGATCGAAGGCGTCGCAAACACCGGCAGCGACGGGATCGACGGCCTCGGGAGCACCTCCATGCGTTTCTCCCTCGCAAACCTCGGCGATGTCTCCGCCCTCGACGGTGACACCATCGAGACCATGTCGGTCGATAACGGCATCACCGGCTACGCCCGCCCCGAAGACGGCGCATGGGTCACCAGCGATCCCAACAAGTTTGTCTTCGTCACCACCGGCAGCGGCGACCGCCGCACCCGCCTCTGGCTCGTCACCTTCGACGATGTCAACACACCCAGCGCTGGCGGCACCATTGAGATCCTCCTCGAAGGCGACGCCGACGGGTTACCGGTCGACATGGACAACCTGACCGTGGACGACAGCGACCAGGTCCTCATCCAGGAAGACCCGGGAGGCAGCTCGCTGCTCGCACGAATCTGGAACTACTCGCTCACCAGTGGCGCACTCACTGAACTCGCTGCATACGACGCGACTTACTTTCAGGATAACGGGCAGCCCGAGTTCATCACCACCAACGAAGAATCATCGGGCATCGTCAGCCTCAAGGACATCCTCGGCGATGGCTGGTTCATCGCCAGCTCCCAGGTCCACGCCGACGCCGGCGATACTGAACTCGTTGAGAATGGCCAGCTCCTGCTGATGTACTCTGCGATCCACAACGCATGCCCCGCAGACTTCACCGCTGCCTACGAGCAGCTCAACTTCTTCGATGTGGCAGAGTTCGTTCGTGCGTACATCGCGGGTGAAGGCAAGGCCGATCTCGCCGCCCCGTACGGGCAGCTCGACATGTTCGATGTCTCGGCCTTCCTCGATGCCTACGCGGTCGGCTGTCCCTGACACTCTATCCGCGTACAGGATGACCTGAACTCCCAACTCGGAGCGGGGCGAGCCATCTGTTGCTTGCCCCGCTTTTTCATTGCTCAGAGATTCGCGGCGGTAAATGTCGTACTCACCTGATCGCGCTCCCATGTGTGCGAAGGCCCGGCCTTGCTCTCGTAGAACTGCCAGAGCTCGAACCAGTAGCTGCGGAACTGGTGCTCGCCGAAGGGCTCGTAGTGCGCCTTGATCTTCTTGGTGATCTGCGCATCGGCCCCGGTGTACCCGAGCACCTTCTTCGCGTGACGGATCGTCTCGGTATCGATCGCGAGGCGCGAGCACCGCCCGAGCAGCTGCATGATGTTGCCCGCCGCGTACGGCCCGATCCCCGGGAGCGTGATCAGGAACTTGAATACTTCATCGTCGTGCGTGCTGGGATCGTTCAACCAGACCTCGTCGATCTCGCGGCGAACGAACATCTTCGCGAGATCAACCATTCGCTGATCACGGTACCCGACCCGGCAGCGCCCGCGCAGGGTCCCTACGCGCGTGCGTGCGAGCTTCTTGGCGCTCGGGAACGAGTACGCGCCCGAGGCGCTCTTGCGCCCGCACACCTCGCACAGCCGCCGGTTCATGTTCACGGTGTTGGGCCACGCGACATTGCAGCTCGTCACCGTCTTGATCACATCCTCAAAGAGCGTCGGCGAGCGGAACAATCGCGCCCGCCCGGACTTCTTCCAGCGTGGATCGAGCGTGTGGAACGCCTTGATATCCTTAGAATCCAAATCCAGACTCAGCATCCGCGTGATCTGCTCACGGGCGCTCTGTTGCTCTTCACGCGTGAGTTTCCGATCGAACCGAGCTCGCAGCGCTCCATCCGATCGTTGATCGATCACGCAGGCGCTTGGCGCATCGTCAAACTCCAACACCCGCGACAACGACTGGTTCCTCACATCCCAGTAGTTGGGCAAGAGCACGAAGTACCCGTACGAACACACATCGCGTGCGAGATCGAAGTCACTGGGCGTCTGGATCACAAGGGTTGAGCCGGGCATGATCGATCATACAACGCAAAAAGACGCGCGGGGCTCATTGCTGAGCCCGCGCGCGTACAAGAGGGGTCCGGGCCGCCCGTTGGGGCGGTGAATGTCTTAGCGGCGACGACGCGATACGCCGAGCGCCCCCATCCCGAGCAGCGCCAACGCGGAGGGCGCGGGCACGGAGGTGATCGTCAGGTTGTCGACGAGGATCCGCGGCGCGGTGTACTCGTTACCGAAGGTCGCGTAGAGCTGGAGCGAATCGAACTCGACGCCGTCGATCGTCAGGGTCGCCAGCGCGATGTTGTCACGCCCGCCCAGGTCCGAGATCGTGAACGAGTCCGACCCGACGAGCGAGCCGCCGCTGAACGCGTCGAGGTGGTACACGATCCCGCCCCAGGGCCCGTTCTCGTAGTACGCCATCTCGAGCGACGCGAAGTTCGAGACCTCGTCGAGGTCCATCGTCACCGTGGAGATCGCGCCGAGCGAGACATTGTCGCCAACGACATAGGAGCTCCCGAAGGTCAGCGCGTTGTTCGCGCTCCCCCACCCGGTGAACTCGTTGTAGAAGAGCGCCGCGTTCTCAACGATGACCTCGTCGCCGAGACCATCGATGCCGCTGCCGGGCTCAAAGGTGCTTCCGTCCGGGAACACGCCGTGCACATTGTTGACCTGGTTGTAGGTCACCCCGTTGTAGTAGAACGAGTTGCCGTAGAACCCTTCCGACAGGTCGTCGTAGGTGCTGACGGTGGTCGTACCCGCGCTGCTCGCTGCTGTGAATGCGCCGACCAGCATTGCCATCGTGATTGCTCTGTTATTCACTTCTCGCCTCCAAACTTGCTTGGAACTCTTGAACCACCCGTGTCCCCCTCTATCAGACACGCACATTGATAAAACGATTTGGTCAATGCCCCTCCCTCAGGAGCATGGGATGTCGGTAAACGACCGACGCCGGCATCGGCGGGTACGCCATGCGGACGCGGTACAGCTCATAGTCACTCGGGTCCGCGTTCAATCGCGAGAACACGGTGCGCGCCAGGTCTGGGTATCCCGCGATCTCTGGCGCTTGCGCCAATGAGACACCACGCCCGAGCTTCTTCATCTCGTCGCTTACCTGAATCGCGTCCTGCTCATTGAAGGTGATATTGGAGACAAGCTCAGAGAAGACCTTGATCTCCCGCTCAACCTCACCGAACAGGCCCTTGTATACGAACAGATCGAAGTGAAGCATCTCCGCAGGAATCCGCACCGCAACCCCGAAGTGCGCCCGGCGCCCCTCCGAGCTCGCGTACACCGGCGCGATGTTGCGGAGCAACTCGCCCGTGACCAGCGTGCGCTGACCCGTCAACCCCACCTGGCCCGAGAGAATCTCGTCCTGCATCATGCCCTTTTCCGCCTCGACGCGTCGCAGCGCGGGCATCGGGTCAGAGCAGAGCGCCGAGATGATCGGCACCCCGCCGCACCGCCGAGCTCCCTCAGGATCAAGCGGCTGGCGGGTCATGCCGAGATCTTCCTTCTGATCGTCATCGATCAGCACCGATTGATTCACAACCCAACGCACATTCGGACGCGTCTGGCGATACCCCATCAACCCGCGGATCTGCGCCGAGTGGAAATAGTCCTTGCGGTCTTCGCTGGGCATCAGCACATTGAGCGACATCAGCACCCGACACTGCACGCCGAGCGTGTAGCTGTTGCCCAGGAACGAGTGCTGACGCCATTTCTCTTCGATGCTCGTGTCGCTCGCATCATCCATGCTCTCGATCAGCATCTCGAACTCGGCCCGTGAGCTCGCATGGGTACGGATCACATCCTCAAACGAGTCAAATGCCGTACGCGCGCTCTCGATCAGAGACCGCTCCACGCCCGCCTTCTCAGCACTCATCAGCCACAGCTTCGCGCTCTTGCTCGGAGGCATGTGCCGCGATGCGACGAACGGGTCGTCCGCGTACGCCACCTTGACCACCTGCCACGCCAGTTTTCGATGGATCCCAAACGCATCGCTGACCGCGCTCACGGCCTTGGAATCCGGGCACTTGGTCTCGATGATCCGGGCGCAGACATCACGGATCTGCGTGACGACCTCGATCGTCTCCGAGGAGAAACGGTCCTGCTCTGTGCCGGACTCGTTCGCTCCTATCTGTGCCGATTGCGGGGTCATACGGGCAGAGTACCTCATCCTGAATCATATTCAAGCACTGTTTCTGAAACAGATAGAGAAATATTTTGCCCTCCCACCCAACAAACACGCTCACCCGCTTCGATTCACAGCAAGGTTTGGGTATTATTCGGCATGGCAACCCCCACCACGATCAACATCGACGAGAAACTCGCCCAGTTCGACGCGACCTGGACGCCGCACATCATCGCCGAGCTCAACGGGCAGCAGGTCAAGCTCGCCAAGCTCGAAGGCGAGTTCACCTGGCACGACCACGCCAACGAGGACGAGCTCTTCCTCGTCCTCACCGGGCGACTCCGGATGCAGATGAAAACCGCGACAGGCGAAACCACCGAGCAGCTCGTCGAGCCCGGCGAGATTATCGTCATCCCCCGCGGACTCCAGCACAACCCCATCGCCGACCCCGGCACAAGCGTGCTGCTCTTCGAACCCGCCGCCACCAAACACACCGGCGACAAGATCCTCGAACGCACCGTGATCAATCAACAGCGGATCTAACCAACCACATCCATCACGATTGTTGCATCGTGCCCGCCCAGGTACTCATGTCGCATCTGCACCACGGGCGTGCGATCGAGCGCCCACGCGAGCATCGCCACCGGGTCGAACCGAACCGCGGGCGGGTTCGCAGGGGTCTGGTCCTTGTTGTGACGCAACGACAGGAAGTTGAAGACCAATGTCCCACGCCCCGATCGCTCCAGCGCATCCCAAAACCGATCGAGCACGCCCATCGCGCGATCCATACTCAAGGTATTGAGCGAACCCGAAAACACGAACACCTCTGCGCCCGCGTCATTCACCAGCAGATCGGGCAGCGACTCGTCAGCTACAAAGTCCCCCACTTCAATCAGCGTCCGATCGATCTCCTCGATCGCGATCCGCTCGCGCGCGTGCTCCGCCATCGCGTGCACGCCCTCGATCCCGACATAGGACTTGGGGAAATCATCAGGGCGGTGCGCCTTCATGTAGATCGGGAAATCGCCCACGCCGCACCCCAGGTCCGCGACGACGCGCCCCGAGAACCGACCCAGATCGCACAAGACCCCGAACCGGGTGCTCTGCGCGTCCCGGCTCATCCAGAGCTGCGACTCAAACCCCGCCCCACCCCGACGCGTCGCGTCTTCATAAGGCTGCAGGTACGAACGATCGGGCTTCTTCTTTCCAAAGGGCATGCACTACTCCACCACATCCGCATCCATTCGCCTCCCCCGCGCTTGCGGGGGAGGTGGTCCGCCGCAGGCGGATCGGAGGGGGTATTCGTAGAACTGATGTGCGCGGCGGGGAGGACCCCCTCCGCCTCACCTCGTTCGGCACCTCCCCCGCAAGCGCGGGGGAGGCGAATCAATCCAATTGCACCATCTGCGCAAACTCATCGAATCGCTTGTTCACATCGCCACGCGTGATGCTCCGCATCCGCTCAAGCGAGAACGATTCAACATTGAAGCTCGCGACGATCGTGCCGTGCGCCAGCGCCTCGCGGACGGAGTTGTACGAACCCAGATCGTGCCCGCCGCGTGCTGCGAGCCGTCCCATCAACCCGCCCGCGAACGAATCGCCCGCGCCGGTGGGGTCTACGACATTCTCCGTGGGGTACGCGGGGAGCGCACACAACCCGTCGCGATGCACCAGGATGCACCCGTGCTCGCCCTTCTTGATCACCACGAACCGAGGCCCGAGCTCAAGCAGATGCTTGCCCGCGCTCACGGGGTTGCGATGACCCGTGAACTGCTCGGCCTCATCAAAGTTCAACACCAACCCATCAACCTTGCCCAAAAGCTGCATCAACTCGGGCTTGGCGATGTCGATCCACAGGTCCATCGTGTCCGCGACGCTCAGGGTCGGGTTCGCGACCTGATCGAGCATCCCCATCTGCACCATCGGGTGCGAGTTCGCGAGGAACACGACCTCGGAGTCCTTGAACGACTCAGGAACCACAGGCGGCGCCTCTTCCAAGACACCCAGATCGGTGAACAGGGTATCGCGATGGTCCATGTCCTCGTGGTACTTGCCGCCCCATCGGAAGGTCTTGGACCCGTTGCGGACCTCAAGACCCGCGAGATCCAGCCCCTCGAACGACCTGAGCGTGTCCATGAACCCGCTGGGGAAGTCGTCGCCGACCGCGGCCACCATCCGCGTCTTCGTATAAAAGGAAGCCGCCGCCGCGAAGTAGACCGCCGACCCGCCCAGAAGATCCTCGTGACGACCGCCACCCGGTGTTTCCACGGTGTCGATCCCGATCGTGCCTGTGACAATTAAGCTCATATGCGATCATAGCCCAACGCCGGCTCGCCCGTACTTTCAGAACCCCTCACGCCCGCTCAGTTCGCGTACAACCCGATGTACACCCGCACATCGTCGGCATTAAACTGCTGATCCAGACGCAGGTCCGCGCGCGGATCGCCCTCGATGAACAAGCGGATAAACCGCGAGACATCAAAGAAGTTCAGTACGCCGTCCTCATTCAGGTCCGCGAGGTGGTACGCGCTGCGCACCGCGAGCCGAAGACCATCAGGGACCCCGATGCCTGTCTCTGTCGCGAATCCGAGTTGATCACCAGAGTACGGGTCGCCCACCGACCAGTTGGTAAACGAATCGCCGCAGCGTCGGCGTACGGACAAGTTCTCAACCCGACGAGCGGTTTCCGACAACTCCCGACGCCCCCCCGCCATATCCACCATCCCCCACGGGCTCCGCACTTCCGGGTACGACATCACGCCCAGCGGGAAGGTCGGGCGCTCGCCCGCGTTCCGCTCCCCGCCTTCACTCGGCAGCCCGGGCAGCGGCTCGTCATCCGACCCATTGGGAAAACGCCAGTACCCCCCCGCTCCATCGTTCTTGCTCGGGTCCCAGTACGCCCCCTTCGTCCACTCGTCGAGCGTCGGCATGAAGAACCTCGCCCCGGGCGAGCGGTGCTGCTGATGTTGCCACACGCCGTCGTCGTTGCGGACAAAGGTGGACGCGTCGTAGACGCCCGTCTCGAACGCCCACGCCTCCACCACCTTGCCGTGGTGCAACCAGTTGATGTACCGGGCCGCGTACTCCCATCCGATGTGCGCAGGCTCATCGGGCGCGTGCCCGGGAGAAAGCTCCACGAACCCAAACGCCGCGTTGATTCCCTCGCCCGATAGATCAAAGTCTGCAATTGATCCGCCAGCCTTCGCGATGTGAAACGGGTAGTAGGCCTGAACAAACTCGAGCTGCTCCTCAAGCGACACCTCGCGGACCCCGAGGGAGAACTCATACTCCACCGCTCCGATCCGGACGCCGGGAAACATGGGGACCTCTTCATCGCCCGTCGCCCGATTCCCAGGATCACCCACGCGCGCGTACTCGTACCCGTAGATCACGAGGGGCTCGTCGCCAAACGCGAGCGCACACGCGGAACCCATGACGGCCATCAACATCTTGAGCATCATGGCGATCAGTGTACCGCGATCGACCTGCTCAAACCGGCAGCACAACATTCAAAAACTTCTATCTCCCCCTGCAACCCGAGCGTCCCGGCCCCGTATCACTGTTCACGAATAGGAGTGAACATGAACAGTACAAACCGCCGTTACCCATCCCCAATCGTCCTCACCGCCGCGATCGCCATCGCGTCCCTTGCCGGGACCCTTACCGCCGCCAACCAGGGCGAGCTGGCAACAACCGACTCCATCGAGTCCATCGCACCCAACCCCGAACCCATCTCCGAAGCCGCCGTCACCAAGGCCATCGAGGAGTATGTCCGCGCCCGATACGCGGGGGATGTCGAGACCGCGACCTCGCGCCTGCACGAGAACATTGCCCGGCGCATGGTCGCCGACAACTACTGGGGTCAGCCCAGCAAGGAATGGGTCCGCCCATTCACCCGCGACCTGATCGCGTTCTACGCCGACCCCAACAGCGCCCAGCGACTCGATAACCCCTCCGAAGGCCGCTGCGACATCAAGGTCTTTGATCTTGAGCAGCGGACCGCCTCCGCCCGCGTCATCATGGAGGACGCTGTCGATTACCTCCACATGATCCACCTCAACGGGCGCTGGGTGGTCGGCGACTCTGCCGTCATCCTTCTCAAGGAGAGCGGCGCCAAGCCGCCCGCACTCTCCGATCGCCACGCCCAGAAGGTCGAGCAGGTCTCACGCGATTACTGCGTCGGGTTCTACGAGATCGACGGCGACAAGGTCCAGTCCACCTGCCACCCCTCCCTCTCCAAACGATCCGTCGAGCAGGTCGAACTCTCGAATGGAACCCAGTTCGATCACCTGTCCGGCATCACATGGGAAGAGATCAACATCCTCGGCGAATCGTTCAACAAGAACTGGGGCTTCGAGCCCGATGCACGCTGCGAGATCGAGATTTACGAGATCCGAGGCAACATCGCGGCTGTCAAAATGACCGGCGCGGTCTGGTTCGACTACTTCCACATGATGAAAGTCAACGGCGAGTGGTCGATCGTGAACATCATGTACGAGAGTCTCGACCGATCCCGCTGGGCCGATGTCTGATCGACGATCGCCGAGCAACACAACCCACACCCTGATCCCGGTCGTGAGACCCCCGGGATGCCCGACGCGCCCCACGAGACGCGTCGGGTTTTTTTCATCCATGATCAACAGACTCTTGAAGATATCAACTGACACCGCAGAGACTCGATCAGGCGACTGTAAGTCTTAGCCATGTATACGGCCTCATCGAAGTCGGACGCCTCATGTACATAATCATCGATTTCGATATCACCGGAGCCGTGGTACCGAGCCGTAGCTTCCCATTGCGAGGCCAATACTTCAAGACCATCGATCACCTGACCAAGATCATTTGCGTCTAGCTGAATCTGTACCTTCGCCATGTCTTCCTCGATTTCTACGAACGCTGATAAACATGTTGCTGGTGATACGCCAAGGCTTCCCTGTCCGGCTCAAACCTCTCTGGAAGATGTATCGGCTTACCCTCATACCTCTCAAAGTATGAGTCATATATCTCCGCCGGCATGGCCTGCCGAACATCCGATGAAACGACAACCCGAAGGTCGTCGTCAAGAGTAATCAATCCCCTGTCAAACGCTGCATCATGGAGCGCGTTAAACGCGATGCCATTGGACGGATTGAGTCTCTTAGACTCATCGTGTGCCCACGGTACGATGTGGCTTGCGCGAAGCAACTGATTACTGCCAATTCGCGTAATGTAACACTGTTCCCCATACGCTGACAGCACCGCTCTTCGGAAGAACGATTGCCCATTACGGATCTGCACTGTTGCTTCACGAACCGTTGTTCTTGGCTGATCAAGATCTCTTTGACCAAACAGATTCTCTTCAAAGCTTGCGAGTCGATCCCACTGACCATGGAACTCATCCCAAACTTGCCTATCCAACTTCGATGCGTTTTGCAGCCCTCTCACTCCACGCGATTGAAGATCAGGATCGAAGCTCGCAAAGTTCACGAGTTTGTATGCAACAGCAGATGGCGTTCTCCCAACTCGCTCAGACATCGCCTGCACTTCCGGCGCTCGGTGGTGCATTCGACCAAATGGCATTTGATAGTACAGCGCGAGTACTGCCACAAGCTCATCTCGAGTCCAGTTCCGCCGCTCCATCACGAATGCCCTTTAAGCATGGCGCTACAACACCTATGTAGTGTCTTCACGATTAACATACCATAGATAATCACTATTTACCGTGCTCAACTTCATCCCCCCAACTCCACCACCGGCACCCACTTCAACCAATCCTCTTCCACCCCATCCTCAAGCTCAAAGCTCGCGCCCGACTCGACCCGCTCGCCGCGTCGGCGTTCGTTCTCGGGGGTGGCGAAGGAGATCGACGCTTGGAGGAGCGCGTCGAGCGAGTCGGCCTCGACGCTCAGACCCGTGAACAACCCGAAGTCGAACCCGACCCCGGCCGTGCGCCAGAACTTGGTCTCCGTGTGCACCAACGGCGCGTACCGGGGCTCGATATCGATCGTCACCACCACCCCCGTCGCGTCGTCACGCAGCACCGCGTCGCGCACCTCGCCCACGCGGATCTCTCGATAGAGCACCGGACTCCCGGCACTCAGGTTCCCGAGACGATCCGAGTTGAGCGTGAGTCGCAGCGCCCGATTGTCCGCGGGCGCGATGCGGGGCGGCGCATCGAGCGCCATGAACGAACCCACCCGGTTCCCAGACGGATCGCCCGGCTGCAGCGCGATGTACTGCGGCCCAACCAAGGTCTCCAAACCCGCGATGCGCTCCAGACTCACCTCGGGGCGCACCACCCAGAACGATGTGCCGTCCACCGCGAGCCCCGACGCGTCGGGTCGGAGCTCCGCCGTCACGGATACGGATTGCAGATCCGTCGTCAGCGCCATCTCCCGCACGACCCCGACCGTCACGCCGCGATGGATGATCTCGGATCCGGGTTCCAAACCGCCCGCGTCGTTGAACACGATCGTGATCATCGGGCCTCGATCGCGCATGACCTGCGACCAGATCAGGTACCCAACCACCCCCAGCGCGAGGACCGGGACGATCCACACGCTCGACACCCGCCGACGCTTAACGACGGCCGTCGGGATCGCGCCCGATTCTGACTGGGCCGGGACAGGAGTGTTTGATTCAGACTCACTCATTCGATTCCTCCCAGATCGCGTGCGGGTCGAAAGCTGCGGACGCGAGCAGACTCAGGATCACCACGACCCCGAAGATCACCACCCCGGGTCCGGGGGTGACCTCGACGAGGTCGCCGAGCTTGACCACCGCGACCAGAATCGCAACGAGCAGCACATCCACCATCCCCCATCTGCCGATGAGCTCGATCAACCTATAGGCGCGGGCCCGATCGGTTCGCGCGATCAGCCCCTGACCCATACAGAGCGCGAAGATCAGCGCAAGCTTCCCGATGGGGGCGATCACGGAAAACACCAGCACCGCCAATCCCACGAACAGATGCCCCTCCGCGAGCAGCGCGATCGTCCCCGACCAGATCGACGCGTCGGAGTGGTGCCCCAATCGCTCGATCTGCATCACGGGCAACCACAACGCGAGCGGGTAGAGAAGCAGGGCCGCGAACGCGAGGGCCGCTGCCCGGTTCGTGGATCTTGGGTGGACGCCGTGCTTGATGATCGCGTTGCAGCGCGTGCAGCACGCCACCGAACGATTCCCGATCGCGGGGATCTGGTGCACCAACCCGCAGCAGTGACACGCGCCGAGATGGTGTGCTTGTGAGCTCGGATCCATCGACCCCATCATACGAGATCCGCCCATCCAGGTTTCGCGAGCAACCCGCCCCGATCTGGTTCAAAATCCGGTTTCATATCGATCCGAAAAAAACTTGTGGGTGCAAACCAGAATGATCGAGCGGGCCCTGAATCCTCGATTTCGATTCATTATCGCACTCTGCATGGATTAATATAACAATGTCGCAACGCTTCAAGATGCTCAAACGCGTGTATTCGTCGCCATGTTCTTTGGTCTTGCTGGAACCAATCACGCGAGCCAGTCGAATCCGTTGGTGCTCCGCGAGCATCGCAGAGCGACAAGTGGGGACGAGTCAGCGGGGCTGGCTCATCCAAGGGAACATCCAGAAAGACCCATGATCCGAGTCGGACGACGCATCGGAAGCGCGATCGTTGTGAACCAATCGGATCCAATGACGACACCACCGATCTCAGAGGAGGGACACCAATGAGCAAGACCTACGGAGGGACGATCAAGCGATAAGGGATCAGGTGCTCGGGCGACGAGGGAATGCCCGAACATCCGGCCGCCCGATGCAGATGGGGTATCGGGCGGCCATCATGAGACTCCCAAAGTCATCGCCGGCACATCACGAGCGCAGTCGGCGATGATCTACAACGAGGGTGCCCGGGGGCGGATAGAGATGCCCACTCCCCCTGTGTCGGCGTCGTGGAACGCCCCCGGGCCGCACCCTCGCTTTGCTCGGCGGCCGACGCCGGGTGGGTAACACACCGGATCCGATCGGGAACTTCCCAGACGATCCGTGTTCACAGACTTTGTCCTTGGGGCGGATCGTCATCGTCCCCAACCGTTCCAAGGGCGGGCCCGATCGGGTGGAGTACACCCGATCGGCGTCTTCGAGAGGACGAGGCCGAGGTTCACTGAACTGGCCAAATCCAGACCGGGCATGGGAAGGCGAGAGCCCATGTCCGGTTTTTCATGCGCCGATGCTGATCGCCCCTTTGGGAGGGCATGAGCGCAAAGAAATCGGCCGGGCGATAGGCCCGGCCGATGAACATCTGATTGAGTTCCACTCGCTACATCTGATTAGCGGCTGCCCGGGCCGAAGCGCTTGGGGCTCGGGGTGAGGGTATCGAGATCCATCAGGCGCAGGTCGTCGTTATCGAGATCGAAGTCGCCGTCCATATCGAAGATCTCGAGCCCCGGAGTGATCGGGTTGCCCGGGCCAGTCCGCGACATGATCGCGGTCAAGAGCTCGGAGTAATCGATCCGCCCGTTCCCGTTGGGATCGCCCAGACGATCTTCAGGCCAGAGCGTCCAGGTCTGGTTCGCGGGCGCATTGCTCAGGTTGCGGATCGTGTTGCCCGGGTAGATCAACTGAATCGAGTCCACGGTATCCGAAGCGCCGAGCCCGAAGTGAACCGTGTGCTCGGAAGTGGTCTTGTAGTGCGTTCCGGCGCGGACCTGACGGACCTGATCGAGCCCGTCGTGGGTGATGTCCACGCAGGTGCCGATCCCGTACTGATTCTTCTCGCCCTGGTGCCCCACCACATTGAACCGGACCCAGTTGTTCGTCGCCGCGTCCGCGGAGTTGTTGATGTACAAGCTCACGCGCCCGTTGACGCGCCCGACGAGCAGATCGAGATCGCCGTCGCCGTCGACATCGCCGTGGGCAGCGCAGTACACATCCGCGGTGTTCGCAACGCCGGCGGTGACGGCTTCGTCCACCATCGGCCAGTTGGCCATGGGGGCGCCGCGGTAGAGCCGGTTCGCGCCGTCGGACCCGGGGATCGGGCCCTGGATGTTGCAGACATACAGGTCGAGGTGCGTGTCGTTATCGAAGTCGGCGAACAGCGTGCCCCAACCCACCTCGTACGACCCGACATCCGCCGCGGCGGTCTGATCGACATACTGACCCGCGCCCGGGTCGTACATCAAGAGCTTGTTGCCGTGCTGGATGTTCGTGACATACATGTCGTAGAACCCGTCAAAGTCCAGGTCCCCGACCGCGATGCCCATGCAATCCACATGCGCCTGCGCGTTGGTTTCGACGGTCACCTCGGTGAACGCGCCGCCGTCGTTGCGGTACAAACGGTTCATGAGTGTCCCGCCCGAGCCCTTGTCCGTGCCCAGGTACAGGTCGTCGTCGCCGTCACGATCGAAGTCGAAGAACGCGCTGAGCAGTGTCGGATCGCCCTCCGCATCTACATTCATCGCGACCGCCTGATCGGTGAAGGTGCCGTCCCCGTTGTTGATGTAGAACTTGTTCGGCCCCTGGAACGCGTTGTGGTTCGTGCGGATCGCGATATAAAGATCGAGGTGCCCGTCCTGATTCACATCACCCCAAGACGCGGACATGTTGGGCGTGCCCGGATCGACGATCCCGGCGCTGACCGCGACATCGGTGAAGGTGAAATCGCCGTTGTTCCGGTACAGGCGCGAGTTGGTGAACCACCCGGAGACGAAGATGTCGATGTCCCCGTCGTTGTCGTAGTCCGCCGCAGCAAGCCCGGACGACACCGTCATCGGGAGCAACCCAGCGGTGAACGAGCGATCGGCAAAGTTCCCCGTCCCATCGTTCTCGTAGACGCCGAAACGCCCGCCCGTTCCGTTGGCGATGACGATATCGAGATCGCCGTCGTTGTCGAGATCGCTCATCATGAGACCGGCGCCGTACTGGGTGTAGTTGAACCCGATGCTGAACACGATCCCGCGCGTAAGCGCTTCATTCGAAAAACTCAATGGTGCCGATTGGGCTCCACCCGAGAGCAACGCTAAGACGGTGCCTGTAGCAAGCACAGATATACGAACATCACGCGAACGCATAGACGATCTCCTTCCCTCTCGTGGGAGCACACCCCACGATTCTCGTTGTAGCGCTGCCCGAACCACTCGACAGTGCACCCCACGGGCTGTCACAGCACGGCCCGATGTATGAAATCCCCTCTTCACTCCAAGATACCCATTCAAAGGGGCAGATGGAAGAGGAGATCGGGCACACCGATTGAAAATTGTGATGCACGAGCGGGATATGACATTGCGAAACACCCCTGCCGAGCCCCCTCTCGGCTCGACGGGGATCGATCTTAGCGGACGCTCGGGTTGAACACGCCCAGGCCCATGAGCTGAATATCGTGGGAATCGATATCGAAATCGCCGTCCATATCGAAGATCTCGTTGCCCGGCTTCAGGGTCACACCCGGGCCCGTGCGGGCGAGCATCGCCGCTTGGATCTCATCCACGGAGATCTCGCCGTCCATATCCACATCACCCAATCGATCGGGCGTGTACAGCGTCCATTGATGATTCACCGGCACATTGGTCAGTACGCGCATCTCGGTGCCTGAGATGTACATCCGCACCTCAGAAATCTTCTCCGAATCCGCCAGCCCGTAATGGAGGGTGAACTCGTCCTGTGATTTGTAGTTCGTCCCGGAACGCACCTCACGAGTCTGGGTCTTGCCGTCCGCGTCCACCTCGACGCACGCGCCAACGCAATGCTGGTTCATCTGGTTCCCCTCGACGCGGAACCGGACCCAGTTGTTGCTCTTGGCGTCAACGGAATGGTTGATGAACAGGTTGGCACGCCGGTTGGTGTTCCCGACGAGCATGTCCAGATCGCCGTCGCCATCGATGTCGCCGACGGAGACGCAATAGACATCCCAGAACACATCAACCCCGGCTTCGGGCGCTTCGTCCACGAGGGGCCAGTCCGCGACATCCTTTCCGCGATACAACCGGTTCTCGCCCTGGATGTTGCAGACATAGGTATCGAGGTGGGTGTCGTTGTCGAAGTCGGCAAAGACCGTGCCCCATCCGACGCGATTGCTGACCATCCCCGACGGGTCCGTATCATCGCGATAGGTGCGATCCCCGTTGTTCATATAGAGGATGTTGCCCTGCATGATGTTCGTCAGGTACATGTCGAAGTGGCGATCGAAATCCAGATCCCCCACCGCGATACCCATGCAGAAAATGAACGCCTCCGCCCCGGATTCGTAGGTTGCGTTGAAGAAGGTCCCGTCCCCGTTGTTGCGATAGAGCTTGTTGTGCAGGAACGGCGGGAACACATCGGACCCCTTGTCCGTCCCGATGTAGATGTCGTCGTCGCCGTCGCGATCGTAATCAAAGAACGCGGGGAGACAGGAGGGGTCGCCCGGCGCGTGGACCCCGAGCTCGACCGCAACATCGGTAAAGGTGCCGTCGCCGTTGTTCTTGTAGAAGTGGTTCTGGATCTCGACCCCGTCGGTAAATGTCCGCACGGTCGCGTAGAGATCAAGCCACCCGTCCTGGTTGTAATCGCCCCATGCCGCCGCCATCGACGGTGCACTGAGGTTCACCCCGGCTTCCGCAGCAACATCGGTAAATGTCAGCCCGCCATCGTTTCGATAGAGTCGGCTGGGTTCGAACCAACCCGGGACATGGATGTCCAGGTCGCCGTCGTTGTCCGTAGTCTGCTGCGGACAAACCCGATGCGTTGACGAACGGATTCAAACCGGACCCGAGTGTCCGCTCGGTGAAGTTGCCCGAGCCGTCGTTCTCGAAGAGCCCGAAGACCCCCCCGAGCCCGCCGGCGATGAGGATGTCCAGGTCCCCATCGTTGTCCAAGTCCGCGAGCATGTTGCCCGCGCCGACCTGGTGGTAGTTGAACCCAACGCGGAAGTTGAACCCGCGCGGAAGGGCTTCATTCGTGAAGCTCAATGGCCCCGCGAGCGCGGATGCCGCGACGCTCAATCCCGCGACCAATCCAGCCGTTTGTATCCGAAACTGTACTCTATTGCTCCCATTCGACATGTGTACACCCCTATAAAGGGCGCAGTGTTCCCCTGCGCGATTCCCTCTTACTGCCCCGCTGAGATCGCACATACTCAGTCCCATCTGCAAGGTAACAAAGTCGTCCGATAGGTGGAACAGAATTCCAGCTTTCCGGAAGAATCTTCATCACCCAAATCTGGGGTACGAGCTTGGATGTGTGCCCGTGGTCATCCACGAACGGGTTTTCATGCTCAAATTTCCGATCCACCGAGTATCATTCTTGTGGGCGCGATGAAATTGCTCATGCTCGGTTCCCAAACAGGAACTCCGGGCACACCCATCGTGCCCGTTTGGGGAGACCGCTATGGAAGACATCGTCCGGGAGATCATCAACAAGGAAGAGATCTTCTTCGTCCTGGTCATCGCAGGATCGATCACGATCATGTCCCTGTTCAAGGCCCTCACCGGCATGGTTGCGCGGCTCTCGCACGAACGCACCCGGCGCGAGGTGGCAGCCTACATCGCAGAGGGATCCATGTCGCCCGAGCAGGGCGAGCGTCTGCTCGCCGCGGGCAAGCGGAACAACGGCGTTAACATGTGCGGGTAAACGCACCGCAAAGGGGGCTCAGTCATGCAGGAAATCCTTGAGAACATCACAGACGATCGGGGCATGTTCACCATCTTCATCATCTTCGGGATGGGCGGGCTCATCGCGATCATGGGGATCATCTTCGGATCCATCAAGAGCACCGCGGAAACCAAGGAACGCGAGAAGACCAAACGCGAGATCGCGGCCTACATCGCGGAAGGTTCCATGACCCCCGAGGACGGCGAACGCCTCCTCCGTGCAGGGAACCCCAAGTCCGCGAGTGAACTCGCGCTCGAACAACGGATTCGACACGCGCAGGCCTGATCAATCAAACAACGCACTCACCCGACCCACGCAGGAATCCATCCGATGGACGAGATCATTCATAACCTGACAAGCAACGAGGACATGTTCAGCCTATTCGTCGTATTCGGCGTGGGGGGGCTGATCGCGATCGTGGCGATCGTGTTGAGTGCTGTGAAGAAGATGGTCGTCAGCTCCAATCTTGAGCAGTCGCGTCGCGAGATCGCGGCCTACATCGCCGAGGGTTCCATGACCCCCGAGGACGGCGAACGCCTGCTCAACGCGGGCAAAGACAAATCAAAGTGCGGCTAACCCAATCGCGCTGAAACCCGCACCAACGATCGCAAGACTTCCGCAATCGACCACGCCTGCGCAGGACACCCCTGCGGGGCGTGTTTTCTCTTTGGGCCGGGCTCGGCGTCGTAGATCTCATGGATCGACCCCACCCCGTCCGTGTCCATCAATGACGCTATTCCCTTCAGGTGCGTGTGCATGGCGGTTAATGACTCGTGATCCGGATTCAGACGGAGCTTGGCGTCGATGAACCCACCAATCAGCCACGGCCAGACCGTCCCGTTGTGGTACGCGCGATCCCGATCCGTCATCGAACCCGCGTAGTGCGCCTCGTACAGCGCGTGATCCGCGCTGAGGGTGCGTAATCCGACGGGGGTCAGAAGATGGCGCTGCACCGCATCGATCGAGTTCCGCACGACATGATCGGGGAGACGCACGCCGGGCAGGGCGCACGCGAACGCCTGATTGGGTCGGCACTCGTCGGAGCGTCGCCAACTGAAACTCCGCACGGCGTTGTGCGGAATCAGGCAATCCACCAGACCGCCGTGTGGCCCCCCGGTCATGGTGCGGACGATCGAACGCTCGCCCAATGCCGCGAGTGCGTTGAGTTCTTCCACGCGTACATCATCGATCGCGCCCATCGCGGCGCGGGCGCGGAGCGCGTTGATCCACAGCGCGTTGATCTCGATGGGCTTGCCGTGGCGCGGGGTGAAGGCGATCCCGTCGCGGAGCGCGTCCATCCAGGTGAGCTGGGTCTTCGCGTCGCCGCACCGGATGAGCCCGTCGTGCGGGTCGAGCCCGATCTTGTTGATGGTGCCTCGGGTGTAGGCATCGATGATGTCGTCGCACGCGTCGATGAGCTCGGGGCACAGGGGCTTGCCCGTCGCCTTCGCCCATTCGCTGCAGGCGTGGACGAACCAGAGGGGCGCATCGACCGTGTTGAAATGGGCTGGTCCCGCGTCGTCGTCGAATCGGTTGGGGATCAAGCCGTGCGCCCGGGCGCGGGCAAAGGTTGAGAGGCACGCGTGCGCCTCGTCGAACCGACCCGTCGTGAGCAGCAGCCCCGGTACACAAATCATCGTGTCACGCCCCCAATCCGAGAACCACGGGTACCCCGCGATGATCGAGGTTGAGATCGATTCGGGGAACACGCGATCGACGACGAACTCGTCGGCTGCTGATGCGAGTTGGGCAAACTGCGTCACGCGTATCCCGATCCTGAGGATCCCCCGCTGCGCTTATCGCGTGATCGATCGAGGAACGCACACGCGCCGATCGGCGCGTGGTGCACGCGTCGAGATCGAGGGCCGCGTCGGTGAGTGATACCTCGATCGCGACATGGGTCGTTGATCTCGGATCGAGTTTCACAACGAACCGCACGGGGTTGAACAGATCCTCGATATCCGATTGCCCTCGCCTTGTTTCGTGCTCGTACCGGATCCCGCGCCAGACGCTTGGGCCGTGAATCGCGCTCAGGTGCACGCCTCGGATGTGCACCGGCGCATCGATCCCATCACGCTGCACGCGTACACCCTCGATCGCGGGTTCCTCGATGCGTTCGATCCGGAACTGGTCGGGCGAGACCGAGCCGGGGTGGTTGAGTTCGTGGAAATCCCGCATCGCGATCAACGGCGACAGGGTCAATGTCATCGGGGCATCGAGCTCGGCGCTGAGGATCCCCGATTCGATCTCGTACTCGATCCGGCACGCGTTCCCGCGATCGAGCAGGGTCAGGGTTTTGCGGATGCGGACCGAACCGATCTGCGACGGGATCGTGTGATCCCAAGTGCACGATCCGACGCCCTTGGTGAACCCGGCGAGCGTGGGTGGCGGGGTTGGGCGATCGCTCCCCTCGAACTGGAACCGGGTGAGGCGCGTGTCGTGATGGCACCCGCACGCGTCGCCCCAGGGGATGTGCAGGTGCTCGTCGATCGCGCTGAGCAACAAGACCCGCCGAACCGGGGGAGCGAGGGACGCGACGAGCAGCCCGTGGTATCTCCGCATCGGGGTCGCGTCGGCGCACCCCATCGCGAAACCGCCCTGTGCGTCACTCAGAACCCACTCCAACGCACCCCGATCAGGGTCGGGGTGCCCGGGCATGAACTCGATGGGGTGAACGGGGAGCTCCACGATCATGTTTTCGGGCGGGTCGGCACGCATCTGGAGGGAGGATAGTCAGATTCGCGTTCGGATGCGTGCCCATCGGTAGACACGGGGGGGTCAGGGTGCGATACTCTCTCATGGAGACCATTGCAAAGCCAGAATCGACCCGGAACGAACCCGCCGCGAGCACCCTGACGCACGCAGCGGGCATTGTCGCATCGCCCAAGATCGTGATGGAGGGGATCACCTTTGACGATGTGCTCCTGATCCCCCAGGCATCCGCGGTCATGCCCGCGACCGCGAACACCGCGACGCGCCTCACCAAGGACATCACCCTCAACATCCCCATGGTCTCCGCGCCGATGGACACCGTGACGGAGTCCGAGCTGGCGATCGCGCTGGCGCAAGAGGGCGGGATCGGGATCATCCACAAGAACCTCGACATCGAGACCCAGGCGCGCGAGGTCGCGAAGGTCAAGCGCAGCGCCAACGGCGTCATCACTGATCCGATCACACTCGGCCCGGACGATCCGATCTCGCGTGCGATCGAGCTCATGCACGAGCACAATGTCTCTGGGTTCCCGATCACGGAGGACGGATCGGTGGATCTGCGTTCCAAGGGGCGCGTGCTGGGAATCCTGACGCGCCGGGACCTCAAGTTTGCGCAGCAGCCGACCACCCCGATCCGCAATGTCATGACCAGCGAGAACCTCGTCACCGCCTCCGCGGGGACGACGCTTGTCCAGGCGGAAGGAATCCTCAACGAGCTCAAGGTCGAGAAGCTCCTGCTCGTGGACGATCAGGGGTGCCTCGCGGGATTGATCACGATGCGTGACATCGAGCGTCAGAGCCAGTTCCCCAACGCGTGCATGGACGCGCGTGGGCGTCTGCGTGTGGGCGCCGCGGTGGGCCCCAACCAGTTCGATCGCGTCGAGGCGCTGATCGCGGCGGAGGTCGATGTGCTCGTGGTCGATACAGCACACGGTCACTCCGCGCCCGTCATCGATACGGTGCGCGAGATCAAGCGCCGATACGACATCGGGGTCATCGCGGGCAACATCGCGACGGCGGAGGCAGCGATCGCGCTTGCGGAAGCGGGCGCGGACGCGGTCAAGGTCGGGATCGGGCCGGGCTCGATCTGCACGACCCGCGTGGTCACGGGTGTGGGCATGCCTCAGGTGACGGCCGTCATGAACGCGGTCGAGGGACTCAAGTCCATCGGGTCCGATGTGACGGTCATCGCCGACGGCGGGATCCGGCTCTCCGGCGACATCGCCAAGGCGATCGGCGCGGGGGCACATTGCGTCATGATGGGTTCCCTGTTCGCGGGTCTCGACGAATCGCCCGGCGAGCTCGTGATCTCCGGCGGGCGTCGCTACAAGTCCTATCGCGGGATGGGGTCCGAGGGCGCGATGAACGCGGGAAGCGCGGACCGGTACCGCCAGGCGGAAAAACTCGTGTCCGGCGGGAAGCAGCAGCAGAAGTTCGTCCCCGAGGGCGTCGAGGGGCTCGTCGCGTATCGCGGGAAGCTCTCCGAGTACGCGTACCAGCTCGTGGGCGGGCTGCGCTCGGCGATGGGGTACTGCGGGTGCGCGACGATCGACGACATGCGGAACAACGCGAAGTTCGTGAAGGTCTCGGGCGCGACGGTGGTTGAGAACCACCCCCACGACATCAAGATCACGAAGGAATCGCCCAACTACACCTTCGCGCAGGTCTAAACCCCCGCGATTAGTTGACTTCGATATCCTCAATATGCCAAATCGGCAGTGCTGAAACGCACTTTGCCGATGAACCAAGAACCGGTTTCAGCGGTAAGATCACCGCTGAGAACGCATTCCTTGGGAGGCATTTCACCATGAGTATTCTTCAATCACGCAACCCCGCGATGCGGGTCCTCGAAAACGAGGATGTCCTGACGGTCGAACGCTCGAGCGTCATGACGCTCGGCGGGACGGTCACCGCGACGGGGATCTTGCTGTCGATCGTTACGGTTGTTGGCGTTCTGGTCTGGCAAGCGATCAACAGCTACTTCGTCGCGAACATGGACATCCCCGGATGGGCGTGGCCCGCCGCGATTGGATCGATGATCGTCGGCGTCATCCTCTCCTTCGTCATCTACAAAGCACCCAAGATCGCGCCCGTGCTCGCGCCCGCGCATGCGGTGCTTGAGGGCGTGTTTGTCGGTGCAGCGACCTTTGTCATCCCGTTGCAGTTCATGGGGTTCGATCCGGCAACAGGGCAAAATCCGGGCTCGATGCTCGCGCTGCAAGCGGCGGGCGCGACCCTCGCAATCACCGCGGCGATGCTCGCGGGATACGCAACGGGGATCCTCCGCGTTGGGGCGCTCGTTCAGAAGATCATGATCACCGCCGTCATCGGGCTCATTGGGTACACCGCGTTGCTGTGGATTCTTTCGTTTGTTGGTGTTGGTATCTGGAACGGATACCAGGACACCGGCATGATGGGGATCGGGTTTACGGTTCTCTGTGCGGGTCTGGCGAGCTTGTTCCTGCTGCTCGATTTCCAGTACATCGAGGCGGGTGTGCAGAACCGTGCGCCCAAGTACATGGAGTGGGTCGGCGCGTGGGGATTGATGGTCACGCTCGTGTGGCTGTACATTGAGCTGCTGCGTCTGCTCGCCAAGCTCCAATCCCGCGATTGATCTGACATCTGATCACCTCAAATCCAAACAACCCCACGGGATGACCCGTGGGGTTTTCGTTTATGATCGGGTGATCCTCGGACGAAAGGACTGATCGATGGGTGGATGCCTGCTGGTGCTTGGGACGCTGTTGATGCCTCGGGTGTTGTTGTTTGTGTACTGGATCACGGGCATGTTCGCGAAGGCGGACCCGTGGAACGGGTTCCTTGTGCCGTTGCTCGGGTTCTTCTTCCTTCCCGCGACGACCTTTACCTATGGGATCTGCCATGTGTACAACGACGGCGCGTTCACGCCCTTGTGGATCGCGGGGATGGTGCTGGCGGTGCTGTACGATCTTGGCGCGTCGGGGAACGCGGGGGCGTCGCGGAAGAATCGCGGGTGATCATCGACTAAACAGGAAGTGGCACACATCCGCGTCGCGCATGATGTATTCCTTGCCTTCGATGCGGAGTTTGCCGGCTTCCTTGATGGCCTTCTCGCTCTCGTGCGCGATCAGGTCGTCCACGGAGTAGCACTCCACGCGGATGAACCCCTTCTCGAAGTCCGTGTGGATCACGCCCGCGGCCTGGGGTGCTTTGCATCCGATGGGGACGGTCCACGCGCGGACTTCCTTCTCGCCGGCGGTGTAGTAGGACTGGTATCCGAGGAGCTTGTAGGCCGCCCGCGCGAGCTTGCCCAGCGCGGGCTCGTCCATGCCCATGTCCTTAAGCATCTCGAGCTTGTCCTCATCGTCGAGTTCCGCGAGCTCGGACTCGATGCGGGCGCAGACGGGGACCATCTCCGACCCGACGGACGCGGCATACTCACGGACCTTCTGGGCGAGCGGGCCCTCGCCGTTGGGATCGTCGTCAGCGACATTCGCGATGTAGAGGATGGGCTTGCTTGTGATCAAGCCGAGCATCTTGCGGGCGCGGATGAGCTCTGGATCCACAAGCTCGACGGTGCGGGCGGGCTTGCCCTCTTCGAGCACGGGGAGGAGTTTTTCGATGACGGCCACGCGTGCGATCGCGTCGCGGTCCTTGCCCTTGGCGCTGCGCTGGGCCTTGGGGAGGGCCGTCTCGCAGGTCTGCAGGTCTGAGAGGACGAGCTCGAGCTCGATGGTCTCGATGTCGCGGATGGGATCGACGGTGCCGTCGACATGGGTGATGTCCTCGCCTCCGGGTGCTTTCTCGAAACACCGGACGACCTGGACGATCGCATCGACATCGCGGATGTGCCCGAGGAACGCGTTGCCCTTGCCCTCACCCTTGGAGGCGCCGCGGACGAGCCCCGCGATATCCACGAGCTCGAGCGCAGCGGGGATGACCTTTTGGGTCTTGATGTACCCCTGGATCACCTCGAGGCGGGGGTCGGGGATGGGGACGATCCCGATATTGGGATCGATCGTCGCGAAGGGGTAGTTCGCAGCGAGGGCGCCGGCGTTGGTGAGCGCGTTGAAGAGGGTGGATTTGCCGACATTGGGGAGACCGACGATGCCTGCCTTCATGGGATTGCTCCAAATCTCGCGGGGTTTTCCGGAGGGGTGGAGATTGTAGTCAACCCATCCCGATCAATACGCACGCGAGGATCGCGCGGAGCGTCCAGAGCCCTGTTCGGACCCAGTTCGTCCGCACGAGTCGGCGATGGGCATCGGCATCGAACCCCTTGATCATCCGGTTGTGGGCGGGGACCTGGAGGGCCGCCGTCGAGACCCATATCAGGGCGAGCATGATCAGACCCGCGATCGTCCAGACGGAGACCCCGAGGACGATGAGCAACGCGACGGCCGACGCGAGTTCTGTAAGCATCAAGGGCGCGACGATCCAGGTCGTGCGTTTCATGTGCGCGTCTTGGTACTGCTCGTACCCGGCGCTGCCCACCTTGCCCATGAGCGGGTAGTGGACGATCTGGACGAACCAGATGAGCCCCGTCATCGCGCAGGTGCTCGCCGCGTGGACGAGCAGGGTCGTCGTGACGAGGGATTCGTTCATGGTGAAGCGGGGATGGTGCAGGAATCGGACATGCACGCGTACTCGGGTCGATCACCCGCTGCGGCGTGGCGGTATCTCTCGATGATGGTGCCCTTGTGGAGGATGAAGACGCCGGGCATCTGGAACCCATCGCCCTGGAGCTTGCCGACGGTGTTGCCCTTGAACAGGGCGCGGAACCCCTGGAACCAGACGCGCGGGCCGAAGAGTTGCCAGAGCGAGCCGCGTTTGAGTTCGAAGGCCTGGTACAGGTCCTGATCCGGGTCGGAGATGCGCGACAGATCGTCGAGGGTGTATTTGGCGAACTGTCTCTGGGCTGCTTCGTCGTCGCTCATGTGTACGAGGACGGGCTTGATCCCCTGATCCTCGATCTGTTGGCGCTGGGACTTCAGATCCTGGAGGGTCTCCATACAGAAGGTGCACCCGAGATGGCGCAGGAACACGAGCATGACGGGAGATTGTTCCGCGAGATCCACGAGGGGTCTGCCGTGCTGATCGTAGTGGGATTGGATCGCGTCTTGGAAGCTCATGGGTGCGTCTCCGTTGAGGTGGACACCCTGATGATACTTCGCAGCTCGCACGAGGAGCATGGTGAAGGGCACCCACCAGATGAGATCGTTGGGGATGATGGTCCAGATGAACTCGATGGGGAGTTGGTTGGTGATCAGGGCGGCGTAGACGAACCCGATGGGCCCGAAGACTTTGCCGAGGAGTCCGACGAGGACGATCGGCCAGTGCGTCATGGGGTCTCGCGCCGCGATGAGGTACCCGAGGCCGTACACGCCGACGATCATCCCGACGCATTGCCAGATCGCGGGGTAGGTGGGCTCTGGGAGGTCCATCATCGCGAACAGGGATGTTGGGAAGAGGATCACCCACGCGCCCCAGATGATGTTGTAGATCCCCGCGAGGGTCAGGGTGCGTTTGAGCCAGACGGGGACGGGTTGGTGCGTGGGGGTGGGTTGCATGGGTCCATGGGTTCGCTGCGGGTGTCCGATCCGATACATCGGGATCGGGGCGGTGTGTACTCATCATCGGCTTATCGGAGTACACTTGTCTGGTTGCCCTCGTAGCTCAGTTGGATAGAGCAGCGCTTTCCTAAAGCGCAGGTCGCAGGTTCGATCCCTGCCGGGGGTGCTTTGGGCTCGAACGATCCATCCCGCGCGACCCCGCCCGATCGGGGGCACCTGCTCACGGAGCAGCGGAACGCGCGATCGATCAATCTCGACGCGATGGGGACGAGGGCGTGCCTGGAACTCATCAACGACGAGGACGCGACGATCGCGCACGCGGTCCGCGATCAGATCGAGCATATCGCCCGATTCACGGACGGCGTCGTCGTGTCGTTGCGCTCGGGCGGGCGATTGATCTATCTGGGTGCGGGGACGAGCGGGCGTTTGGGCGTGCTCGACGCGTCGGAGTGCCCCCCCACCTTTCAGAGTGATCCCGGGCAGGTCATCGGGATCATTGCGGGCGGGGATCGGGCGTTGCGGGTGTCGTCGGAGCATCGCGAGGATGAGTACGACGGGGTGCATGCGCAACTCGACGATTTGGGAATCGATGAGCGGGATTCGGTGCTGGGGATCGCAGCGGGCGGGACGACGCCGTTTGTTCTGGGTGGGGTGGAATACGCGAAGTCCAAGGGCGCTCGCACGGGGATGCTCACCTGCACCCCGATCGAGCGGGCGTCGTGGTGCGATGTGTTGATCGCGGTTCGGACGGGCCCTGAGGTGCTCACGGGTTCGACACGGATGAAGGCGGGGACCGCGACGAAGATGGTCCTGAACATGATCACGACGGGCGCGATGGTTGGGCTCGGGAAGTGTTACTCGAACATGATGGTGGATGTGCGCGCGACGAACGACAAGCTGCGTGATCGTGCAGCACGGATCGTGGCACAGACCTGCACCATCGATCGTCACGACGCGTTCGAGTTGCTTGATCGTGCGGGGAACTCCGTCAAGCACGCGGTCGTGATGCATCACCGATCGTGCACACGCAGCGACGCGGACGCGTTGATTGTCGACGCGGATGGGCATTTGTCGCGGATCATCGGAGCGCACGCATGAGTCTTTCCGAGCTTGTTGGTTCATCGTTGATCTTGGGGATCCGTGGGTGCACGATGAACGAGGACATCACCCGCGCCGATGTCGATGTGCTCAGGGGTACCCAATGCAGGGGCGTGATCCTGTTCGATCACGACATCGCGGGGAACCACCACCGCAATATCCTCAATCCGGATCAGCTCGAGCGGTTCATCGCGGACCTGCGCCACGAACTCGGCGAGGGCCTGATCGTCGCGATCGATCAGGAGGGCGGGCGGGTCTCGCGTTTGTCGCAGGAGCGTGGGTTCCTCCCGAGCGTTTCGGCAATCGAGTTCGCGTCGTGGGAGCGGATCGATCAGGATCAGTACGCGACCCAGCACGCGATCCAGCTCGCGTCGTTGGGGATCGATCTGAACCTGGCGCCGTGCGTCGATCTCGCGATCGAGGAACACTCGCCGATCATCGCGGAGAAGGAGCGGGCGTTCGGGGTCGATCACGACACGGTGGTGGCGTGCGCATCGATCATTATCGATCGTCACCGGGATGCGGGGGTCGGGTGCTGCATCAAGCACTACCCTGGGCACGGGTCGTCCCTGATCGATACGCACCACGGTATGTGCGACATCACGGACACGCACACCCGCGACGAGCAGCGGGTATTCGAGACCCTGATCGCGCATCACGGGGACTCGATCGGGGTGATGGCCGGGCATCTGATCCATCGTTCGATCGATCAACGCCTGCCCGCGTCGTTGTCGTCGGCCCACCTCACGGGGATCCTGCGGGACGGGATCGGATTCACGGGCCCGATCTTCTGTGACTCGTTGGACATGCGTGCGATCCGGGATCGGTTCGGGGAGGGCGAGTCGGCAGCGATGGCGCTGATGGCGGGGTGCGACATGATCATCGACGGGTTCAACGCGCCGGGGTATCGCGCACCGGGCGGCGCCGGACGCATCGCGGACGCGATCGGGGCGGCGATCGCGTCGGGGCAATGGGCGGACGGGGAACGCGCGCTCATGGAATCGCGTGCCCGGGTCGATCGGTTGTTGGGCCGAGAATGACCCGATAAACCCCTCAATCTGCGTATCTGTATGCGTGAGTACGCATCAAATCCCAAGTTCATTGGCAGCAGACCCCGGATTGTGGTTGTGTATCTCTGTATGAAGATCCAACCGAAGAACATGAATCGTGCATCGTGCGTTGTGGCGCTCACGCTTGTGGGTGTGCTCTCAGGATCATCGCTTGCGGGTGATCAGGATGGGCGTCGCTGGAAGACGACCCCGAGCGATCATGAAGCCCGTCTGGCGCTCATGACGAGCTCGGGCAACTCGAGCGCCGTGATGTTCTCGCCGGGCGTGCAGACGGAGGGGTCGTTCTACACCTATGAGCGGGACCTGGCGCCCGAGTTCTCGCGGCGTGATGCGCAGCTTTCGATCTCGGTCCCCAACGCGACGGCGGGGTGGTACGCGTGGCCGGTGCAGGCACGCCCGTCGCTCAACGATCGTGATTACTTCACGGTCAGCAACAACCCCAACACCTTCATCTTCCCGGGGTCCGACGGGTACTCGTCGCACGATCAGTACCAGCGCGAGGTCCGTCGCGATCGGATCCTGGAGAACCAGAAGCACATCTTCATCCACCACAGCGGTTCGCGCGGGAATCACTCGAAGCGCAACCGGGTCCGGTGATCACGCCCGCTCGGATGAGTCGACAATCGATACATGCAAAAAGGAGGAGGCCGATCCGTTTTTGACGGATCGGCCTCGCACCAACACCAACATGCGCTCGGTGGTTGTTTAGTCGTAGAGGGCCGCGGTTGGGGGGAGCTCGACTGTTCGCAGCTGCATCGTGGTTTCGATGCGGAAGTTGGACTGCGTGCGGTGACGCTCGGCGAAGAAGAAGCTCAGCTTGTAGCGCTGCCCGTCTTCGAGCCAGCTCAGACGATTGAGCTCGATGGTCTGCTTGACCGCGGAGTGGACGCCGCCGATGTCGATCACGAGGTGCCCGTCCACGAAGACCCAGACATCGTCGTCACCCGTGAAGGTAAAGGTCTGGTCCGCGTCCGCGTCGTAGGTGAACTCGGTCTGGAGCTCGAAGGTGAAGTGGAAGTTCTTGTTGTTCCCCGCGGAGTTGCCGTAGAGGTCGCCGTTGATGGGGAAGAACCCGCCGAGGTTTGCGTAGATGGGGTCGTGCTTGTCGTCGAAGACATAGACATTGGACCCGGACTGACGCACGAGGCGGAGATCGAGGGGTTTAGAGACATTGACGCCGGGGGTGTCGCGGAACCATTGTGCGAATGCGCCCGCGTCGTGGATCGCGCCTGCATTGGACTGGAACGAGCCCTGGATATCGCCTTCCTTGGGCGAGATGTACGACTTGGACGAGATCATCTTGTTCCCGGACGAGTCCTTCCAATCAGAGCTGATCCGGACGCCGGTCGAGTTGAAGACGGGCTTGTCGTCCTCACCAAGGTAGTCGGAGACGATGCCCATGTAGTGTCCGAACCCGCCCGCGGGTCGGTACTCGAAATCGGTGTGCCCGCCTTGGACGGATCGTTCCTGGAAGTCACGAACGATGCCGGTGAGGGTGATGGATTCGGGGAGATCCGCGTAGTCCTGCGCGAGGGCGCTGGAGGTGCAGAGGGTTGCGACACCGCCTGCGATGAGCGAGAGCTTGAGGAGTGAACGAGATCGATTGGTCGGGGTGGTGTACATGTGGCCTCCGATGGGTTGGGTGTTCGCTGGGTGAGTCGCCCGGGTTGACGGGCACGCGGGGGGTGGGGATGGGTTTAAGGGCTCATTCCGATCGCTCCTGCGGCGTTGGCCGCGTACCCCGCTTGTTACTCGACGAGCGCGACACCCGCGCTCTGCTCGTGGGACTCGCCTGCCGAGGCCATCGCGGTCCCGACAGAGAAGATCATGGAGAGTCCCGACGCGGCGATCGCAGCGATCAGCAGCGCCTGCATGAGGCGGTTGCCGTGCGTAAACGACGCGTGCTCGTGGGACTCGATGTGTTGTTCAGCCGTGCTCATGGGAGCGCTCCGTTGGGTGCATGTCGTGACCCGAGACAGTTCCTGGGTCGGGTGTTGTGAGAAGGGTCGAATTCGGATTCTGGGTTGCCATCGAAGGACGCGAAAATTGCGCCTCGCGGGGGTGATCTGGGAGGGGCGTTCGGGTTGTGCCGTTTGGGCAAGGCGATGGGCGTGTGTTGAAGCGGATCCGGTTTCAGGAGCCCGGCGGGGGAAATCGCCGATGATCTGGGCGGATTCGGGGATCGATGGGCACTCCTCGAGAACTCAAGTGGTACACTCAGACGCGACGGAACGCGCGGGAGGCGACGCATGGATGTATTCGTGATCGAGGGTGGACGCAAGCTCAGTGGCTCGTTGCGGGTCAACGGGTCTAAGAACGCAGCGCTCCCGCTGCTCGCGGCGACCCTGCTCACGGACGCGCCTGTCACCCTCCGCGATGTGCCCGAGCTCTCCGATATCGGGAACATGCTCCGGTTGCTCGGTGAGCTCGGGGTTGAGATCCAGCGTAACGGGACCACGATCAATCTGCAGGCCACGGACGAGTCCGAGGTGCACGCTCGATACGACATCGTCCGCACGATGCGGGCGAGCATCTGCGTGCTCGGGCCCATGCTTGCGCGACGGGGCACCGCCCGCGTGTCCATGCCCGGCGGGTGCGCGATCGGGCAACGCCCCGTGGATCTGCACCTGCGCGGGCTTGAAGCGCTGGGCGCGAAGATCGAGCTCGACGGCGGCGACATCATCGCTCGCGTCCCCCAGTCCGGGCGATTGATCGGCGACACGGTCTTCCTCGGCGGCCCGTTCGGATCGACGGTGCTCGGGACGGCGAATGTGATGTCCGCGGCGACCCTGGCGCAGGGGACGACGATCATCGAGTGCGCGGCGTGCGAGCCGGAGATCGTAGATCTCGCGGACATGCTCAACGCGATGGGCGCGAAAATCACGGGCGCGGGATCCCCGCGTGTGACGATCGAGGGCGTCGAATCGCTCGGCGGGGTCGATCACGCGATCATCCCCGATCGGATTGAGGCGGGGACCTACATGTGCGCGGCGGCAGCGACGGGTTCGACGATCGAGCTCACCAACTGCCCGCTCGATGCGCTGATGTCCGCGACGGACCGGTTCGAGGCAATGGGCGTGCACATCGACCCGACGGATGTCCCACGCGGGACCTCCCCGATCGATCCGTTACGACGGACCTGCACGATCAGTGCGCCCGAGGGGCTCCGCCCGGTGCAGATCACAACGCAGCCTCACCCCGGGTTCCCGACAGACCTGCAGGCGCAGTTCATGGCGCTGCTGTGCCTCGCGGAGGGCAACTCGGTCATCACGGAGAAGATCTTCCCCGAGCGCTTCCTGCATGTCGCGGAGCTGACACGCATGGGGGCGCAGGTGCATCGGCACGGGACGACGGCGGTCATCTCGGGCGTGAAGCAGCTCACGGGCGCCCCGGTCATGGCGAGCGATCTCCGCGCCAGCGCGAGCCTCGTCATCGCGGCGATGGCGGCGCAAGGGACCACGATCATCAATCGTGTCTACCACATCGATCGCGGGTACGAGAAGCTCGAAGAGCGTTTGGGCAGCATCGGCGCCTCGATCACGCGGATGAGCGAAACCGAGCTCGCGGAGCGCGGGCTCGGGTCATTGAGTTCTTAACAATCGATCGATTCAATCGTCCGTTTCGTCGAACCCGCGTGCGACCAGGTCCGCGAGGTGCGAGAGGGCGTCTTGCGCATCGGGCCCGGAGCAGAGGATCTCGATCTCGGTTCCCTGGGTCGCGGCGAGCATCATGAGCTCCATGACGGATTTACCGTCTGCCTGCTCGTCGTCGTGCTTGACGCGGATGTCGGACGCGAACCCGGCGGCGGCCTGCGCGAAGTCTGTCGCGGGGCGGGCGTGAAGCCCGTACCGGTTCGTGATCTTCATCTTGGATGAGCAGGTTTCACTCACGATGGGCGTTCCCGGCGTGTGTCCCGGTTGGGGTGGGTGCGTCGTTCGGATCTGATCACCCGCCTACACGATGGTGATCGGCGTCGTCGAGCAGCTTGTGGATCTGCTCGGCGTCGTCGGCCTGGCGTAGCTCGCGCCGGAAGGTGTCCTTGGACAGGTTCTTGAAGATGAGCTCCATCGCCTGGAGGTGCTCCTCGGGTCGGCTCTGGGGGCTCAGCAGCAGGAACACGGTGTAGACCGGCTGCTTGTCGAGGGAGTTGAAGTCGATCCCCTTGCCCGTGACACCCACCGCGGCGGTCATCTTGTCGATGCTCGTGTGCTTCACATGGGGGACGGCGACCCCACGCCCGAACCCGGTCGAGTGCTTGCGTTCCCGCTCGAGCACCTTGGCGAGCAGCTCGTCGCGGATCGACGCGTCGGCGGCGCCGGACGCGACGAGCGTGTCGATGAGCTCGGCGATCACCTGATCACGCTCGGTGGATTCGAGCGGGACCCGGATCGAGTCGGGCGTGATTATCTCCGTGAGTTTCATGCGAAGTGTCTCCCACTCGTTCGGGTGCGCCGATCAAGCACGGTGTTCGATCTTGAGCTTCTCGCGATGGTCGTTGAGCTGTCGCGAGACCTTGTTGATTGCGTCGTCGATCACGAGGTACAGGTCGTGCCCGTCCGCTTTGGCGATGAACGCGGGGTGGTTCACGACATCGACGGAGATTTCTACGGTGTAGTTCTCTTGTGCGGAGTTCTCTTTCCAGAACTTGATGTCGATCTGCTGGGTAAGGTCGTCGAACTTCTCGAGCTTCTTGGCCTTCTTCTCGGCGTGGGCACGGATGGGATCGGTGACTTCCAGGTGCAATCCAACAACATTGATACGCATCGTGAACTCCTTTCGGGTTCTTGTCGGGTCGGCGGGACATCCTGTTGCCGACCATGAACCGGTCTATTCTAGGTGAACCCACGACAAATTGCACGCGCGACCCGACCCGGGCGTCCTGATACGGGTTTCATGATCCTCAGGGCGGTCGATCGGGTGGTGGGCACATACACTGGACATCCATGTCCGCACGCACTTATCGCAATCTCATCCAGTACGGGCTGCTCGCGTTGATGCTCTTTGTGCTCAGCGTGTTCCTGCTCTATCCCATCGGTCTGACGGTCCGGGGCGGGTTCGCTGAGGACCCCGCGACGGGGTCGGGGTTTACGCTTGATCACCTCCGCCTGGTCTTTGAGGACCCGAACCTCATGGGGGGTATCGTCAACGCGTTCAAGATCGCGTGCGCCGTAACCTTTTTGTGTATTGTGATCTCGCTGCCCCTCGCGGTGCTCAGCGCCCGGTACACCTTCCCAGGGAAGAAGATCCTCAACGCATCGATTTTGGTGCCGCTGATCCTGCCGCCGTTTGTCGGCGCGATCGGGATCCGGGCGCTGCTCGGGCGTGAGGGGGCGCTCAATGCGCTCTTGGGCACGGACTGGGACATCCTGGGTCAGGCGAAGTTCTGGGGCGTGGTCGTCGTGATGGCGCTGCACCTGTACCCCATCATCTACCTCAACGCGACGGCCTCGCTTGCGAACCTCGATCCGGCGCTCGACGAGAGCGCGGAGAACCTTGGCGCGGGCGGTTGGCGTCGGTTCTTCAAGATCACATTGCCCTTGATCCGTCCGGGGTTGTTCGCGGGCGCGACGATCGTGTTCATCTGGAGCTTTACCGAGCTCGGGACGCCGTTGATGTTCGATTACTACGGCGTCACCAGCGTGCAGATCTTCTACGGTCTCAAAGAGGTCCAGAACAGCGCCGAGCCGTACGCGTTGACGCTTGTGCTGCTCGTGTCGGCGGTGATGTTCTACTTGATGGGGAAGATGGTGTTCGGGCGCAAGGGGTACGCGATGTACTCCAAGGCCTCGCGTGCGGGCGGGGAGATCCCGTTGCCCGCGTTCTGGGGTTGGGCGGCGGCGCTCGGGTTCGGGTTCGTGGTGATCCTCGCGATCCTGCCTCATATCGGGGTGGTCCTGACGAGTATCGCCGAGCCCGGGTCGTGGTACGCGACGGTTTTGCCCAAGGACATTACATTTAGCCACTTCAACGAAGCGCTCACCGCGAGCGAGTCGTTCAACTCGATCAAGAACTCGTTGATCCTGTCGTTGATCGCGATGGTCCTGAACATGGCGTTCGGGGTGCTCATCGGGTACCTGATCGTGCGGACGACGATCAAGGGGCGCTCGCTGCTCGACGCGTTGTGCATGCTGCCACTCGCGGTGCCCGGGTTGGTGATGGCGTTCGGGTATGTTGCGATGACCCTGCGCTGGCCGTTCGGTGCGGGCGGGCCCTTGGAGGGGACCTGGCTCAACCTCGAAGTATTCGGCGAGAACCCCAACCCGTTCCCGTTGTTGATTATCGCGTACGCGATCCGGCGCTTGCCGTATATCGTGCGTTCAACCGTTTCGGGTCTGGAGCAGACCTCGGGCGAGCTCGAGGAGGCGGCGGTGAACCTGGGCGCTTCGCGGATCACCGCGGTGCGGAAGGTGATCGTGCCGTTGATCATGGCGAACCTGATCGCGGGCGGGTTGTTGGTGTTCAGCTTCTCGATGCTCGAGGTCTCGGACTCGCTGATCCTCGCGCAGCGGAGCGACCACTTCCCGATCACGAAGATGATCTTTGAGTTCACGAACCGGTTGGGCGACGGTATCTACATCGCGTCGGCGATGGGTGTGTGGGGGATGACCCTGCTGACCATTACCCTGTTCGGCGCGTCGTTGATGCTCGGGAAGAAGCTCGGATCGATCTTCCGCGTGTGATATGCTGTCATGCGGATGCGGAGGTTTCGATGCACATTCGGATGATGCGAGACGAGGACTGCGAACCGGTAGCGTCGGTCTTGAACCACGCGATCGAGCACGGCGTGGCGCACTTTGGGACGATCCGCACCGACGAGGACGAGATCCGGGCGGACTGGGTCGCGACGCGCGATCGGTACCCGTGGATCGTCGCGACGAGCGAGAACGGGTCGTTCCTCGGGTTCGCGAAGGGGTCCGCATGGAAGACACGCAAGGCGTACGACTGGACGCTTGAATCGGGGATCTACATCGTGGACGGGGCGCAGGGGCGCGGCGTGGGCCGGGCGCTCTACGCGCGTCTCTTCGAGATCCTCAGAGCGCAGGGGTATCGGGTGGTGCTCGCGGGCGTGAGTGTCCCCAACCCCGCGAGCGAGCGATTGCACGAGTCAATGGGGTTCCGGTGCGTGGGCGATATCGACCCCGCGGGGTATAAGCTCGGGCGATGGGTCGCGGTACGGATCTATCAGCTGATGCTCGCGCCCTGTGATGACGAGCATGTGCCGACGATGATCCGATCGGTTGATGAGGTATTGGAAACCCTGGAGCAGAAGGAGCACGCGTGAGCATGGATGAATCTGGACACGACACGCTCGTGCGGGCGCGATCACTGATCCGATCGCACACGGGTGGGACGCTTTTGTGCGACGGGACGCCGACGCCCGCGTCGTACATCATCGACCCGTCCTCGGGCGAGCTCGTCCTGTGCGTCGAGCACGAGATGCTCGGTGCGGACGATTGCGTGCTGGCGATTCCGGAGGACTCGTTCACCTGCCCGATCAGAGTGACCCTCGCGATCGAGGAGATGCCCGAGTCGATCGCGAGCGATCGGTACCTCGCGTACCACCTGCGTCAGGATCGCCCGCTCTGGGCGCGTGGGCGGATCGCGTTCGCGAAGATCGATTCGGGAGGCGTTGCCGACGGCGATGCGCTGATGAAACCTAACCCGCTCAACGACGCGATCCCGCATTTGTGCAAGCGCCTCAACGCGGATCAGATCGCGCTGCGGGAAGTCTGCAAGCTCATGACGGGTGCTCGGATCGACGAGCCCGTCGCGGTGGGTGTCGATGACGAGGGCAGCGACATCCGCGCGGACTTCGGGGTGCTGCGGATGAACTGGCCGAGCCCTGTGGTGAACGCGGACGAGTGCGAGCTCGTCATCGCGTCGTTGATCGGGGGCGCGGTATGAGATCCAACCTCCGCGAGGCGCACGCGCACATCTTTCAGCTCGGGCGCTCGCTGACGATGCTCGATCTGGGCGGGTGCGACAGCGCCCAATCGATGCTCGACGCGATCGCGGATCGCGCATCCGCGGCGGGACAGGGCGAATGGATCCTGGCGCACAGCGCCCGCCCGGAGGGGTGGGACGAGGCGCGTTGGCCGACCCGGGCCGAGCTCGATCGCGCGGGCGGGGGACGCCCCGTGGTCGCGTGGTGCTTTGATTACCATGCGCTCGTCGCGTCGTCCTCAGCGCTGGCGCACGCGAAGATCGACAAGGGCACCAAGATCGAATCGGGCGTGGTCGAACTCGACGCGCAAGGCGAGCCCACGGGGCTGCTGCTTGAGCACGCGGCCCTGCGGATGTGGAACGCGGTCGCGGAACCTGACGCGGAGCGGCGCGTCGAGCTCGTACGAGCCGCGTGCGCGCATCTCGCATCACTCGGGTTCGTGGAGGTGCACGACCTCAAGGCCCAGCCTTGGCTGGGCGGGGTGCTCACGAATCTGCTCGAATCGGGCGAGATCGGGAATATGCGCTTCGAGCTCTTCCCGTTGATCCCGGATCTCAAATCAAGTCTGGACGCGCAGCGGGTCGGGTTCGATGAACGGGTATCGATCGCGGGCGGGAAGATCTTTGTCGATGGGACCCTCAACTCGCGCACGGCGTGGATGCTCCACCCGTACGCGGACGGGCACCCGGATCGCCCGTGCGGGACGCCGATGATGACGCCCAAGCAGATCGAGGAATCGCTCAACGCCTGCAAGGCGGTTGGGCTGCCCATCGCGGCGCACGCGATCGGGGACGGCGCGGTGCGTGCGGTGCTCGACGCGATCGAAAAAACAAAGTGCACCCACTCGGGGTGCCGGATCGAGCACGCGGAGCTCATCGACGAGCAGGACCTGCGCCGGTTTGTGAATCTGGGTGTGAAGGCGTCGTTGCAGCCGTGCCACCTGCTTGCGGATATGGAAGCGCTGCGCCGGGCGGTGCCCGATCGGTTGGATCGGGTGTTGCCGATTCGTTCGCTGCTCAAGTCGGGGCTCGCGCCGGGGGTTGATCTGTTGTTCGGATCGGATGTCCCGATCGTGCGCGCCAACGCAGAGGATTCGATCCAGGGCGCAACGAATCGGCGTCGATCGGGGATGGACGCGTCCGCATCAATCAACCCACGCGAAGCGATCGATGAAGAGACCGCGTGGGTGTGCTTTGCGTCCAGCGCATCCTGAGCTCCAACTCCTCACCTATTGCCTATTCAGATCATCAAGCGGGATCGTGAAGAGGAACTCCGCGCCGTGCCCGCGTCGGCGGACGAGGGAGAGATCGCCTCCCATCTCGCGGGCGAGCCCGCGCGAAAGCGCGAGCCCGAGACCGAGTCCCGAGCGGGCGTTGCCCAACCCGCGGAGTCCGCGCTGGAACTCGCCGAAGATCTTGGCGCGATCGGAGGGCGCGATGCCCGGGCCGTGGTCTGCGACGAGGAGCTCGAGCATGTTGTCCTTGACGGAGACATCGAGGTGCACGCGCGTGTCGTGCTCGTCGTTGTCCGCGTCCTCATCACCCGGCGACGCGTACTTGCACGCGTTCTCGATCAGGTTCATCATCACGCGTTCGACGGCGTGCGGATCGATGGTGATCGTTCGGTCCTGGTACGCGTCGAGATCGAGCGACGCGACGAGGTCCATGTTGTCCTGACTCAACCGGCGCGCCAGCGCGGGGCGGAATCGTGCGACGAGTGCGCCCGGAGAGAGGGTCTGCTCGCCGGAGGATTTGCCCTTGGTTGAGCGGACGCGTGAGAGGCGAGCGTACTCGAGGACATTCTCGACGATCCCGGTGAGTCGCTCGCTCTCGCGTTTGAGCGTGCTCAGATAGTCCGCGCGGACCTGATCGTCGGAGACCATCCCGTCGGCGAGCATCTGCGAGTACAAGCGGAAAGTCGTCAACGGCGTGCGCAACTCGTGCGTTACGGCGCTGACGAACCTGCCGCGTCGCTCGGACAACACGATTGCGGCGCGAAGCACCACCCCCACCGCGACGATCGTCGCGATAATCGCGATCCAGGTCACCACGAGCCCCACGCGTGCGGGCGACCACGCCCACGAGACGCGGAACCCCTCGGGCGGGGGGACGAGCACGACGGGGATGGTGGCCATCCGGTACGCACCCAGCGAGGTCGTGCTCGACGGTGCGAGCGAGGCGCCCGGGAGGACATCGGAGATCGAGCGGAGCAGATCGGCACGGAGCTTGTGCCAGTCCAGCTCGAGCCCCTGGAGGACGGGTTGATTGTTCACGATCGCGTCGCGAACGAGCACGAGCCGCAGCTCGTTGTCGCGTTCGATCCATCGCGGCGTCAATGAGCCTGCGCTGGGGGAAGGCACTTCATCCGAAAGGGCGTGATCGCTGATGATCATGCCCGAGGCGTTGTCCGATGAGATCGACTCCTCAGCCATCTTGAAGCTCGCCGAGCTCCTTGATTGCACTGGTTCTTCCTTGAGGAGCTCGACCTGGTCGTCCGACTTCGGCATCCCGCGTTGCGGCGCGTTCTGGGTGGCGATCTGTGCGATCCGGTTGCGTGCATCGAAGTCCGACTCGGAAGCCTTCGACGCGATCTCGGGCGAGACGGTTGAGCTTTCAACCTGCTCCCGCGCCGTGCTCAGATCCGTGAGATAGCTCCTTGAGAGCGTGTTGACGCGTGCGTCTTCCTGCTCGTTTGCTCGTTCATCGAAGTTGAAGTACTGGAGCGCGTACGAATCGAGGGCAGTCCCAACGCGGAGCTGGTTCATGGTGTTGGAGTCGATCGACCATGCCTGCAGGCGGGAGTAATCCTCGATGGGGCGGGATGCCTCGACCGCGAGGACGGGGGCCATCATCGAGTCTAAGCGCCAGAGTGCGCGCCGGATGGATTCCTCGCGGGTTGCCTGGGCACGAGATTCCGCTTCGCGTTTCTCCAGCGACACCACCTCAACGCTCACCCACGCGAGCGCGCCCAATGCGAGCGCAACGCTCGACCAGAAGATCACCCAAGTCATGACGCGACGGGTATTCACGCGTCCTCCCCGCGATGTTCATCGGCATCGGACACGATCATGTACCCCTTGCCCCGCACGGTTTTGATGACCTTCGGATCGCCCGGCTCATCGTCGAGGGTCTCACGCAGACGCGCGATCGTCATGTCCACGGTGCGCGTGTGCGTCCCGCGCGGGTCGAGCCCCCACACGGTCTGCAGCAGTTCCTCGCGCGAGATCGCGCGCCCCGCGTTCGAGCACAGGAACCTGAGCACCTCGTGCTCGCGCTCCGTGAGCGATCGGCGCACGCCCGTAGGGAGCGCCACCTCCCGGCGTTCAAAGTCGATCTCGCGCCCCGCGATGGTTGTGGTGCGTTGCCCGCTTGGGCGACCCGGAGATCGGCGGAGGACCGCCTCGATCCGGGCGATGAGTTCGTCGATGCTGAAGGGCTTTACAATGTAATCGTCCGCGCCGAGCTTGAGCCCTTTCACCCGGTCGTACTCTTCGCCGCGTGCGGTGAGGAAGATCACCGGCTGCGCCGGTTTGGCGCGACGCAGTCGGTTCAGAACCTCGAGCCCGTCCATCTTGGGCATCATGATGTCGAGCAGCACCAGGTCCGCGTCGGTGCACAGTGTGAGCTCGAGCCCCGATGCGCCGTCGGGTGCCTGGTGCACGGTGTACCCGGAATACGACAACGCGTCGGCGAGCCCGCGCCGAATCGCGTTGTCGTCTTCAACCACAATGATCACGCCTAACGACATCGCGCTCCCAGTTCACCAGCTGTAGAACACGGTGTAGGTCACGACCACCTCGCCCTCGGGATCAACCGTGACGGGGATGTGCATGGTGCGTGAGTCGAGCATCTCGTTCTTGTGTGAGATCTGCTCGATCTTGGCGTTGCTCCACCGGTAGAGGTGCTCCTGAATGTGGACCTCGGTCGCGTCTTCCTTCTGGTTGCGGATCTTCACCTCGATGGTCTCGCGCATCCAATCGCGCCCGCGCTCAAAGCTTACCTGTCGGCGTTCGCCGACGACATCGAAGGCGTTGCCGAGTTTGATGGTGATCTCCTCGTTGCGGGGGGTGTGGTCGATGGTGTCCTCGCCGATGAACTCGAAGGATCCGTCGTTGTCATCGAGCTGACTGACGCGGATGCGCCCCGAGGGGAGGGGCATGCCCAGCCCGTCCTCTTCCTTGTTGTCGAACTGGAGGAAGACCTGGACCTTGGTGTCGCCTCCGATCCCGAACTGCTCGCTCTCTTGGCGACCGCCGCCGTAGTACATGAACTGCTGGGTGCCGTCGAACATGAAGCGCTTCTTGACGGGGATCTCGCGCGCCTGCTCGAAGAGCTCGATCTGCTTGGTGGATCGATCCGGGATCGTGGTCGGACGCCCGAGGGTGTAGAGGTGGTACTCGAAGAAGGCCTGCTCCTCGAAGCCCTTCTCCATGCGTGCATCAGCCATCGCATACACCTCGCGACCGCCAGTGAATGGCGAGCGCCCGCCACCAGTTGGCGCTCGGTTCACATCACCCGCGACGAGCTTGAGGTTCGCGTCCTCGTAGGACCCGCCCGATTGGTTGAGGATCGAGACCCACGCGCTCAGATCGATGGTGCCTTCGTTGGGGTTGCGTCCTTCCTCATACACAAGGTTGTAGTCCGCCCACCAGGTGATGCCCTTGGTCTCGTAGGAGATGCGGGTGTCCTGCTGGCCGCCCTTGTCGGAGTTGATCATCCAGTTGAGTGTCGGTCGGGTGATGAGCCCGTCGGCGATGGATGGGAACTTCACTCCGTCGTACCCCTGAACGAACTGGATCGACCCGTCGGCCCCTTGGATGAGCATCCCGCCGCCGGACACGGACATGAGGGTGACCTCCTCGCCCCCCCAGACGATCTGCTTGTCGATGTAGCGCTCGAGCATCTTGTCCATGCTCAGCAGATCGAACCGGTAGTCCTGCTCGAGCACGAAGGTGCCCTCGGGGTTGTCGAGCGATTCGAAGAGGACGGTGGTCGGGTCGAGGAGGGCTGCGACGCCTTGGAAGCTGAACTCGGACACGCCACGCTCGATGTCGAGGGTGCGTTGTTGTTTGACGATCGCGTACCCGGGGATCTGGTTGTATCGGCTGTACCCGAAGCTGCCCCCGCCGGGCACGGGACGGTAGAGGTCGGGGTTGATCGCGCCGGGGGTCGCGGTGGAGTAGATCGTCAGCGCGGTGTCGTCGCTCATCGCGTACCCGGACGCGAGGGTGAGTGCGCCGATCGTGACGGCGGTAAGGGTGCGGGAGTTGAACATCATGGTGAGAATCCTTTCGTGAACGCCCGTGATTGCACACATCGGGCGTAGTGATGGTATCGGCATTACTGGGGGTTCTTGACGAGGACGCGTTGCCCTTGGTTGAGGAAGTAGATCTCGCCTCGGTTGCTCAGGATCCATTGGCGGTCCTGGGTGACCAGATCGTCTACGAGGGTCCAGTACGCGTCGGTATCAAACTCGATGGTCTGCTCGGGCTCGAGGGACGCGTCCTCCCCGAGCATCGGGTCGACCCATTGGGCATTCTTGCGATAGATCGTTCCCTTGAGCCCGCGCTGGATGTTCTGGACACGGACCTGGTTCATGCGTGCGTCGAAGTAGGTGTTCGAGGATATATTCCCGACGCTCTGCACCTTCCCGCCCGCGTAGGCGTAATCATCGCCCTCGGCTTCTTCGGCTGCGGTGACCGCGAAGATGGCTTCCTGGTTATCCAGGGACTTGCGGTTCTGCGATTGGGAGACCGCAGCCGCGCCCGAGCGTGTTTGGTTGAGCATGTTCATACCATCGGTGACCTGGACCGTCCCGGAGAACGAGCTCGCACGCGCAAGATCCATCGTTTCGTCCGCGAGGAACGCGGTGTATTCGGACATGATCCCGTGCTCGAGCGAGAGGCGCACGATCTCGTCGACGAGTTCCTTGTTGGGTTCTCCGCCCGTTGCGCCCGCGAGACGGATTTCGTTGATGAGCGTGTTGATCCGCTGCTGCGCCCAGAGGCGGGCAACAAAGGCATGCTTCTGGGATGCATCGTTGCGCTCGAACGATGCGATCAATGGGTCGCAGATCGCGGTGTTTGGATCGGTCGGGGACACGACCATCTGTGCGGGGTGATTGAACAGGTTCTCGTAGCGACCGAGCACGAGCACACGCGACCCGGAGAAGATATCGCCGAGCTCGATGGGTTGGATCATGTTGACCTGGAGAACCGCTGCGATCTCCCCGAGATAGGAGGCTGTGAACATGGGATCGAGGATGACCGGGCCGTCGAGCTTGTCGAAGACCTGCCCGACCTTCATCTCGACATCCTCGCCGGGCACAACGAAGGTTGAGTCGGCCTTGGTGTCGATCGCGATCCCGTCGAGCAACGGTGCGTTGACATCGTACCCAACGCCGAAGGTGAACACGCGCCGGTTCGATGCGTTCGCGTCCTGGGCCGCCTTGCGGATCGCGGCTTCGTTCCGCTCGCCGACCGTGGGGAGCCCGTCGGTGAGAAAGATCACCATGGGGAGGGTGTTGGGCACCGGGTCGGCGCTGAGCGCATCCACGAGTGCGCCGTGCAGGTTGGTGCCGCCGCGTGCTTGGATGTTGTCGATGTACGCGATGACCTGCTCGATCGAATCTTCCGTAAGCATCACGCTCTTGTCGGAGAACGCGCGGACCTCATCGGCGTAGTCCACGATGCGGACGAACTCGCCCATGTTCATGCCCCGGACGATCTGCTTGGCGGACTCGCGTGCCTGAGCGATCTTCTCGCCGCCCATCGATCCGGATCGGTCGATGACGATGGTCACCTCGCGCCCGATGCGATCGATGAGCCCGGTCATCGCCAGGTCCTCGTAGCGCGGCGCGTCAGCGATGTACATGAAGTACCCCGAGTTCGCGCCCGCGCTGTCGGGGTAGAGCAGTGCAGTCGCGTCCTGCTCGGACCCGAGCACGGCGTACATCCGGAACGCACCTGGCTCGTTGAGCACGGGCACGCCCACCCGCATGAGCGTATCGGTGACGGGCTTGGTGACGATCGGGTGCGATGGGGAGAAGATGGGCCCCATGACCCCGCTCGATTCGACCTCGATGTCGATCGACCATTCCACACTCGAACTCGCGAGCGCGTTGGAACGCGGGAGGACATACTCCACGCGTCCGCGGTGCGCATCGAGCGATTGCTCGTAGACGATCGTCATGGTGCGCTGCGCACCGGGTTCGACGGGGAAGACGCTCGATTGGATGAGCGCATTGCCCACGAACTCGAGCAGCCCCGGGTCGGTCATTGATCGCACGATCTCGTGGTATCGACGGGATGCTTCTTCGCGCGGGAGCAGCTGGGCGGTGGGCTCGTCGCCGATCCCATCGATCCCGAAGGTGCGGATCGTCGCGCCCTCGGGGACGGGCAGCACGAGCTGGGCCTGCGAGACGGAGGTGCCAAGGTTCTCAACAACGAGCTGCATCGTTGTGGTCGCCAGCGCGTCCGTGATCCGCACATCGACATCGACCGCGCGGACCTGGGTGATCACGCCCGGACGCACGGGGCGCTGGGGGGTGATCGTGATCGTGCGGGGTTGCTCAACGATCGGCAGCTCCGCGGTCTGCACCGGGGGCGTCGTCTTTGCGTCCTGCGCGATCGCGCCGCCCGCGATCAGGGTCAGCATCATTGTGCTCGTGAGGACCTGGGCGTGGAACGATTGAATCGGCGTGCGTGGCATGTGTGATCTCCTGCGTTCAATGGAAAGACCCGCTTGTTGTACGCATATCAATACAACCCAGATCAACGCAAAGCTGTCACCCTGATGTCACAGCGGTGTTGCACTCCTGTTACATTTGTTGATTCACCCCGTTCAAGGGGCTTTTCAGTGGCGTGCGACGCGACGAATAAGCTCGCCCGGGAGCGCCATCGCGATCAAACCCGCGAACAAAAGCACGATCGCGGTGCAGGTGAACCCCGCGTCGAGCCCCATCCCCTTGAGCAATGGGGTCCCGATCCACTCGGGCAATGCCCCCGCGCCGTCGAGCATCCATTGCGGGGCGCTGGGCTTGTTCTCGAGACCCTTGTGGATGAGCTCCGCGATAAGCGGACCAACGAACGCGATCATCCACGCGCCGCCGAGCATGAGACCCGAGGCCAGACTCGTGCGATGGGGGAGGAGTCGCTGCGCGAGCGAGATGCTCACGGGGATCACCGCGCCGAACCCGACACCCGTGAGGATCGTCGCGCCGATCGCGATGGGCACCTCGATGCCCGGCGCGATCATCTCCGATCTTGGGATGAGGTAGAGCGCGAGCGAACCGAGGATCGGGAAGACGATGAACGCGAGCTTCTCGTACTTTGCGGACAGGATCAATCCGAGGACGATGCCCATGCCGCCCATGCCGACCTGCATGGATGCCTGCAGGATCCCGTTGAGCTTGGACGCCTTGATCCCCAGCGCTTCCGTCATCATCACCGCGTCGTTGCGGATCAGGGTGATCTCGCCCGCCCATTCGACGAGCAGGTACACGAGCGCCATGTTCACGCTGAAACGCAGCATGTTGGTGATATAGAGCACCCCCACCGCGAACCAGCGCTGGCGTTTCTCATGCACATCCCACTCGGTGTGGGTCGAATGGGCGCCGTTGTGTCGATGCGCGACGGAGTGTGTTGCTTTGGCGAGCACGAACGCTGCGAGCAGACCGATCGGGATGAGGTAGAGCAGCGAGCGCAACCCGCTCGTGGTGTCGGGGATGCCGTCCACGCGGGGCGTCATCATCGCGACATACTCGGGGATGAGCACATTGCCCGTCATCCCCCCCACCATGCCCGCGAGGAAGAAGAACGCGACATACTTGGAACGCTTGGACCCGCCCAGGTGCCCCGTGATCGCCGCGGCGGGCGGGTGGAACGCGCCGATGCCCGCAGCGCCGACGGAATACAAGATCGCGAGCTGGGTGAAGTTCTGCGCGAGCCCAAAGCTCCCAATACACAGCACCGCAACAACGAACCCGAGTGTCCCGACAACACGCGTATCGAACTTGTCGCTGACCCACGCGACGATGGGCTGGACGACACCCGAGCACAACGACCCGAGCGCGAGCAGGAGCGCCTTCTGCTCCGTGCTCATCCCGAGGGTGACGGCGAGCAGGGGCATGAGGGACACGCCGACGAACGAAAAGACATCGACAAGGAAATGCGTCCCAATCGTGAGCGTGGCGCGCGTCGCGGGGCGCGACGCGATCTGGTCATCGTTCGATGCAGACATAGCGGTGATCGGGGCGGTACTCATGCGCTGTATTGTTCGCACAAGAAGATCGATGCGATCAATAGATCACCGATCTGAAGACAGAATAGGGGATTTACATCCGCTCGACCGTTGGGATCCCAATCGTGGTGAGCGCGTCCTCGAGGACCCGACCCGTCAGGGCACACAGACGCAGTCGCGACGCACGCAGCGCCTCGTCGTCGTTCTTGAGGACGGGGCACTGGTCGAAGAATGAGCTGAAGCTCGACGCGAGCTCGTACGCGAACGCACACAGCCGGTTGGGCTCGTGGTTGAGCCCGGCGCCCTCGACGGTTCCGGGGTACCGCAGGAGCTTGAGCGCCAGCGCCTTCTCCACGGGCTCACGCAGATCGAACGCCGCCTGATCGAGACCCGTGGTCTCGATGCCCGCGTCCTGGGCCTTGCGGAAGATGCTCTTGATGCGCACCAGCGCGTAGAGAAGGTACGGACCCGTATCCCCCTCGAACGCGAGCATGCGATCGAAGCTGAAGATGTAGTCCTTGATCCGTTCGATGGACAGGTCCGCGTACTTCACCGCCGCCATCGCGACGGACTCCGCGATCTGCGTGCGTTCGTCGCCCGTGATGTCGGGCGAGCGTTCCGTGAGTGTGGCATCCGCACGCGAGACCGCCTCGTCGAGCAGATCGGAGAGGTTGAGGTTCTCGCCCGAGCGGGATTTGAGGGGCTTGCCGTCCTCGCCCATGACGGATCCGAACATCGCATGTACGAGGGTCGCGTCGTGCCCGGCGCTCGTCTTGGTGTACCCGGCCTTCTTTGCCGCGGCAAAGACCTGCTTGAAGTGCAAGCTCTGGCGCGAGTCGACGCAGTAGACAACGATGTCGCCTCCGAACTTCTCGACGCGCCGTTTGATCGCGGCCATATCCGTCGTCGCGTAGAGGTACCCGCCGTCGCGCTTGCGGATGATCGTGGGTTCCTTGATCCCGTCGCACTTCACAACAAGTGCGCCGTCGTCCTCTTCCGCGACCTTGCGATCAATCAGGTCATGCACGACATCGCCGAGCTCATCGCGGTAGGTGGACTCGCCCGCGCTGTGCTCGTCCGTGACATGCGCGTGCAGCCGGGCGCAGGTGTGCAGGCACGCACTCATCGTGATGTCGTAGATCCGCTGCCAGACGCGGACAGATTCTTCATCGCCCGATTGCAGCGCCACCAGGCACGCCTTGGCGCGTTCCATGGACTCGTTCGCGTTCTCGATGCGCAGCTCAAGCTCTGCCAATGCCTTGGGGTGCCCGCCGACCTTCTCCAGGATCTGCACCGCGCGGGTCTCGGCTTTGCATTCAGCCTGCGCCTGCTTGTACATCGCGTTGAGCTGGGCGAGCGTCACCGTCTGCAGATCGAGCCCGTCCGACTCCATTTCGATGAGCTTCTGCACGACCATCGCGATGGGGAGCCCCCAATCGCCCACATGGGATTGACGGATGACCTTGTACCCGAGGCGTTCGTACAAACGCGCGATCGCGTCGCCGATCACTGTTGAACGCAGGTGACCGACATGCATCTGCTTCGCGAGGTTCACGCCGCAGAGATCGACCACCACCGTCGGCGGCGAATCGGGCGCGACGATCCCGAGCTCGGGCGTGTCCAATGTCCCCAGCGCATCGCAGATCGCGCTGGGCAACAGCGTGATGTTATCCCCAAAACCCCAAAACCCCAAAACCCCTTAAATTACTCTGATCGCTGAAAATATAATAAATATGTATACGAGTTTAAATTCAGAGTCAGCAAGGATTAAGAAATGGCTTCTTATTATCTTCATCACTGTCGTAATCACATCACTACTTGAAATGTTTCTAGCGTTCGTACAAAATACACATATTTTTGGATTTATTTTAGCATTGCTTTTGTTCTTTGGAACTTGTGCGATGATATGGTGGACGATTATGTTATCCCGCAAGGATGAACTAGAAAGCAAAAAGATAATACTTATTGGCATTACTGTACTAATCTCTCTAATTGGACTCCTTGTATTCATCATGCTATTTATCAAACTGCTGAACTTAATTTCAAGCCCTAATTTAAAAAGCAATGCTGAAAGTAATAATAGTATATCTTTTGCGACAGATAACATTAGTGATTTAGATAAAGAGAGTAAGTTAAAACTTTTGATTTGAATTCGACTCACTATTTATGATTAACTATTAGTATATTCTTTGATGAAGACTATTTTCTTTGTTTCACAATTTTATTTTTATTATATAATATAGCAATGTTCAGCTTTGATTTCCTCAAGGATAATTATCATAATCTCAATGAATTTAACCAAGACAAATTTAAAGATTGCATTTCAGAAGGAGCACAAACAAGACTACAGCATTATGAAGTTGTTCTTGAATACATTAAGCTGAGTATGGATAACCTATTAACTCCTCTAAATTCATTATAGATGCATATGTTTACGTACACATCAACGAATCTGACTTCTTCTTTGGACTTGTAAAGGATAGA
>CBDDIA010000016.1:0-81008 GCA_965228685.1 Phycisphaerales bacterium
AGACGATCGACGAGATGATGCCGTTTGATACCGCGGGCGTGTCGTGCGATCCGAGCAAGGTGAAGATCGGGCATCAGGGGTGCTGCAGCGTGGGCGATGCCGCGGACGCGCGCGAGGTGGCGGCGAAGCTCGGGATCCCGTTGTATGTGTGCAACTTCAAGAAGGACTTCGGACGGATCATCGACTACTTCGTGGATGCGTACGCGAACGGGCGGACACCCAACCCGTGCGTGCGGTGCAACGATTGGCTGAAGTTCGGCAAGCTCCATGAGTACGCCCAGCAGATCGGCGCGGGGTATGTCGCTTCGGGTCATTACGCGCGGATCGATCGCAGCAACGGGTCGCCCAAGCTCTTGCGTGGGTTGGATGAGAAGAAGGACCAGAGCTATGTGCTCTTTGGCGCGCCGCGTGATCGTCTCGCGGAGATGCTGCTGCCGATCGGCGAGTACATGACCAAGGCAGAAGTTCGCGCGATCGCGGAGAAGTACGACCTGCCCGTGTTCGACAAACCCGACTCGCAGGAGATCTGCTTTGTCCCCGACAATGACTACGCGGGGTTGGTGGAGCGTCGACGCCCGGAGCTTCGGGTGAAGGGCAAGATCGTGAATCTCCACGGCGAGCAGCTCGGCGAGCACGACGGGCAGCATAAGTACACGATCGGGCAGCGGCGCGGTTTGGGTGTCGCGGCGGGCGAGCCGATCTATGTCGTTGATAAGGACCCCGAGACCAACACCGTCACGGTCGGGAGCAACACCGACCTGATGGCGCAGTCGTGCGTCGCGCACGAGGCGAACTGGCTCATCGAGGAGTCCGAGCTGCATGATTGGAAGCCGGTGCTCGCGCAGCACCGGTACAACTCCGCGCCGGTGCCTGCGAAGGTCCGCATCATCGATCGCGAGGACCCAGACACGCCTTCGGGTCGCGTTGGGTGCTTCGAGTGCGTGTTTGATGAGGCGCAGCGGGCGGTGACGCCGGGGCAGGCGTTGGCGCTGTATGACCTTGAGCGTCCTGAGATCGTGCTCGGCGGCGGGTGGATCGAAACGGTCTCCTGATCGAGAGTTGTCCGAGTATCCGCTTGGGATCGGGCGTTTTTGCCCCTAGAGTAGTTGTACATGCATCACGAAGAACTCCAGACGAATCACCTGGCCGCCTACTTGTCGGGGCTCAACGCCTCGACGCTCGATCGTGAGGACGACCCCGCGGTTGACGAGGACGGGCATGTCATCACGGGCACCATCATCCGTCGATTGGAAGATCAGGGCTCGCTGGCACCGGTAAGGGTTCGCATCGGGCACGGCGTGTCGGCGCAGACGGCGGCGGCGATGCTCCGCAAGATGGCGGACATGGTCGAGGGATCACCGGACTTCCTGAGTCAGCGCGCGGGGGCGGCTGTGCGTCGTCTCCCCGATGGGACGACCCAACGCAAGCAACTGACGATCAAGGGCATGCTCGCTGCGGCGGAGGAGATGTCCCCTGATGAACGCGCCAAGCTTCACGCGATGCTCGATGAGATCCGCGTGCAGATCGATGATCCGGACAAGGGTGATGAGCTCGGCGGGTCGTGGGGCGGGACGAGTATCTCGGGGCCTGGGTTGGATTGAGTCAGGGATGAGCCACTAGCCACTAGCCATCAGTGAAGAGTGGCTCAAGAGTATCTTCCCTGATGGCTAGTCTCTGTTGGCCGATGGCTTCTTCATAATGAACATGTAGTTGAACCCACGCAGGAAGAAGTTCTGCTCTTCCGCGGCTTTGTGCCAGTTGCCTCGTTGAAGTTTCTGGTTGTGGCGGACGACAGAGATGATGTCGATGGGCTCGAAGTAGTCGCGCATGATCGCGAAGAGCTCGAACCCGATGGGCATGAAGGTGCCGGACTTTTTGCCCTTGTGCTTCTTCCATGAGTCGGAGACATAGAGCCCCATGTAGGACCCGGGCTTGAGGATGCGGTCGATCTCGGAGATGACCTGGTCCATCGCTTCGTAGTACGCGTGCCCCATCATGACATCGTCGTCCTGCATGGGGGCGCCCGAGTCGAGCTTGCCGATGCAGCGATCGTCGTCGGAGTAGTCGATGTGGGTGGAGTAGGGGGGGTCGATGAAGACGAAGTCAGCAACCTCATCGGGCATGGGGATCTCGCGCGCATCGGCGAGGGTGATCTCGGGTCGCTGCGGGTTGAGATCGAACCCGATGCCCTTGCGTTGCAGGTCCTTGCAGACATCGAGCGTGGTACCCGAGCCGCACATGGGGTCGACGACGGTATCGCCCTTGCGGGTGTAGCGCTGGAGGAGTTGCCAGATCGCCCAAGAGGGAGACGCGCCGGCGTAGTCCTTCGAGCCCTGCATCTTGCGTCCCAGATGATCGTCGTAGTGCTGGGAGGGGTACTCCCAGAGGGTGGTGGTCATGATGCCAATTTGCGGGCGCTCGCCGGGGCGGACCTTCTTGGGGTTCGCGTGGGCTGGGCCGGATTGTCTGGGGCCGCCCTGGGGCGGTCGCTTCCCACGATACGACTTGCCCGAGCGGGACCCGGGGTTGTTGAGCTCTTGATCGATCTTGGCGCGGATGTCGTCGCGTTTGGGCATAGACGATAGTAGGTTACGGCAACGCTTCGATGAGCTTGAGCGCCGCCTCTTCCAACGGCAATCGGATCTTGCACCCGGCTGCTCGTGCGTGGCCGCCGCCGCCGAGGGTGTTGCAGACCTGATTCACATCGACGGGGGGCTTGCCCTCCCATTCGTCGGGCTTGGATCGCAGGGAGACCTTGGTGAAGACCCCGTCCGCGTCCTTCTGCTCGGTGAGTATGGCCACGACGCGGATGGAGGCGACGGACTGGGGGATGTCGACGAACCCGCCGGTCTCGCCGGGGGCGGCGCCGGTTTCTTTGAAATCATCGAGCTTGAGGCACATGATCGCCGCGTGCTTGTCGTGGATGAGTTGCATGGACTCGAGGGCGCGGGCCATGAGCTTGAATCGTGATGCGCGATCGCGCTGGTAGAGCATCGCGAACAGGGAGGTGTGGTTCACGCCCGCGTCGAGGAGCTGCCCCGCGAGACGCATGACGCGCCCATCGACATTGGAGTGCTTGAACCACCCGGTGTCCGTCGCGAGCCCGACATAGAGCGGCGTGGCGACATCGACGGGGAGTTTGCTCGGGCAATCGACACCGAGCAGGTGGCAGCAGATCTCCGCGACGGGTTGGACGACGGCGGCTGCGTCTTTGTCGAGGAGCCGGCGCGTCGCGATCTCCGCGTCGCCCTGGAGGTGATGGTCGATGATCGTCGTGCGATCGAGTCGGGGCTTGAGGAACTCGGCGAAGGGCGCGAGTTGGGACCATGACCCGGTGTCGGTGATGAGGATGCCTTCGGGGTCGAACGCGCCGGGGACCGGCTGATGATCCTCGATGGTGCGGGCTTTGGTGTTGGCGATGATGGTCTTGGACCACTCGGGCATGGGGGCGGCGTACCAGCACTCGGCTGCGGAGATTGCGCCGGAGGTTTCTCGTGTGCTGTTGATCGCGCGAGCGAGTGCGACGGTGGATCCGAGCGCGTCGCCGTCGGGTTTGGCGTGGGTGAGCAGGAGCAGGGTGCGCTGTTGCTTGATCCAGTCCGCGATGCCCTTCGCATCGATGCTTGATGTCCATTCGCTCTGCACGGGTTGTTCCTCGATCATCGATGTGGATTCGGGCATGATCGAGTATATCGGATCATCGCGTCATCGTTCGTCATCGAAGGAGATGGGCTTGATCTTGTGCTCTTGATCGCGGTTCTCGTGCTGGATCGACTTGGGGTGCTCGGGGTCGTCGTCCATCGAGAGCGGGATATCGCCTTCGTCGGGGACTTCGGTTTTCGGGGTGTACGGTACGCCGGCGGTATTTGGGCCACGCCCTGAATCGTGATTGATCTCCCCTTCGTACCCTTCGACATCGATGGGAGAGTTGTCGTGGTAGGAGCGGGTCTTGGCGGGGTCGCGGATCTCTGGGCGTGTGGGGTGCGAGACGAGGGTGCCGCACTCGGGGCAGGGCGATCCGGGCTCGAGCCCGATGATGTTGTACCCGCACCGATCGCAGGGGGTGTCGTCCACAATACGCCCGCGGTACTGCTCTTCCTTTTTGCGGCGTTCCTCGACGCGCTCAAACGATCCGGCGGCGTGGACCTGGTTCTTGATGACCCAGTGCATGACATGGGTCATCTGGAAGAAGGTTATGTTGTAGACGAGGACGGTGACGAGGATGATCAGCCAAGGGATGAAGGTCAAGCCGACGAGCAGCGGCCAGTTGAGCACCATCCCTACACCGGTCATCGCGGAAGCGAGCGTACCGATGACCGCGAGGATCCAGGCACACCCGCGCATGCGATCCGCGAGGTTGTTATGCGCGGACCAATACGCGAGCTCCGCGACATAGATGCTCGTGGGGATCATGCTGATCCACGACGCGATCGCAAAGATCATGACCATGATCTCGACGAACCCGACGAGCAATGGGCTCCCGCCCGTCTGGGTCGCGTTGAGCGCTTCGAGCGCCGCGAGACACAGGGCGCGGATCGGCCAGGTGATGTTCGCAGCGCGAACGATCAATCGGAACTTGTCGTTGTCGAGGATCTTGTCGGCGCGCATCCCTGCGACCTTGGGGCGGCGTTGCGTGAAGATGAAGATCCCGAGCAACCACAGCAGGGAGAAGAAGACCTCGGGGATCGCGGAGTCCGGGCCGAAGAGTGGGAAGAGGATCGTGAGGATGATCGATGCCGTTGCGAGCAGGAACCCGAACCGGAGCTTACGGACGAAGCGGGTCGGCGCTTCGTCCATGATCGTGCCCGAGGTTTTGGATGAGAGCCGACGCACGGGCGTGCCGCACTCGGGGCACTTGGATCCCATGGGCAACCCCTTGAGGTTGTACCCGCAATGGTCGCACTCTCGATCGGTCGTTATGTTGGTGTGAATCGTGCTCATGGACCCAAGTAATGTACATGCTTGTCCGGGTTGGGGTTGCTCGAGGACGAAAAAACAGCCGACGGTGTGGGTCGGCTGCTGAGAGAGGAGCGTTGTGGTTCCGCTCGGATGGAGATCGGAGAACAAAGCTGGGTCAGGCGCTCCGGAGAAGATGAGGTTGATCAGGGATCGGTGCTTGGGTTGATCTTGATGTGCTGGCGTCCCTTGACCTTGCGGATCTGCTGGAGACGCGCGGGCCAGAAGTCGTACCCTGCGATCTGACGATGGATGTAATCGGGCGCGGTGATGATGAAGGACTGGTTGTAGAGGGTGATGGTGCCGCCGTCGCCGCCGAGCTCGGACCATTGATCGGGCTCAACCGTTGCGGTGATCAGGTCCTGGAGCGCCTGTGCTCGTTCGGCGAAGGTCGCGACATCCTGCGGGTCCTGGTTGCCGCCGGTGAACGGGGACTGCCCGCCGCCACCGCCGCCGCCTTGTCCTGCTTGTTGGACGGCGCTCTGGAGATCGAACTCGGGCGAGTTGTCGAAGTCCGGGACGATGTAGAGCAGGTCCGCGACATCGTAGAGCTCGATGCGCTTGTTCTCGTTCAGACGGACCTTGGGCCCGCACTCGATGGTGCCGTAGTCCGTGAACTGCCAGGTGTACTCCTCGCCCGTGCCCTCTGTGCGTTGGGCGCGGAGGAGGATGCGTTCGAGCACGACGAGCGCCGCGACTTCGTTGACCTTGATGGTGACGAGCGTCTCGGGATCGATGCCCTCCGCGGTGACATCATCGTTGAGGTAGATGGGCTCGATCTCGGCGCCGGTGACATCGTTGAGGAAGCTGAACAGGTCCTCGATCGGCTGATCCTCGACATCGAGGGTGATCTTCTGGGAGAGCTTGGTGAGGAGTTCGCGTTTCGCCTGGCGCGATTCGGCGGTGTCCGAGCTTGTCGAGCTCTGTGCCATCGCGCTGGTATCGGAGAACGCGATGGTCCCCGTCGCGATCAGAGGCAATCCCGCGAACGAGACGAGCGAGCATGCGAGTGTCGAGAATCTGCGAGCGCGGTTCATGGGTGTCTCCGTCGATGTGGATGATCGTGTGACGCGTGTCGGCGGCAGGGATGGGTTCCTTGCTCATTGCGATCGAGCCGGGCGGGGCGATGCGGTGTGCATCGTCAGGGCTCGTCACGCGTGTACCCCTGTTGCTGATTGTCTTGTCGGCCTGGGACAAGTGTATCAGACATCCATTGGTACGCACAACCCCACGATCCGGTTGCATCGGCGCATGATCATGCAAAAAAAGCCCCCCTGGGGCAGGGCGGGGGCTTTGTTTGCGTTGGTTGTGGTTGATTCGGGTTCTCAGGGGCACCCGGCGTTGAAGGCGCTCAGGAATGCGGAGACATCAAAGAAGTTGAACACCCCGTCGTCCGTGAAGTCCGCGATCGGGTCCATTGCGTTGAAGGCGCTGAGGAACGCGGAGACATCGAAGAAGTTGAGCTCGCCTTCACCCGTGAGATCCGCGGGGCAAGACGCGGGGGCTTCGATGACGATCTTGCCGGTCATCCCTGCGTGCGAGAGGACGAGGCAGGTGTAGTAGTACACGCCCGCGTCATCGTTGCCCGGCGTCCAGGTGATGGGGTCGTCCTGCGGCTGGGGATCACTCGTGAAGTCCGCGATCGGTTGGAGCGACGCGTTGTTGATCACGGTGATATCTGAAGTGGTCCGCGTGAAGCTCCCGTCCGTGCCTGAAACCGGAAGGGTGTCGTTGGTGATGCGGAATGGATGGCTGAAGGTCTGGTTGTCGAAGACATAGGTCTCCCCAGCGCTGAGCGTAATCGTGGGGTCGAATGCGCTGAATGTGCCGGACCCGTCTTCCCAGCTCACAATAAAGCTGCTCGACCCGATCGATTGGATGTTCAAGGTGACCCCGGCATCGATCGTGTACGAGTCGGGGCCCGTCTGGGTGGTGTCTGCGTGGGCGAGGGTGCTCGCCGCGATCAGGGTGGCGATGATGGTGTTGCGGGTGTTCATGGTTCTCTCCTGTTGGGTTGATTTCGTCTCGCATGGACGCGACGATGCATCGGGCAGGTGTTGATCCTCGATTCCGCAAGAAGGCAATCTCTCTCCCCTCCCCGGATACAGGAACAACATATGGGTACGACGCTCGTCTGGTACGCGAACAATCTCCGAGTTGACGATCACCCGGCGCTCATCGCCGCGGCTGATCGGGGACCGGTGGTTCCGGTCTATGTCTACGAACCTGACTATACAGGGCCATCCGCGATGGGCGGGGCCACCAAATGGTGGGTTCACCACAGCTTAAAGTCGCTCCAGGGGCGTTTTGAGGGCATGGGATCGCACCTGATTGTCCGAAAGGGCGACCCGGCGGAGGAACTCCGCAAGGTCGCGAACGCGGTGGGGGCGGATCGGGTGTACTTCTGCGAGTCGATCGAGCCCGATCTGCAAGCGCGGGAGGAGGACATCGAGCACGAGCTGGGCAAGCACGGGATCGAGGTCGAGCGGTTCCCGATGCACCTGCTCTGGGAGATCGGATCGGTGATGACGAAGGACGGGAACCCGTATCAGGTGTTCTCGCCGTTCTGGAAGATGGCCCTCAAAACGGCCACCCCCGACGAGCCCCTCGACGCCCCCAACAAACTCACCCCTCCGGACAAGTACACGAAATCGCTCGAGATCGACGAGCTGGGGCTGCTCCCCGACATCGCGTGGTACACCAAGATGGAGCAGCGCTGGACACCCGGCGAGCAGGGTGCACGCGGACGATTCGCAGCCTTCGTCGAGCACCGCCTGGATGAGTACCACGAGGATCGGAACCGATTGGACATCCCGGGGTGGAGCGCGATGTCGGCGCACATTCACTTCGGGGAGATCTCCGTGCGTCGGATGTGGCACACGATCACGCAAGACCCGCAATGGGAGAAGGTGAAAGGTAAGGAGCACTACCTCCGCGAGATCGGATGGCGCGAGTTTGCCCAGCACCTCATCAACCACTTCCCGCGCACGATCAACGAGCCCCTCCGTGAGAACTTCAAGGACTTCCCATGGGTGAAGAACAAGGCGCAGTTCGATAAGTGGAAACGAGGCGAGACGGGGTACCCTGTCGTGGATGCTGCGATGCGGAACCTGTGGGCGGAGGGGTGGATGCCCAATCGCGCCCGCATGATCGTCGCGTCGTTCCTGTGCAAGGACCTGCGGATCTCGTGGGAAGAGGGGATGGCCTGGTTCTGGGATACGCTTGTTGATGCCGACCTTGCGAGCAACACCCTGGGGTGGCAATGGACGGCAGGGTGCGGCGCGGACGCGGCGCCCTACTTCCGCGTCTTCAACCCCGTTGCCCAAGGCACCAAGTTTGACCCCGACGGGGACTATGTGCGTCAATGGTGCCCGGAGTTGAGCAAGCTCGACAAGGGCGCGATCCATGAGCCGTGGGAAGCCAAGCCGATGGAGCTTGCCGCGGCGGGTGTGACACTGGGTAATGAGTACCCCGAGCGGATGGTTGATCACAAACAAGCCCGCGAGGACGCGCTCGAGGCGTTCGAGAAGATCAAGGGCTAGCCCCGCTATTGAGAAATGAAACATGGAAGCATCAGATGCGTAGAGCATCTGGTACGCTGTTTCATAGGACAAACGAAGCGGAGGCGGGCGATGTGGATGGAACTGATCACGAGCGTAACGATCGGGGTGGCGTACCCGGGCCCGGATAATCAAGGGGCACCAGCCATCGAGATCGATGCTTCCGTACAGCACGATCGTTCTGTCGCGGAATTCAGTTTTCCTATTGGATCGTGCAAGGCGGGCACGAAGATCGAAGATATCCAATCGCCGGGAGGGTATGCGTCATCGGACAACATGCCCCGTGATATCGACTTTGAGCACGAACTCAAGGCGGACTCGATTCACTTGCTTCTTGACGAGGATGTCGAAGGAGAGTCAAAGAGGTATCGGGTTCGTCTTATCAACACGAGCGGGCAGGTCGTTCCGTTTCACGCCGTTGATGGTCGATTGTTGATTGTTCAGCAAGCGCTCGATGGAAACGGTGAATGGAGAAATGTTGAGATGCTTCCGTCGAGTGGGTGTGGGAACAGCTACCACAGGGTGATGCTCGATGAACATCAGTACTGGCAGTTCGATGTCCCACAATACGATGGAAGCGATCAGACGCAGGTCAGGTACATGCTCGTGATCCGAGGACGAGCAGGAATCATTTCCAACGCGATCGAGGGACACGTAAGCACATCATCACTTCTGCCTTTCCCAATCTACCCTCAATCTCCTGATCCGGTGAGGCACATTCCTGCGTCGCAGTTCATTGAGGCATCAAAGCAGGATTAAATCCTACAAACATAAAAAGGCCGACGGCGTCCACACGGACGCCGCCGACACTGGCAACTCCCCACACACAGGGGTCTGGTAGATCGCGGATCAGTTGCTCGGGAGGATCACGCGATCGATGACATGGATGACGCCGTTGCTTGCTTCGATGTCAGCGGTGACAACCTTGGCGTCGTTGATCTTGACCTTGCCCCAGGACTCGGTGATCTTCACCTTCTCGCCCTGCAGGGTCGCGGCCTTACCGGCTTCGATCGCCTGGTCCGCGTAGACGCGGCCTTCGGTCACATGGTAGAGAAGGATCGAGCGGAGCTTGTCCTTGTTCTCGGGCTTGAGGAGGTTCTCGACGGTGCCCTCGGGGAGTGCCGCGAATGCTTCATCGGTGGGCGCGAACACGGTGAAGGGGCCGTCGCCGCTCAACGCGTCGATCAGGTCCGCAGCCTTGAGCGCTGCGGCGAGGGTGTTGAACGAGCCCGCGGAGGTGGCGATCCCGAGGATGGTGTCGCTCTCGGGGAGGATCACCTCGTCGATGACATGGATGACGCCGTTGGTGCACTCGATGTCGGTCTTGACGATCGTTGCGTTATCGATCTTGCCGTCCGCGATGTCGGTGCGCTGCCCGTTAAGGGTGGTGAGGGTCTTGGAGCCCAGGACCTTGCCCGCGTCGAGGTTGCCGGGGACGACATGGTAGGTGAGGATGCCCACGAGCATGTCGCGGTTCTCGGGCTTGAGCAGGGTCTCAAGGGTGCCCTTGGGGAGCTTCTTGAATGCTTCGTCGGTGGGTGCGAAGACGGTGAAGGGGCCTTCGCCCTTGAGGGCGCCGATGAGTTCCGCTTCGGTGAGCGCCTTGGCGAGGATGGTGAAGCTGCCCGCGCTGACGGCGGTGTCGATAATGTCCTTCTTGGCGGTGTAGCTCGCCTTAGTCATCATCGCGTTGGAGTGGTCGTTCTTGCTGGTGGAGCAGGGACCAGTGCTTGCGAAGGCGACTGAGGCGGTGAGGATGGTGCCGGTCACGATGGTGAGTGCTTTGGTGTTCATGGGTGAGGTCTCCTTTGAGTTTGATTCCTGGCTTGTGTTGTGGAATGCACGGCTTGTTCGCATCAGTCACACGGTGCTTGATGCGGTCCGGACCTCGCCGCGAGGTTGGGGTTGACTTCGGGGGGCGTTTGCAACCCGATGCGGATCTCGTAAGAGAATTTTGAGCATGAAAACAAGATGAAAAACACATCTAGATATCTGCATCGGGTGCCCAGAAAAGAACGAAAGCGGTTCCAAGCAGGACCCTTTTGGATTGGTTATGATCAGTACGGCAATCCCATCTCGATATGTCGAGCATCGGCATCTGGGGACCAGGTACAGGGGTAGGCACCGAGATATGACGAGCAACGAATACACACCGCTGCTCGCCGAGGTTGCGAGGGGCGACCAGGACGCGATGAGGTCGCTGATCAAGCGATACTCAGGGCTGGTCTGGTCCCTCGTTCGGCGAAAAATCCGTTCTCAGACCGACGCGGAAGATCTCGTGCAAGAGATCTTTGCGGATGTCTGGAAGAGCGCTCACCGGTACGATCCAACAGTTGGATCAGAGGACACCTTTGTTGCCATGATCACGAGACGACGCATCATCGATCAAATCCGACGCATCGGACGCGCACCCGATCAGGTGACGCTCGATGCGCCGGGCGCTGATCGCGCGTGCTCGGGTGATGATGACACGATCGAACAGATGGACACGACCCCGCAGACCAAGCGGATCATGCGTGTCCTGCGTTCCCTCCGCCCCGAGCGTCGTCAGACGATCGAACTCGCGGTCATCCACGGGCTATCACACTCCCAGATCGCCGAATCGACCGGGATGCCCTTGGGGACTGTTAAAGCACACCTACGGCGTGGACTCGATGAGGTCCGCACCCTTCTCACTCCGCAACTCCCCGCTGATTCGAAGGAGGTGTCACGATGAGTGATTACCGTCACAACGAACTCAGCGAACGACTGATCGACCTCTGCGCCGATTACGCAACGGGTCTGCACGAGCAGAACGACATGAACGAGCTGGATCGTCTCGATCCAGACATGAGCGCCCGCGAAGCGTTTGAAGCGATCGCGGCCGAACTCGACATCGCGTTCGCGGATACAGACCCCGTTGAGATGCCAGATGGGCTCGAGGAACGACTCCTCGCGTCTGTTCCGGCGCCCGGCGTGCCCGATCAGCCCGAGCTGCGTCTTGTCAATGATCATGCCCAGCCCGTGCGAACGAGCCAGCCGCTCGAATCCCCGCGCGGTGCCTGGTTCCCCTGGCTCGTCGCGGCGGCGTCCGTTGCTATTACCGGTATCGTGCTGCTCCGCCCGACGCCCACGCCGACACCGGACCAACCGCCGGTCACACTGACGGCGCTTCAGCAGCGCGACGCGCTGATCGAGGCCCATGCGAATGACGAGGATCTCCTCCGATACGCGTGGACCCCGACAGAAGACCCCGCGGTGGTGGGGCAGGTCACGGGCGAGCTCATCTGGGATGAAGAGCGCGACGAGGGTTACATGACGATCGCTGGGCTCGAGGTTAACGATCCGTCCCAGTTCCAGTATCAGCTCTGGATCTTCGACGCGACCCGACCCCTCGGTGAACTCCCCCAGCACGGTGACGCGTTCGGCGGGCTCCTCACCCAGCGCCCGATCGACGGCGGTGTCTTTGACATCACCGAGACCGGCGAGGTCGTGATCCCGATCGACGCCAAGCTCCTCGTGAAACAGGGCGTCGCGTTTGCGGTTACCGTTGAGCCCCCCGGAGGCGTCGTCGTCTCCGATCGATCGCGCGTCCCATTGCTCGCGATCCCGGCGGGGTAACGAATCAGCTTCACCAATGAATAACACCCGGGTCAGACCCGGGTGTTTTTTCGTGAATCAAGCGAGAGGGGGAAGCTTGAATCAGCGTCGTCTGCGAAGTCCAACGAGTCCTGCGCCGCTCAATGCCAAGAGCGTCGAAGGCGTGGGGACGGCGGTGTATTCGTAGGTCACGGTGAGCGTCCCGAAGCTCTCGATGCGATCAAAGGTCACAAAGATGCCGTAGTACGGGTCTTCAAAGGGCCCGAATGGTCCTTCGGGTGGATTGTTTGGGTCGACTACCCAGTTCGGGTCGTTAATCCATTCGGCATACAGGTCGGTAAAGTAGCCCATGTATGTGTCAATTGATCCCTGGCCTGTCATGGCAGCCATGACATTCTGGCCGAGACTGGTTGAGGCATCGAAAGAACGGCTGAAGATGAAATCTTCACCAAAGGTGTCGTGGATGGTGTCAGGTCCTGAGTTGTTGAAACCATCCGAAGCTCCCAGATCACCCGTGTACCCGATAGGGGTGTATACACCGCCGGTACCAAAGATTGGATAACTTGACCCACCATCATCGCCGCGTCCGTTAAACACACCCAGTTGATGTACGCCGTAGAAGCCCGCATCGAGAACCCAATCGCCAGCGCTGATATCTGTGTACCCGTTGCTTTCAATGGTGAGATCGAACTCCATCGTGTGGTCATAGGAGAAGCTCACGCCGGTGAGTTGGCGAGTTCCTCCCATGTCATCGAATGCTTCAATTGCAACCACGCCTCCGTCATAGCCGGTGTGGTGGTAATCAATCTGGGTCGAGATGGTGTCCGCTTGGGCGCTCCCCGCGACGGCGGCGAGGAGCAGTGTTGTGGTGATTCGTCTCATGTCTCAGTCTCCGATCTGAATCTGCTTGGGGTTAAAACAGGGATGTTCGTGGGTTCATCCCGGGATGAGAACCCCAGCGTACACGGAGTTGGACAGGATGTACATATTTCTCTAGAGAAAAATCTGAAGAATTTTGCTCCTCGCCTCTGATTCATCACCAGATGCTGCCCTGATGCGTTACAATCGGGGTCATGGTGCGTGAATCACACAAGCAGGGCGGTCAAGATTTCTCGAATGAGGCCGTCATCTGCGTTCGGCGCGCCCAGGCCGCGGTTTCCGAGCTGCTGAGCGGTGCCGGTCTCGGCGGGGCACGCCCGACGGAAGTGGGGCGTATCCTCGGCGTCGATAAGACGCTCGCGTGGAAGATGTCGCGATTCTCCGAGTCCACAGACCTTGTCAAAGCCGTCAAGCACATCCCCGGAACGAGCGGGATCGAGATCATGCTCAAAGCGGCCGAAGAGAACGGCGTCGCGTCCGAGCAGATCGAGGCAGTCCGCATCGCCGATCGCGCGTTCCGCGAGTTTGTGCGTCAGCGCGCGGGCGATCGTCGATCGTTCGAGGCCATGCTCGCTGCGGGTGGGCGCGATGAGCGCGTCGAGATGGAGGAACGCAAGTCCTTCTACCAATCCGGGTCCGCGATCTGGGGGGTTCGCGCCAAGGTGCAGATGCTGACCCTGTGTTTGCGTCCTTCGCAATCGATCGATGATCGGATCGATGTGCTCCAGATCTCCGGGTTTGTCAACTTTGAACGATTGCGTGCGGATGTGCCCTGGATTATCCGTCGCTTGTGGACATCGGATACGGAGGCGAGCACAGACAACGATTTCGAGCGAGTGCCGATCTGCCCCGAAGCAGCTAAGAACGGTTCGTTGCCCGTGATCCCGGAGTTCTGCACGCATCCCCTGCCTGAGATCAATCAGTTCCGCGGGAACAACGGCGTGATTTACGACGAGATGGCGCCGGGCGCAATCGGGAAGCACGGCGTGCTGACATGTATTACCGGGGAGTTGTACAACGGGGCCCTGCCGAGAAGCTGGTCACCCGACAACACCTTTGGTCGATACGAGCTCGTGCTGCGCACGCCGGTGGAGTGGGTGATGTTCGATATCTTCGTGCACGAGGAACTGACGAACTTCTCCGATTTTCGATACTCCGTGTTCGGGTTGCTCGAGGATCGCCCGGGCGTGGGGGTGGGCAAGTCGCATGATCGCCCCGTCACAGACGCGGAGGACGCGATCCGGTTGGGCACGCCTCCGATCGTGCAATCAAGCAGGTACGGTGAGTATGCGCACCTGCTCCGTCATGCGTTTGAGCGATCGGGGTGGGGCGATCTCTCGTCCTATCGCGGATATCGCGCGGAGATTGAGTACCCCGCGACGCCCTGGTGTCTAACGATGCAGTGCGATATCGCGAAAGATTGAGTGATCGTCCTATCGTCATGGCATGACACATGCACAGAAGATCGGTTTTCTCCACCCCGGGGCGATGGGCGTCTCGCTCGCAGCGAGCGCGATCGCGAGCGGGCATGATGCGTGTTGGGTCAGCGCGGGACGCAGCGAGCAAACACGATCGCGTGCCAAAGAGCATGGCTTGATTGAGTGCGTCAGCGTGATTGAGCTCTGCTCGGGATGCGATGTGATCGTGAGCATCTGCCCACCCGCAGCGGCGGACGATGTGGCCGACCAGGTGATCGAATCCGGGTATTCAGGGATCTATCTTGACGCGAACGCGATCTCACCGATGCGGGCGCGATCGATCGCGGAGCGCGTCAACGCGAGCGGTGCGAGCTATGTCGACGGGAGTGTCATCGGCGGGCCTGCGTGGACGCAGGGCGAGACGATCCTCTATCTCTCAGGGCCTGGCTCGGATCGGGTCGCATCGTTGTTCAATGGCGGGATGCTCGCGACACGGGTGATCGGGGACGCGATCGATCGGGCGTCGGCGCTGAAGATGTGCTATGCAGCGTTTACCAAGGGGTCGACAGCGATGCTCTGCGCCATCATCGGCGCCGCTCATGCGTTGGGGGTGGACGATGTGCTGCGTGCACAGTGGGGCCTTGATGAGCCCGGTTCTGACGCTGTGCGCTACGAATGGATGCAGCGTGTCACACAGAAGGCGTGGCGCTACGAGGGCGAGATGCGCGAGATCGCTGAGACGCTCGGGTCGGTGGGGATGCCCGAAGGGTTCCACGACGCTGCTGCGGAGGTGTATAGGCGACTGAGCCCATTAAAAGACCAAGGTGGTGAGGTATCTTTCGAAACATTGTTCGACAGCTTGGTATGTAGATCATAATTGTCGATGCACCGATTCGTGAGTTTGTGTATACTTTTGCGACTGACCTGCAGGCACGGGGTTTCAAGGAGGGGCATTTTTTCGACATAGCTTTGTATCAACTGATGATCTGTGGATCATCAGTGTCGATCTGCCAGCATCATGGCCAACACACTCGTACAAGATCTCATCGAATCGGGCATTCACTTCGGACAGCGCACCAGCGGGTGGAACCCGAAGATGACGCCGTACATCTACGGCAAGCGCAAAGGGATCCACATCATTGACATCAAGGAAACCGTCAAGGGCCTGCTCCTTGCACGCAAGTTCCTGACCCAGACGGTCGCGGGCGGCAAGGATGTCTGCTTCGTCGGCACCAAGCGCCAGGCGAAGGGCGTCATTGAGCAGCGCGTCGCTGATGTCGAGATGCACTATGTCACCGAGCGATGGCTCGGCGGCACGCTGACCAACTTCGGGACCATCCGCAACCGCCTCAAGCGACTCGAAGAGCTCGAAGCGATCGAAGCGGACGACAACTTCGAGAGCTACTCCAAGAAGATGGAATCCCAGCTCCGCCGCGAGATGCGGAAGATCAAGCGGAATCTTGATGGTATCCGGCACATGGATCGGCTCCCGGGAGCGCTTGTGGTGATCGACGTGAACCGCGAGGCAACCGCGCTCCGCGAGGCACGCAAGCTCGGGATCCCCACCATCTGCCTGATCGATACCGACGGCGACCCCGATATGGCGGACATCGCGATCCCCGGCAACGACGACTCGATGCGCTCCATCGATGTCATCATCCGTGAGCTCTGCAAGGCGATCTCCGATGGGAAGCGTGATCGGATAGATCAAGTTGTTTATCGTGTAGAAGAGTACCCGCGTGAGCCACTGAAGCCTGTCGGGGCCTCCGATTTCAATCAGTTCCTTCGATCTCGGAAGCCATCAGGAACACAGGGGATTCACGCGTTGACTTGCGGTCCTTACAAGCTGCTCATGGGAGTGCCTGAGTGGGCGAAGAAACGGCGGTTCGAGCGAGATACCAGCACCAGCCTGTCTTTTGCGTTAATTAGCAATGATACTCAGAAAGGGGAGGGGGCAGGGCATGTTGCCGAGCACCCTACACCGTTTTTGGTGCTCATCAACACCTGCGGGCTTGAACTCGATCATTATGCGCTTGAGTTTTCAGCCCCAAGGACAGGGGAGATCCGGATGCAGGATGTGAAGAAGCTTGCAGCCAAGCCGCCATCGAGCGGGGAGTACTCGTTCCACGTGCTTTTCTTGCACAACCTTGGCGATGGATTTGAGCTACGCGAGACCATCGAGATCGCGAATCCGCAGTACCAGCGTATCAAGGAGGTCGTGCCGAGGCAGGATCCTGAGGAGGGCATGGCTGCTCGGTCTCCGCGACGTTCAAGTCGCGCTCAGTTCCGGGCTGATGAGGCGTCAGCTGAGGCGGCGGTCGAGGAGCAGAGTGCAGCGAGCCCCTCGCGATACTAATGACAAGTGAGATCCAAATGGGTAGTTTGATCCTGATTCCAAGAACAGTGCATCCTCGTCTCGACTCGAATGCGAGCCTGATGTTTGTCCTGGCACAGACGACGGTGGTGCATGGTGACGATTGCTTCCCGCTCAGCCGTACTTGGCAGAACTTTCGTGAGAAGGGGATGGTTCTGATACGTGCGCTCAAGAATGCGTGCGATCAGTTGCGCGACACTGGCGATACCGGCGCGTGGGAACATTTCATGGAGTTGTCACGCGAGACGTTCCAGCTCATGTTTCGCGATTACATGGATTCCGCGCTTGTGCGGTCTATGGAGGAAGAGCCCGATCTTCAGATCCACGTTCGTCCTGACGGAGCCGGTTTGTTTTTCCCTTGGCATCTGCTCACACTACCCGGTCGTGATCGCCCGTTGGGAATGTCGATGCCGTTTTCGTACATTTTGAGTAACCGCAACAAGAAGGGCGGGGCGGTCGATAACGGAGATGGTGCGACGCTTGCTGCAGTGCTCGGGGCATATCGGGTGGATGATCACATGCGTGAGGAGTTCGCATTTTTTCAAAAGCAACTGGAAAATACAAAGATACCGGTTCACTCTGTTGATATTTCTGAGGGAGAATCCATTAACAATCTTGAGATGCTCAAGGATGAGCTGGCGGGGCTGCTAGAATGCTCTTCAGTATTCCACTGGATCGGTCATCACGAGGTCGAGGATCATGATGGTGCGCTGCTCGCGAGTGATGAGTTTAGCGTATCGATCGATTCGCTTGTTGTCCGTGTGAGCAGTCAAAAGCTGGCCTGTGCGTTTGCATTCCTCAATGGGTGTTCGACAGGGCAATCAGACTCATACGCGGACCCTGGGACAGCCGACAAGCTTTATCAGCTCGGTATCGATGCTGTTCTGGGTACGGTATCTCCTATCAACTCGCGATCGTGCAAAGAGTTTGCGTTACGTCTTTACAAGCACCTTCTGGATGATCCATGGGTGCATGGGGCGCATCATCAATCTGTGAAGGAGATGATGGAAGACCTGGACGATCCCTCGGGGTTGTTGTACGTGCTCTGCGCCTCGCCTTCACAGCGGGTACGACTTCCAAAGAAGAGCGAGTTGTCTTCCCAGGCAGAAGTTTAAAGCATGTTCGATATCAAATGAGACAATGAGAAGGAGCGCTTGTGATGAGTACAGAAGATGATCAGGGCATCTTGATTGTGTCAGGTCCCGATACGGGCTCGGACCGGAGTGGCGGGTGGGGGCGGATGAGCAAGGAGGAGCTCAAGAAGCAGTTGGCATCGGTCATCCCAGCTGTCCAAAGCGCTGTGGCAGAGGCAAACAGCCATGACCTCAGCTACCAGCTCGAGAGCGTGTCGGTTCGGCTTGGAGTATCGGCGAAGGGTAAGGTCGGCATCATGGGAAGCGGTGTGGAGACCAAGGGCGAGGCCGGGATCACGCTTGTGTTCAAGTCAAAGAAATCACAATGAAGCTTGCCGGTTGTGCAGGTACACCACTGGCACGCATCATGACTTGGTTGGTGTAAAAGCCACCTGCGAGACTTGAACTCGCGACCTAAGCTTTACGAAGGCCCCGATCCATTGCCCTAAGTGCATGGAATCAATTGAGTTGCAGATCGGTGGTTTCGGCGAGCAAGTATCCGTGCAAGTACTTCCAGCGGATCCCGATCTCCGCCGGATCCTCGATGCTTGGCCCTCCCTGCCCGATGAGGTGCGGGCGGCGATGCTTGCTCTCTGCTCACTGGGGCGGTAAGGTGAAGGGACTCCCGGTTCGGTGAAAGGGAGTGCAACTATGGGAATCGCGACTGTTCAACTCATCAACACTGGCGACATTCCGCTCCTCGACGAAAAGCCGAAGCGGTTTGAAGTTTGTCCGCACCACCGATCCCGATGGGGAGTTCACGATGGTGGGGCAGCATTTCGATCGGATGCAGCGGGATCCCAGCTATCGCGAAGCCGTTACGCTGAATGAGATCGATACCGCCGCCGAGATCGCCGCCAAGTATGGCATGGTGAGCCCCATCCTCGGATCATTGCCTCGCGAGACGACCGAGCTTGCATTCCGGCGGTTGGAGGCACGGGAACTCACCGCAAAACGGAACGCGACGCAAGCAGAGATTTTGGATCAAGCTGCACTCACCCTTGGGGATATTGAATCAGGCGCAAGGCCCGCGCTGGTAAAGCGAGCGATCAAGCTCCTTCACGGTCGAGGCGAACGAACCTTGGGGAAGGCGATCGCTATCGAACTGAGGGTGTCGCCTACCTCGGGATCTACAAACAAAGCTTTCGCGAGGTTGGACGAACTCATGCTCGTCCACTCAACTGAGGAAAAGAACGGATACCAGCTCAACCAACTCGGCGAGATGGTGGCCATGATCTTGCTCGGGCTTGTTGAAGCCGAGGCCAACACAACCACATAGGGCAGAAGATTCCATCTGCTGCCCTCGATTGTCCGCGATCCTCTCCCCAGCAAAGGAGAATCGCGGAATGCCTCGAACCAAAACCACAACCCGCCGTGAGGACGATCTCACCCTGCTCTCGGTGAATGAAGTTGCCGACACGCTTGGGGTCTCCTCCCGAACCGTCTGGTCCCTGCTCGCGTGTGGGCTGCTCCAACGCGTCAAGGTTGGGCGGATGACCCGGATCCGTCGCTCTGAGATTCGCGCGTTCGTTGAGCAAGGCGGTGCAGATTTTGGGGGCGCTGAGTGATCGACCCCCGCGAGATCATCTTGGTGCCGCGTGCGATCCTCGCGCCCGATGATTGGGTGGAGGTCCGCTCGATCAGTCAGCGTGGAGCAAGGTCACGCACCGTGCGGGTTTCTGCGTTGGACCAGCCGGAGATCCTCGCTTGGATTGAAGCGAGGGTCAACACGGGCGATGGGGTGTACTTCGGTCCGAACCCTCGCCACGGGCATGTTGGGGGTGGTCGGAGCGGAACCCATCTCGACACCGATACTCGCCTCGCTCGTTCGTTCTTCGTGGACTTCGATGATGCGGTACCCGATCACGCGGTGGAACGAATCGAGCGGGCGAAGCTCCCACCTGCAACGCTCATCGTTGCCTCTGGGCGTGCTACGGGCACGCACGCGTACTGGGTGTTCCGTGACACGCTCGCGGACCTCGCCGCATGGAGGGGCGTTCAGCGTGCCCTCACGGGGCTCGTGGGATCCGATCCCACCGTCACCAATCCGAGCCGAGTTATGCGACTCCCGGGGACGCTCAACCACAAGCATGATGCCCGGTGTCGCGTGGTCTCCCACGATGGGCCGGTGCTCGATTCGTGGAAGGCGCTCGGCATCGAGCCCGCCCCTACGCACTCGCTCGGGGAGTATCACACCGCGGGCGGTGCGCCGAACTGGTCGAATCTCACGCAACGCACGAACGGCTATCTCGTGATCCCCTCGGCACCCGGCGAACGCAACTCCCGGTTGTTCAAGGCCGCGTGCGATATGGCCGCCAACGGGTTCTCCCGCGAGCAAGTGGAGGCGAAGCTCGCGCCGCTCGCGACTCAACGCGATGGGCTTCCCGACTCTGAGACACGAACCACTATCGCCAAAGCGTTCTCGAAACCCCGGACGACCATGAAACAACCGTTCGATGCGGTGGAGATGAGCAAGAGGATCAACAGCAAGAAACCGAATGAGGGTGCGGTTTGCCGGGATCCGGTGCATGGGGGTGAGCAATGACGATCCCCCATGCACCGAACCGGACAGGAATCGGCGGAGGTAGCCGAGTGGAGATGGTGCTCTACGCGGACCCGCACGAGAACATCAAAACGATCCTCTCCGCGTTCGCGGAGCACGACGACCCGCGAACGATTTTCGTTTCCGGTGATCGCTTGGCGCGGATCAGCGTTGACGGCGATGGCCGTGCATCCATTGAGGTTCTCAACGATCACTCGTTGCGTGCAGAGTTGCACCAACGACTCTGCCCGATGCGGCTCACCTCGAAAGAAGGCGCGAAGCCGTGCGAGATAAACCAATCTCTCGCACGCGAAATTCTCGCAATGCTTCCGTCTCGCCTTCGCAACTACTTCCCCGTGATCCGCGGGTTGGTAACTTCTCCGGTATTTCGGAGTGATGGGGCTATCCTCGATACACCCGGGTATGACGAGGCGAGCGGGCTCTACTACCACGGGAGCGCTTCGCTTGTGCTCCCCGAGATCCCCGATGAGCCGTCGCGTGAGGATGCAGCGAGTGCGGTGGGGGTGCTTCGTGATCTCGTGCAGGATCTCCCGTACGCGGATGGTGCGAGCGCCGCAAACAACATCGCTTTGTGCCTCACACCGTTGGTTCGTACCTTCGTCGGTGGTTGTGTTCCGATGTTCGCGATCGATGCGCCCGATGCGGGTTCGGGCAAGTCGCTGAACGCCCGAGTGGTCTCGATCATTCACACGGGAGGCGAGCCACGGTTTACCGAACTCGCTCGCGACTCGGAGGAGATGGGGAAGCGGATCGCTTCGCTGTTGTTCACCGGGGCAAGTGTGATCAACATCGACAACATCGACATCTCGCTCAAGCACGCTTCCCTTGCGGCGATGCTCACCGCGGAGGAGTACGAGGCGAGGTTGCTCGGGCGCAATGATCGAACGATCCGAGTTCGCAACAACGCAACCTTCATCGCCACGGGGAACAACATCACGCTCGGCGGGGACATGAGGCGGCGAATCGTGTTGATCCGTCTCGACCCCAAGCAGGCCCGCCCTTGGGAACGAACGGGCTTCGCTTATCCCGATCTCATCGGGCACACCCGTGAGCACCGCGGCGAGTTGCTCGCGGCGCTGTTCACGATGGTGCGAGCGTGGATCGTTGCAGGCAAGCCGCGTGCGGCAAGCGAGCGCCCGTTCGGGAGCTTCGATCAGTGGAACCGCGTGGTGTCGGGTGTGTTGGCGTACGCCGGGGTTGAGGGGTTCCTGGCGAATCGGGATGAAGTGCTCTCGACCATCGACGAGGACGCTCTCGAATGGGCGGAGTTCGTCGATGCGTTGCACGCTCGGTTCGAGTCGGGAGCGTTTACCGCGAAGCTCGTGGCTGCTGAGGTGGAGGCGCTCACGGGGGAACTTCGCGACTCGCTCCCCGCGGGTCTGAGTTCCAAGGTGGGGTCGTCTGGGTTCGCGAGATCCATCGGGTGGGAGTTCAAGAAGCGAGCGGGGCAGGTCACCCCCGACGGGCTCCGCTTGGAGCGCTACCGAGATGCCCGGAAGGGCACGGAGTGGCGCATTGTGGCCGTCAACCCCGCGGGAGGTGCCGCATGAGGGAGGTTTCGGAGGTTTTGAGGAGGTTTTTCGAGGGCGTTTTTTGCAAAACCTCCCCTCAAAAACCCGGCTGGGAGCGTGAAAACGGCGATTTGAAGGTTTTGGAGGTTTTTCTAGACATCTTAGCGTGTGAGAGATTTTGCACTTCTATATACGGGGGCATAGGGAAAGAAACCTCCAAAACCTTCTTTTCCGGGCTGCTGCCCCGTGAGAGGGGATTTTGCGGGAGGTTTTGGCTCTCAGACCCCCAAAAAACCTCCCGAAAAACCTCCGCAAAACCTCCCCTCGCAATCACTGGATTTATCCGTGAGGTGGGATTGATATGAATGGGCACCCTAACAAACGAACGCGTCGAGGTTGGGAAGCGGTCGCCGCGCTCGCCGCGATGGACGGCGGGCTCGACACGATCCCTGGCGAACTTGGGCACCGGGCGGTGGAGCGATTGCTCGGGGCTGGGCACCTCCAAGTGCTCATGCGCCCGGATGGATCGATCATCGAGATCCAGTTCAACGGGGAGCCGTTCTTACGCCCGGCGGGACGGGTGACGATCGAGCACCCCATCATCGAGTTGTTGATCACGGCATCGAGTTTCCTCATCGGCGATCTCGCGATCGCTACCTCGGTGCTTCGGGAGCGGCTGGAAGCAATCAGAGGAATCGCAGAGTTGGAAGTTGGAGGCACGAAATGACGACGGAGTTGCTCACGATTGGAGTTGAGGAAGCGCGGGAATCCCTGCTCGGGGCATCGGCGGCGATCGCTGAGGGTTGGATCGGTGAGTTGCTCTCGGACATCGCCGACGCGATCGACACCGGATTGATCAAGGCCGGGGGGAAGCGGTCGGGATTCGAGATCACGGATCGGAACCTCCCCGGGCACGCGAGGTTGCTCTCTGGCGGGCTTGAAGCTCGCAAGACACGGGCGCGATTGCTCCGGGATATTGCGGACCAAGTTGAGTTCGCAGATGAGGACACCGGGCAAGATGCGTTTGAGGCAGCGCTGAGTGATGAGATCGGTGGTGCGTTCGCGGTGGCATCGCTTCGGTTCCTGATCTCCATCGCGACCTTGGAGGATGGTAGTTATGACTGAGCAGCACGCGACGGATCCCAATCGATTGAAGAACGGGCAGTTCGCGCCCGGGAACACGCTCACGCGAGGGAGGCCGGACAGGTTGGAGGTGCGGCTTGTTCGTGAGTTCCGGCAACGCCTGTTGAAGTCGATCACCGCGGAGCAAGCGGAGATCGTGATGCGTGCGTTGCTCGTGTCCGCGGTCGAGGATCGGAGCGTGAGCGCCGCAAAGGAACTGCTCAACCGATTGGTTGGCCCGCCGGTCGCGCTCGATGTGTTCGATCGCGTGGCCCAGCTCGAAGATGAAATCGCGGGGATCAAGGAGATGCTCGCGGGACAAGGTGGCTCATACGAGAGTGTGGGCATTCAGGATGAGGTATCGCGATTGCTCGCGACCAACGAAAAAGGAGACTCTGATGACGAGGATGCAAATGGATAACTTGGACTTTGTTGCTCAGTATGGGCCGGATATGGTGCTCGCGGATCCCGCGAACTCGCGTTCGATCGCGAGCCGTGCGGGGAAGATCCATGATCTTCTTCGCGAGATCGCGGCAAGCTTCCGTGTGCGTGTGCGGAAGATCCGTTCGGATCAGAACCTTTCGGCTCTGGGGCAGAACGAACAGATTGGGCGTGCTGTTTACGAGACCCTCGAAAGCGTGAAGGGTCACGAGATGAACCTCTTTCAGCTTGAGGAGGAACTCAACACCCTCCGCAATGATGCACGCGTTGAGTCGGTGGAGCAGGACTCCGCGATTCTGATCGAGCGCCGGGCGATGTTCCTTCGCCGCATTGATGCGGGGATGACTCCCGCGATTCTTGCGATCGAAGCCGCGGACGCTTGTGATCAGACGACGATCTTCGCGTTGCGGAACGCGCCCAAGTGGTTCTCGCTCATTGACGATGCCACGCTCGTGAAGTGTGAGGAGTTGCTCACGGCGCGGATGCGTCCCGAGGTCCGCAAGGGCATTGTGGAGGGCGAGAAGAACATCGATGCGGCGAAGCGTGTGTACCAAGCCCTGCTCCGCGAGCTGCGCCGCGAGGGTGGGTTTGATGCGCTCACTGTCACCTCCAAGACGGGGGCGTACCCTGATCTGGTGGTTGGTAACGAGACCGTTGATCGGACGACCGAGGGGCTCCCCCGGGTCAAGTAACACCCCTCGGGGGTCCCGTCGAATCCCAAGAGAGGTGGTCGATGTTCTTATCTGTGCTGCGTGCCGTTGATCGTGATGTTCGCACGATCCGCCCCCTTTCGCCCGACGCGCAGCGTCGTCAGGCGGAGGAATGCTTGCGTGTTGCCGCGGCGATGGTCCTTGCTACGGACGCGAAAGTTCGTGAGCAACATGGCGGCGGCGAGGTAACCCTCCCCGTCGCGGTTACGATCCTTCGTGAGCGGTCCGCGAAAGGATGAGTATGGCACGCAAGAAACGAATCAGCGGTGTGTGCAAGTTGTGCGAGAACGAGGCGATGCTGTGCCAGTCACACATCATTCCCGAGATGTGCTACCGCCCGTTTTACGATGATAAGAGTCGCGCGTTGCTCGTGGATCCATACGACATTGAGACACCGGGCAAGATCCAATCGGGACTCAAGGAGTACATGCTTTGCGAGAACTGCGAAGGGTTGCTCAATGATCGATACGAGAAGGTATTCCGAGATAAATGGGTTGATCCAAAGCGGTTCAATGAGGTAGGCGATCGGAAGCACGCGGAACTCGATGGTTTCTCGCATCCTGAGTTCAAGTTGTTCCACTTGAGTGTTCTGTTGCGAGGCCATTTCTCTACGCTTGCCAACTTCGCTGAGGTGCAACTGCCTCCTCGTCATGTGAATCGATTGCGTTCGTGTATTCTGTCTGGGGAATCGATTCCGCAGGATGAGTATCCCGTGATCGCGATGTTGATCGGGGACAATGATGGGGTGGTTCGCGATGATGTTGTTGGCCCTGCTCATCGAATCCGTCTCGATGGGTTTTGGGGGTATCAGTTTGCATTCTCGGGTGGACAATGGCTCTACTTCGTTTCGTCTCACGCCGGGAATCCGTTGGCGAAGTACTCGATCGATGAGCGAGGTGTGATGCCGGTGGCTGTCCAACCTTGGTGGGTGCTTGAGAAGGTGTACCGCCCGGAGTTTCGGAGGCGACAACGGGGTTCTGAGGGGTAAGAACCGCCATTGGGCCATATCCAAGCGTCCCCATTGATAAGTTCTTGCCCATTGATACAATTTTCGCATGGCAAAGCGCACGCGAAGCGGGACGGCTGCTCGATCAAATCGGTTCGCCGTCGGATACACACGAGTCTCCACCACCCGCCAAGCAGAGGATGGGTGCTCGCTCGAACAACAGCGGGATCGGATCATGGCCTACTGCAAAGCTCGCGAGTATCAAACGCCTGAGATGTTCACTGATGAGGGGATCAGCGCCAAGCGTGCGAGCAATCGTCCCGGGCTCCAAGCCGCGATCGCTCGTGCATGTGAGGAAAAGGGCGTGCTGATTGTCACCAAGTTCGATCGGTTCGCACGCAATGTGCGGGAGGGGCTCGAACTCTCGGAGCGCCTCGGCGCACACGGTGCGAACTTGATCTCGATTTCGGACTCTATCGACACCACAACAGCGAATGGGCGGGCGTACTTTGTGATCGTCGGCGTGTTCGCAACACTCGAACGCGAGACCACGAGCGAGCGGATGCGTGAGGTGCTCCGTGCGAAGCGGGCAAGGGGCGAGCGGTACACCAAGATCACACCGTATGGATTCAGACTCGTTGAGCGAGCGGGTGCAGGTTTCTATGAGGCGGACCCTGAGCAACAAGCGGTGATCGAGACGATGCGGAGCTATCGCGAAGCCGAGGGGCTCGGCTTTGCTCGAATCGCGAACCGTCTGAACGAGGATGATGTTCCTCCGCCCAACGGTCGGGCGTGGTACCCGATGACAGTGAAACGAGTATTGGAACGCGATGCCGAGATCGCTGAGGAGATGGCCTGATGCCGCACTATCTGGTTCACGGAGCGGATAAGAACACCGCGGAGGATCGCTTGCACGCGGTGTTCTGTGCGAGCGAAGAACAGGCCGCGGGCTCTGCTGCAAATGAAGGGCTGTTCGTATCGAGCATCGAGGCGCTGGATGCGGGGGCTCCGTCAAAGCCCAACGACGGAACCTCGGGTGGTTGGTTGAGGATGGCCACGATTCTGAGCAAACAACAGCGGTTTGATGAGGCCGTGGACTTGCTCTATCAGGTCTACAACCTCATCGATCGCGAGGGCGTGCAGCATGGGATCGGCACCTATGTGAAGCTTCCCAACTACCTCGTACGCGCCGGGCGGCGTGATGATGCTTGGCGGTTCTACAACATGCTCAAGCTCGGCAGAGTGGAAGGCACTCGCGGTATTCAGTTGATGCCTGCCAACCTCGGAGAGATTCATCGTCGCATGTCCAAGTTGTGCAAGGGTGAGACGGCAGAGATGCACAACCTCATTGGTATGGTGTGTGAATTGGTGGGCGAGGTATTCGTGGGACGGTGTGAACCATCCGCTGGGGAATCGAAGATTCGCGAGATGCTCGCTGATACAAGTTTGCAGATTGATGACCCAACACGCCGTGCATCGGAGATCGGAAAGCACCTCGCGAAACTGGATGGGAAGTGGGGGAAGGACTACGCGGCGAAGGGGTTGAAGGCGGCATATGCGGCTGAGGCGATCGTGGGTGACGCGATCGTGTCGAACTGATGGAGGAATGTGATGGCTTCGATATTCAAGGGAAAACCGGACTCACGCGGTCGCCGTAAATGGGTTGTTGAGTACACCGATCACGACGGGAAGCGTCGCCAGAAAGTCGGGTACACGGACAAGCGATTGACCGAGCGCCTTGCGGCAGATTTGGAGAATCGCGCTTCGCTCGTTCGTGACGGCTTGGCAGACCCCGGCGATAATGAGCGGCGTGTGCAGGCGGGGCGTGAGATTGGAGATCACCTCGCGGACTACGAGACCCACCTCCGGGCGAGGTCACGATCGAGCGAGAAACGGATCCGCAAGATCCGTTCAACGATAAGTAAGACCGCCGAGGCGTGTGGGTGGAAGCGTGCGGGTGACATCGACTCGACCACCCTCGCCCGCGAACTCGAACAACTCGCCAAGGCGGGGTTGGCGGCGACCACGATTCGGGATCGTCTCGTGATCGTCAAGGGATTCGCCCGCTACCTCGCCGAGCACCAGCGCCTCCCCTCGAACCCGCTCATCTCGCTCCACGCCGCGGACGCGAAGGTGTTGAAGCGTGAGCCCAAGATCCGCCGTCGTGCCCTGAGTGATTCGGAGATCTCACGGTTGCTTCTCGCGACTGAGCAAGCTGGGGATTGGGTCGTGATCCCGAAGCGCTACAAGGCCCGGTCGGGACCCAACCTCGGGAAGGTGGTGGTGGGGACGCGTCGGCTCTACATCGAGCACCGAGCGACCCTCTACCGTCTCGCCTTGGGGACCGGGCTCCGGGTGGATGAGATCCGATCGCTCACTCCCGAGTCGTTCGATCTCGATCATCCCGATGGGCCGATCGTCACCGTTGCCGCGACCGCCACCAAGAACAAGAAGGCGGCGGTGCTCCCTCTCACCACCTCGCTCGCTGGGGCGATCCGTTCGGTGCTAGCCGTGTGTGCCGCTCGTGAGCGTGTCTGGGGCACCATCCCGGGCAACATGGCTCCGGTGATCGCTGAGGACCTCCGGGCGGCGGAGATCGCCCCTGTGAACGCAGAGGGTCAGCGGGTGGACTTCCACGCCCTTCGGCACACCTTCATCACCCGCCTCGTGAGGTCGGGGGTGGACCCCAAGCAGGCGCAGGAGTTGGCCCGTCACTCGGACATCCGCCTCACGATGGAGCGGTACACGCACGCCGGGCTCGATGAGTCTCGCCGGGCGTTGGATCGGGTCCCCGAGGTCCCCATGATCGACACCCCCCAGCGTGTTGAGCATGGCCCTGAGCGGGCGGTGGCCTCGGATCAATGCAAGTACCTATCCAAGTACTCGGGGCGCATTCCGATGCTTCGCCTTGCACACTTGGGCATGCAAGAAAACGCCGCCCATGATGAGGGCGGCGTGGATAAGTCGCGTGATCCCAAGGATTTTTGCGTTGACTTGCACGGTGGTGCAGCGTCAAGCAGTAAAGCCACCTTGGGGACTCGAACCCCAGACCTAAGCTTTACGAAAGCTTCGCTCTACCAACTGAGCTAAGGTGGCACATATCCCGAACGGGGACGGGCAAAGAGTATACGCCGATCTACCGGGGTCAACCACTGGGGAAAGCTCCACTTGCATCCAAGCCGAAAAAACGCCCCTCAGAGCACACGACTCGAGGGGCGTTTACGGATGGCGTCAGAAACAGGTGGGATCGATCAGGGGCACCCGATGTTGTAGATCCCGAGGAACAGCGAGACATCGAAGAAGTTGAAGGTGCCGTTCTGGTCGAAGTCCGCGCTCGGGTCGTTCGCTTGGTAGGCCGCGATGAACGCAGAAACATCGAAGAAGTTCAGCTCGCCCAGCGGCGCGGCGAAGTCGGCTTCGGAGCACCCGGAGGGGCCGGCGATCTCGTAGAGGTTCGGGCGGTAGTTGATCAATGAGCAGCGCATGCGGTTCGCCTGCTCGGGGGTGAACTGGTTCATGCACCGATCGTCCGAGTAATCCATGTAGTTATGGATCGGCGCGGGCAATCCGCAAGAGAACCGCGAGCTCGGGCACCCGCCGGTGGGGGAGCTCTCGGGGTTGGTATCAACAATCCAGTCACCCGAGGTGTACGAGTTGGAACACCCGCCGGCGAAGGTGTGCTCGAGACCGAGGTAGTGCCCGACCTCGTGGGTCACGGTACGACCAAGGTTGAACGGCGAGAAGGGGGCGTTGCGCCCGAAGGTTGAGTGGAGGATCACGACGCGATCCGCGTTGGACCCCGCGATCCCGCCCTGGGGGAGGTTGGGGACATACCCGAGCGCGCCGCCGCCGTTGTTGGTGTAGATGTTGAGGTACCGGTTGGTATCCCACGCGAGGGTGTTGTAGTACGCGCCGCCGTCGTTGTACCAGGTGTTGTTCGTCGAGCGGGTGATCCCGGTGGTGGGGTTCCCGTTCGGGTCTTCCGTCGCGAGGTAGAACTCGATCTGGACATCGGTGCCCGGGGCGCCGTTGGTGCCCGGCAGCGCCTGGAAGTCCTCGTTGAGGATCTCGATCTGCGAGAAGACGCGTGAGTCGGGGACATTGCCCGTGCCGTTGGTCTGCTGGATGATGTGGACGACGACGGGGATGCGGTACTTTTCGACGCTCGGGTCGTACTCGGGCTCGATGCGTGTCCGCGAGAATGAGCAATCGCTAGGTGTGCCCCGCGCGACATCATCGCCGAAGTCGAAGCTCACGGTCTTGCACCGGTTCTCCTGGAGGTGAAAGAAGCCCGACTCGCCTACGGCGTTCCAAGAGTCGTAGGTCACGCCGTCCGCGATGATCTCTGTATCCGAGATCACGATCAGGCGATCGTCGATGATCCCCTCGGTATCCGCGATCGCGTCTTTGGACTCGATCGGACCGAGGGCAGCGGATCCAGTGAGCGTGAGGAGGGCAGCGATAGTCGAAGTGAACATGTGGTGAGACCCTTGACGAGCGTGTGAACGCCGTGATAGCCCGTGTGACACGATGGGAATCGACCCCTCGTCCGAACATTGGATCACACAGGCGCGTTTTCAAGTTTCTGGTTCGGTCAGAATGACCTGTTTGAAGAACAAAATCACCCGAATGGGCTCCCCAATATACGGCAAGTACCGGATGGGGTGTTCCAAGAAAACAGGAAACTCGTCGGGCCTATTTATCGGACTTCGTTTGGTCCATGCCGCGTATGCGGATGTCAATCGGAGTCGGTGGGAACGGACGCGAAGGCCGTATTGGGCTCGTGCAGCGAGGCCTCGTAGGCGAGCTGGATCGCCTCGACGAACTGCTCGTGCTCGACCATGCCCATCAGGGCGCGACGATCGTTGAGGTGCTCGGGGTCCTCGATGGGCACCGTGGGGACGGGGACGAGCACGCCCGAGTCGTTGCGGGCCATCTTCATCTGGGTCCCGAAGACCTGGGGCTGATCCGAGAAGACCCGGATGCGATCGGTGAGCAGCGCGACATACGACGCGGGGAGTTGCCCTTGTGCGACGAGATCGACCATCATTGAGAGGCACTCGTTCTGGAACTCCACATCGTGCCCGGCGTGCTGGATCACCATGTACGCGGCCTGGGTCGCCTTGAGCCCCACAAGCTCGCGGGTGGGCCAACCGATGCACTCGACGATCTCCTTGAGGCGCGACGCGTGGGCGCGATCGATTGCTTGGATCGTCTCGAGCGCGTGGGGTTGATTGGGGTCGTAGGCGGCGCTGACGAGTTCGCGATCGTACTCGTACATCGCTTCGAGCTCGGCGCGGATCTGATCGAGGTTGAGCGATTCTGCATCGAACGCGTACGAGGGCACGACCTCTGAATCGTACGAAACGCCCAGCACGAACTCGCGATTGTCCTCCGGCGTCGAGACGAGCATCTGGGCTGACGGAGCTTGGTGCGTCGTTGCTTTGGATTGGGGCTCATGCGTCGATGCGTGCCGATCGGGCGAGCTGGCGCACCCAACGAGCGAGAGGAGAAGGATCGGGGAGAGCGAAAGGGCGAGTGGGCGATTCATGCCCGGATCATCGAAAATCCGTGCGTGTGGGCACATCGAACCCACAAGAACAGGCGATGATCCGGTTTCTCGGATCGTTACAACCCGCACAGGCGATCGAAAAAGGCACCCACATCTCGCGGGTGCCTGATCGATATCCGGACGCACATCATTGAACCATTCAATATCGCTCGGAGTCGTCCTTGGGGCTCAGTCCCCAGGGCTCGCTCGGCTGGCCGTTGATCGTCGTCCCGTTCTGGATCGCGGGCGTGATCTTGTCAAGGAAGTTGTGGGGGAAGTGCTTGTCGTAGGTGCACTTTGATTCGAGTCGTGCCCGTTGCTCGGGGGTGAGCGCAAAGTCCAACGCCCCGAGGTTGTCCTCGAGCTGCGAGAGTCGTTTGGCACCGATGATCGTGGAAGTGACCGCGCAGTTGCCTTGCACCCAGTTGAGCGCCACCTGCGCCGGGGTCGCGTTGTGCTCCTTGGCGATCTCGTTCATCTCGTCGAGCAGCGTGTAGGTCCGCTCGTTGAGGTAGGGCGAATCGACGGCGGCGCGTGTTTCCTCGGGCGATGGACGCCCGTCGCGGGTGTACTTGCCCGACAGGACACCGCCCCGCAGCGGGGACCACGGCGTCACGCCCAGGCCCTGGTACTGCGCCATCGGGAGCAGTTCATCCTCCGGCGTGCGCTGCAGGAGCGAGTACTCGATTTGCAGCGCGATCAACGATTCCCACCCGTGCTGTTTCGCGATGTTGATCGCCTCGGTGCAGACCCACGCGGGGTGATCGGAGAAACCGATGTAGCGCACCTTGCCCGAGCGCACGAGATCGTTGAGCGTGGACATCGTCTCGATCAGCGGCGTGTGCCGATCCCAGAAGTGCACCCAGAGCAGATCGATGTAGTCCGTCTGCAAACGACGCAGCGAATCCTCAACCTGATGGATGATCGCTTTGCGTCCGGCGCCGCCGCCGTTGGGGTCGCCCGGGTGCATGTTGCCGCAGAACTTGGTCGCGATGACCGTGCGATCGCGCCGCGATGGGTTGTCCTTGAAGTAGTCCCCGATGATCTTCTCGGAGTGCCCCTTGGTGTACGCGTTGGCGGTATCGAGGAAGTTGCCCCCGCGATCGAGGTACGCGCCGAGCACATCGAGCGATTCCTCGATGTTCGTCCCGACCACGCCCCAGTCGTTGCCAAAGGTCATCGTACCAAGACAGAACGGCGAAACACGCAGCCCGGACTTGCCCAAGGTGCGGTAATCTGTAAGTGACATAGGATGCTCCTGATTGGGTTTCCTCGGGGAGATGGTAGACATGATGTTCGCGTGGCAGAAGTTGATTGACGGGCGTGGGAAGCGGTGGGCACCCTGCATGATTCGTGAGGCATGTAAGCGCAGCGGTCTTACTCGCATGGAAATCGCGCAACCTCACGAGATGGCGATGTTTTGGCAGTGCTTCTTGATAACAGGGGTACCGTTCGCGTTGCTGATGAGTTTGATCATTCCGATGCTATTGAAGCTCGCCATCGGCCAATCTCCAGGCGTAGACCTATTGAGCACAAACACGCAGATCCAGTTCTGGTTCTACCTTGTGGCTTTCGGTGGCATCATGGGATGGCATTTCAGTCGTACCGTGTGGCGAAACTCGGCTGCATCGGTTCGAGCTATGACCCGTGCAGGTCTCTGCCCGGCATGTGCGTATCGGATCGATGGGTGCGAGCCCGGGGCGGATGGGTGCACCGTCTGCCCCGAGTGCGGTGCAGCGTGGAGGATGCACGCATGAAGATCACGGATGATCGCGGCCAAACTCATGATGTTTCACGCATCGCGGCGTTGCCCACCGAACTGATCAATCGTGCCGATCGCAGGCACGAGATCATGCGGCAGATTGAGAAGAAGACCATGAAGAATGTCGTCTTCACCGAAACGATCGGGATGCTGCTGCTCTCGGTGCCGTTCCTCTTCGGGCTCTACGGCTTGGCTTGGGGTCTGCGTCATGCAGAACCGATCGGGTACCTGTTCTTTATGTTCGTTATCGGGAGCTTCGGGGTGGTGCTCTTCATCGCGGCGATCACGCGACCAAAGACCCTCCGACGAGAGATCAATCGACTCGGAAAAGAACTCGACCTCATCCGCCGAACCGATGAGTCTTGCCTCGTTTGCAGGTATTCACTCGATGGGCTTCAACCAGAACCCGACGGGTGCACTGTTTGCCCCGAGTGCGGGGGCGCGTGGCGGATTCAGGATCCGGAATCTTGAGCTTTGGATGACAACTGACGCAGGGCATCGAAGGCCTGCATCGGGGTCATCTCCTCGAGCTTGATCTCGCGGAGTGAGTCGATCACGGGGTGCTGGATGAACTCGGTGAAGAGCCCCATCTGGGCGTTCGCCGACGCTTTGTTCGCGGCTTTCACCTGTTTGGTGTCCACGCGCCCCGCGTGCTCGACGCTCAAGGATTCAAGGACCGACTTGGCGCGCTGCGTGACCTGCTTGGGCACGCCCGCGAGCTGGGCGACATGGATGCCGTAGGATTGGTCGGCGCGACCGGCGCGGATCGAGTGGAGGAACGCGATCTCCTGCTCGCCGTCTTCGCTTGTCCACTCGCGCACCGCGACATGCAGGTTCTTGACCTGGTCCTCGAGACGCGATTCGAGCTCGGTGATCTCGTGGTAGTGGGTGGCGAAGAGCGTGCGGGGTTGGTGTTCCGCGAGCCATTCCGAGATCGCCCACGCAAGCGAGAGCCCGTCGAGGGTGGAGGTTCCCCGCCCGATCTCGTCGAGGATGACGAGCGATCGCTCGTCGGCGTGGTTGAGGATGTTCGCGGTCTCGATCATCTCGACCATGAAGGTCGATTGACCGCGATGGAGCGCATCGTCCGCGCCAACGCGTGTGAAGATCCGCGTCGCGATCCCGATCGTCGCGCCCGCTGCGGGGACAAAGCTCCCCGATTGCGCGAGGACGACGAGCAGCGCGTTCTGTCGGATGTAGGTGCTCTTGCCCGCCATGTTGGGGCCGGTGATCAGCGCGAGGGTCGCGGGGGAGTGGTCCTGGGCGAGCGTGCAATCGTTGGGGACGAAGTTATGCCCGAGCGTCTCGTCGAGCACGGGGTGACGCCCCTGCACGATTTCGATCGTGGGGGTGTCGACGATCTTCGGGCGCACCCACCCGCGCTGGGATGCTTTGGTCGCGAACCCGAGCAGGCAATCGATCGTCGCGACGATGTCGGAGAAGGTGCCCAGCGCTTCGAGGTGGTTGCGCGATCGCTCGCACAACGCGTCGAAGAGGATGCGCTCGCGCTCGTTGGCGCGATCGCCCGCGGTGAGGACCTTCTCCTCGTACGCCTTGAGCTCGGGGGTGATGTACCGCTCGGCGTTCTTGAGGGTTTGCTTGCGGGTGAACACATCGGGCGCGCGTCGTGCCTGGGCTGCGGGGAGCTCGATGTAGAACCCGAAGACCTTGTTGTACCCGACCTTGAGCGAGGGCAGTTCGTGCTCGGTGACGAGCTTCTGCTGGTACGCGCTGAGCCAGGTCCCCGCGTCGCGCTGGAGCGATCGTGCCTCGTCGAGCTCCGCGTCGATCCCGTCGTTGATCAGCCCGCCCTCGCGCAGGTGCGCGGGCGCGTCCTCGATGCAGCAGCGGGTGATCTCCTCGCCCAATGGGAGCACCTCGTCGCGGATCTGCGCCAGCGCGTCGTGGTGTGGTTTGAGCGTCTCGCATCGCGCGATGGCAGACATGAGTTCTTCGATGAGCACGCTCGCGCCCCCGAGCGCCACCAGATCGCGAGGCGTTGCACGCCCCAGCGCGATCCGTCCCGCGATCCGCGCCATGTCGCACATCGAACCGAGGACTTCGCTCAGGTCTTCTCGGAGCTCACTGCTGAGCGTCAACGACTCGACCGCGTCAAGTCGCGCATTGATCGCGTTCGGATCGATCAGTGGGGCAGACAGCCATTGACGGACCAGACGCTTGCCCATCGGGGTGTGCATCACGCAGCGCGTCCCGATCGGGCTTGCGAGGAACACGCCCGCGAGTGAACCCGCGAGCGATTGCTCACGGATCGTCTGCTCGATCTCCAGCGATCGCAACGACACCCGATCGATCAGGCAATGGTCCTCGCGATGGATCCGCGTTGGCGGCCGCAGGTGCGCGAGCGACGCGTGCTGCTGATCAGGGCTTCGCTTGGCGCCCTCGTCGATTGCCTGGGTTTCGTTGAGATAGCGCAGCATCGCGCCCGCGGCGTGCACGCTCGGGTCGGTCTTATCGAGCCCCAGCCCCTCGATCGTGCCCAATCGGTACTGATGCTCGATGGATTCGAGGGCTTCGGATTGCCCGAACTGCCAACCCGGACGCGGGGTGAGTGACGCGTTGATGCTCGATCCCAGATCAACGATCCGCTTGGGCGCATCGCCCGAGATCGGGGACGCGAAGATGAGCTCACGCACGCCCAATCGCCCGAGCTCGTCGGTGCATTGCTCGAGCGACCCATCGAAGAGTGAGAACGCGCCCGTGGAGAGTTCGACGATCGCGATCCCCGCGTGTTCCTCGTCGTGGATCACGATCGCGCCCATCGGGACGGATTGTTCGTCACGCAAAAGCGACTCATCGACCAGCGTGCCCGGCGTCACGACCTGGGTGACGCCGCGATCGACGACGCCCTTGGCGTCTTTGGGATCTTGCAGCTGATCAACGACCGCGACCCGGTACCCCATCTCGATCGCGCGCGAGACATAGGTTGATTTCTGGTGGTGGGGGACTCCCGCGAGCGGGATGGCGCTGCCCCGGGTGGTGAGGGAGAGTCCCAGATCGCGTGAGAGGTTTTCCGCGTCCTCGCCGAAGAGCTCGTAGAAATCGCCCATGCGGAAGAACAGCACGCAATCTGGGTGGCGGTCTTTGATCGAGCGCCACTGGCGCATCGCGGGGGTGTCCCAGGGGTCCTTCGCGGGTTTCTTCGGTTTGGCGGGCTTGGTGCTCATCGGAGGGTGCGATTGTATCGAACGGGCGCACAAAAAACGCCCGCAGCTGCGGGCATTTTTCGTTCTTTGTTGGGGAACGGGTTAGTCCTGGAGCGCGTCGGCGTAGGCCTCGTAGGGGCGGAGCCCGACGAGTTGCTCGTTGCGATCGCCGTTGCGGAAGACCATGACCGTGGGGATCGAGGAGACCCCGAACCGGGCAGCGAGCTTGGGGTGCTCGTCGATGTTGAGCTTTCCGATCTGGGCCTTGCCTTCAAAGTCGTTCGCGAGACGATCAATCGTGGGGGCCAGCGCCCGGCACGGGCCGCACCAGGGTGCCCAGAAATCGACCAGGGTGGGGGTGTCGGAGTTGATCAGCTGATCAAAGTTGTCCTCAGTGATCTCGATCACGGTTTGTGTGGGCATTGGGTTCTCCTTTTCATGAGAGGCTGAACTGCACTCTCGCAAGGACACGAACATGTATACTATGTGTTCTATTTCCGATGTCGAAGAAAACGGGCCGTCTTCAGAAGGAGGCGTTATCGGTCGTTAATCGGCGGGCGCATGCGCGTTCAAGGAGGATCTCGGCAATCTGGCGGGCTTGTTTCGCGGGCAGATTTGTACGAATCTGTCTGGCGGCACAGTTTGCGCCGCTCGCGATCATCGCCAGCATGGACGAAAGGGTGATCGCGTCCTCGAGCTCGGCGCGGATGCACATGTCTTTGAAGAGCGCAGTGAGGCGGATGAGGTGCATTTTGGCTGCTTTGGCGGGTTCGGACGCAGGGTCGGGGAACTCTGCTACAGCGGCCTGGAACATGCACCCACAGAACTCTTCAGAATCGTGCCACGCAGCGAGTGCGTCAAAGATCCCCAATATCTGCTCATATGGGTCGCTCAGGTGTGCAACAGACTGGTTGAGGCGATTGAGAATGTCTTGGCTGGTGTCGTTGAGCACCGCGACAATAAGCATGTCCTTGGACCCGAAGTTGTTGTAGAGGGTCATTTTGGCGACCCCGGCTTCATCAAGGATGCGATCGATCCCCGTCGCATTAAAACCCTCGGACTCAAAGAGTTTGCGGGCACAAGCGACAAGGTGGTTTTTCTTGGATGGTGGCATGCGAGTGTTTTTGATTGAAGTGTGGAAATAAACAGACAGGTTGGTCTATTCTATGATGTGGAAGTGATGCTCGCAACGGGGCATTCACAAAAAGTACATCAAAAACCCAACCCAGCGCGGGATCAATGGAGATTAACCATGGCACGCATCGAACCCACCACCATCGCAGACGCACCAGCATCCACCAAGGGCACCCTGGAGGCGATCAACGGCAAGCTCGGGCGCGTCCCCAACCTGCTGGCGACGCTCGGCAAGTCGCCCGCGGCGATCAATAGCTATGTCAAGCAGGGCGAGGCGATCGGCACGGGTACCCTCGGCCCGAAGGTCGCTGAATCCCTCGCGCTGGCGATCGCGAACTTCTCCAAGTGCGGGTACTGCGCCTCGGCCCACAACGCGATCGGCAAGATGGTTGGCGTCAGCGACGAAGAGCGGGAGCTCAACCGAAACGGTAAGTCCAGCGATCCCAAGACTCAAGCAGCAATCAATCTCGCACGCGCCATCGTCGGCGGGCGAGGGTTCATCAGCGACGAGGTCTTCACCGTTTCCCGCGAGCATCTCAATGAGTCCGAGATTCTCGAGGTGATCACGATCACGACCTTCAACTTGTTCACGAACTACATGAACCACGCGATCGAGACGGAAAATGACTTCCCGGAAGTCGAACTCGTTGCATCGGCGGCGGTCTGACGAACGAAATCGGGTCAGACGAGTTGATCGTCTGCCCGAATGAACACACGCCGGAGCGTACCCCTCTCCGCGCCGGCGTGGGCCGGGCCCCGGGTCCGGTGCCCGGCCAACCGAATACCGCTCGATTGTCTTCTGATGATCGGGCAACAGGATCACCCCATTTCCTGCGCCACGCCGCCCGAGTGTTTCGGGCGGTGTGGTTTTTGTGTGTTCTCATGCGTCTAAAGTCTTCCACGATGAGCGCAGATCAAGACCAGAAACCCATCGAGGGCGTCCTCGTGATCGACAAACCACTTGGGTTGTCGTCGATGCAGGTGTGCGCGATCGTGCGCGGGAAACTCAAAGCCGGTGGCGCACCCAAGCGCGTCAAGGTCGGGCACGGTGGGACCCTCGACCCGCTCGCGAGTGGGGTGCTTGTCGTGCTCGTGGGCAAGGCAACCAAGCGATGCGATCAGGTCATGGTCGGCGTGAAGCAGTATGAGACCACGATTGATTTCTCGCGACTCTCCGACACGGACGATCTCGAGGGCGAGATGCAGGATGTGCTCGTCGAGCGCGAGCCGACGATTGATGAAGTCCGCGACGCATGCGCCAATTGGACGGGGGATGTCATGCAGACCCCTCCGGCGTACTCTGCGATCAAGGTGAACGGGCAGCGGGCGTACGCGATGGCGCGAAGGGGAGAAGCCGTCGAGCTCGCAGCCCGACCGATCCGCATCGATGAGATTGAGGTCGTGTCGTACGAGTGGCCGACGCTCTTGATCCGGGTTACTTGCGGGAAGGGGACCTATATCCGCTCGCTTGGGCGTGATATCGGCTCGGAGATGGGAGTTGGGGGTGTGCTGACGGCATTGCGTCGCACCCGCGTGGGGCGGTTTTCGATCGAGGACGCGGTAACGCTTGAACAACTCCCGGACCCGATGGATCCCTGGTCTTTGACGCTCGATCCCGCGTTGTTTGGTGACGCGGAGTGATCACGCCCGGGGCGCGGGTTCCCAGATCTCGGTGATGCCCTGCCCATCGCAGATGCGCCGGATCGCGAGGTAGAGCAGGGTTCCGCAGGTGTAGAAGAGCGAGACGATGTATCCGCCGATGAGGATTCGGAGGACGCCTCGGAATGCCTCGATCGCGGTGTGGGCGAAGGACTTGGTTGCGCCCAGATCGCCCTCGCCCGTGAGGGCACTCTCGGTGGAGTGGCTGAAGAATAGGTTGAGGGACCAGTCCGTCATCTCTTGCGTGAGCCCGATGAGCATCGTGAAGACGCTCGCGGCGAGGAACCCGAGGATGCTCAGCAGGATCGCGTACGAGAAGTAACGGATCGGGCGACCGATGACATACGCGTAGCAGCGCTGGATCGCGTCGAACGCGTCGGTGCCTTCGATGCTCAGCGCGGGGATAATCATGGGGGATGCGATGACATGGAGCACGAGGACAATGGTGGCGATTGCCCCGAGCGCGAGTGCGACGGGGTAAAGGACGCCTCCGATCATGTCGAGGACGGGGAAGCTCAGGAGCAGTCCGCCCAGCGCGACGATAAAGAGGAGGATGAACGCGAAGAGGATCGGCGCGAGCAGCGAGAAGATGAACTGCCAGGGGCGTTTGAGGGTGAAGTGGACGGTTTCTTCGCGTGAGGCGAACCGTCCTTGGGCGAACTCGAATGCGACGGAGCGGGAGATCGCCCCGCCGACGAGCGCGAGCACGACGATGATTGGGACGCCCAGCGAGATGGTGAGCAGCGGGTTGTTCATGACACTGTTGCGGAGTGCCATGATCGCGAGCACGACCTGATCCGCGAACCTGGGTGCGTCGATGGTGACGATCGATTGGATCAGTCCCTCGAAGCGATTGGCGATCGTCGGGGAGATCTGGTCGGTGATTGCGCTTTCGTCGCCCGATACGGAGAGTGAGCGTAACCAGTTGTAGGTGTTGAGGATGAGAGCGATGAGGAAGACGCCCACGCACCCGGAGAGGAGGCGATTGGGCGCGATTGCGAGCGCCGGGGCGCGGAGGACGCGGGGCCAGATGAGCTCATCGGTGAGGTCGGAGAGCATCACATTGGGCTCGCGGATGGGGCGCTGAGATGGGGGGGTGGTGGGTGTGCGCGTGGAGCTCATGGGAGGATGGTACACGAATCTGCTTGCCCTGGCGCGTGTTTGGGTCGATGATACGGGCATGATCAAGATCATGAGACAATGGATCAGCCGGGCGCTGGCGCTCGCGTTGATTGGGCCGATCGCGTCGTCTGTTGCGGGGAACCTGCACGCACCCGATGGGTCGGGGGCGCACACGCTGCTCACGGGCGATGCGTTCGTCTCGGGGTTGATCACGCTGGTGATCGTCGGGGCGCTGACGAGCGTCGCGGGCGTCGTCGGCGGTCTGCTCGGCGGGCGACGCGAGGGGTTCCTCGCGATGGGGTTTGTGCTCGGATGGGTCGCGTGGACAAGCGGGCGAGTCGGGCAGGTGTACCAGCTCACGCCCGAAGCGGGGACCTCGATCAAGCTCGCGATCGAGGGGGTGGTCCTGATCGCGTTCGTGGTCATCGCGGGCGTGATCGTGAGTAAGAACGATGCGGACGATCCGATGACGAGCTTTGCGCCCAAGCGCCTCGCGGGGTGGATGCGTCAGGTACCCATGCTCGGCACGATGGGCGCGGCGCTCATTGCGGGCGGGGTCGTCGCGATGTTCCTCGGGTCGTACGACTTCCCGGGTCAATCCACCGGCGTGGGGTTCATGGGCGGTATTGTTGGCGGGGTCGTGGGGGCGATGACGGCGGCGTCCATGCACGGCAAGGACGAGCACCAGGGCACGCCCTTCGCGCCGATCATGCTCGGCGTGATGCTCGCGGGGGTAATCTTCCCGCTCGTGACGATCGTGTTCCCCGGGTTCGGTTCGATGGAGGAGATGGTCCTCAAGGGCACCCTCCCCGGGTTTGTGATCGTGTCGCCCGCGGCGTGGGTGATGGGCGCGATGCTCGGCGTCCCGGTCGGGCACTCGTGGGTGGAGCACTCGCAAGAGAAGGTCCACCAGGGTGCGTACGCGAGCAAGTGAGGTTGGATGAGATGCGTTTGTTATCCGCCGGGTACGGTCCGCACGGGTGATGGTGCGTTGATCCGGAGCTGATCCTTCGCGAGATCCCAGAAGATCGTGCGTGCGGATGTGGGCGCGGACCCATCGTTGCGATAGAGCGTCACGCGGTTGGTGTCGAGGGCGCTCGCGAAGAGCGAGTCCGCGATCGCGTCGTACTCGGCGCGATCGCTCAGCAGTTCGGACCCGGCGTACACGAACCGGACCTTACCCTCGGCGATCGCGGATCGGAGGGTGTTGGTGCCAGCGGTGTTCTGCGCGGGGTCGCCTGTGGACGCGGTCTCGAAGCGTGCGACCAGTGAATCGGTGTTGAGGGTGGCGCGTTTGTTGGAGACGAGGGACTTGTGATCCACCGCGACGGACCCGGTGAAGGTGCCTTTGCCGTTGGGGCGATCGAGGACCATCCTGTTCTTCCAGTTGAAGCGAGTGAGCCCGGACCCATCGAGGGGGCGAGTGGACGCGGTGGCGTTCTCGTCCTGCTGACGATCGAGGATGAGCAGCGTCCCGGCGCCGGGGACGGTGAGGGTCTGCGTGGTGTTGTCCGCGAGGATCTGTGCGCCCTCGAGGTAGAGCACGCCCACGGCGAGCTCGGGGTCGTTCGCGTCGTAGGTGCGTGACTCGACGGACGCGGGGATCGGGTCCTGACCCGGCTGGGCACGCCCTGATGCGCGGGCGCTGATGAGCTCGCGCTTGGGCGCGTCGGCATTGGCGACGGGGTCATTGGTGGGGATCGGGGTGAGGTTGATCGTGACCCGATCCGCTTTGAGCGTGTCGCGTGTGAGCGCGTCGGGTGTGGAGATCACGCGGACATCGCCCTTGCACTCCACGGTGCCCAGCGTGTCCTCAAACTTCATCGATTGGGCCCAGCGGGCGTTGACATGCCCCTTGAGTCCCTGATTCGCGTCGGGGGTTTCTTCGAGGGCGATGTCGTGATCGAAGGTGCCCGGGCCGATGACTTCGATGCTGCGGCGCTTGGCGCGGAGGGTGATGTGCGGGCCGGTAATGGTTGAGCCCGCCTGGGCAACCTGCGCGTCGGGTCCGGTGAGGGTGATGATCTCGTTGATGCCGTCTGCTTGGAGTTCGTCGGCGCTGGCGCTGGTGCGTGAGCTGTCGCGATAGGTGACGGTTCCAAGTGCGCTGGCGGTCTTGATGAGGGTCTTGCCCGATGCGTCGCGGATGAGCTCGGCGTGCATGTCGTCGGCGCGGAGCATCTGATCGGGCGTGCGACCCATGGATGAACCGATCGACGCGACGCGGACGGGGTGCGGCGGGTTGCTCGGGTCCGCGTCGGGTTCAAAGTCGATGGTGACGGTCTTGCCCGTCAGGGTGCGCTTGTCGGCGCTGGCGATCACGCCCTCGTTGAGGACAATCTGGGTGAGCGCGGACGCGGGGGGGAGATCGGGGTTGAGTGTTGCGTTGATCGCGCGAGCGCCGACGGAGTTGCCCGCTTGCTCGGCGATCGCCGCGCCTTCAAAGCGGGCGCTCTCGAGGCGCTGGGTGAGTGCGCCGGATGCATCGATCGCGAACTTGATCTGGGCGCGATCCTTCCATCGCACGGACGCGATCTGCTCGGGGTCCGCGTTCTGGGTGGAGATCGAGCCGCGCTGTCGCATATCGATCTGCCCGCTCGTCAGGTCCGCGTTGAGCGACTCGGCGTAGAGCGTGCCGGTGTCTTGCACGGCGAGCTTAATGATCCCCGTGTCCGTGGGTTGCCCCTCAAGCTCGGCGACGGCACGCGTCGCGAAGTAGGTGAGGGCCTTGGCTTGTCCGGTGAACCCGCGATCGGGGGCGCTCATCGCGATCCCGGACCCGTCGTTCGAGTCGAGGCGGAGCGTGAGCTGATCGTCGCGGAGTTGTGCGGGGATCTCGTCGTCGATCGGACGGATCCGCATGGGACCGGACCAGGTGATGGTCAGGTCTTGGGCGGGTGTGGGTGAAGGGGAAGTGGTTGGCGTCGTTGGGGTCGTTGATGCGTTCGCGTTCGGCGTGTTGTCCGACGGATTTGCAGCCGGCTCTGTCTCAGTCGCGAGCGAGATGCGTCGGATCGCGTCTTGCGGGATCTGCCCATCGATGAAGCTCGCCCAGAGGGTGAGCGTATCGGCGCTGATTTCCCCAGAGTTTCCGAGTGCGGCGCGGACATCGGATTCGAGCGCGACGCGGTAGTGCTGGGTCTCGATCGGTGCGGGCGTGGGGGTTAGGTCGGTTTGTGCCGGCGCGCCCGGGTCTGTTGCAACAACGGACTTGGAGGGGGTATCACTCGCTTGTGCGGATGAATCGGATGGAGCGGGGTCACGCGATGCGATGCGATCGGTGTGGAAGACGATCTCGTCGCCCTTGAGCACATCGATAAGCTCGATCCGGTTCTTGAGGTTGTTGAAGATGATCGTGAGGTCCGTGCCCGAGAAGTCGACCTGCTCGGACTCGATCTCGAACTGCCCGGGCGAGCGCATCCGCAGGTACCGGCGCTCGAACTCGAGGGGTTGAACGAATCGCGCGATCAGGGTTGGGTCTTGAGATTCGGGCGCGGGTTCACCTGGCGCGGGGGTGGAGTCGTAGGCACGGATCACGATGTTGCCTTCGAGTGTCCCTGATTCGGGCGCCTGGTTCGGGTCGGGCATGAGCATCGTCGCGGTATCCGCGTTGACGCGGACGGCGCGCCCGTCCTTGAGGTAGATCCAGGACTCGGGTTGATCGAGTCGTCGGCGTCCCTCGCCGATGGGCTCGAACCGATCGGCGCGGAGGGTGGAGGAGACTCGCGTGGGGTCGTTTTGATCGACGATCGTGACGAACATCGCGCCGCCCGATTGGGTCTGCTCGATGTCGATGATTTCGTCTGGGTCGGGGAGCGCGTCGCCCTGATTGGTTGTGGGGGCAGGGGTTGCGAGCATCATGGAGACGACGATGATCGCGGTGAAGATGAGCGCAAGCACCCCCGCGGCGATCAGCCCGATGGATTTGATGGATAAGCCGGTGGGTGAGGGCATGGGAGATTGTAGCGTGGGTGTCATCGGGAGCGGATGGGCGGCCTACAGTCCCGACGCATGATGTATTCGCTCAATGTGAACTCGATTCGTTCCCTGATCACCAAGCGGGGCAAGAGCGCGCTGAGCGTGCATGACCTCCCCAAGTACGCCCGTGATCAGCTCGATCTGCGGGCGTTGAACCTCTCGACGGACCTGCTCAAGGGCATGGGACGATCCGAGATTGCGCGGATCCGCGATAACGGCGACAAGGTCGGGTGCACCTGCCTGATGCTCTCGGAGCTCGATGCATTGGACATGACGGGCAACAAGGGCGAGGCGAGCGTCGATCGCATGCAGCGTGTGATCGTCGCGGGGAGCGTCCTCGGGTGCAACGCGGTCTCGATGTCGATTAAGTCGCCCGACACGGACGATGCGTTCGAGACCGTGGCGGAGCATATGAAGAGCGTGCTCGAGAAGGCGGACGGTGTGGATATCAATGTCCTGATCTCGCCGACGGATGGATTGACGAGCGATCCGGATCGCACAACGGAACTCGTCAAAGCGATCGGCGGGTTTCGGATCGGGACCCTCCCCGATTTTCAGGCGGCCCACGAATCGGGGGACGCGGTGCATTACCTGCGTCGTCTCACGCCCTACGCGACAGTGATCAACGCATCGACGCTCGCGTTCGAGGAAGTTGAGCCCGATGACGACGCGATGTCCGCGATGGACGGGCTCAGCGGGCTTGATGCGCTGGCGGCGGAACTCGAGGCGATGGACGATTCTGCCCCCGCGAGGCATGTCGGGTATGAGCTTGAGCCGATGGTGGGTGCGATCAAAGCCGTGGGATTCAGCGGAAATATCGCGCTTGACTACAGGGGGGATGGTGATGGTACACTGGGTGTGTTGCAGACCCGGGACGCGATCGAGTCGGCGCTGGTGTCACTCGCAGAGTCCTGACGGGCGGCGGTAGTACGCGAGCGACAGGAAGGAGCTCTCGTGGCGGTCAGCGAGACAATGAGCGAACGCGTTACGGAAAAGTCGCACGGTTCGGCGACGAGGACAGCGGGGTTCACGGTGCCGAGCACCAAGGAAATCATCATCACGATCGACGGCCCGGCGGGGACGGGCAAGTCCACGGTCGCGCGAATGCTTGCGCATCGGCTCGGGCTTGATTTCCTCGACACCGGCGCGATGTACCGCGCAGCCGCCGCGATCATGATCGATCGCGGGTACGGCGAGGATGACATCGGGGAGCTCGTGTCCGCGGTCATCGGGGCGGATCTGCACTTCGATTGGTCGCAGGACCCGCCGACGATCCTCGCGTGGGATACGCCGATCGATCACCGGATCCGCGCGGACGATGTGACGCGGATGGTGTCCTTTGTTGCGACGATCTCTGAACTCCGATCGCACATGGTCCGCAAGCAGCGCGTGATCTTCGCCCAGCACCCGCGCCTCGTGACGGAGGGTCGCGACCAGGGCTCGATCGCGTTCCCCGATGCGCCCGTGAAGTTCTACCTCGACGCGGACCCCAAGGTCCGCGCGGAGCGGCGTATCGATCAGCTCGGGCTCGGCGAGGATGTCAGCGTTGAGGAGATGTGCGAGCGGATCCTCGAACGCGATCGGATCGATTCCACGCGCTCGGACGGGCCGTTGGTTTGTCCGGACGACGCGATCGTGATTGACACATCCGAGTTGTCGATCGAGGGCGTCATCGACGAGATGGAACGCGTCGTGCGAGATCGGCTGGACGATCTGTGAGTGACAACGCGCTGCGAACGAGCATCGCGGGGATCGATCTGACGAGCCCGATCCTTCTCGCGGCGGGCACGGCGGGTGTTCTGTCCGAGATGCGTGATGTGCTCGATCCGACCCAGCTCGGCGGGATCGTCACCAAATCCATAACGAAGGATGTTCGGCACGGGAACCCGTTCCCGCGGATCACCTTTGCGCGAGCGGGGATGATGAACGCGATCGGTCTTGCGAATCCCGGGATCGATGCGTTCGTGCGCGACGAGGGGCCCAAAGCGTCGTCGATGGGGTGCCCGATCATCGGGTCGGTCGCGGGCGATCGGTTGGATGACTATCTCGAGGTCGCGACCAAGCTCGCGTCGATCGACGGGATCCGCGCGATCGAGGCGAATGTCTCGTGCCCCAATGTGCACTCGGGGTTGGAGTTCGGGAGTGACCCTGCTGCCCTCAAGGACCTGATCTCCGCGATGTCTGGCGCGATCGGGGATGTGCCGTTGTTCGTGAAGTTGTCCCCGATCACGGTGGGGACACCCAACACCATCGTGGATCTGGCGCGGGTGGCGATCGAGTCGGGCGCACGGGGATTGACCCTGACGAATACGGTCCCCGCGATGGGGATCGATGTGCGGACACGCGAGACGATCCTGGCGAATGTGACGGGCGGGTTGAGCGGGCCCGCGATCCATCCGATCGTGGTGCGTCTGGTGCATCTGGTGTATCGCGGACTCGCGAAGGACGCGGATGTGCCGATCATCGCGGCCGGTGGGGTGACGCGATGGGAGGACGCGGCAGAGTTCGTACTCGCAGGCGCGAGCGCGGTGCAGATCGGCGCGGGGAGCTTTGCGTCGCCTCGTGCGAGCGTGAAGATGCGGAAGGGACTCGCGAAGTGGGTCCGCACGCAGGTCGCGTCGAGCGTGTCTGATCTGGTGGGTCAGGTGAAGCTCGATTGATCATGCGGGCGATTGATTCGCCGCGGCGGCTTCGTGGATCGACCAGTAGTGCTCAAACGATGCAACGAAGGTGTGGTCCTTCATGAGTTCGATCCCGTTTCGCCCGAGGGTTGATCGCAGCTCATCATCGCACGCGAGCTTGACAATTGTGTCGATCCATTGCGATTCGTCGTCGTGCGGGAGTACGAACGCGGTGGGGGACTCATGGCGCTGATCGTGGACGATTTCTTTGGGACCGCCCTGGTCCGTGACGATCACTGGCAGGCCCGACGCCTGTGATTCCATCACGACTTGCCCGAGCGTGTCGGTGGTGGATGGGAACACGAAGAAATCGCACGACGCGTACAGGGTCGCGAGCTCGACGCCGTGTCGGAACCCGAGGAAGTGGGCGCCGTGCGGCTTGAGTCGCTCCTCCATCTCAGTTCGGTATGGGCCGTCGCCGATGATGATGAGCTCGATGTCGCGTCCCTGTGCTTGGATGCGTTCGCGGATGGTTGCCCACATCTTGACGAGCATGGGGAGGTTCTTTTCCGTGCTCACGCGCCCGCAGAACACCGCTTTGATCGAGTCGTTCTTGAGCCCGTAACCCTCCCAGATGCTTGTGTCGCGGAGGGTGTGATCGAACCGGGTGTTGTCGAACCCGGCGCGGAGTCGGACGAGCTTGTGCTCTTGGACACCCAGGTCCACGAGGCGCTGGGCGTAGTCGGCGCTGCGTGAGAAGACGAACTTGAATCGTTTGTAGAAGAACCGCATATGTCCCCGGCAGAGCGCGGAGCAGAGCGAGTTGTCAAAGAGCTCGTCGATGTACGCGGGGAAGTCCGTGTGGTAGACGCCGACGATGGGTTTGCGCATGAGCCTGGCGACGAGGAACCCGACCGTGCCCACCGGGCCGGGGGTAGAGATGTGGATTACATCGGGGTCGAAGTCCTGTGCGGCGCGCATCATCTCGAATGCGGGCGGGAGCGCGATCTCGAGGGTCTCGTACCCGGGCATGGCGCGGGCGTAGATGGGGGTGAAGTTGCGGACGCCGTCGACCTTGGGCATCTCGAGGCGCGTCGAGGTGTAGACGCACAGGTCGTGCCCCGTGTCGTGTGCGGTTTGGGCGGTGTTCTGGATGAACCGGCACACGCCGTTGATGTCCGCGAGGGTGTCGGTGAACTTGAGTACGCGTGTGGGTCGGGATGTTGGTTGGGGCGCGATCATGTTGTGAATGATTGTTAGGGACTCTTCTTGAGATGATTCAGAGCGCGCAAAGAAAAGCCCCGCGCCGGGGGTATGGACGCGGGGCCTGTGCAGGGGATGCCCGGGTCATCGGCAAGCTCGGGGATAGCCGACACCCGTGCGGAGCATCCACACCCGCTGGGACTACCACAATAATGCGATCCGATCCACGCAGATTCCCCTCGCTTGAGGGGTAAATCTGCGTGGGGGGTGGGTTTGTGACGCGCTTAGGCGCGGATGTCCAGCAGGCGCAACACGGCGGCGGACGATGAGCGCGATGCGAGCTCCGCGGCGATGGATGCCTGACCCAGGATCTGATCGCGGACGAGGTTCGAGCTCTCGCGCGCGTAATCGGCGTCACGGATCGAGGAGTTCGCCTGGGCGATGTTGATCTGCTCCTCTTCCAGCACGCGCCGCTCGGCCGCTGCGGCCCGTTGGTCCGCGCCAACCTGGGCGCGTTCCTCAAGCACGGCGTCGCGGGCGCCGTCGATCAGGCGCTGGGCGGCTTCGGGGTCCTGCTCCATCACACGCGACAGATCGCTCAACGAGACATCCTCGTAGATCGGGTCGCCGGTGGTTTCGTCTGTCCCGACCTGCATCTGGGTGGTGACATCACGCATGATATCGATCCCCGTCGCGGGCAGGACGCGCTCAATCCCGTTGAGGACGCCATCGACCTGGGTGGTAATCGCGCCGATCTCTGACGCGCTCAACCCGCCCTGATTCGCGGCCTGCACCGCCAACCCGTCCAGGTATCCAATGTTGTCCAGTTGGGCACCCAGCGCGCCGTCGCGAATATTCATGAACGCTTCGTTCCGCTCGATCGAGGTAATCTGTGCCTGATTGGCGCTCAGTTGGGCGGCGAAGTTTTCCGATGCGATCAACCCAGCGGGGTCATCGGCACCGCGATTGATCGCGGAACCGGTGGCCATGCGCTCGAAGGTGCGCATCGCGGACTGGTTCTTGGTGCCGATGATGCGTTGGAAGGCGCTGTTGGTGGGGATCCTGCTCATACCCAGAGCGTGCAAATCAGGTTCCCATCGTGCCAGCTAAGACACGAACTCCGCGTGGAGCGTGCGGGTGGGTGAAACAGGGGCATCCGATAACCCGGCTCAGGCGTTCATTTTTGTGAAGTCTCGACGCCAACCACATTCTGAGCATCCGTCGCGGAAGTCGTGATGGAGCTCGTAGGCGCAGAACGGGCATCGCCCGCGGCGCATTCGGTGGGCGTGCTTGAACTGTCGGATGCTCCAGGTGAAGGCAAGCGCGACGAGCGTATAGAACACCGTGTTGATCACGAACCCGATCCAGATGGGTTGGTAGGGGAAGAGAGTGTACTGGGCGTGCGAGAAGATGGGTGGCTTGGTCGCGCCCGCGATCCCGTCGATCCGTTCGAGGAACCCGTTGCGGGTCTGCGTGGGGAGCGCCCCGTTGGGGAGAAACGCGAAGTCCTCGACGAGCGTGTGGGTCTGCAGCGCCAGCGCGGGGAATCCGACGCGGGTCGTTGAGACCACAGCGTTGTCGGGGTGCTCTGGCCCGAACATCGCGAAGAGCTCGTTGGCGCGAGTGACAGGATCGGGGTCCTGGTCCCAGGGCAACCAGGTCCAGAAGATCCGCGATCGCATGGGGACGGGGTGGGATCGGGAACGCGGGGTCAGGTAGAACTGGTGCTCGTGCACGCCGAGCCATTGATGGATGGCGCTGAAAGTCGCGGGGTACTGATGCTCGGTGTTCGCGGTGCGCTGCTGAATCACGCGGAGGTCCGCCGCTTCACTCCATCGGGGGATGAGCAGCAACGACCAGGCGACGAGCAGGTTCACCACGATGCCCAGCAGCAGGAGCGTGACCCACGATCGGATCCGTGCACGGTGTTTGGATCGGGTGGTTGTGGTGCGGGTCATGCGATGATCATACGGGGGAAGGGCTACACTCAGTTCGATGTTTCGTCGGTATCGTCTGCGTCATCCCGGTTCTTCGCTCGTGCACCTGTGGTTCTTCGACCTGTGCCGGGAGACGGTGTTGTGGTATTTCCGGATTGTTCACCGGTTGCGCCGGGTGGATGTGATGAACATCCCGCGTGAGGGACCGGTGCTGCTCGTCGCGAACCATCAATCGTTCTACGACCCGCCCGCGATCGGTGGGGGGGTTCGGCATCGTCACTCGGATTTCCTTGCGCGTGCGTCGTTGTTCAAGTTCAAGCCCTTCGGGTGGCTGATCTCGACGCTCAACTCGACCCCGATCAAGCAGGGCGCGGGCGACGCGGGGGCGATGAAGGCGACGATCGAGAAGATGAAGAATGGGCGGATGATGCTCGTCTTCCCCGAGGGGTCACGCACGCCCGATGGCGAGATCCAGCCCTTCCAGCGCGGCGCCGCGGTCCTGCTCAAGCGGGCGCACTGTCAGGTTGTCCCCGTGGGGATCGCGGGCGCGTACGAGGCGTGGCCTCGCAAGCGCAAGCTCCCGATCCCGTTCCGCGACAAGATCGTTGTGTGTTACGGCGAGCCGATCGCGTCGGATGAGCTCATGAAAGAGAGCGCCGATGCGGCGCTGGAGCACCTGCGCGAGCGGGTCGAAGCGCTGTATCGAAAAGCCGAATCGATGCGATGAGTCTTACTCGCGGCGCTCGGACGGGACATCCTCACGCGGGACCTCGTTGCCCTGCTCGTCCGTGCGGATGACGGGCACGAGCAATGAGCGCCGTTCGCGGACGATCGCCTGATTCTCACCGACCACGGGCGCGGACGGGTCGTCGACGGGCACAAAGACCTGCTCGTCCGAGCTCGTTTCCGGCCGGATTGCGATCTCATCGGACTTCACGGAGCTCAGCAGCTCCGCGAGCAACCGATCCTGCTCGGTGGTGAACGCGGCTTCGATCCCACGATCAAACGAGATCTGGTACAGCGCCCCCACGACTTGGGCGTACGAGAACCCGAGACCCGGGCGGGGATCCTCGGGGGACGGCTGATGCGCGAAGAACTCGATGAGCGCGGGGAGGTTCTCGGGAACCTCGTCCATCGTGGATACCGTGCGGGTGCGCTCGTCGCGGTAGTAGAGACGGACGGGATCCGCGTAGGTATCCGCGCTGAGCATCAGCCGATCCGACCAGGCGGTGGCGAGGAGCGGCTTCTTGAGCGCGAGGTCTTCGCCGAAGAGCACGATACGGGGCTCATTCTGTTGGGTAATGTACACGAGCGGGTCGCCGAAGGGCACGATGTCGAGGAAGAACTTGCCGGCGACGATCGTGCGTCCCACACCGCGGAGCGGGTCGTTGGGGACATAGACGCGGGAGAGGGCTTCGAGCTGGGTCTTGCTGACCTGGTAGGCGCCATTGGAATCGGCAATCATGCGTGCGATGCGATCTCGGCGAGCTTTGAGCGCTCGATCCATCAGGCGCTCGTACGCCTCGACGCGGACCGAGAGGGTTGGTTCCGCGAGCAGGTCACGCAGGGTGGTATCAACGAGGATGGACTTCTCAATCTTGCTCAGGAGCGCGATGGCGTCGGTGCGGTACTTGGCTTCGTCGCTCAGCGCGATCGCACGCAGGGGTTGGACGACGCGTGCGTCGCCGAGTTCCGCGCCCGCGCGGAGTGCGGCGAGTCTGGGTGCGAGCTCGGGGTGGTCGTAGAGGTCAGAGATGAAGGGGAGCGCTCGCTCACCCAAAGCTTCGAGGCAGAGGGACATGTCCCCCGCGAGGTAAGGCTCGTTTACGAGGGTCTGGGCGTATCGACGCGCGTATACCTCGGGGTAGGACTGGTCGATCGTGATGTGCGAGAGCAGATCGAGGAAGTGCTGACGATCATTCACATACGCGGAGGGGATCTGGACGAGGATGAGGGATTCGTCCTTGCCGCGTGCGGTGGGTTCGCGTTCGCCCGGGGGGAGGGGGAAGGCGGTGTTGATCGCGCTGGTGATCTGTCGCGCCCGCAGGTGCGAGGGGTTGTTGAGGATGATCTCGACCTTGGTGGGGAAGGTCACGGATCCGCCGTCGAGGACGCGTCCGACATCGCGGGTGACGCCGTCGTATTGCCCGCCGGGCTCGGCGAAGGGGTTGAGGAAGATGGGGCCGCGTGCGTTACCGATGATGCGTGCCTGGCGATCGCCAAAGGCGCTGGGCGGGCCGATCCGCAGGTCCGTGGACCAGAGGCGCCCGCCCTCGAGACTCGTCGCGTTAATCGCGCGGACATACAGATCGAAGGACTCGCCCTCGCGTGCGCCCGCGGGGATCGCGGCCTGGACGATGACGGCGGCGGTGTTGGGGTCGCGGAGGAGCTGGCTCGGCGTTTTGCCCGCGAGCAGCTCGTTACCCGAGTTCCCGATCCCGATCCCGTTGCGTCCCATCTCGCGCTCAAGGTGTGCGGCGTATTGCTCGGGGATGGTGAGCCCGCCCGTGCCGTCGAGCCCGACGACGAACCCGATCCCGGAGACGAGTGTTGACTCGGTGCCCGAAAGGCGTGCCTCGGCACCGATCGTGCCTCGGAGCGAGGACGGGAGATCCAGGGTGACCGTGGGTGCCTTGATGATGGGCTTGGGCACGGGTTTCTTATTGCGATTGCACGCGCCGAGCATCAACGCGGGCACAAGCAGTGCGCACACGAGTGTGCGGGTGTGGATAAGCGAGTTCGATCGGGCGGACAAGCGTCGTGTCATCGTGAGAAGACCTCGGTGTCGTGTGTGATTCGTCGCGTGCACCCGCAGCGTGTGTGGAGCGCGAGTGATGCGTCGTCGCAGGGAATGATCCTAGATGCGATACGCATCGGAGTGCGTTGCGTATCCATGATTGTGACGAAGTGCGGGCGCATGGTTGTGATCAAGCGTGCGCATTGATGCGTTTGTGGAAAACCGAAACGCGCGTCGGGCTCAGGGGTTTGGTTGATGTATGGAAAATGATTGCGGGGTGGTTTTCGTACGATTCAACGCGATGGGAGCGCAAGTGGTTGGGGCGCGTGGCGCTTGTGTGCGCGTGTCATGAAACTGTTCAGATCCGCTCGTTCGTCGGGAGAATCTCACGGATCGTGAAATCGCAAAATTGTGCCCAAAAAACCTTGGACACACGCACCCAACAGATTGTGTGGTGATAGACTCTGGGCCCTACGGATTGCCCAGATATGGTGGTGTCCGTCGGAGAAAACACGATCACGATCGCCAAAGAAGTCCTTGTGTTGATGGGAGTTGGAAGCAAGCGACAACATATCCACAATCCGAGGCGATCCCATGGGGTCAACGAGGTGAACGAGGGTATGGGGCGGATCAAGGATCGATGAAGATGACCCTGGACGACGAGAGTTGTTTGGTGTATGTTTGATTCCGGTTTTCCGTGACGATTCGTCGGCACGATGACGGCGAGGGTGGGGACCAAGCCCTCCGCCGTGGGGAAATGTCGTTCGGAATCGTCAGCGTCTCCGGATCGTGCCCGATCGGGCACCCCGGAGCGGGATGGACGCGTCGGACTCTGCTCGGCGCACGACAACAACGCAACGATCGACGCACAGCGTCGGCGATGTCTCCACATCGCCCGGCGATCGGTGTGTCCGTAGGCCTCACTCCGTCGCGTGGGCGTGACGGGTCGAGGGAGAGATTGAGTACCACGGGGCATGGGAGGCCCCGGCATGACAACGCGGCGAGGACGCATCACGCGTCGAGACCCGCAGGGATGGAGCGAACCGTGGCAGTACTGTGTGATACCCAGATCGAACAACTCGTCGACATCAAACCATTCGAGAAGGCCATCAAGCGTGACGGCACCATCTCGTACGGCGTGTCGTCCTACGGGTACGATGTCCGCGTCGGGACCGTCTTCAAGATCTTCACCCCGACCCCCCGCACCGGCGGGATCGCGGTGGTCGATCCCAAGAACTTCACGGACGACCTGATGGTGACCGTGGATACGGCTGAGCAGGGCACGGACCATGTCATCATCCCGCCCAACTCGTTCGCGTTGTGCGAAACGGTGGAGTGGTTCGACATCCCACGCGACATCCTTGTGCTGTGCGTGGGCAAGAGCACCTACGCCCGTTGCGGTCTGATCGTGAATGTCACGCCCCTCGAGCCCGAGTGGCGCGGGAAGGTGACCCTCGAGATCTCCAACACGACCCCGTTGCCCGCGAAGGTGTACGCGAACGAGGGCGTCGCGCAGTTCGTGTTCCTCAAGGGCGACCAGGTTTGTGCGCAAAGCTACGCGGACAAGGCTGGGAAGTATCAGGATCAGGGCGGGCTGACGCTGCCGCGGGTCGATTGAGCGAGAGGATTTTTCGGTTGGTGGAGTGAGTGTTATGGCATTAATTTTCTAAGGAGTTAAACATGCCCACTTATTGCATCACTTATGACTTACACGAGCCAAATCAGAACTACGAAGATTTGCGTAATCGATTGAAAGACACTCTAAACGGGTACAGGAAAGTACAGCAGAGTGTCTGGGTAGGTAACTACTCGGGTTCAGCCGGAGAGCTTAGAGACGAGCTGTCTTTGGCTCTTGATGACGATGACAAACTATTAGTTGTAAAAATGTCTGGATGGGCCACACTGAACGACAGTGATACGGCGGATTGGCTTAAAAACAACATTCGCTACTAAGGCACTGCGACAGTGCGAAGGAGGATTGTGATGGGAAAGAATCAACATGTAGTACCTGATGGGGACGGTTGGTCAGTAAAAGGGGCTGGCAATTCTAAAGCAACCTCTACTCACATAACTCAGCAAGATGCGATCAATGCAGCTCGTGAGATCGCTAAGAATCAAAAATCAGAAATGTTTATCCATAACCGGCAGGGTCAGATCCGTGAACGCAACACATACGGAAATGACCCGCATCCACCCAAAGGGTGATTAAGGACAGTATTTGAAAGCAGCAGATCAAACTATTTCTGTCACTCGCTTTATTGATTTTGTCGTGAAGACAGGGTCCCCAAAACTGACCAGTGTAAAAAACACTAAGCAGCAACTGATAGATGGGTACTCTCCTGCGACTGACTACTACAAAGCAATTCGAGAAGAAATCGTCGCAATGCACACTGATGGCGACCCAGTAACTCGACTTGATACGTTAGTGCAGGTAACTCAGGATGAAAGCAAAAGACAGAACTTTGCAATCTGCGCTAATGGCTATCGCAAATTTTACGGTCCTTCGAGGAAGTATGGCTGGTTTGAGCCGCCATCAGCAGATTGGGATCATGGTCGTATCACCATTCGTGTAAATCCAGAGGTTGGGTTGCTCATAAAAGGTGTTCCTCATGTCATCAAGCTCCACTTGAAAGATGACAGGCCAAGCAAGCGTGAGCTAGGAACAGTGCTCCACCTGATGAGAACCGCTTTTGAGACCGAAAGCCCAGACAACATCTACGCAGTTCTGGATGTTCGTCGAGGAAAACTGTTTTGTGAATCAACCTACGAACCACAGCTGACTTTTCTACTTAGAGGGGAAGCTGACTCGTTCGCGACAATATTCGACTCCGTATGAAAGCAGAATCATGAAGATCACCCGCAAGTTCACCACGGAAGGTACTGACCCGTTCGCATCCACGCAGTGGACCACGCGTTCGAGTCGAATCACGAACCCCGACGGCTCGGTCGTCTTTGAGATGCCCGACGCGGAAGTGCCCGTAGGGTTCTCGCAGCTGGCGACGGACATCATGGTGTCCAAGTACTTCCGCAAGGCGGGGGTGCCTCAGTTCGAGGACAAGTTCGCGCTGCCCGGGCAGAGCAACGAGCTCAAGAACGAGGATGGGTCCACCAAGACCGGTCCGGAGCGCAGTGCGCGCCAGGTGATCCACCGCCTGGCTGGGTGCTGGCGGCATTGGGGCGAGACGCACGGGTACTTCGATACCGAGGCGGACGCGGTCGCGTTCTATGACGAGCTGGTGTACATGCTCGTGCACCAGGTGTGCGCGCCCAACTCGCCGCAGTGGTTCAACACGGGTCTGCACTGGGCGTACGGGATCTCGGGTCCGGCGCAGGGGCACTGGATCGTGAACCCCGAGACGGGCGTGCCCGAGCTCGCGGACGACGCGTACTCGCACCCACAGCCGCATGCGTGCTTTATCCAGTCGATCGATGACTCGCTCGTGAACGAGGGCGGGATCATGGACCTGTGGCTGCGTGAAGCGCGCCTGTTCAAGTATGGGTCGGGCACGGGCACGAACTTCTCGAACCTCCGTTCGGAGAACGAGATGCTCTCGGGCGGCGGCAAGTCCTCGGGTCTGATGTCGTGGCTGAAGATCGGCGATCGGGCAGCGGGCGCGATCAAGTCCGGCGGCACCACGCGCCGGGCGGCGAAGATGGTCTGTCTTGATATGGACCACCCCGATATCCACAACTTCGTGAACTGGAAGGTCCGCGAGGAGATCAAGGTCGCGGCGCTCGTCGAGGGCATGAAGGCGATCGCGGGCGAGAAGGCATCGGATCTCGATACCGAGACGATCGGTGAGACGGCCAAACGCCTCGGGCTCAAGCTCGATTACGACTTCAACGGCGAGGCGTACGGCACCGTCGCGGGTCAGAACTCCAACAACTCCGTCCGCATCCCCGACGCGTTCTTCGATGCGGTCGATGCGGGCGACGATTGGCAGACGACCTACCGCACGACGGGCGAGGTCGCGAATACCTTCGACGCGGGCAGCTTGTGGGACGATATCGCGTACGCCGCGTGGCGTTGTGCGGACCCCGGGGTTCAGTACGACTCGACGATCAACGCGTGGCACACCTGCCCCGGCGCGGGTCGCATCAACGCGTCCAACCCCTGCTCGGAGTACATGTTCCTCGACAACACGGCGTGTAACCTCGCGTCGTTCAATGTGCTCAAGTTCTACGACAGCGAGACGCGTGAGTTTGATTACGAAAAGTACGAGCACGGGATCGATCTGTGGACGATGGTCCTCGAGATCTCGGTGCTGATGGCGGCGTTCCCGAGCAAGGAGATCGCGGACCTGAGCTACACCTACCGCACGCTCGGTTTGGGGTACGCGAACCTGGGCGCGATGCTCATGCAGGCGGGGATCCCGTACGACTCGGAAGAAGCGACGGCGGTCTGCGGGTGCCTGACGGCGATCCTCACGGGGCGTTCCTACCGCATGAGTGCGCTGATGGCCAAGGAGCACGGCGCGTTCCCAGGGTACGAGCCCGAGAAGGAGAACATGCTCCGCGTGATCCGCAACCACCGGCGCGCGGCGATGGGTGTGTCGCGTGATTCGGGCGAGTACGAAGAGCTCCGCATCACCCCCGTCCCCATCGATCACGGTCTGATCCGCGATCATCGCGTCCCGATCGAGAACGCGATGGAGCTCCTGCACCGCGCGACCAAGACCTGGGACGAGGCGCTCGAGTTCGGCGAGCAGCACGGGTACCGCAACGCGCAGACCACCGTCATCGCGCCCACGGGCACGATCGGGCTGCTCATGGACTGTGATACGACGGGTGTCGAGCCCGACTTCGCGCTCGTCAAGTTCAAGAAGCTCGCGGGCGGCGGGTACTTCAAGATCGTCAACGCGTCCGTGACCCCCGCGCTCAAGGCGCTCGGGTACGACGAGGACGAGCAGCGCGAGATCGTGCAGTTCATCCTTGGGACACTCAACCTGCATGTCCCGATGCCCGAGGGCGTGCTCAACGCCGAGGGTCTTTCGCTCTCGGGTTGGCTGGAAGAGAACGGGATGAACAGCGATGACCTCAAGAAGATCACCGATTCACTCCCCGGCATGTTCGAGCTTGGGTTCGCATTCAGCGCGTGGACTCTCGGCGACGAGACCCTTACCCGCATCGGCGTCAACCCGGACGAGGCGAAGGCCGACCCGTCGTTCAACGCGCTCAAGCACCTGGGGCTGAGCAATGCCCAGATCGAGGAGCTCAACGCGTTGGTCTGCGGCACGCAGACGATCGAGGGTGCGCCGCACATGAAGGACGAGCACCTGCCTGTGTTCGATTGTGCGAACACCTGCGGGAAGACCGGCAAGCGGTTCATCGAGGCTGGCGGGCACATCCGCATGATGGCCGCGGCCCAGCCGTTCATCTCGGGCGCGATCTCCAAGACGATCAACCTCCCGCACGACGCGAGCGTGGAAGACATCAAGGAGAGCTACCGGTTGAGCTGGGAGCTCGGTCTCAAGGCGAACGCGCTGTACCGCGACGGGTGCAAGCTGAGCCAGCCGCTCAACTCCAAGAGCGATACCAAGGAAGAGGATGAGCTCGCGGACGCGGGGGAGTTCTCCGACGAGCTCGAGACGGAGTCGATGATCGAGGAGATTTCGGCGGATGTCGCGGAACTGGCGCATGCGGTGGGTGACGAGAATGTCCGCATCGTCGTGAAGAAGGAAGTCGAGATCGTCCATCGCCCGATGCGTCGTCGTCTCGCGGACACGCGCCGCTCGATCACGCACAAGTTCAATGTCGCGGGTCACGAGGGGTACCTCACCTGTGGGATCTACGACGACGGCATGCCCGGCGAGCTCTTCATCACCATGGCGAAGGAGGGCTCGACGATCGGCGGTCTGATGGACTCACTCGGCACCTCGACATCCGTCGCGCTGCAGTACGGCGTCCCGCTCGAGAGCCTGGTCAAGAAGTTCACGCACCAGCGCTTCGAGCCCTCGGGCATGACGACGAACCGGGATATCCCGTTCGCTAAGTCGCTCGTGGACTACATCTTCCGGTGGTTGGGGATGGAGTTCATCGAGGGGTACCGCGAGGCCAACGCGCCCAAGCGCCCCGAGAGCACCGAGTCGTCGAGCACGACCAGTGTCGTGACTCGTCGCATCAGCGCGGGCGAGATCGAGGCAAAGCCCGAGCCCAAGGGCAAGGGCGATCGCATGATCATCCGCGACGAGCGTCATACGGAGATGCATGTGTCGGAGACGGCCATCGAGACGGGCAAGAACACCCGTGTCGTGGTGACCGAGACGCAGACCTCCGCGAGCGCGACCCTCAGCAAGGCGCTTGAGTCCTCGGGCGACGCACCGCCTTGTGATGTGTGCGGCACGATCACGGTCCGCAGCGGGACCTGTTACAAGTGCCTGAACTGCGGCAACTCGCTCGGGTGCAGCTGAGCGGGTCTCGATGAAGGAACGGAATCGGTGACGATTCCCTGAAGTTGGAGGAAGGAACACGCATCTCCCCGCGGCACGCAGCGGTCGACTCGGCGCGTGCGACAACACGGTCTCGAACGGTCGATGAAGAACGGATGGTTCATCGCGAACAGGGGTCACGGAATGATCCCGATCGTGCAGCCGGTTCTGAACTGACTCATCCACGGCGCGAGAGCGCCAAGGAGCGATGAACGCAGCAGGGCATCGAGACCCGGAGCAGGGAACGCCCAATCGGGCGCTGTTGGCCGCGGCGATGCGTACATCCATGCGGATCATGACGATCCCACCCAGCGGAGATCGGGGGGCTACATCCCGGCCACCCAAACCCTGATCTCACGCCTCCCACCCCCGGGCACGCCCACCACGGCCCGGGGGTATTTTTCTGCGCCGTGAAACACGATGATCGCCAATCACAACGATTGCGTGTATGTTGGGGGACACATGCGCGACGAGGGGTTGACACATCACAAGAACGGCGTCCGATGGGATGTTGTCGCGATCATCGCGGCAATCACCGTGGTCGGCGTGCTTGGACCAAAGCTCCTGTGGATGCTCGATGGGTATCGCGCGTTCGTTGTGCAACTCCCCATCGATGTCCAGTTCCTGATCCACCCGATGTTCCGTATGGTCCTCGCGTTGATCGGATGGGCGATCGTGATGAAACGCGCCGAGGGACCATGCCGCGCGACGATGGGGCTTGGTGTCGGATGGGGAGAAGGGCTCAAGGCGTTCGCGCTGGGGTTCGCGTGCACCCTCCCGATGCTTGCGCTGGGACTGCTGTCTGAATACTCCGGGACGAACCGGTACGACATCTTGTACGGGGCGATCTCGCCGGGTGTGACGGAGGAGATCTTCTATCGCGCCCTGATGTTCGGGCTCCTTGTGCAGGTCGCGCGGACACCGATATGGACCACCGCGATCGTGACGGGGGTCGTCTTTGGGTTGGCGCATGTGGATATCACCCCGGATGAGGGTGAAACGATCCTGGGGCAGTTGAACATGTGGATCGCGATCATCGCGCTCGGCGGGTTCATGTACGCGTGGATGTTCTCTGAATCGCGATGGAACCTGTGGGTCGTGATCGCGCTGCACATTGGGATGAACCTGTGGTGGGGGATGTTCGATCTGACGAGCTCGCCGCTGGGTGGTTTCGGTGCGACATTGTCTCGGATCGTGTGCGTTGGGCTGGTGGTGCTGTTCGTCTTTGGGATGCGCGTATTGGAACCTAAGAAGAACCCTACGATTGTGCATGACGCAGCGACCTGATACGCCGGACAACTCGACCTGGGCCGTCCTTCTCGCGGGGTGGGTTCATTACGCCCAGAGTGCCGTGTCCCTCCCCGATACGGAAGAGGGTCAGCGTTGGAAGGATTCCGTCGCGCCGACAATCGCGCTCCACGCGCACGCGATGGCATTGGGGGAGATCGAGAAGATCGATCCGGAAGAACGCCCGCTCGCGATGGACAAGGCGGAGCTGGGGATCAAGGAGTACGCGGCGGCGCTCAACGAGATCTGGCGTGCCGAGCCCATGCCCGAGTCGATCATCGAGTTGATCGAGGACGCGAAGGACGCGTGGGAAGCGGCCCTGCACGAGGGAGTCGTGTGGATCGTGAAATCGGAACGGTTCAAGACCTTCCACCCGGGCGAGCTCGCGGAGATGCTGCTCGACGCGGGGTTCATCGGTGAGGTCCTGATCGCGACGCCGGGCACGGAGATGTTCAAAGGCGCGCCCGTCGCGATCTGCCGGGAGAACTTTGGCGGGCAACCCGACGACGATGTCCTCACGATGATCGATGCGTTCCTGAGCGCCTGCGACGGCAAGGTCGATCACCCGCATGTCATTCGCCCAGTGTGTCAGGTGTATCGACAGTTCAACTTCCTCGCGGGCGGTGCGGAAAAGGACATCGTTGCGCCCGTAACGGGGGACCTGCAATCGGGTCAGCCGCTGCTGATCCCTGTGGTGAGTGGGGGGACGAGCTGTGCTGTGCCCTTGCCTCCCAAGCTCAGCAAGCCCCTCGATCCAGTGCGGGTGGAGTGGTTGAGCGACGCGGGAGAAGAATCCCCGTCCGAATCGCGCTGATACCCGATCTTTGATTCGTGAAATGGGTTTGTGATGACTAGGATTCATCCCCTCCCGTCGGGGAAGTGCCGACGGATCAACGAGGATTTCAACGACCCCACCGGATGGGAAAGGACGAATCAAGATGCCGAAGCGTGCCAAGATCTCGATCATCGGAGCTGGAAATGTGGGTGCGACCTGTGCGCACTGGGCTGCTCAGAAGGAACTCGGAGACATTGTGCTCCTCGACATCCCCCGCGCGGACGCGCCCGATCAGCACATGCCCAAGGGCAAGATGATCGACCTGGGCTGCTGTGCTCCGATTGATGGGTTCGATGCGTCCCTCAAGGGCACCTTCGATTACGAGGACATCGCGGGCAGCGATGTCGTGATCGTGACCGCGGGTCTACCCCGCAAGCCGGGCATGAGCCGCGATGACCTGATCGATGTCAATGTGAAGATCGTCAAGTCTGTCTCGGAAAACATCAAGAAGCACGCGCCCGACTCGATCGTCATCCTCGTCTCCAACCCCCTTGACGCGATGGTCTACACCGCGTGGAAGGCGACTGGGTTCCCAACCAACCGCATCATGGGTCAGGCCGGCGCGCTCGACTGTGCCCGGTACCGCGCGTTCATCGCGTGGGAGCTTGGCGTGAGCGTTGAGGATGTCCAGGCGATGCTCCTCGGCGGGCACGGCGACGACATGGTCCCCTTCCCCCGCCTTACCTCCGTGCACGGCATCCCCGTCTCGGACATGCTCTCGCAGGAGAAGATCAACGCGTGCGTCGAGCGTGCCAAGGTCGGCGGCGGCGAGATCGTCAAGCTCATGGGCACCAGCGCCTACTACGCGCCGGCGCTCGGCACCATCCAGATGGCCGAGGCGATCATCAAGGACAAGAAGCGGATCATCCCCTCCGCAGCCTACCTCGACGGGCAGTTCGGGCACAAGGGCCTGTTCGTTGGCGTCCCCGCCCTGCTCGGCAAGGACGGCGTCGAGAAGATCGTCGAGTTCAAGCTCACCGATGAGGAGCAGAAGCTCTTCGACGAGTCCGCGTCGCATGTCGAAGACCTGGTCAAGATTGTCAAGGACCGATTCCCCGAACTGGCGTGATTGACACCCTGCGTACACATAGAAACACCCACCGGATCGGTGGGTGTTTTTTGTATGGTTGATGTTGGTTATCGCCGTTTCTTCTTCTTTGGTTTGGTGTTCACCGCGTAGAGGTCGCCGACCTTGTTGACGAACTTCTTTCGTTTCTTCTCTTCGTGATCGACGAGGATGTTCTCCGCGTCTTCGCCGAGTGAGGTCATCAAGCGATAGAAGTACGGCGCGGATCCAAGCCAGCGCCGCCAGCGGACACGCATGTACCAGAACGCGATCGGTGCAAATATGGCGGCCGGGATGATGTACTGGAGCACCGGGTTGGTGATCGCCATGATCACGAGCCCGATCCCGATAAACATCATGAGGATCCCCATGACAAACTGTCCGCCCGCGCTGAGCATCTGCTTGTGGACAAGGGATCGCTTGTCGAGGACGCTTGAGACCTTCGCTTCCGGGTCGTTGCCGAGCACCCAGACCGCGTCCGGGTCATCAGGGTCAAAGTCGGGCTCCTCTTCCTCTTCCGGGCGTGCAATCGCTTGTTCGACCCAGGATGGATCAATTCCCGGCAGCAGTTCTTGCCGCTTTGTTCGCTCGTCTTTCCCCATCATGCCCCCGAGGATCCCCAATGCATCTATGAGTCATCTCAACTATCAACACAAAATATACGGATGATGCGGTCCGTATGTGATATTGGTGGTAAAACAAACCCGTGAATTACAGTGAATCCGAGATCTTGTCGTAACTCTGACACAGAGTGCCCAACTCGTGCTCAGATGATCGATTTCATCGATCTGGTCGTCAAGAGGATGTTTTTTTCCACAGCAACCGGTACTGGAGCAGGTTGCGTGCATCCTCTCCGAGTGTTGTGAGCAGGCGGTAGTAGTACGGCGACGAGTCGAGCCATCGGAACCAGCGCCACACGCAGATCGGGAGAAGCATCGGGGTCGCCACACCACCGATGAGCAGCAGGTGCGGCGAGTCCGTCGAGAGCGCCAGCCCGAGGGTGCCACCCAACGCGCCGACGATCAGGAGGATGTAGACGATCTGTGCCCCGGGCGAGACCAAGTACCCCAGCTTGGTTGTGGGGCGCTGAACACGAACCCGCAGCACGCGCGGCGCATGGGATGACGAGTGTTCAAAGTCCTCGTAGTCCGTCGTGTTCTGCTCGTATTCCTCGAACTCGGGGATCTCGGCGCCGTCGAGGATCGTTCGGGCGGCCTGGGCGGCTTGTGATTCGCGATAGGCCCGCTGATCGTCGATGATCGAGCGCAACGATCGACGATCGTATGTTTCAAACAACGATTCCGAGTTGGGATCCGCGGGCGAGCCGATGATCTCAGACGCATCAAAGGCGGTTGTGTCTTCGTTGGGGTTCTGGTCTTGGTGTGGGTTGTGCGTGCTCATGAAAACCCCCTGATGCGATCCAATCGGGTCGGATCGCCCTGCTCGCCCTCTGTCAGGATACGGGATATGTGTCGGTTGAGATGCATGCAATATGCAATTTCATCGCGATCATTGCGTCATACTGATCGTATTGAACCCGCAGATTCTCTCACAAATGGCGGCTGGGGACCCCTTTGAGGGTGTCTAGAATGGGACAACCGACTCACTAGTCCAAACAGGAGATCGAAGCATGCTCAATGTTCGTTTCATCAGTACCGCGATGTGCGCTGTCCTTGCGTGCGGCATGGCCCAGGCCCAGGATGGCGCTGCCGCCGAGCAGCCCGTCTTTGAAGCGCCCGCCCAGTACGCACCGAGCTGGTCCGACGAGGGGATCGCCCAGATCGCGAATCAGCTTGCCGGGACCTGGCGCACCACGAGTGAAGTGGGGGGCAGCACCCTCATGATGAGCGTCGTCCCCGCCCCCATCGAGGGGATGAGCGACACGCTGTATGTCGAGAGCGTCCGCGCCGAGACCCCCTGGGATCCGTACCGCAACGCGATCTTCCAGCTCTACCGGTACAAGGGCGAGGTCCGCCTCCGCACCTACGAGTTCGCGGTGGGCACCGCGAGCATGGGGCTTTTCGACGGGATCTGGGGCGCGACGGAGTACTTCCCGAGCGTCTCGAGTGACGACCTGATCGCGACACTCGATGTGGAACTCAAGTCCACCCAGAACGGGTTCACCGGCTCGACGCCTTACCCCTACCCCACCGGTGTCGCGGGCGCGGTCGAGATGACCTCGAGCATGACCCTTGAGGGTGATTCGCTGACCGTTGCAGACCGCGGGTACGCAGCCGACGGCTCAGTCGTCTGGGGTGCCGACGCGGACAGCGCGGTCGAGTACGAGCGTTCCGACGCGTACGCGAGCGTTGATCGTCGACCCGACGGGATGATCATCGTGGACTTCGGCCCTGCGGGTGATCATGCGCCGCACAACGGCGACGAGCTCCATGTCCATTACGACGGGTTCCTCACCGACGGCACCCGCTTTGACTCGAGCTACGCACGCGATCTTCCCTTCGTCTTTGAGTACCCTCCCGGGACCCGCGCCATCACCGGTTGGGGCATCGGGATGGAAGGGTTCGCGGCGGGCAGCCATCGCAAGCTCATCATCCCCGGGTACCTCGGATACGGCGAGCGTGGCAACCCCCGCGCCAACATCCCCGGAGACGCGACCCTCGTCTTCAATGTCTGGATGGCCCACATCGAGCATTCTTCCGACGACTCCCATGAAGGGCACGATCACTCGGGCTCACACGAGGGGCACGACCACGACTGATTTGGTCGGGTCTTCCCACGCATTTCGATCTTGATTAAGAGGCAGGCCGTACATTGTGCGGCCTGTTTTCTATGATTGATCATGCACCGATCGATGACGCGGAGAACTGAATGAGTTCGTCTTACTACGACACCTTGGGCGTTGCTCGGAGCGCGGACGCGGACGCGATCAAGTCCGCGTTCCGCGCCAAGGCGCGGAAGCTCCATCCGGATGTCTCGGACGACCCGGACGCGGGGAAGAAGTTCTCCGAGCTCAATGAGGCCTACGAGGTCCTGTCCGACCCGGACAAGCGATCAAAGTACGATCAGCTCGGGCATGAACGGTTCGTCTCGGGCATGTCAGGTCAGCATGTCCGCGCCCAGGATGTCGATTTCGGGGATCTCGGATCGATTATCGATGCGATGTTCGGCGGAGGCATGGGGGGAGGGTTCGGGGGAGCTCGATCCGCGTCGGCGCACGCCCAGCGCCGCGGAGGAATGAAGGGACGCGACCTGAATCTGGGGATCCGCGTCACGATCGAGGATGTCCATCGGGGTGCGACCAAAACCATCAGCGTCCCGCGCGGCAATCGATACGCGAGTATTGAGGTGCAGGTGCCGGCGGGCGTGAAGAACGGCGCCAAGCTCCGATTGCAGGGGCAGGGACTCCCCAGCCCGATGCAGGGCGGACCTGCGGGTGATCTCTTCGTGAAGATCCAGATCGAACAGGGCGGGAAGTTTGAGCGCATCGATGACTCCCTCGATGTGGTGACGGAGCTGCCCTTGAGCATCGCGGAAGCGACGCTTGGTGCGCGTGTGGATGTCCGCACGCTGGATGAAAAGACCGTGACGCTGACGATCCCCGAGGGGACCGCGTCCGAATCCCGGTTCCGTATTCGCGGGCACGGGCTCAACGGGCCCAACGGGACGCGCGGGGACCTCTATGTGAAAGCCCGGATCGTGCCCCCGTCTGGCGCGGACCTGACGGATGCGCTCCGAGAGGCGTTGGGGACCATTCCCGCGATCGAAAGAACCTGATACACTGCGGGGTGTGGGACTACACCCGGGGGTCGTTTGCTCAAGCAGAGGCACAACCTGTTCGTGACGCTGTTCGCGATGCTCGATGTGGGCGCGATCGCCGCGGCTTCGTTCGGGGCGTGGGCGATGCGGGTCGAGCGGTTCGGACAATCCTGGCCCGGTGAGTGGGAATCGTTCTTCAAGGACTCCCTTGTTCTGTTCGCGGTACCGATCGTGGTGTTGAACCTGGTGATGTTCAAGCTCTATCGACCGAGGCGCGATCGGGCGCTCGTCGGCGAGGCGGGGCAGGTCATCAAGGTCTCGTTCATGTCCTCGATGCTGATGATCGTGGCGCTCTGGGCAATCGGGTCGAGCCAGTTCAGTCTGGCAAGCCCGATCCCCGAATCACACGGCGTCGGGTGGCGCCTCGCGACAGACCCGTTCCGTTTCCAACTCGCGATGTTCACGGTTCTTCTCCCGATTATGGTGGGGGGGCAGCGGGTGCTCGTGCGTTTGGCGCTGCGATACATGCGTCGGCGCGGGTGGAACATGCGCCATGTCGCGATCGTTGGGGTGGGGCGGCTGGGGCAGATCACTGCGCGGACCCTGACACGCAACTCGTGGACCGGGATCCGGGTGACTTATTTCGTCTCGCATCACGAGCACACGGCTCGCGATCGGTGCATGGGACTCCCGGTGCGGGGCGGTATCCGTGATCTGGAAACCGTGCTCGAGGACAACAAGATCGACGCGATCTATCTCGCGATCCCCAGCGCCATGTCGTCGCAGCTGCCGACGATTCTGAAGCGATTGGAGCGGTTCGCGGTGGATGTACGGATCGTGCCCGATGTGCACCCCCGGTACCTCCCCCAGAACATGACGGTGTCCGAGTTGGAGGGGATGCCGATCCTGAGTTATCGCGAGAGCCCGATGGCTGGGTTGGGTGGTGTCTTGAAGCGAGTGCTGGATCTGGCGGGCGCGTGCGTTGCGTTGTTGGTGTTCTCGCCGTTGATGGTGCTGATTTCTGTGTTGATCTGGATTGAGTCGCCCGGGCGGGTGCTGTTCAAGCAGCAGCGGGTGAGTCTGGGTGGCGATGTGTTCTGGATCTGGAAGTTCAGGACCATGCGCTGCTCGGGCGATTCGTCGGTTTCAATGGAAGACTCTTGGACGACGCGGGATGATCCGCGGATCACTCGAATCGGTCATTGGCTGCGTCGGACGAGTCTGGACGAGCTCCCGCAGTTATTCAATGTCATCCGTGGGGATATGGCGCTCGTCGGACCTCGCCCGGAGCGCCCTGAACTCATCGATCGGTTCCGTGAGGATTGGCGCGGGTACATGCTCCGTCAGCAGGTCAAGGCGGGGATGACGGGGTGGGCGCAGGTCAATGGTTTGCGGGGCGACACCAGCCTGCGAAAGAGATTGCAGTATGATCTGTTCTACATCCGCAACTGGTCGATCTGGTTTGATGTTCGCATTTTGCTCATGACGATTGTGCGTGGGTTTGTTCACCCAAATGCGATGTGATGAACGGATTGTGTTCGGGTAGGGGCGGTGAAGAAAATCTCTGAATTTGTGCCAGTGGGTGGGGCGAGGGTTGCGAAGTTGGCGTAAAAGTCGTATAAAAGAACCCTCAGGATGTCGTGAGCGTTGTGTGGACGCTGCGCCGAAAGCATCCAGGGGTATATAGATGCACAAAAAGTGTGATCTACGAAAAGAGTCTGGGGACGGACTGGAACCCAAGGTAGGGCTCACGCGAAAAGAACCTAGGACAACCCGAGCATCACACGCCCCATGAGGGGAGCATCGGGTCCGCATTGAACACTAGTCTGTGCCTTTGAACACCATCCCGCTTGGTTGCGGGATCCGGTTCAAGGGCACGCTGACGGATGGAGGTCGTCGTGGTAAGACGAAACAAGGCATTTACACTGATTGAGCTGCTGGTGGTCATCGCGATCATCGCGCTGCTCATCGGGATCCTGCTCCCCGCTCTTGGGCAGGCGCGGCGTTCCGCTGCGAACTTGAAGTCGGCCGCGAACATGCGCTCGATGAACACCGGTGCAGCGAACTATTCATCCGACAACTCGGATCGAATCTTCTCGTACACCTGGCGTGCAGGCGAGGCATACACCATGCCCGATGGACGCGTCAAGACTGAGGCCAACGATACCGATGCTGCTGCACGCCAGAATCAGGAAATTCTGCAGCGCGTCACGGGTCGTGTTAACGGTGTCGGCAAGATCACCAGCTTCATTGGTCGCCTCCCGCACCGTCGTTACTCACACCTCGTGCTCCTGGACTTCCTCACCGATGTCCAGCCCGAGCCGACCGCGGCGAGCCCCTTCGACCGCAACCTGATCATCTGGCAGGAAAACCCCCTCGAGTACGGCCCGGGTTCGGGTGTCCCGTACGCCGACGGTGTTCCGGAAGGTTACGATGACGGTAACGGTGGTGACTGGGCCGATGCACCGTATGTCCAGCGCTGGCCCTTCGCGTCGACCTACCAGATGGTTCCCGCGGCATGGGTGAACGACGGCATCAACGGCCAAGACACCTACATCCCCGTTTCGGATACCCCTCACCTCTTCAGAGCGGTCGCGAATGACGCAACGACCCCGCCGAGCCCGCCTTCGCTTGGTCGTCGCAAGTTCACCCAGGTCGCTCACCCCTCGGGCAAGGTCATGATGTTCGAAGAGTTTGACCGCTTCCAGGATCCCGCAGGTCTCTACTTCGCGTACCCTGAAGCCAAGTGCAACCTCGCGTTCTTCGACGGCTCGGTCCGGAACCTCCAGACCGCTGACGCGAATCCGGGTTGGAATGCTGAAGATGGTCAGCAGGGTGATATGTGGGTACAGCGCTATGTGCCCCTCGACACCTTCCCGCTTCCCAAGACTGGCCTTGGCGAGACCAAGGAGTACTGCATGCGTTACCGTTGGACACGCTACGGTCTCCAGGGTATCGACTACGGCGGCGAGGACATCGGTACTGCCCGATTCCCCGGCCTCCAGGGTCAGGTCTGCCCGTAATCGAATCTGATTACTTCTGAAGTTCAAGCCGCTCCACCCTCGGGTGGAGCGGTTTTCTTTGCGCACTCCACAGGACGAGGAAGCTTGGATGACGATTCGTGTGCTTGCCGATAAGCGTGTCGGTGTGCCACACTCTCTGGTCGATCGACGGATCAAACAATGTGCCAGGTACCCAGAGTTCATCACCTACTGGTTGATTGAAAGAACGAAGGGTGACTCTGGTCAAAGCGCAAGCGTTCTAGATGGTGCATCAGAAAACCGCCCTCATCCAAGCCCCGGCTCGGTTCGGCGGGGGAATGGATGAGGGCGGTCGATGTGCGTTTCTATTTGCTCGATGGGCGCGTCTGTCGCGGATCAGGGACCCTTGAGGCGACGCAGGTCCTTCTGGGTATCAGTGATCCAGTCCTGCCAGTAGGTGACATCAATCGCCTGCTCGAAGCTGTCCACGATCGAGGGCATGTGCATCTCTTCCGCATCACGGATGTGACGCTTGTAGTACCCGAGGTGACGCTTCATGGAGTTGAGTGCCGACCCGGCGTACCGGAATGAGTTGGATGCGTTGAACTGCTCAAGCTCGGAATAGAACCCGTTGATCGAGGCCATGAGACGATCACGGACACGCTTGCAATCATCGACATCCTTCGAGACAGTTTCGTGCCCAAAGTCGCCCGCGTTGTCCCATTTGTCGATCCCGTGGACCTGGGCCCACTCATCGAGCGAGTTTCCATCGGTCAACCCGAAGGTGAGCCCGTACTTGAGCGCCTGCTTCTGGGTCAGGGTGAGGATGGTGTCGGGGCCGTCGATGACCTCGTAGTTCTTAGGGAGCCCCTCGGTGGTGTTGGAGAAGGCCCATTCGCCGTTCTCGTCCTTGTAGGCGTACACGGAGTTCTCGGAGACGATCATCGCCGGGACGAGGATCCCGAGGTGCCCTTGGGCTTCTGCAGCGGAGGCGAGCTTGTTCGCCCAGATGGAGTTCATCTTCTTGTCCACTTCGAGATTGCCGGTCACCTGGCGGTAGACCACGGCACCGCCGAAGTCGGACCCGGGAGCCATAGTGATGGTGTCGCAGTTGAAGCTCGGCCAGATCGAGGCGCTGATCGCGGACTCGATGAGCATGTGCATCTTGAAGTCGCTGCGGTAGTCGTTCATAATGTCGACCATGTCGTTGGCACACCAGACCTCGCCGCCGCCGGAGTTGATGCGGAAGACGACATCGGTGACCCCGACTTCCTTCGCCCAGGCGAGGGAGTTGGCGACACCCAGCGGGTAGATATCCTGCCCGAAAGTACCCTCAAGGGGGACTTCGAGGATGAGGTTGTACCCGTCACGCTTGATGACCCGGTTCTCGTCTTCCACCTCTTCCTTGGCCATCGAGGGGATGGACGGGGTCGAGGTGGTATCCACGCTCGTGGAGGAGGGGGTCTCGGTTTCTTCGGAAATGACGATGGATTTCACCATACGCCGATCGAGATCGAGGCGGGTGCTGATGCCGTGGATTACCGTATCGATGGTGACGGTGCGACGATCGCGTGAGACGACCTTGCCCGTGTGGACGGTGCCGTCACGCATGATGACTTCATCCGCGATGGAAACGGAGCTGAGGGCAACCATGGATCCGACGATCGCGAGGAGGCTAATCGTCGTTCGGCGAGCGCAGGGAATCTTCATCAATCGTCCTTCCGATGTATAGGAGTATCTCTTTATTGCAGTAGGGTACCAGACAAACAGGGCCCTGCCAAGATATGTACGCGTGAGAAACGCTTGATTTCGTCGTTTCTTGCGTAAAATCGACGATGGATCAAGGATACCAGGTCATCGTGATCGGAGGCGGGCATGCCGGGCTCGAGGCGGCGTGGGCCGCGGCGAATCTGCTTGGCACCAAGGGCAGCGTCGCGCTCGTCACGATCGCGATCAACAAGATCGGGACCCTGAGCTGCAACCCCGCGATTGGGGGGCTGGCGAAGGGGCAGCTCGTCCGCGAGATCGATGCGATGAACGGGTTCATGGGTCTGGTTGCGGACGCGACGGGGATCCAGTTTAAGGTCCTCAACACCTCCAAGGGGGCGGCGGTCCATGGGCAGCGGTGCCAATCGGACAAGGCGGCCTACGCCCGCGTGGCGCAGGCGATGATCACCTCTCGTCCCGAGATCGATGTGATCGAGGGGACGGTCGAGCAGATCCTCACCGAGGGCGAGGAACACAAGCGCGCGGTGGGCGTGCGGATCTCCACGAGCGCCGGCGAGCGGGATCTGCGATCGGACACCCTTGTCCTGACCACGGGGACCTTTATGCGCGGGCTCATGCACACGGGCGAGGTGCAGGTACCCGGCGGGCGCAAGGGCGAAGCGGCGGCCTACGGGATCTCCGGGTGTCTCACGGATCTCGGATTCGAGCTCGGACGATTGCGGACGGGGACCCCGCCCCGATTGCGGGTGAGCACGATCGACACCGATTCGCTTGAGCTCGAGTTCGGCGATGAGGATCCGTTCGCGTTTTCCGAGATGACCCCCGGCGGGTGGTCGTTCGGCGGGGTCGATTGCGATCGGTTCCCATTGATCGAGCAGGTCGGGTGCTGGCAATCGCGGACGAGCGAGGAGGCGCACGAGCTGATCCGGGCGAACCTCGATCGGGCCCCGATGTACTCGGGGTACCTGGCGAATGGGCCGCGCTATTGCCCGAGCATTGAGGACAAGGTCGTTCGGTTCCGCGAGCGAGAATCGCACGGCGTGTACCTTGAGCCCGAATCGCTCGAGAGTGATTGGATCTACTGCAACGGTATCGCGACGAGCTTGCCCGCGGACATCCAGGACGAGATCGTCAAGCGGATGCCCGGGTGCGAGCACGCGGAGATCCTCCAGCACGGGTACGCGGTGGAGTATGACCTGGTGCGTCCGCACCAGATCTTGACGAGCGGGCTTACCCGGCGCGTCGCGAACCTGTTCCTCGCGGGGCAGATCAACGGCACGAGCGGGTACGAGGAAGCGGCGGCGCAGGGGCTCGTGGCGGGGATCAACGCGGCGCTGCTCGCACGCGATGGCGATGAGGCGTACACGCCGTTCACGCTCGGACGAGACGAGGCCTACATCGGGGTTTTGATGGATGACCTGGTCACGAAGACGCCGCGCGAGCCGTACCGGATGTTTACGAGTCGGGCGGAGCATCGATTGATCCTGCGCGGGGACAACGCGCCCGATCGGTTGACGCCCGTCGCGAAGAAGCTCGGGCTGCTCGAGCATACCGAGCTTGGTCGTGAGCGCTGGTCGCGCTACGAGGCGCGTGCACGCGTGCTTGAGCGCGGGCGTGAGCTCATGGGCGTGCTCAAGGATGGCGAGAAGACGATCGACAAGAAGATCCTCGAGCCGGGGTACACCCTCGAAGACTTGCGTTCGGCGCTGCAGCCCGAACTGGGCGAGCAGGCACGCGGGATCTGGTTGACCCTGCACTCCGAGTTTCGGTACGCGCCGTATGTCGAGCGTCAGCGCCGAGAGATCGAACGCAGCGCCGAGCTCGAGCATCGCCCGATCCCCGAGTGGATGGATTTCAAGTCGTTGACCTCGATGCGGACAGAGGCGAAGAACGCGCTCGATCGGTACCGCCCGACGACCTTCGGGCAGGCCTCGCGTCTTGAGGGGATCACGCCCTCGGATGTGACGCTGTTGTCCGTGCTGGTGAAACGCGCCCGCGCGGAGCGCGAATAGCACAAGTTGTTGATGGTTCGCGTGTGATGGTGTTACGAGCTTGACTCGCCGCCGAGCATGCGGATCTCGTCGCGGAGGATCGCGGCGAGCTCGAAGTTCTCCGACGCGATCGCCGCGTCGAGGCGCTGACGGAGCTCGGCCTTCTGACTCACGGGGAGCTTGGGCACCAGCGCATCACGCATGTCGCGGAGCATCTGGACCTCGCCAGATTCGTCGAAGAGTTCGGGGCGTTCGAGCGACTCGTAGTACTGCTTGAGCGATTCGAGCCCCTCGTCGATCGCGAAGATTGCGGCCTTGTTTTCCTCGGCCTTCATCGCGAGACTCGCGAGCGAGCGTGCCCGCATCATCATGATGTACGGGCGATGCGCTTCCATCGCTTGGCGGTCTTCTTCCTCGAGCGCGTAGTCGCGGAAGAGATCGAGCACGCGCAGGTTCCGTGAAGTGTCGCGCACGACCGCGTCGTAGTCTTCGAGCACGAGCAGCGCGATGTACCGGTGGTAGTACTGCTGGGCTTCTTCACGGAGGAGCTTGCACTCTTCGCTCGTCAGGAACCGGGGGACGACGGCGTCCTCGTCCTGGTCCTCGTCTTGTTCGACGAATCCCTCGGGCTCGGGTTCGGGCTCATTGGCGAGCTCGGGGTTCTGGAGTTCCTCCATCTGGAGCTGATCGATGTGGGATTCGTGGTACTCCAAGAGCGAGTCGTACCCCTCGGGGCGTTTGCCGTCCGGGCGTCCTGCGACATGCATCTGGAGGAGCCCGAGATCGAGTCGGACCTGGATGCGGGGTTCGCCGTCCTTGCCTTCGATGACCCGCACGGAGATTTTTCCGGGTTCAAAGGGCCATTCCTCGAGCATTTGAGTGAGATCGCGTTCCATGCTTCTCCGTATCGGGCGTTGGGGGGCGCAGTGTGCCACGGTTTCTGGCGGATGCCAATAAAGTTTTTGAGAGACCGATCATATTCTCAAAAAAGGTCCCTGATCGTGCTAACCCCTGCAAACGGGCGAGGTTGTGGGCATTGAGATCGCAAGATTTTCCCCATACTTCAGGGCTTTTGGGGTTCCGCCGATGGAACCATTCGGATAGACTGACGAACGGAGTAGTGGGAGGGATCTCTGTCCCCCCAGCCATCTGTTTTTTTCCGGCAGCGCTCGCTGCGGAAAGGGTAGGGTAGGAAAGTGAGTACATCTATTGGTTCGTCCGTGTCCCGTTCGCGCGGGGCGTCGTCAAGCGTGAAGTCTTCATTGCAGACATACCTGCAGGAGATCAACCGCTATCCATTGCTGACCGCGGAAGAAGAGCGTGAGCTCGGTTGGCGGATCATCAACGAGCAGTGCCCCGCGGCACGCGAGCGGATGATCATGAGCAACCTCCGCCTCGTGGTCGCGATCGCGAAGAAATACACCAACCGTGGTCTCCCGATCACCGACCTTATCGAGGAAGGCAACATCGGTCTCATGCGTGCGGTCGAGGGATTCGACCCGGCACAGGGCGCACGGTTTAGCACCTACGGGAGCTGGTGGATCAAGCAGGGCATCAAGCGTGCCCTGATGAACGCCAATCAGCCGATCCATATCCCTGCGTACATGGTCGAGCTCATCGCGAAGTGGAAGATGCACTCGCGTCAGCTCCGCGCCGAACTCGGGCACGAGCCGAGCATGGAACAGCTCGCGGAGTCGATGGATCTCCCCCTCAAGAAGGTGCAGATCATCAAGCGGGCGGTCAAGGCGTTCAACGCCCCCAACCAGGCACCGCGTGATGTTGAGGGCGAAGCGGTCGGTCTCGAGGGCATCGTCGCGGACTACCGGATGGAAGCGCCCGATGATCAATCCCTGCGTGAGGAAGAGCTCGGGATCCTGCGTCGTCTGATGGAAACGATCGATGATCGCGAAGCGGAGATCCTGCGTCTGCGCTTTGGTCTCGACGGTTCCGATCCCCTGACACTCAAGGAGATCGCCGCTGAGGTCGGGATCTCCCGTGAGCGCGTTCGTCAGATCATCGAGGAATCGCTCGAGCGCCTCAACGAGCGCCTCAACGATTCCAAGCCGTCGCGGTTCTTTCGTCGCTCGGATTCGGCGTTCGAGGAACTCGGATCGAACGACGATCAGCGTGCTCCGAGCCTGCGTCAGCAGGACCAGAGCATGCGTGCGGGGTAACCCCGACGAGCATCACGAGACACCACACATTTCTCTTCGAATGAGCGGGCGCGCCGGGTTGGCGTGCCCGTTTCTTATCGTGTCTTGGGTGCTAGGATGACCCCTTGCCCACCTGGGAATACCCGGGGCGTGTTGAGGGTTCATCTCACCCACGGACGCAGGGCGCGATACCGATACGAGGAGCAACAGTTTGGCAGATTCCCAGAACAGTGTCCACAAGGTCGTCATCATCGGTTCGGGCCCGTCCGGGTGGACCGCTGCGATTTATGCTGCCCGCGCCAACCTGAACCCTGTCGTCTATGTCGGGGTCGCGAAGCAGGACCCCGGGCCGATCCTCCCCGGCGGGCAGCTCATGCTGACGACGGATGTCGAGAACTACCCCGGTTTCCCCGATGGGATCGCGGGTCCTGAGATGATGATGAAGTTCGAGCAGCAGGCCAAGCGGTTCGGGACCACGGTCGTCGGCGAGGACATCGTTCGGTGCGAGTTCTCCAACGACGGGTCGCCGCACACGCTGCATACCTCGGGCGGGGACACGATCCACGCGCACGCGGTGATCATCTCGACGGGCGCGACCGCGAACTGGCTCGGGCTCGAGAGTGAGATGCATCTTGCAACGACCGGCGGCGGGGTCAGCGCCTGCGCGGTCTGTGATGGCGCACTCCCCGTGTTCCGCAACCAGCCCCTCTGCGTCATCGGGGGCGGCGACACCGCGATGGAAGAAGCAACCTATCTCACCAACTTCGCGTCCAAGGTCTACATCATCCACCGGCGAGACTCGTTCCGCGCATCCAAAGTCATGCAGGAACGATTCCTGAGCAAGCCCAACGCGGAGGTGCTCTGGAACAAGACCGTCGTGGACTGCCTGAGTGAGAAGGATCACAACGGCAACGACAAGCTCAGCGCCGTCAAGCTTCAGGACACCGTGACGGGCGAGCTTTCAGAGCTGCCGGTCAAGGGCATGTTCGTCGCGATCGGGCACACTCCCGCGACGAAGTTCCTGAAGGAATCCGGTCTTGAGTTTGACGACGCGGGGTACATCGAGCTCAAGACCCGCTCGAGCAAGACCAACATCGAGGGCGTGTTTGCGGCGGGTGATGTCGCGGACGCGAAGTACCGCCAGGCGATCACCGCGGCGGGCATGGGATGCCAGGCCGCGATCGATTCCGAGCACTGGCTCGGGGATCGTGGATTGCACTAAATCCCTGCGATCATGAATGTGTACCTGAAAAAACACCCCGCGAATCGCGGGGTGTTTTCGTTGATTGCGTGTCGGGTCGATTACCCGGCGTTCTTGTAGGTCTCGAGAACCGCTTCGAGCTCGGGCTTGTAGCGATCGTACTGCTCAGGGAGGAGCTCGATCGCCTTGGTCTGCCACTTGATCGCTTCCTCGTTCTTGCCGAGCTTGTGCGCTGCCTTGGCGTAGGTGTCGAGGAGCATCCACACTTCCCAGTTCGTTGCTTCGCACGACTTGGTCATCGCGTCGTAGGCGAACTGGTAGTGGGTCTTCCCGATCTCCTTGTGATCGGATTCAAGGATGGTCCATGCGAGGCGGTTCAGCGAGCCCGGATCGGTCGCGTACTCCGTGCTCAGCATGTTTGCGATGGTCATGGATTTGGCGATATCGCCGCCATTCTTGAGGCCGGCATCGAACATCTCGAACGCCATCCCGACGCGGGTCTGGGTCTTGTATTCCTCGATCGCGTCCGTCGCGTCAAACTCACCTGCGATGACGGATTCGAGCGGCGCGTCCATGCCCATCGGGTGCCCGACCCATGCGATGGTGCCGGTGCCGTCCACGATGAACGCGGCGGGGATCCCGTTCTGACCCGCGGGTCGCATCCAGGTGTCGGCCATCGCGGAACCTTCTTCGACCGCGACGGTGTAGCTCATTCGATCGCCCTGCTCGGCGACGAACTCTTCGATCCCTGCAATGCGGCTTGCCTGATCAGGGAATCGCTCCCAGACATTGACGCCGATGAACTGGACGGAGTCCTGGTGCTCCTTCTGGAGCTCGGAGAGGTGGGGGAATGCCGCGATGCACGGGCCGCACCATGTTGCCCAGAACTCGACGACATAGACCTTGCCGTTTTCGAACTGCTCAACCGAGTCACCCTTGACATACTTCGCGATCTGCAGCTCGGGCGCCTTAGACCCAATGAAGAGCTCGGGGAGCTTGACCTCGCCGACGAGTTCTTCGAGGGACATTCGATCCTGATCGGCATGGGCGTTCTTGTCGTGCTCAGGGCCGGCAAGGGTCGGGGACGCGAGCAGGGTCAGGCCAGCGCAGAGGCCGGCGAGTGCGGGGAGGGTGCGGTTCATGTTGTTGTGCTCCTCAGTACCCAGAATCGGGCGTGGTGTTGGGGTTCTATGAAGATACCGGAGGCAGGGCGTTGTGGTTGACGAGAATGTCAAAAAGCAAGGGAAACCGCCTGGGTGACTTGTTTTTGTTCGGGTTACCCGTGCAGATCACACTCGCCGAGCATCTTGAATCCCTTGCGTGAAAGGATCTGTCCTGCGAGGGTCGGGTCATCGACGGCGATCGCGATCGATGGGCTCTCCGAGTTGTGATGCATGAGCGGATACGCGAACGCGATATTGATTTCTGCGCCGAGCAAGAACAGGCAGAGCTTGGAGAGTGAGTGTCCTTCGCTGAGTTCGACGAGCAGGACCTCGCGTTCCGAATGAGGGAAACCGGTCGCCCGGAGCATCCGGCGCGTTTCGTTCGCGCTGTCCGTGATGATGCGAACGACGGCGTGGTCGGACGCCTCGTGCACAGATATCGCGCAAAGCTCGATATGTGCGTCGTCGAGGTGCTCTGTTAGGTCGAGCATCTTCCCGACCTTGTTCGTGAGGAATACGCTGAACTGGACCGCGGTGGGGGGGCAGTATCCCTGGGTTGTATCGAGCGGGACCGGTGTTTCAGTCATGGAGATCCATTCCAATAGCGTTGCGTGATGCAGGTGCCAACCCGATCGGGCAGAGGTCTATTCAACCGTATCCCGAGGGGTTGTGCAACCCAGAAACGAAAAAACGCCCTCACGAAAGTGAGGGGCGTTTGGGATTGCACCGGAAAACAGGGTTAGACCGCGAAGCTCGAGCCGCATCCGCAGCTGCTTGTCGCGTTGGGGTTGTTGAAGACGAACCCGCGTCCCATGAGCTCGTCCTTGAAATCGACCATGACGCCACCGAGGTAGAGCAGGGACTTGGGATCGATGATGATCTTGATCCCGTGCTGCTCGAAGACCTCGTCGCTGTCCTTCTGGGTCTCGGTGAGGTCGAGGAGATAGCTGAACCCTGAGCACCCGCCGCCCTTGACACCGACGCGGAGTCGGACCTTGTCGAGGTCGAGTTCCTGCTGCTCGATGATGGACTTGATTTCCTTGGCCGCGGTCGCGGTGAGGATCACGGCCTGGTCCTGGGTTGTTTCGGTGCTCATATCAACGCTCCTTGCGTTCTGTTCGCGTTCCCAATCGTCGGGTCAGGATTCTATACGCCCCATCGGGGATTGTGGATCGTCGGATTAGGCGTTCTTGCCCTTGTAATCCGCGATCGCGGCCTTGATCGCATCCTCTGCGAGGACCGAGCAGTGGATCTTCACGGGCGGGAGGGAGAGCTCTTCCACGATCTCCGTGTTCTTGATCTCCATGCCCTCGTCGAGGGTCTTACCCTTGAGCCACTCGGTCGCGAGGGATGACGATGCGATCGCGGAACCACACCCGAAGCACTTGAACTTCGCGTCTTCAATCTTGCCCGCGTCGTCGACCTTGATCTGCAGCTGCATGACATCGCCGCACTCGGGCGCGCCAACGAGCCCGACGCCGATGTCCCTGCGTTCCTTGATTTCCTTCTGTGTGCCGAAGGTCCCGACATTGCGGGGCTTCTCATAGTGCTCGATGACTTTTTCAGAATATGCCATGGTTCACCTCGTTGGTGGGGGATGTATTGTGTGAAAGAACTAGTGGTGTGCCCACTCGATCTTCGAGATATCGATGCCCTCGTTGTGCATGTCAAACAGCGGCGAGAGTTCTCGGAGCTTGGATACCGCCTCGATGATCTTGTCGGCGGCGTAATCGATCTGCTCCGGGGTCGTCCAGCGCCCCATGCTGATGCGCAGCGAGGAATGCGCCAGGTCGTCGCCGATCCCGAGGGCCTTGAGCACATAGCTCGGCTCGAGCGACGCGCTGGTGCACGCGGAACCCGAGCTCATCGCGATCTCCTTGAGCGCCATCATCAGGCTCTCGCCTTCAACGAACCCAAAGGAGATGTTGGTGATGTTCGCGAGACGATTGTCCTTGTGCCCGTTGACCTGCACGACATCGAGCGTGGACTGGAGCTTGTCCTCCAGGCGATTGCGAAGCCCGAGCAGACGCTCGCGCTCGGACGCCATGTCCGCGGCGCAGAGCTCGCATGCCTTGCCCAGCCCGACGATGCCTGTGACATTGAGGGTGCCCGAGCGGAACCCGCGTTCCTGGCCGCCGCCCTCCTGGAGGGGGGTGAGACGCACACGCGGGCGACGACGGCGGACATAGAGGGCGCCAACTCCCTTGGGCCCGTAGATCTTGTGACCCGACATGGAGAGCAGATCGACATTGGCGGCCTGCACATCGGTGGGCATCTTCCCGACCCACTGGGTCGCGTCGGTATGAAGGATCACGCCCTTGTCGTGGCAGAGCGCGCCGATCTCGGGGATCTCGTTGATCGTGCCGATCTCGTTGTTCGCCCACATCAGGGTGACGAGGATTGTGTCCTCGCGCATCGCGTTCTCGACCATCGCGCGGGTGATGATCCCGTCGGCGCCGGGCTCGAGCCAGGTCACATCGAACCCGTCCTTTTCCAGGCGCTTGCAGGGGTCGAGCACGGCCTTGTGCTCGTGGATCGCGGTGATGATGTGTCCGCGATGCGATTCGCCCGCGGGCTTCTTCGCGTACATGTTGGCGGCGCCCTTGATCGCGATGTTGTTGCTCTCGGTCGACCCGGAGGTGAAGATGATTTCCTTCGCGTCCGCGCCGAGGAGAGACGCGACCTGCTCGCGGGCGGTATCGACCGCGTTCTCCGCATCCCATCCAAAGGAGTGGTTGCGTGATCCGGGGTTCCCGAACATGTTGGTGAAGTACGGGGTCATGGCCTCGACCACACGCGGATCGCACGGGGTCGTCGCGGCGTAATCGAGATAGAAGGGGAGTTCAACGCTCATGATGTGAGTCCTCACAGCGTGGTGTGTCGGTGCGCGGGATGATTCAGGACCGCGTGGTCCTGTTATTTAGAATCATTCCAAGATATGGTATGGGGTTCGAACACCAGAAGCAAGATGGATGCATCCCAATCTCAGCGTCGATCGATTTATCGATCTGGGTTGCGATAGCGCATCCGCACGCGATTGCCCGCAGGGTTGAACTCCACCTCACTCATATAGGCCTTCATGAGCATGACCCCGCGCCCGGAGGGCTTGGAGAGGTTTTCGAGCAGGGTCGGGTCGGGCAGGTCCTCGGGCTTGAATCCCGGGCCCTGATCCTGAACCGCGATCTCGAAGAGTTCGGGGGTGATCTTGTGTTCAACACGGACGGTGAGGGATCGGTCGAGACCCTCGTGCCCGTGCTCAAATGCGTTGGTGATCGCTTCCTCGATGGCCAAGCGGATCGCGAAGACGGCGCTGGACCCAAACCCACATTGCTCGGCCTGGTCGAGGAGGTCCTCGATCAGGGCGGTAATGGCCTCGCGATCATGCGCAAGGTCGACGGCGGATGCGCCCTCGATGTGGGTGTTGGGTTCGCTCATCAGGTGCTCGGTGCGTGCGCCAAGTGATGGGTTAGCTCGCGAATGCGCTGCGGGCTTCTTCGGTCGTGTCGTGGATGTTGAAGAGCTTGTTGAGGCGTGTGATCATGAAGACCTCGTAGATCTGCGGGTCGATGTTCGCGAGGTGCAGCTCGCCCGCCTTCTCCTTGATCTTGTTGTTGATCGTGATCAGCGCGCCGAGGGCCGCGGACGAGAGGTGATCGACATTGGAGAAGCTGATGAGCAGCCGGGGCTTGGCGCTCTTCTCGATCTCGCCGGTGATCTCTTCGTTGATCGCCTGGATGTTGGCCTCGTCGAGGATATTTCGATCGACGAACTCGATCAGGGTCACCCCGTCGTTGTCGCTGACTCGGAGTCTTGATTCACTCATCGTTCTGGGTCCTCGTTCAATCCACCAGCGTCCGCCGGGGGAGGACTATAGAGCATGTACCCTCCCCGGGCGCGTTGTGAACACACAAACCGGGGCGCGTCGAATGAAAAACGGGCACACCTTGTGGTGCGCCCGTTGGGGTTGAGTTCAAGCGAGGATCAGCGGCCGAGCTGGTCGAGCAGGCCCGGGAAGTTGAGCTCTTCTTCCTCGTTCTGGATGAGGATGGTCGGCTTCATGAGGATGAGCAGGGTCTTGTCCGTCTTCGCATCCACACGGTTCGAGAAGAAGCGTGAGAGGATCGGGATCTTGCTCAGGACGGGGACACCTGTTTCGACTTCCACTTCTTCGACGATGCGCTGACCGCCGAGGAGGACGGTACCTTGATCCGGGATGGTCACGGTGGTTGCGAGCTGCGCACCCGTGACGATCGGCTGCTGGATCGTCGCGGAGAAGTTCGCGGCATCGCCGCCCGTGCCCGCGTTGCCGCCGCTGCCCGCGTTACCCGCGGCACCGCCGAAGACGATCGGGTCGGTCGCGAAGGTCACGACGGACTGGGTCGTCAGGATGGTCAGGGT
>CBDDIA010000017.1:0-40804 GCA_965228685.1 Phycisphaerales bacterium
GCAAGGGCGCTCTGGGGACGCCGATCGACATACTCGCTCCAGAGCTCGTAGGCCTGATCCCAATCGCCCTTGTCCTCAGCGACGGCTGCGCGGATGTGCAGATCATTCAGCGCGAGCGTCTTCTTCACTTTGTTTGCAGGGGTGCACGCACCCAATCCCATCGTCACGCCCGTGATGAGCACCAGTACTGTCGCGCCGAAACGGTTCATGCTGCGGACCTCCATTGCCTTCTCTCGCAGAGTACACCCATCGTAGGATCGATGCACGCGCCATACCATCACGGATGCGACGAACCGTCATCCTCAGCATTCCAGAGACGGATACCCCGATCACTTCGATTGGATGATTGATCAGCCCGATCTCCAGATCGAACATCGACTCATCACATTCCGTGTCCCCTGTCCGCCCGGATCAGTTTCCCGAGTTCATCGCACAAAAATCCCCGGATCATCGGGCAATCTACCTTGAGTTCGAGGGTGAGCTCTCCGGGAATCGAGGGGCGTAACTCGCGTTGCCGAAGGTATCGTGCACCAATGGGAATCGGATGGGCAATCCATCCGATGCAAGATCGATTGGGGCCAGGGAATCCACGATCTATCAGGATTCTGCGACGAAGGTCGATGCGCATTCCGTCGGATCGACTAGACGAACAACCCCGTTTCTGGTACGCTGGGGGTGTTCAATCACAAGGAGCCCATGATGAGGGGACCGAACCGCCATCCACTCCCGCCCGGCTACTCAGGACCCGTCCCGACCCCGCCGGAGGATAACCGTCCTGACATGGACGATGACGATCTCTCCCTCGACGACACACTCCCGCTCGATCTTGCGCCCCAGCCGGTGAAACCTACTCAAAGTACGCAGGTTCCGCCGAAGATCCGTACCTTCGAGCAAAAGCTCGGTGGCGCCAAGCACGAAGACAGCTGGAACCGAACCCCGAACTCGACGGGTACCGGCGCGATCCATGTCAAAAGCTTCCATTGCAAGCTCACCGGTGATTCACTCGATTTCCTCGATCAACAGATCAACGAGTGGCTCGATGCCCACCCCCAGTACGAGGTGAAACTCGTCACGACATCAATCGGGACCTGGACCGGGAAACTCAAGGAACCCAACCTGATCGTCAATGTCTGGGTCTGATGTATGAGCCGACAGCTGTGGACAAAGAATCACTCGCTCGGGCTCATCGCGTATCTACTCGCGATGAGCTTTGCGTTGTTCGCATTCGCGCCGAGCTCGACACCTGATGTATCGAGCGTTTCCCTGGAGTACCCGTCATACCCCCGATCAAGACGAGCTCGTGTTCGGCGAAGTCACCCGCATCCTCGACGAGAACACCGTCCTCATCAAGATCGACGACAAGCACGAGCGGTACGACCTGCTCGGGATCGCCAGCTTCCCTGCATCGCAATCCGCACACGCCATCCGCGCCAGGGATGCCCTCTCCCGCCTGTTGCTGTATGAACAGGTCGCAGTTCACCACGAACAACTCGGGAGGCGCAACGCTTCCAATCGCCTTGTCGGGTACATCTACCGTCAGCCCGATCGGACATTCGTCAATCTCGAACTGATCCGGCAGGGGTATGCCCGCTACGCATCGTCCTGGGTAACCGCGCACACGGAGGTGTTCGAGCAGTACGCAAGCCGAGCGGAACTACAAGAGCGGGGGGATCTGGGGGGCGGATACGCCTCAACCCGAACCGGATGCAGAACCTGACACGGACGAGCCCCAATCGCCCCCCGCCCCGAGCGTCGTCAAGCCGGTCAACCAACCAACAATCTATATCACCGAGCACGGGTCAAAGTACCACCGCGAGGGGTGCCCCTACCTCACGGATACCACGAAACCAACCACCCGCGAGAAGGTCAAGGGCACCCACGGGCCCTGCAAGACCTGTAAGCCCGACGGATGATCACTTGTCACCTAGTTGGACACCAATCGCCGATAGTTCGCATATGTGTGGCATCGCATCAATCATCAATCTCGGACACAATACCAACCCTATTGACCGCCGGATCGTCGAGCGGATGCGCGATCGCATCACGCACCGCGGCCCGGACGATTCGGGTCTCTGGGTGAACGATCGGGCATGCATCGGGCATCGACGCCTGAGCATCATCGACCCCACACCATCCGGGCACCAGCCGATGGTTTCCGCTGATGATCGGTATGTCCTCGCGTACAACGGCGAGCTCTACAACGATCAGGACATCCGCGTTGAGCTCGCATCCATGGGCGTGCTTTTCCGATCCGGTTGTGACACCGAGACGCTCCTGCAGGCACTGATCACTTGGGGTGACGACGCGATCGTTCGACTCCGGGGCATGTATGCATTCGTACTTCTCGATACCCATACCAACAGGGTCACGCTCGCCCGCGATCCGCTGGGGATCAAACCGCTGTACTACGCGGTCATGGGGACAGGCACTCATCAGCAACTCCTCGTATGTTCAGAAATCGCCGGCTTGCTCGAGCACCCGGAACTGCCTCGCACGCCCGACCCGGTAACGCTGAGCGCCTACCTATCCTCGATCCGCACAACGCTCGGCGATCGCACCATGTACCGCGCGATCCGTACGCTCGAGCCCGGCGACTGGATGACCATCGATCTCAACGACCCGAGCGACGCATCCCATCGCAACTGGTGGGACCTATCGCACACCGCTCCAACCCAGGGAATCCGGCAAAGCATCGAGGAGAGTGTGCATCGGCACCTCCGATCCGATGTGCCCATGTGCGCCCTGCTCTCGGGGGGGATCGATTCCGCGATCACCACCTCCATCGCCATGCGATCACTCGGCGAGCTCCACACCTACTGCGCTGGCGCACGATCCGAGGGCTTCGACGACGACTTCGCGTATGCCCGGCAGATGGCCGACTTCCTCGGCACAACCCACCACGAGATCGAAGTCACGCAAGACCAGTTCGTGCAGCAGCTTCCCCAGATGATCGCGACGCTTGGATACCCCGTGAGCACGCCCAACGAGATCGCGATCCACGCCGTTGCTCGCGCACTCCGAGCCCGAGGGCACATCGTCACACTCTCCGGCGAGGGCGCAGACGAGCTCTTCGGGGGGTATGTCCCTGTCATGCAGCAGTGCGCCGCCCATGTCGCGACGCTCACCGACCCTGCCCATGACCCCGACGGCGGGCTCTTTCATCTCCGCGTCAACGCGTGGATTTCCGACGAGCTCAAACCAAGCGTCCTCAACCCCGTCCGCCTTGCAGAAGCCGACAACGACGAGCACCTCCGTGCGCACTACCAACGCGTCTTCCAATCCGTGCATGCTCGATCCGCAACGGACTCGCCCTTGCAGGCGCATCTGCAGTTCCAGCGCCGCATGAACCTACCCAACTTATTGCAACGACTCGATACAGCGACGATGCTCGCCGGGGTCGAGGGGCGGACACCGTTCGCGGATACCGAAGTCGCGATCGCAGCACAAGCCCTCCCGATGTCTCGTAAGTTCACGCAATCTGGTGATTCGATCCACTCCAAGACCGCTCTGCGAGACGCGTTCAAAGCAGATCTTCCCGAATCGATTGTGAACCGACCCAAGGCAAGCTTCCCACTCCCCTTCCAGCAATGGCTTGAACCATTCAAAGACTTGCTCTTTGAGTCTCCGTTCGCTCGACAGTACTTCAGCGTACAAGCGATCGGTCTCGTGTCTGCGAACCCGAACAAGTACTGGCACATGGCCTGGCCGATGATCAATCTCACGCTCTGGGGGCACGCCTGCGTGATGCGTGAGCCAGTCGATTCTGATCGCCTCATCGGATTGTCATCCGCATGCTGATCAAGATCATCCTGCTCTACTACCTGATGATGAGTTGCGTGAGCGCTGTCATGCATCTCGTGGACAAAAGACGAGCAATCCGAGGCACCCGGCGCATCCCCGAGCGATCACTCCACTCGATGGAACTCATCGGCGGGTGGCCAGGGGCGATCGCAACAACCCGATGGATCCGCCACAAGACGAGCAAGCGATCCTACATGATCACGCTTTACGCGATCGCGATTTCACACGGAGTGTTCTGGATGCTGATGCTCTGGTTCGCGACCCGGGGGTGATCAAGCCGAGCGTCGATGCTTGAGCTGCTCGCGCTGAACTCGCATGGCAACAGTCTCAAGGACCCGTCGCTGCTGCGCATGCATGTTCGAGACACTCGGATGAACGATCAGCGATCCAAGCTTGCAGGTTGAGCCACGGAGATCCATCCCGTGCCGAACCTCGACAACGAGACTAATCTCCTGGTCCTCGAGTTCGAACTGAACGACGATCCGTTCGAACCGATTCAGCTGCATCTTGACGATCCCGTACATCAGGATCCCAAGCCCGTTCGCCGTCAAATCCGTCAGGCGTCCGATCGCGTGCGGCTTGTCGATCTGAACTTCCTCGATGATCGGGTCCCAATCGAACCTTCTCAGTTCTTTCCCGTCTTCATCAAGTGGAACAACCGCCAGACTCCGCCGTGCCGCGAGCAGATCGGTGTAATAGATCTGCGCGTACGATCGGTTCGGCGCGTGATCGAGCGGCCCCTGCTCGACTCGATCGATGAACCACATCTTCACGGGGATCTCATCGCCATTCGCGGTCACATTCGAGCGGAACGCGGAGCGCCGATCGCCCTTGCGCAACAGATGCGGATGCGAGATCCGAAGAGACTGGACAATCTGTGTGTCATTAAGTCTCGATGTCCGGTTCGTTGAAACAACCTTGCACTCAAAGACGATCGTGATGTCCTTGTACTTCACGAACGCCTCGATGCGTGTGTCGACCGTAAAGCGGACATCGCGCCCGATGACCTGGAGTTCCTCGATGACGATTCCTTCCTCATCCCAGGAGATCAAACGCCCCTGAGCCAGAGGATCCTGCCCGGAGTAGCCGAGTCGCACGATCCCAATGGTCGCGTTGCGATCGATTGCCTCTCGCAAGAGCGTACGCAACTCCCGTAGCGCTTCACTCTCGCTCGTGTCAGAGGACTTCTTGTTCTTTTTCGAGAACATCTGCAATGCTTATCGGCGACATGAGAACCGGGATCAGTTCTCAATCGACACTGACTTCAAGAAACAAACACAATCGATGGGATAGGTGAGAATCTTCAATCAGCACACAGATTATGGGGCGTTCTCATCTGCTTCATGTACCCGATCGAACCAGAGGAACGCCTTCTTGAGCTCGCGTAACGCCGACGATCCACGAGGGAGCTCATGCCCGAGCCCGGGGAGCATTCGGATCTCTGCCTGTCCGCCCGCGTCTATAAAGTCCCGCTTCGCCTGTGCATAGGTCTGTCGCCAATCATCACGAGCGCCGGTCATGAGATAGTAAGGTGCCGGCACGCCCTCCGTCTCGACCGCCTGTGCCTCATAATGACCGCAGTAGGGGATCACGCCTCGGAACAAACCCGGGTGGGTCTGTCCCATGATCAACGCGATGTTCGCGCCCTGTGAGAACCCGAAGAGGTACACACGAGATCGATCCGCATGGTGTTCCTCAACCGCCCAATCGATCAGGTGCTCGATAAACCACTCGGACTCATCGCGATAGGTCCAACTGAACCCCGACCCCGAAGGGCGCAGCGCATCAGGGCTCACGAGGATCATGCCGAGCTGCTCCGCAGTTTCGATCAGCATGTCGTGCATCGATCGCCCATTCCCACCCGTGCCGTGAAGCGCGATGATCAACGGACGCTGCTGATCCGCACCGGTGCCCTCCGGCACAAAGACCAACGGCTCATGCTTGCGGGCTTCCTCCTGAAACGCCCCCATCCGTTCCGCCGCGTTGGCGCGAACGCGATCCACGATCGGATTGAATCGGGGATCTCCTCGGACCGAGTCGAGGTCGGTGTTCTGCTCAAATGATCGCACGCCGCTGAACCCGAGATCGGCGGCTCGCCCGAGATGCTCGAGCGATTCGTCCACCCGATCGAGCTTCGCCAGCACACTCCCCGTGTTGAACTGCCACCAAGCGGACTCAGGATAGAGCTCGATGATCTGCTCCGCGGTCTTGAGCGCAAGCTCATACCGCCCGCTCGCGTACGAGCGATCGTACCGATCGATCAGCTCCTGCACGCTCTGGGCACGAGCAAGCGTTGAAGTCATGAGCAATATGATGGCGACGACAAGGGATCTGAGCATGCCTGGAGCATATCAGAATCACTCAGACCAATCGATCCCGAATCACGATCGGTAGCCCCCGCGCGATCGATTCCGCCAGTTGGCGCAACGCCTGTTCAAAGTTCGCGAGGAACTGCGATTCGGGGACCGGGTGATCGTAATGATCCGTGATCGATCGAAGCGCCATCACCGGTACCCCCGAGAGGTTCGCCGTCCACGCGATCGACGCCGTCTCCATGTCCTTCACCGTCACCCCGTTCTCCTTGAAGAACGCGAGCTCCCAATCGAGCGTATCGAGCGCGTTCCCCGTCGAGATCGTACCAATCTCCGCCCCGAACGCCTCCGCGAGATGGTTCGACGCCACCAGCGTCTCCGGCCCGTGCGCGTAGTCTGCGAACTCTGGCAGAGGGATCCGTCGATCATGATGGAACGCCCGCTCGATCAACAACACCTGTCCAACCCGCGTCGACTCCGAGCACCCGCCCGCAGCACCCGCAACCAGGATCACCCGCGGGTTCAGCTTCTCAACCACCAGACTCGTCGCGAGGGTCGCTGGGGTCGTCCCGATCAGGTCCGCACCGGTGCGCGGGTCATGCCCGTTCGTGACAAGCACTACCCGCTCGCCCTCAACCTCACCCGACCACATCCGAGGCGGCAGCGACTCGGGCCAGGGGCACGCGTGGGGAATCATCCCCAGCCGATCGATGATCGCGTTCGCCTCGCCCTGCATCGCACAGAGGATCACAAGTGGTCTCTGGGTCTCATTCATGAGGTGAGGGTAGCCGCCTCAAAGCCGAAGAACATTAACTCTCAATATCGGGTATCGTGGACAAGAACAACGCGGCAACCCCTGTCGCACTACTCCTATTGCCAGGTAAGGTCGGCTCACTTGATACTAGAACTTCTTATCAGTCTCGGATCCGCCTGTGCCGCGATCCTCATCGGCTCACTCGTGCTCCACGCGCTGGCATTGATGGGCACTGGAGGACGAAAGGTTCTGGCGCTTTGCGCCCGGGCGCCGTTGCTCGACTTCATCGTCGCATGGTTCACCATCATCCCCGCGATCACGATGACCATCATCTACGGCTGGGCTGGTCTGGGGGGAGCCATCGTCGGTCAGATGCTCGGGCTCATGCTCTGGTGCTGGGGACACGAACTCACCCATCGCAATGCCGTCAAAGGACCGCGCATCGTTGCCGTGCTCAATCGCCTGGTGGGTCGCCCACGGAACCATCTGGCCCTGTGGGTCACCTCGCTGGCGGTGCCGGTGTTCTGGGTCGTGCGGATCGGAGAGTGGGTGGTGTACCCGCCACTGATCGTACTGGTGCGATTCCCGCGCTATCCCATGGGCGAGTGGGTCAATGTCTCACGCCACAAGTTCGACGGGCTGGTCGGTCACGACCTGATCTGGTGCCTCTACTGCGATTGGATGACCGGCGTCTGGTCGCTGGGCTCGGAGATGCTGCGCAATGTCGAGTCGTTCTGGTGCCCGATCCGGTTCCTCGATGACAAGAAGTGCGCGAACTGCTCCGTTGACTTCCCGGATGTGATGAGCAAATGGGTACCCGCGGACGGTTCGATGGGGGATGTCGCGGATCTGCTGAGCAAAGAGTACGAGGGGCGAGGGAGGAACAGCTGGTTCGGGCACCCTGAGCGGGTGGAGTTGACAGTGGAGGGGGAGAGACGGGCTGGAAGCCCGTCCCACTCGGATGGGTAGGGGAAGTGAAGAACATGCAGGGAACTTGGGCATCTGCATGGCACACCGTGTGTCCGATACAGACAAAACAGTACGAAAAGTGCCAGAACCGTGAAACAGGCGCGTCCGCATCGCGAATAGACCGATGTGCCGTTCGGCATATCTCGTGAACGGGTGTTTCGGTGTGTTTTTCCCAGAACCCTTAGTCACCAGGAGGAGAACAAAAATGAATACCAAGAGCATTGCTATCGCTGCGCTCATGCTCAGCGTCGGCGGCGCGATCGCTGCGCCCGTCTCGCTGAGCCAGGTCGATCGGTCCGCGTACAACTACTACACCGCGTACTCGACCCCAACCTCATCGCGAGGCGTCGACCCCATCTCGCTCTACTCGGATCTCGACGCCGGCCCCGACGGGTATGTGTCCTTCCCCGACACCGCTGTCGACTCTGATGGGCAACTCGAAGAAGCAGGCGTCGCGGACTACGCCTCCATCAGCGCGGGCGACATCACCCTCAACCAGTTCCAGTTCGTCGGCGGCGTCAACCAGGCCAACGGCGTTGTCTTCTTCGACTTCTTCTCAACCACCGGCGAGTTCATCGACGGGTTCGGCGTCCAGCTCGCCGAGTCGGGCAACTTCATCTGGACGATCGACCTCAACGAGTCCATCGACATCGCCAGCGCCGGGCTCATCCGCATGACCATCGACGACGAGGACCTCGCGGGCGCGGGCTCAACCGCCGCCGGTCGCTGGTTCCTCGGCAACGCCGGCGCCACCATCGGCGACGCCGGGCTCGCGGAGGGCGACCCCGACTTCAACTTCGCCTTCGCCCTCAACTCCAATGTCCCCGCCCCCGGAACCCTCGCGTTCCTCGGGCTCGGCGGGCTCTGCGCCTCGCGCCGCCGTCGATAAGTACGAACTCAAGTTAACCCTGTGGTTAAGCAAGCGGATCCACCATCGTGTCCTGACCCGACCGGGTCGTCAGCCCTTCACCTCAGTTCTCTCGACCACCCCGCCTAACCCACGGGGTGGTTCCTTTGTATACTGGACGTACGCATAGGAGCGATCCGATGGAAACCACACGCTTGCCCGTCATGATAATCTGCTGCAGGACCGCCGCAGGCGCAGCCATCTTCGCCGCGACGCGGGCATCCAAGAGCATCAACGACGATCAATCAGAGGAGTAACACATGTCCAACACCACCATCGCACTCATCGGCGCCGGCGTCGCGATCAGTGGCGCACTGTTCACGATCTTCGTCGTCGTCAAGCCGAAGGTGAAGGGGCGGGATGGGGATGAGTCATCCAAACAATGACCATGAGTTTTCCAGGGCTGATCAAAGCTGAACTCATCGAGGAGCGCGGCAACCAAGCAACCTACCGGTACTGGTGTAAAGAGTACGGCTATGGACAGCTGATCATCGATCTCGATGAAGATGTGTATGAGGCGAACCCAAGCACGCTCGAGCCCGAATCTATGTCCGCAGCGAAACGGGCGATGGTCAAGGCTCGCAAGTTGAAGTTGGAGACCGGTGAATGGCCGGAGCGGCTTGTGTATGTGGCATACTGAGAATGGTCCGTAATGAAGTTAAGTAGATTCTATATCGAAATCCAAATACCTTTGGTCTTCACGATAAGAAAGCCAATCTTCCCAGGCATTCTCCGGATCGATATCCCGATATCCCCGCTTTTTCCACACGTAATTTCGAGCAGCAAGTGGGACGCGGATAAACGTCGCAGTATCGCGCACTTGGATAACTTCATGCTCTTCAAGAGGCTCGCCTTTGTCCTGCTCGGCACGAATTAGACGCGACACTAGCGATGGGATGAAGTCCAGAGCGAGCGGCTCTTTCTCAGCTAGAACCTTGTTGCGGAAGAGTTTGCGGAACATCAAAACACTGTAGTGTGAGATGATCAAGCAATTTTGGCATTGCTGCTGATCATCATTGTGTGGTAATGATTTTAAACTCGGATCTCATAGAATTGGCCTTTGGATTGATTCGATTATTACGAATATCACAAATGCAGGTGAGAGTCGTTGGGTGACTAGGCCATTACCACTCCGGCCCACCCGTATACCGCCCATAGATATCCGCCATCGCCTGCACCATCTCCCCGAGCGTGCAGTTCGCCAACGCTCCATCCACAAGGCTCGGCATCACATTGTCGCCGTTGCGGGCGGCCTCGCGGATCGCCTCGAGTGCCTGCTCAACACCCGCGCCGTCGCGGCGCTCCTTGAACTCGCGCAGCCGCCGGACCTGCTCGGTCTCGACCTCTTCGGAGATCGTGAGGATATCGATCTGGCGTTCCTCGTTCGGGTCGACATACTCGTTGACGCCGACGATCGTGCGATCGCCCGCTTCGCATTCCTCCGAGAACCGGTACGAAGCCTCCGCGATCTTGCGCCGGAAGTACCCCTTGTGGATCCCCTGCACGCACCCGCCATCGTCGATGGTGGAGGTGCTCGCGTGCTCGGGCTTCCACGGGCCGCGTCCCATGTTGTCGATCTCCTCGATGTAGGCGAGGGCCTCGGCCTCGACCTTGTCGGTGAGGGCCTCGATGAAGTACGACCCACCGAGCGGATCGACCGTGCGGGTCACGCCCGTCTCGTGCGCGAGGATCTGCTGGGTGCGGAGCGCGATGGTGACGGCCTGCTCCGTGGGCAGCCCGAGCGTCTCGTCCATCGAGTCCGTATGCAGCGACTGGCACCCGCCGAGCACACCCGCCATCGCTTGGTAGGCGACGCGGACAATATTGTTGTACGGCTGCTGCTCCGTCAACGAGCACCCGGCCGTCTGCACATGCGTCTTCATGAACCACGAACGCTCGTTCTTCGCGCCGTACCGGTCGCGCATCATGCGTGCCCAGATCCGACGAGCTGCGCGGAGCTTGGCGATCTCCTCGAAGAACTCGTTGTGTGCGTTGAAGAAGAACGACAGGCGCGGCGCGAACTCATCGATGTCCAACCCGCGGATCAGGCACGCCTCGACATACTCCATCCCGTCACGCAGCGTGAACGCGAGCTCCTGTGTCGCCGACGAGCCCGCCTCGCGGATGTGGTACCCCGAGATCGACACCGAGTTCCAACGCGGCACATGCTGCGACTGGAACTCGATGGTGTCCACAACGAGCTTGGTCGACGCCTCGGGCGGGTAGATGAACTCGTTCTGGGCGTGGAACTCCTTGAGGATGTCGTTCTGCAAGGTCCCGCCGAGCGTGTCCCACGAGATGTCCCGTTGCTTCGCCATCGCGAGGTACATCGCCCAGATCACGCACGCGGGGGCGTTAATCGTCTGCGAGACCGTCACCTGATCGATCGGGATATCCGCGTACAAGCGGTGCATGTCCTCGATCGTGTCGATCGCGACCCCGCACTTGCCCACCTCGCCGAGCGAGAGCACATCGTCCGAGTCGCGACCCATGAGCGTGGGGAGGTCGAAGGCCGTCGAAAGCCCCGTGTTCGCCGCCGTCTTGGTCTTGGTCTGGTTCAGGATGTACTTGAACCGCGCGTTCGTGTCGTCCGCCGACCCGAACCCCGCGAACTGACGCATCGTCCACAAACGCGTCCGGTACCCCTGCGGGAACAACCCGCGCGTGTACGGGAACTCGCCCGGGTTCGCGATGTCCCGCTCAAAGTTCCGCAGCGACTCGGGCAGCTCGTCGGGCGTGTAGCTCGGGTTGAGCACGAGACCTGAGATCGTGACCGCGTGCGGATCGACCTTCCCGGTCTTCGGGTCAATGCCAGGGCCGGTAATCGCGGTGCGCGTAAGCGGAGCGGGTGCGTCGCTGCGGGTCTCAGTACTCATGGAGCGGGTCTCCGTGGGGGTGAACTGCTGTTGATCGGTATTGTATCGCGAAAACGATCCCGAACCAAGCGAGCAGATTTGCCCCTGATCTTGGGCAAGTTGCCCGAGATCGATCATCATTTCCATAAATAATCTGATATTGTGCAACTACGAAAGCAGTTGTGCGGAGATGCCTATTGATCGCTCGGATCACATGCGCTTCGCATGCCGCGCTTTGCGGAATGATGTTGAGATAAGGGGTAACACAATGCGCTCGATGATTTTGTACACGCTTCCTGTCGTCGTCCTATGCGCGGGCACCGCCCACGCAGCCGATGGCGCTCGACCCGTCACGCTCGAGCCCACCCGCGCACAAGTCAACAAGGCGGGTCATATCTACTTCAACGCCGTCACCGGCGAACGCATCGTGACGCTGCTCGCTGACGGGCAATCTGCGCCCGCGGATTCAGGAGTGAGCCAGCCGGTCTGGGCCTCGCTCGTTGAAAACACATGTGAAGCGTTTGGATACACGACCGAGTTGTTTTTCGTTGTTGACGAGGGGAATGGGTACACACCCGCTTCGAACGGATTGACGCTACTCGATTACGGGGACATATACCTCGATACAGTCGTCGATTGCATCCAAGTGAACTGGGTCGTTGCATATCCAGATCAGGATCTGGACGGTGACGGCGCAATGGACGGCGTCGAGGAACTCGCAGGTCAGTGGATGGTCTGGGACGCTGACAATGGCCGACAGGAGAACACGAATACGCGAATGCCCATCTTGGACATCCTCTTGTTCAACCTCCCTGGAAACACGCCAGAGAATATCGATTCTGGAGTGTTGGCCGAGTACACGATGGACATCGATCTCATCGCCTTTGGTACTGCGACGGACCTCTCATTCGAGCTCGGAGACTCCGACGGCGATTGCCAAACCGCAGAGTTCTGCAACAGCAGTGTGCTTGATCAATCCGACGGCACCTACAAGCCGATCGCTCAATGCGACAACGACTTCAACGGTCTCCCCGATTCTGACCTCGACGGGGACGGGTTATTCGATTGGTCATGGACAGTGCGTTTCTACGCACCACAGATGGGCAACGACTTCGACAGCGATTCCGATACGGGCACGCTCCCGGGTTCGAGTTCTGACACCATCGGTGTCGGGTTCGCCGCACCCGAGGGGAGTGCCATTGACAACGGAGACGGCACATTCACCTGGAACATCGACACAAGTGTTCTGGGCGCTGGCTTTGGTGCAGAAGACCGGTTCGCACTCTACAACCCGCCAAACTCGACCGGTGACATCACTTACAACGGTGGATACTGGTTTGGCGGGTTCGTCTGCACCGGCGGGCTCATCTCTACCGGAGGCACCGGGTACACGCCCCCCGCGATGTTCCAGTTCGTCCTATACGGCCCGAGTTACTTCGGCTGCGGCGGCGGAAGGAGTTGCCCGTCGGACTTCAACTGCGATGGAGTGATCAACTTCTTCGATGTCTCCGCCTTCCTCACCGATTGGCAAGCAGGCGGTGATTACAACAACGACGGGCAGACAGACTTCTTCGATGTCTCCGCGTTCCTCACAGATTTCTACGCCGGCTGCCCATAACACTTCCATCCAATCCCCAAAGTGATACCCGCACGGGAACTGGCTGCCCGTTTTTGATCCAGCCAGATGTAGTTTATGGGAGTTACACATGAAACAGAATCGAAAACAAGCAACGCTCGCCGTACTCGCGCTCGCGGGAACCTGCGCAACCGTCGCGCAGGCACAAGACCCGGTGAGGCTCGACCCGAGCATCAAACCCGTCCAGCAAGGCGGGCACATCTACTACAACGCCGTCACCGGCGAGCGGGTTGTCACGCTCTTGGGCGACGGGCAGACCGCGCCCGCCGATACAGGCACGAGCATCCCCATCTGGGCGATGCTCGGGCAGAGTCCGTGCGCAGACTTCGGGTATCCCACAACATTCTTCTACGCCGTCGATGACCCCACCGGGGGACCTCGCTCTCAACCGGCATTCGACTCATGGACTACGGTGATATCGCACAAGACTCTGTCGTTGATTGCGTTGAGATCAACTGGGTTGTCGCGCACCCCGATGAATGGGTTGATGACAACGATACCTCGCTGGGCGTCGTCGGTGTCGAAGAGCTTGCGGGACAATGGATCGTCTGGGAAGTCGACAACGGGCGGGCGATCAATGTCTCCACCCGTACGCCGATCGTTGATCTGGTGCTCTTCAACTTACCCGGAAACACCCCCACAAATGCGGGCAACGGCGCACTGACTGGATGGACCGCGGATATTGACCTCGTCGCCTTCGGAACAGCGACCGATCTCTCGTTCGAGCTCGGGAACACCGACGGAGACTGCCAGGGCGCAGCATTCTGCCAGGACTTCGACCTCAACTCCGACGGGATCCCGGACGGCGTCGGATGGTCCGGTGTCGACTTCGACTTCGACGGCCTGCCCGATTCCGACATTGACGGCGACGGACTGTTCGATTGGTCATGGACCGTCAACTTCATCCAACCCGGTCAGGGCAACGACTTTGACAGCGACTCCGACACCGGGTCGTTGCCTGGCTCCAACTCCGACACGATCGGCGTGAACTTTGGCGTGCCCCCAGGGATGGCCATCGATAACGGCGACGGCACATGGGATTACGACATCGACGAATCCGCACCGGGCGCTCCGCTCGGCGCAGAGGATCGATTCGTCATCTACGAGCCTGACGGGCAAGGCGATTTCATCTACAACGGCGGGTACTGGTTCGGTGGTTTCGCCTGCACCGGTGGGCTCATCTCCACCGGCGGCACCGGATACACGCCGCTCGCGATGTTCCAGTTCGTTCTCTATGGACCGGGTGTCGTTGGACCATGCCCCGCCGATTGCAACCTCGACGGCGTGCTCAACTTCTTCGACATCTTCTGCTTCCTCACGAACTACAACAACGGTTCGGATTACAACGGAGATGGCAGCACCAACTTCTTCGATGTCTCAGCATTCCTGACAGATTTCAATGCAGGATGCCCATAACCCCTTGACACGAAAGTTCATAAAGAACAACCGCCGCGGTCATGCGATCGCGGCGGTTTTCTTTGTGTCTCTTAAAAGAAATGGGCATACGCGGACTTGAACCACGGACACCGGCATTTTCAATGCCGTGCTCTACCAACTGAGCTATATGCCCATCAGCATCACGACGAATCGATCTGCCAAAGGATCTCGGAGACTCGCTCCGAGGGGAAAGCATGCCCGCAACATCGGACGCGTCAACCGGGTTCTTGTGCGAAAATCACGGATTTCGTGTCATACATCTGCACAAGCAACCCGGTCCTTCATCGGCTAAGATGACCTCATGAGTGAGACCAGCGCCGTGATTGAACCCCAGAGCACCTCCGCAACCACCACCTCAAACGAGAAACCGTTGCTCGTGGTTGATGGACTCAAGACCTACTTCCCGATCCGCTCGGGGCTCCTCCAACGCGTCACAGACCACTTCAAAGCGGTCGACGGCGTCTCATTCCACATCAAACCCGGCGAGACCCTCGGGCTCGTCGGCGAGTCCGGGTGCGGCAAGACCACCGTCGGGCGGACCCTCCTCCGCCTGATCCCCGCAACGGGCGGACGCGTCCTCTTCAACGGGCACGATGTCTTTGCAGCCTCGGGTTCTGAACTCCAGAAACTCCGGCGCGACATGCAGATCGTCTTCCAGGACCCCGCAGGTTCACTCAACCCACGCATGCGTATCGCATCGATCGTGGGTGAACCCCTGATCATCCACGGGCTCGTTACCGACAAGGCGGAACTCCGCGAACGCGTCGAAGTCCTGCTCGAGAAGTGCGGCATGCCCCGCGCCGCTGCGGACCGCTACCCCCACGAGTTCTCCGGCGGTCAGCGCCAACGCATCGGCATCGCCCGCGCCCTAGCGCTTGAGCCCAAGTTCATCGTCTGCGACGAACCAACCTCCGCGCTCGATGTGTCGATCCAGGCGCAGGTCATCAACCTCCTCATGGACCTCCAGGAAGAGTTCCAGCTCAGCTACCTCTTCATCTCCCACGACATGGCCGTCATCCAGCATGTGTGCAAGCGCATCGCCGTCATGTACAAGGGACGCATCGTCGAAGAAGGTTCCCGTGAGGAGATCATCGAGAACCCGCAGCATCGATACACGCAGTCCCTCCTCTCCGCGGTCCCCGAGCCCGACCCGCATCGCGTGCGCGAGCGCATCGTGTTCGACGGCGGCGCGATGTGACGCATGACACCCTCAGTCAAGCTCCAGCAGCCTCGCCCAGATGAACCAAGGGCACGATTCCTCATCGAGCTCGCACGAGCACTAGGCACCTATGGCACCTCCGCGAACCGCATCGAGGATGTGATCGCCTACTGCGCGGACGCGTTCGGGTACAACGCGCAGACCTTCACAACACCAACCTCCGTCTTCGTTTCACTCGAGGACGAGCAGGGCGAGCTTCACACCTACCTCGCTCGTGTCTACCCGGGCGAAGCCGACATGACCAAGATGATGGCACTTGATCGAGTCTTCAATCGCGTGCTCGACGGGACACTCTCGACATCCGAAGCCATCGGTGAGATCAAACGGATCGTCAGCATGACACCCCGTTACCCCGTGTGGATGATCGTCCTGTGCTTCGGGATCATCGGCGCCTGCGCCGGCAACTTCCTCGGCGGTGCACAGAAAGAAATGCTCGCGTCCGGGATCGTCGGACTCGTCATCGGGCTGCTCGTCCAGTTCACGGGTCGTAGACGCGAGTTCTCGCGCCTGATGGAGTTCCTCTCCGGGCTCTGCGCCGCCGTCATCGCTGGCGTGCTCGCGATCCCCTTCGGTGGCTACCTCACGACCGTCCCCATCATCGCCGGGATCATCATCCTGCTCCCCGGGCTCACCCTCACGATCGCGATGGTCGAACTCGCCATGAAGCATGTCGTGTCCGGCACCGCACGCCTCGCCGGCGCGATCATGGTCCTGCTCGTCATCGGGTTCGGGATCGTGCTCGGACAAGCGGTCACCGATCGATTCATCGGCTCGTCTGAGATGGTCATCCCGCCCGACCTGCCTTGGTTTGTTGACTTCGCGACAATCATCGTCGCGTCATCATGCATGGCCATCCTCTTCCAAGCACATCTCCGCCACGCGTGGGTCATGATCGTCGCGGGGCTCATCTCGTTCTATTCTGCCCGCTACGGGTCCATGTATTTCGGCCCACAGGTCGGTGTCCTCGGCGCCGCAATCTGTGTAGGGGTCGCGAGCAACCTCTATGCAAGGATCTTCGATCGCCCCGCGCTCATGATGATGCTCCCAGGACTGATCATCCTCGTCCCCGGGTCGCTCGGGCTGCGAAGCCTGCAGATGTTCATGGCCGACGCAACGATCGACGCCGTCCAATCCAGCTTCACCGTCCTCGTCGTCGGCGTCGCGCTGGTGGTGGGGCTGCTGCTTGCCAATGTGATCTTGCCGCCACGCAAGGTGCTCTAAACGCTCGGGTCGTCAAGCCCCTTCGCCGTCGCAAGCAGATCTGAATACGACCCGGAAATCGGCTCTCCAAGAGCTGGCAGGAAAGTCTTCTTGAGTCGCTCAGCAAGCTCTTCCGCGTCGTCCATGTTCGTCCGATCGTCCACGAGGATCTCGAACTCGAAGTGCCACCCGAGATCAATGACATCGTCGATGTGGATCCGCGTGGACTGGAACAGGTACAACTCGCGGTTCTTCTCCACCGTCAACCACACCGGGAGTTCGCTCTCCCCGAACCGCTCACGCACCTGATCGAGCGTGTAGAGCTGATACTCCGAGATCTTCGCGTTCACACGATCCGGCCGCTCATAAAAGATGTACTCGATCGGCTCGGGCGACCCAACACCCCGCTCAACCGCCACCGACTCACGCTTCTTCAATCGCCCACGCGTCACACTGTAATAGGTATCCGTCTGCCGGATCGTCCCGATCTTTGACGCCCCGATCTGCTGACAGATCAGACGCGCAAGGTTCGGGTCACGCAACTCAGCTTTCATCTCAAGATTCTTCAATCGCGTCTTTCCTTACTCGCCGAGCACATCAAGCAACTTCGCTTCATCCCAGACTTCAACACCGAGCGATTCCGCCTTGGCCAACTTCGACCCCGCAGCCTCGCCCGCAATCACCAGATCGGTCTTTTTCGACACCGAACCCGAAACCTTTGCGCCCAAGGCCTCGAGTTTCTCACTCAACTCCGGACGCGTGAAGTGCTCAAGAGTCCCCGTCAAAACGATGGTCTTCCCCGTAAACGGAGACTCAACCTGTAACCCCGACTCGACAAAGTCATGCGATGACAGATCCAACCCGAGCGCCCGGAACTGCTCAAAGGTCTCCCGCGCCGGTTCCGAATGCAGATACGCGTAAAACACCTCCGCCGTATCCTCACCGAGCCCCGTCTCGTACTCCCCCTCAATCTTGTCATCGAGCCCGAAGAACTCCTGTCGCTTCTTCCCGCTCATCCGGTTCACCGCCATCGGCATCAGCTCATGCAGCGACGCCCCGAGCAGCGCGTCGTAGTCCGGGAAGACCTTCGCGAGCGATTTGGCCGTCGAAGTCCCCACATGACGGATCCCCATCGCCCCGAGCAAACGAGCAAGCCCACGCGATTTCGATTCTTCGATGCTCGCGAGCATCTTCTCGACCTTCTTCTCGCCCATCCGCTCAAGCTCGAGAAGCGCGTCCCGGTGCTCATGCAATCGATAGATATCCGCGAAATGATTGAGCGGGATGTCCGACGCCCGGATCTGATCGATCGTTTGCTCGCCGAGCGAATCAATATCCATCTGCCGTCGCCCGACAAACCACACGAGCTTCTCGCGGATCTGCGCCGGGCACTCCGGGTTCACGCACCGCCGGGTCGTTTCCTTCGTCGGGTCCTCGATCGCCTCATGCGGCTCGATCTCCAAAGGCGACGCACACTCCGGGCACGCATCAGGAGGCACAACCGCCTCCGCCCCCTCAGGACGCTTCCCATCAACCACCCCGATCACCTGCGGGATGATCTCGCCCGCCTTCTCAACCTCCACCGTGTCCCCAATGTGCAGGTCCCGCTGACGCACCATCCCATAGTTGTGCAGCGTCGCGTGCGTCACCGTCGTCCCCGCGAGCAACACCGGCTCAAGCGTCGCCCTCGGCGTGATCTTCCCCGTCTTCCCCACCTGATGCGCGACATCGAGCAGCACCGTCGTCTTCCGCTCCGCCGGGAACTTGTACGCGATCACCCAACGCGGCGACTTCGAGGTCGTTCCAAGCACCTGCTGCTGGGCAAGGCTGTCCACGCGGATGACCACCCCATCCGTCGCATAATCGAGCTCATGGCGCACCCGATCGATTCGTGCAATCTCGCCAAGGATCGCGTCCGCATCGCTCGCTACCGATCGCTGATCCGTCGTCGGTAATCCCAGCGCCGTGATCTTCTCGATGAACCCGGAAAAACTCGTCGCGAACCCCGCGTCAGAGACCTCCCCGATCCCATGCGCAAGGAACCCCAGGTTCCGTTCCGCAGCCGCCTTCGGATCGAGTTGCTTGATCGTCCCGGCGCACGCGTTACGGGGGTTCATGAATGGTTCATCGCCATTCGCCTCGCGCTCCGCATTGATCCGCGCAAACTCCGACAACGGGATGTACACCTCACCCCGAACCTCAAGCACATCAGGGATGGAAATCCCCTCCGACGCCTCGAGCTTCAGAGGGAGCGAGCGAATCGTGCGGATCGCATGCGACACATCATCCCCCGAAGTCCCATCGCCCCGGGTCAACGCATGCACAAACACCCCAGACTCGTACCGCAGACTGAGCGCCACCCCGTCCACCTTGGGTTCACACACGAACCGGGACGAATCAGCACCAAACAACCCCAAATCGTTCTCTGATCCGAGCGCACGCTGTGTCCGATTCACCCAATCCCGGACTTCCTGCTCGTTGTAGGTATTGTCGATCGACAACATCGGGATCGCGTGGGGCTTGGTGACAAACCCCGCGATCGGCTCGCCCCCAACACGAACAGTGGGGGAGTTCGGGTCCGCGAGCTCCGGGTTCGCATCCTCAAGCGCCGCGAGCTCGTTGAGCAACGCGTCAAACTCCCGATCCGACATGATCGGGTCCGCCTCGGTGTAGTACGCCCGATTCGCCCGCGCGAGCAGATCACGGAGCTCATGGATGCGTTTCTCGTCACTCATGGTGCAATCGTAATCGAGATCATCCGGCCGGGCGCGTCGCTCGCGCTATCATCCATCGCATGAGCGCACAGATCATCGACGGCAGGGCACTCGCAACTCAGTTCCGTGAGCAGGTCGCCCAACGCGCCGCAGCGCTCCGGGCTCAGGGGTTCACCCCGCGTCTTGACGCGCTCCTCGTTGAATCGGGCGACAACGGCGCCCGCGTCTACGCCCAAAACCAGGCCCGCACCTGCGACGCGATCGGGATCGAGTACACCCTCCACACCCTCCCCCCGGGCTCGGGTCAGAAAGAAATCGAAGCCCGCGTCCGCTCGCTCAACGAAGACGAAGATGTCCACGCGATCATGGTCCACATGCCCATGCCCGACGGCGTGGATTCCTACCACATCAAGGAACTCATCGACCCCGACAAAGATGTCGAAGGCGTCAACCCCGCGAACATCGGCAATGTCGTCTACGGGCACTCCATGCGTGCCCCCTGCACCGCGCTCGCGACCATCCGCCTCATCGACACCGTTGTCGACGACCTCAAGGGTAAGCGCTGCGTCGTCGTCGGCGCCTCCGCGGTGGTCGGACGCCCGATCGCCGTGCTGCTCATGCAACGCGAAGCAACCGTCATCAGCTGCAACAAGTACACCCAGGGGCTCCAAGACCTCTGCCTTAGCGCCGATGTCCTGATCCCCGCCGCCGGCGTCCCCAACCTCATCAAGGCCGACATGGTCCGCAAGGGAGCCGTCGTTGTTGATGTCGGGGTCAACCGCATCGCAGACGACGATGGAAACACCATCACCGTCGGCGATGTCGATTTCGAACCCGTTTCGCGCGTCGCAGGGCACATTAGCCCCGTCCCAGGGGGCGTCGGGCCCATGACCGTGGGGGTGCTCCTCCATAATGTGATCGAAGTCGCGGAAGAACGGGCCGTCCTTCGTTGATCCCCGCAACTTCGTCGGCCCGATGGGAATATGGAGTCATCAGCCCCGTTGACTCTCAGGAGGAACAACCATTGAATCCAACCATGCACACCACGAGCTACACCCTCGGTTTCCTCGGCAACATCGGCTGGCCCGAGATCCTCATCGTCGGCGTCGTCATGCTCCTCCTGTTCGGTCGCCGTCTCCCAGAGATGGGACGCTCACTCGGGCAGGGCATCGTTGAGTTCAAAAAGGGACTCAAGGATGTTACCGACGACATCAAGAACGAGGTCGACAACGCGAGCAACGACTCAAAGAAGCAGGATTCCGCCCGCTTCGAGTCCGCCAAACCTCATGACCAGTCCGCAGGTTCTGCTCAAGGGCATACGAACCCTTCCGAGATGAAGGCCCACGCCGAGACCCCACGGACCGATCCCTGATTTTCGACCCAGAAACCGCATTTCTTCGTGATCTGCTCGATTCACGCCCAAGAAGTGCTATGATTCACGCCCAATACGGCGAGGTAGCTCAGCTGGCTAGAGCGGAGGATTCATAACCCTCAGGTCGGGAGTTCAAGTCTCCCCTTCGCCATTTTGCATCTTTCTGACGATCGGCCCGATATCACTCATATCGGGCCTCGTTTCTTTTTGCCCAAAGTCCCACATTCCTTGCCATACCACCCGCCCTGACGCGTTCAGCACGCACACTCGATGGAGGGCCACGCACATGAACACCAAGGTTGTCGCAATCTCAACGCTCGCAATCGGCGCCACCGCACTCGGAGGCATGCTCCTGATGCGTTCGGCACCAGAAGAAACGGACGCCGCACCGGACCGTCTCGCGTCGAACGCCGCAAAGGTCCAGGACTCGTACTTCGACTCAGGGCTCTCTGGATCAGACGCCGAGCGCCCTGAACGCGCCGATATCTCAACTCAGAACCGATCCTCAAACTCCACCCAGAACGGGCGGGGCGGGTTCGGCGCGATGCTCGATCGCGCAACCGAGTTCGACGCTGACGGCGACGGGATCCTCTCCGACGAAGAGCGTGCCACCATGATGCGTGCCATGCGCGATGAGTGGATGGCACGCATGGACCTCGACGGTGACGGGGAACTCTCCCGTGAAGAACGCATGGCTGCCCGCCAGGCGATGTTCGAGAACTCTGAGCGCGGCCAGGCACTCATGCGCCAGTTTGATGCCGACGGTGACGGAGTCCTGAACGAAGAAGAACAAGCCGCGATGGAAGCCTACCAGCAAGAGCAACGCGAGCAACGCCGCGCCGATGAGCTCGCACGATACGACACCGACGGCGACGGCGAGCTCTCCCGCCAAGAACGACGCACCCAGCGCGAAGAACAACGCCAGAACTGGGGCGATCGCATGGGAGAAGCCACGATCGAGTTCGATCGTGACGGTGATGGGGTTCTCAGCATCGAAGAATCGCAAGAGGCATACGCCGTCTACCAGCAGCGCCGCGAAATCGATCAGTTCATCTCAATGTACGACTCTGACGGGAACGGCTCGATGGGCAACGCCGATTACTCCGCGTTCCTCTCCGCATACGAACAGGGCGATTCCCACGCAGATGTAAATCGTGACGGAGTCGTGAACTCGCAAGACCTTGCCGCGTACACAGATATGGTGACCCGATCACGCAACCGTCCATGAGACCGGATGGTTTATTCGGGAATCGACCACGACTCGGGCACCTCGGCAAACACCGGGGTGCCCTTTTCATAACCCAGATCCCAGTACCCACCCGCAATCGCGCACTCAAACGACAACCAATCGCCCGCAACAAGCTGCGGCATCGATGGAACTCGGTCTGTCTGGACAGAGTGCTCAATCTCTAGAGTTCGCGTGGCATGGAGATGCAACTCCGCAAGCACGATCTCCCACATCCCCGCCATCTCAAGTTCCGAAACCAATGGTTGCTCAGAAACTTCGTGCAGCTCTTTCCCTGAACTGACCGCAACATCGATTGTGTGATGACCAACGCACCCGCTCAGGGCAAAAACCGAGAGGGCACATCCTGCGAAAGTGATTACAGCGGATGGGGTTTTCATACCCTTACGATCGGGTCAAATCGAGCACTGGTTCTCCCCGCTTACCCCATTCGCGCAAGATCATGACCAGATGAGTACAATTTCAAGTTGAAACCCATCCGAGATATCGGACCTAAGGGTGGTAGTCGCCGAAACTTGTGTTAGAATCTTGATGGGGCCGAACAACAGAAGATGGGAAGTTCACTCTTGCGTTCTCGACTCTCTCCAGCTCTTTTCTTATGCGTCTGCGCCGCGGCACCAGTCTTGGCACAACCCGAGCAATCGCCTCCCCCCCAAATCCTCATCGACGCCACCGCCCCAATCGAGTCTGACGGATTCGCATACCCCGTCTCATCAATCGAGTTCGCGTACCCGTTCGCCCACAATGAACTTCCTGAACTCGATGAACTCAACACGATCCCCGTGCTACTCGGCAAAATCGACGCGGGGTTCGTCGCGCCGCGTGAAGGCATCCCGTTGGTCGCACTCCGAATCCGTGACCTGACCAAAGACGGCGATACCGTCATCTATGGCTCAGCGCTCGCGTCCATCAATAACGCCGTCCGCGACGCCCTCGAATCCCGCTACGGGATGATCGGGCACCTCGTCACCCCCGACGCCCAACAGATCGAGTACCGCACATCGCAGCGCGACATCCGTCCGAGCGGTGATCAAACACTCAAGATCCTCATATGGCGGGCCGCCATCGGAGAAGTCCGAACCGTCGCACGGGGGGACCGTCTCGTCAAGGACATCGAGGATCCAGAAACAGCTCCTGCCGAATCCAATGTGAATCGCCCCGAGCATCTACGACTCCGCAATCGGTTCCTCCTGAGTGAGGGCGATCTCCTCACACGCCAGCGTGTCGACGACGAAGTCCACCGACTCAACCGTCACCCCGGACGCAAAGCCGACATTGCGATCGCCCCATCCGATCAGCCGGGTGAGGTCGTCGTCGATTACATCATCACCGAGCCCAAGCCCTGGACCGCCTATGTCGCCGTGAGCAACACGGGAACCGAAAGCACCGATGAGTGGCGCGAACGCTTCGGGTTCATGCATCGCCAGCTCACCGGACGCGACGATGTCCTCCGTCTCGACTACATCACCTCCTGGTTCGACGAGACCAACGCCTTCCTCGCCTCGTACGAGTTCGACGCGGGGTACAACAACCGACTCAAGCTCTTCGGCAACTGGAGCGAGTACACCGCCCGCGATGTCGGGCTCGGGTTCGAGAACTTCAAGGGCGAGTCCTACGCACTCGGCGCTGAGTTCCGACGCAATGTCTGGCAGAACGGGCCCAAGTTCGTCGACCTTGTCGCAGGCGTCCGCTACGAGTACATCAATGTCGAGAATCAGATCCTCCTGCTCGAAGGCACCGAAGAGTTCCTCCTCCCAACCATCGGCGTACGCTACCACAAAAACACCCCCCTGCACAACGCATACGCGGACCTGATGCTCGAAGTGAACTGGGGATCCGTCGTCGGCACCGACGAGCTCGATGTCGCCCGACTCGGTCGCTTCGGCGCCGACGAAAACTTCACCATCCTCAAAGGGCAGCTCTCGCACTCCTTCTACCTCGATCCCTACCTCGACCCCGAAGGATTCCGAGGCGAGAAGGGACGCGACGAGATGAAACTCGCCCACGAGCTCGCCCTGAGCCTCCGCGGGCAATGGACCTTCAACTCCCGACTCGCGCCAAACTTCGAGTCTGTCGCCGGCGGTGCCTACTCCGTACGCGGATATCCCGAATCCTCCGCCGTCGGTGATGACGCCATCATCGGCACCATCGAGTACCGGTACCACCTCGGACGATCGACCCCAATCAACGCCGAGACCACAACCCTCTTCGGGCAAGGGTTCCGCTCATCCCGCACCCAACCCTACGGCAGCGCCGATTGGGACCTCATCTTCAAGGGCTTCCTCGATGTCGGACGCGTCAGCCCCAACGACGCGCCCTTCTTCGAACGCGCCGAAACCCTCGTCGGCGCGGGCGTCGGCATCGAAGCCCAGGTCCGCTCAAACCTCACCCTCCGCCTCGACTACGGCATGGCATTCACCCCCATCGGCGTCGGCACCTCACGCTCCGTCGATGTCGGAGATTCCCGCCTGCACTTCCTCGCCCAGTTCGCCTTCTAGATCGCAAGGACTGCATCATGACAACCAAAGACTCGAAGTTCATCACGCCGTTCGCACTCATCGCACTGATGGGCACATCGATCGCGCTCGCATCTCCCGAAGGCGGCGATGTCGTCGAGGGCGACGCAACCATCGAGTACGACGGCGACTGGACCCGCGTCCTCACGGGCGAGATCACCATCATCGACTGGCTCAACTTCAATATCGCCCAGGGCGAGACCGTCGAGTTCATCATGCCCTCCGAGGCCTCCCGCGTCCTCAACCGCATCACCTCGGGCGTGCCCACCGAGATCATGGGTAACCTCATCGGCAACGGGCAGGTCTTCATCGTCAACCCATCGGGCGTGATCTTCGGACAGAACGCCGTCGTCAATGTCGGTGCCCTTTACGCCGCCGCGGGCAACATCTCCAACGCCGACTTCATGGCCGGAACCTACCGCTTCACCGACGCACGCGGGATCGTCGAAAACCGAGGACACCTCCAGGGCGATCTCATCGCCCTCGTCGGCGGACGCGTCGCGAACCACGGCACCATCTCCGCGTCCAACGGCACCGTCGTCCTCGCCGCGGGCGAACAGGTCCTCATCGGCGAACTCCTCGGACACACCTTCGTCCGCCTCGAACGCCCAACCGACCTCGACAACACCCCGACCCTCGACACCAACGGCGCCCCGTCACTCGCGGCCGGCGATGTCTACTCGCTCGCCGCATGGAACACCGGCATAATCGAGGGCAAGGACACAACCATCGCTGTCTCCGCGGGGCACATGCAGATCGACGCCGACATCACCGCGGGCGAGCTCTCACTCCTCGCCGAGGGCGATTCCCACATCCAGCTCGGCGCCGATCTCCATTCTTATGGCCCAGGCATCGTCATCACCGGCGATCTCATCCTCACGGACGATGTCTCCGTAACCACCGATGGTTCTGTCATCGCCTTCAAGGGTGCCGTTGATTCTCAAGAAGGGATGCAGCACGACCTCTTCGTCGATGCCGAAGGCGGCGCAGTCCGGTTCACCGAGCATGTCGGTTCGCTCGGACGCCTCGGGTCACTTGAGATCCACGCCGGAACAACCCGCTTCTTCGGCGATGTCTCCATCAACGATCAACTCAACCTCTACACACCCGTCTCCATCTCCGGTCCATCAACCACATTCGATGTCGGGATGGGCTCGGCCCTCTTCGCGGATGTCATCTACTCATCCCGTCACGGTCGCTCAGACATCCAGTTCCTCTACGACGGGCAGGCATGGGTCGGCCAAGGGCAAGCTCGCGCTCCCTACCAGTTCCGCGCCGGGATCGGCACCAACGGCACCGACATCCGCGCCTTCCGCAACATCACCTTCGGCGGCGATCTCTCCGACCCGTCCCGCTCCAGCGCATTCGTCTTCGCCACCGGCGCGAACGCCGGGCTCGATCTCATCGACCCCTCAACCGATCTCGGGTTCCTCTTCGAGGTCCTCGCCACCGAATCCATCACGATGGGCCAAGGCCAGAAGATCACCTCCCTCGGGTCATTGACGCTCCAAGCAGAGTCCGACGGGTTCACATCCATCGCGGTGGGGGACCTCAATGTCCTCGGCGATCTCCGCGTCGCCTCTCTGGGACGCTCAGGCGGCCAGGTCGTCTTCAACACCCGCGCACCGGGCGAAGTCGACTGGTTCGGTAACGAGGACGATCGAGAAACCAACGCGCTCCTCGACGAGGGGCTCGAGCTCATCGCGTCGGGCGACATCACCATCATCGGTGCCTTCGGAGGCGACGGGCCCGCACGCATCGGGTCAGGCGGCTCCGTCACCCTCCTCAACAACTCGGGCAACGGGACCACCCCAGGGCTCGACATCGAAGTCTTCGAAGGCGGGGTGTCCCTCGACCTCTTCGCATCGATGATCCCATCCGCGTCCGGGTTCCTCTACCCCTACGACCTCACGATCATCCCGCAAAGCTCAAACCCCGGGACCCAGGCGAACCTCGCATCCGCACTCGATGAGGAAGCTCCCATCAACCTCCGCACCGATGACCCCCTCAACGCCGCACGCGAGATCCTCGCAGAACTCGGGTTCACCCCCAACGATCAACAAATCGAGTCCATCCGCGCCAGCCACACAACCGGGGTCGACACCCACGCCGACGCCGGTGCCCGCGAATCAAACACCCCCGCATCCTTCGGACTCACCCTCGATCGTTTGACGCGGGCATCTGTCCAGCGTCTCACCTATTCATATATCAACGCCCTAGGCACGGACGCCGACCAAGACGGAATACGCGATCGTGTCCCCGAACTCGCCAAAGCACTCGTGTTCATGGAACTCAACGACAAGGATCCCGAGCTCAATAGCGCCAACGAGTTCATTGTGAAGCACGCTTCCCAGGACCTCGAGCTTGTGAAGCACCTGATCGCATTGCAATCCGTCATGAACGCGATCGACCTGCTCGAACTCACGCCCCACGAGATCGAGTACGCGAAGAAACAACTCCTCAAGCGACTGGTGCCGAACGCGATGGACCCAGACCATGTCTACCAGCGCTGGTTCACACCGCGAGCCTCCAAGCTCGCGATCAACCGCGACTGATCGGATACACTCGGTACATGCCGACTGTTTCCGCCGTTTCCCTCCCCGATCACCTCGCAACCGACGAGCTCCCTAATCGGATCGCGGTTGTCATCGATGTGCTCCGTGCCACCACCACAATCGCCCACGCGCTCGACCACGGAGCAGCGTGCGTTGTCCCCGTCGCATCGATCGATTCCGCCCGGATGATCGCCCACGATCGCCGATGCTCCCTGCTCTGCGGCGAGCGCTCCGGGATCCGTCCCGAAGGGTTCCAACTCGGCAACTCCCCCCTCGAATACACCACCGACCACATCGCCAATCGAGACCTCGTCCTGACCACCACCAACGGCACGCGGGCCCTCCACATGTGTGCCGATGCACACACGATCCTCACAGGCTCCATCACAAACCTCGTCACGCTCTGCGAACAGATCCGTCAATCAGATCAGCATGTCGTGCTGGTCTGCTCAGGGACCGACCGGCGCGTCTCACTCGAAGATTGCATCTGCGCAGGGCTCATCGCGGAGCGTCTCCATGGTACCCATGAGCTCGACGATAGCGCATCCCTGATGGCCCACGCCGCTCACGGGGTCATCGAGCGATCCGGCGGGCTCGGACCCGCGATCGCTTCGAGCTTCCATGCCAAACGACTCGAAGACCTCGGCTTCGGACGAGATGTCGAATACGCAGCCCAACTCGGTCGAAGCACATGCGTCCCGAGCTTTGATGCCGCCACCGGCGAAATCCGACCACTCCCGCTCCCGAACGCCGCTCGCGGATAGAATCTTTCTCGAGATACCGAGACTCATCTGCGAAAGGTTGCACGCGTGTACACACTGGTCCTCATCCGTCACGGCGAGAGCGTCTGGAACAAAGAGAACCGCTTCACAGGGTGGAAGGATGTCCCCCTCTCCGATAAGGGGCACGAAGAAGCAAAGGACGCCGGACGACTCCTCCTCGAAGAGGGATTCGAGTTCGATATCGCCTACACCTCCGTGCTCCGCCGCGCTATCCGCACCCTCTGGCATGTCCTCGACCAGATGGACACCATGTGGATCCCCGTCATCCGCTCGTGGAAGCTCAACGAACGCCACTACGGCGCCCTCCAGGGACTCAACAAAGCCGAAACCGCCGCCCAGCACGGCGAAGAGCAGGTCCTCCTCTGGCGCCGCGCATACGACACCCCGCCACCCGCGCTCGAAAAAACCGACAAGCGCTGGCCGGGGCACGATCGACGCTACAACGACCTCGATCCCAAGGACATCCCAACCACCGAGTGCCTCAAGGACACCGTGGATCGCGTCGTCCCGTACTTCGAGGAAGAGATTGCGCCGAAGATCAAAGCGGGCAAACGCGTCCTCATCGCCGCGCACGGCAACTCGCTCCGCGCCCTCGTCAAGCACCTCGACAACATCTCCGACGAAGACATCGTCAACCTCAACATTCCCACCGGGATGCCCCTCATCTACAAGCTCGATGCCAACCTCAAGCCCATATCCAAGCGCTACCTGGGCGACCCGGAAGCAGTCGAAAAAGCCATGGCCGCCGTCGCAAACCAGGGCAAAGCGAAGTAATCACACCTCTGAACGCTGATCAAGATCACGCCGCTCAATCACGCGGCGTTTTTTACTCGCATCACGCTTACGCCGCTTCCGAGAGATCCCGGGCAACTTGTTCAACAACGAGTCGCCCCAGATCCCCCTCAACCGATTCGGCTTGCCCTCATTCCGTTGAGTCATCACATCACCACTGCAACCCCATCGGGAGCGAGTTGAAGTTCTCGCACCCATCCTCTGTCACCGCGACCATATCCTCGATTCGGATCCCACCGATCGCCTTGCAATACAACCCGGGCTCGATCGTCAGCACATCCCCAACAACCAACTCGGGCCCCTTCAGATCAAGCAGTGGGGGCTCATGCACCTCAAGCCCGATCCCGTGCCCCGTCCCGTGCACCATCGAGCAGAACGAATCCGGCGCGTCATCACCAGGCAGCCCCGCGTTGTACCCGTGCGACTTGATGACATCAATCACCGCTCGATGCACATCCTCGCCCGTCACCCCCGCCTTGCAGACGCGCTCTGCCGCCTGCTTCGCTTCAAGCACCGCCGCGTGCATCTTGGCAACTTCCTCCGGGATCTCGCCATGAACGATCGTCCGCGTGCAATCCCCGTTGTACCCCGTCGCGCGGATGTGCGGGAACATATCAAGAATGATCGGCTGCCCCGTCTTGAGCGCTCCCGCCCCGCGATGATGGCAATCCGCACCAATCGGACCGCACGCAACAATCGAACCATGCGGCGTCGTCGATCCCCGCTTGAGGAATGCGACATCGATCATCGAGATCACCCGCTCGCTCGTCAGCGCCTCGCCCTGATGCATCAAGGTCCCCGACGCGTCCGTATCTGACGCGAAGATCATCTCGCAGACCTCCCGCATCACCTCTTCCGTCGTTGACTGCGCCGCACGCAAATGCCCCAGTTCCTGCTCATCCTTGCTCCGGCGCTCCGCAACACCCAGATCGATGTCACACTCGAGCTCGATCCCAGCGCTCTGCATCATGAACGCATAGATCAACGGCAACGACCGATCCGCCGTCACGCTCTCAATACCACCACGCATCAGGCACTCCGCGAGCGCCTGCGCCGTCGCCGTCTCACGATCTCCATCGAGCCCCTCCTCGGGCTCAAAGTCCGCCGGGCAGAACACCTTATCCGCACGCGCATGCTTCTTCGCCCGCTCCATCTCGATATCACGGATGATCAGTACCCGCATCCCGTCATCCGTCTCGATAAACGCGCACGGATCGCCGACACTGAACCGGATCTTGTGAAACAACGCCAGGTTCGTCTGGGGGATCCCCGCCATCACGGTTGCGTGTGCTTTGCTCATGGGATGACGATAGGGGATCCGCCGCTACCATTCCCGATGCGAATCGCAACATGGAATGTCAACGGGATCCGTGCCGCCCTCCGCAAGGGGTTCGAGGATCATGTCCAACGCGTCAGCCCCGATGTCCTGCTCCTCCAGGAAGTCCGCGCCCTCCCCGACCAGATCCCCGCGCACATCCTCACCCCGGAAACCGGGCACGCCCTCTGGCACCCCGCCGAGAAGAAGGGCTACTCCGGAACCGCGATCTGGGCACCGGGGCATCAGCTCCAGGAAGAGTCCCGAGGCATCGGCGACAACGACCACGAAGGGCGCGTCATCGTCGCCCGCTTCGGAAAACTCCGCGTCGTCTCCGTCTATCTCCCCTCGGGGTCATCGAGCGAAGACCGCCAAGCCATCAAGGACCAATGGCTCCCCGCCTTCAAAGACTGGGCCAACCCCCTCCTCAAGTCACGAATCCCCACAGTGCTCGGTGGTGATTTCAACATCGCCCACACCGAACGCGACATCTTCTACGCCAAGGCAAACCAGAACACATCCGGGTTCCTCCCGCACGAACGAGAGTGGATGGGCAACATGATCGACATGGGCTGGCGCGACATCGTCCGCGACAAATACGGCGACATCGACGGCCCATACTCCTGGTGGTCCAACCGCGGCCAAGCCCGCGCCAAAGACCGCGGGTGGCGCATCGACTACCTCCTCCTCAACAACGCCGCCCACAAGACCCTCAAAGACTGCCACATCGACCGCCAGAGCGGGCTCGAAGTCTCCGACCATGCCATGGTCGTCGCGGACCTCGATCTATAACACTTCGCAAGGATGATGCCTAGAATCGCAGTTAACCCAGCGTAAACGGGACGAGGCATCTTGATGACTGACTACAACACGGAATCCGTTGATCTTCACCGCACAAACAAGGGCAAGGTCTCCATCGAGTGCAAGGTTCCCCTGCTCTCCCGCGACGACCTCTCCCGCGCCTACACCCCGGGTGTCGCGCGCCCCTGCGAGATCATCCGTGACGACCCTGCCGAGAGCTACAACCTCACCATGCGCGGAAACTCCGTCTGTGTCCTCACCGACGGCACCGCCGTCCTCGGACTCGGCAACATCGGACCCGCCGCCGCCATGCCCGTCATGGAGGGCAAGGCCTGCCTCTTCAAAGCATTCGCCAACATCGACGCCATCCCCCTCTGTGTCGAAGTCCCCAAGGGCGACGAGGGCACCCAGCGACTCATCGACATCGCCAAAGCCATCGCCCCGTCCTACGCCGGGATTAACCTCGAAGACATCGCCGCCCCGCGATGCTTCGCTGTCGAGGATGCCCTCCAAGACCTCGGCATCCCCGTCATGCACGACGATCAGCACGGCACCGCCATCGTCCTCCTCGCCGCCATGATCAATGCGATGAAAGTCGTCGGCAAATCCTTCACCGACGCCCGCGTCGTCATCAACGGCGCCGGTGCCGCGGGCACCGCCATCGCCAAGCTCCTCCGCTGCGTCGATCACGAGTCCGATGTCTGCGTGAGCGTCAAAGAAGTCATCATGTGCGACTCCAAAGGCATCATCTCCCCATGCCGTGATGACCTCAATGATGAGAAGAAGGACCTTCTCCGCTTCACGAACCGCCCCAAGATCGCCGGCACAGTTCACGACGCGATCCGAGGCGCCGATGTCTTCGTCGGCGTATCCGTCGGCAACCTCCTCACCGCCGACGACATCCGCACCATGAACGACGACGCGATCATCTTCGCGATGTCCAACCCAACCCCCGAGATCACCCCGGACGAAGCACGCAAGGGCGGCGCCAAAGTCATCGGCACCGGACGCTCCGACTACCCCAACCAGGTCAACAATGTCCTCGCATTCCCCGGCATCTTCCGTGGCGCCATTGACGCCCGCGCATCGCGAATCACATCCCGCATGAAACTCGCCGCCGCCCACGCTCTCGCGGACGCAGTAGGGGACCCAACCCCCGATCGAGTCATCCCCGACCCGCTCGATAAGTCCATCGCCGACAAAGTCGCCGCCGCCGTCAAGAAGGCAGCGGAACAATCCAACCCAGTCAGCGCATAAAAAATAGCCCCGCCCGGATTCGAACCGGGGACCAAGCGATTATGAGTCGCGCGCTCTAACCGCTGAGCTACGGGGCCGATGCTCGGATTGTACTCGATCCGATCTCAGATGTGGTCCATCGAGATCAGACCCATCGCCAGTTCGTGCACAAAGTGCTCCGCCTCCACCGCGTAGTCCTTGCCCGAACCATGCGCCGCGATGATCGCCTTCACCAACGCACTCCCAACGATCGCGCCATCCGCGTGCTTAACTATCGCCGACACCTGATCGGCATTGGAGATCCCGAACCCGCACGCGATCGGGGTCTTCGATTTTTCGCGAATCGAGCGGACCCGCTCCGAGATATCGGGCAGGTCCTCTCGCGCGCCCGTGACACCCGATCGGGCGAGCAGGTACGCGAACCCCGTCGACGCATTGGCAATCTCAATCGCCCGCTCCGTCGGCGAAGTGGGGGAGATCAACATAATCATCGAAGCCCCGTGCGCCTTGCACGCCTCCCGATACGCCTCCGATTCCTCGAACGCCAGATCCGGGAAGATAAACCCATCAAACCCCGCCTCAACCGCCTGCGAAACGAACGACTCCGCGCCACCCATCGCCACCACGATCGACACACTCACCATCGCCACCAGACCCATCGAGACCTGATCGCGAACCGCGCGCACCTGCTCAAAGATCTTCTTGGGCGTGATCCCCTTCTGGAGCGCCACATGCATCGCCGCCGCGATCGTCGGCCCATCCGCGATCGGATCCGAATATGGGAACCCAACCTCAACCACGCTCGCTCCCGCGCTCTCCATCGCAGGCAACAACCGCGTCAACGAATCAACCTCGGGCGATCCTGCGCACACAAACGGCAGCAACGCGCCCTGACCCGTTTCCTTCGCATTCGCAAACGCTTCACTGATCCGATTCATGATCATCCACTCGGTAGGGGGGTTATCGCGTAATCACATCCTGCACATCCTGCAACCCGTCCGTCAGGATCCGAGGCCCATCCGATGTCACAAGCACATCATGCTCGTAATGCACCGAGTTCGAACCATCCGCCGTGTAGATCGGCCACTGGCGCTGACCCTGCGTGATCTCGCCCGTCCCGATCCCAATCATTGGCTCGACCGCGACCAACGCGCCGGGCTCAATGACCCTATTCGCGTCCGGCCATTCATTCGGATGCGTCGGAACCACATTCGAGATCCAGGGCGAGGTATGCAACTTCTTCCCATACCCATGCCCACCAAGACCACGGATCAGGTGGAACCCGTACTCGTCCTCAACCACCCGCTGGACCGTCTTCGCCCAATCCAACCAGGTGTTCCCGGGCCGCAGCTCCTCGATCCCCTTCGCCAACGACTCCTTCCCCGAATCCGTCAGCTTCTTGATCTCAGGTGTCATCTCACCAAACACATAGGTCCATGCCGCGTCGCCCATCCAACCACGATACCGAACCCCGATATCAATCTTGAGCACATCGCCCGCCTTGAGCGGCTCAAGCTTGTACGCCGCCGTCCCGTGCACAACACACTCGTTCACACTCAGGCACGCCTGCGACGGGAAGGGGGGCAATCCACCCGCGCGATACTTGAAGAAACACGACTTGCACCCGAGCTCCTCGAGCGTCTCGAAGACAAACCGATCGATCTCCGCCAGCGTCAATCCTTCGTGAAGAAACGCGGCAATCCGGTGATGAGTCTCAACAACTTTCTGAGCAGCGGTATACGCTGCATCGACATCGGCATGGGATCGTACTGCAGTAGCCATAAGATACGATCATAGCACGACAATACGCCCTGTTTTGACCGTATCCGCAACGCTCAACCGATGTACTCCACGAACCATGCGTGTCTCCATCGTCTACAACCCAAGATCAGGACGAGGCAAAGCACAACGCCTCACCGACGCCATCGATCAACTCGCCACATCGCGAGGGCACGCCCTCACCAAGCACGATATCAGCAGGGGGGCAATCCCCGCCGCAGAAGACCTCAACGACACCGATCGACTCATCATCGTCGGCGGCGACGGCACCGTCCACCATCTCCTCCCCCTGCTCACCCAAACCAAAGTCCCCTTCCAACACTGCGGCACCGGAACCGCCAACCTCATCTGCCACGCCCTCAAGATGTCCCGCAAACCAGCGGGGGTCCTTCAGCAACTCGAGATCGACGCCGAACCCCGCCGCATCGATGTCCCCCTCTGCAACAACCACCCGTTCCTCATCATGACCTCGCTGGGCATGGACGCATCCGTCATCCACCGCCTTGAGGAGTCCCGAAAACTCGGCGGCTACCGCGCCTACATCAAACCCGTCATCAAAGAGATCCTCACACCCCGATTCGCCCACGCCCAGGTCACCATCGACGATCAACCCCAACCCCAACTCTCAAAGCCAGGCATCCTCGTCATCGCCAACATGCCAAACTACGGCGGCAACTTCAACCCATGCCCCGACGCCCGCTGGGATGACAACACCCTCGACATCGCCCACATCGCCGGCCGTACCTCCATCACCTCCGGACTCCGCTACCTCGCCCTCCTCGCCAAACAAAGAGCATCACGCTGCGCCACCGGAAAGACCATCACCCTCAACGCCCTCCAGCCCTCCTGCGTCCAAATCGACGGCGAAAAACCCAACGCCGTCCCATCCATCCTCACCCCAACCCAATCTCTCACCTTCACCCTGAGCGAGCATTTCGTCTACGCCCACGCACCCCGCCTGCCCATATCCCCGTGAGCTCGGATATATCCCCAAGGTCCTATAATGTATGTTCTGTAAAACACCAGGCGAAAACAAATCCGTCACTTCAAGCCTAGGTTTGACATGATCAAATTGATTTCTGTCATGGCGAGTGCGAGTTCATTTTCAAGCTGTCTCTTTTTCATAGGGTATCTGTCTGGCCGCATTGCATTAGAGAGTTGGATAAGCCACTGGCGATACATTTGAGATAGCTTGAGCATCTCTCTTTCATATACAGCCAGTTCGCAATGTGACGGACCAGGATATGGACCGGCGACGAACGCCCATCTTGTAAGCAAATCCAGAATCGCATCCACATGCGGCAAATCGGAAGTCATAACTGCGAGAGCACGCTGCTTCTCAATCTCAACTAAGCTCGTAAAGTGATAGCGTGAATAATCAATGCTGGGCTCTTTATCTGGATCTCTTGTGTGCATTGTTGTGCAATACTCTCGCCATCGATCAAATCGTTCATTGATACAGCCAATGAAATCTGAAACCCCATCGATGAACTTCGCCTTCAGCCATCGCTCGTACTCTTGTTTGTGAGTCTTTTTGATTTTCCAAACAGCTATGCTAGCTGTGAGTGCGATGCCCAATATGGTCACAACTGGCGTAAGGAGAATTACAAACAATTGCGCTGTTTCCAACATGCCACTGCGATCAATTTGCAAAGACAGAACCTCAGCCAAAAGCTCTAGCCCTGTTTGTGCCTCACCACTCATGGTGTCCTCCCGCTGGTATCGATTTCGCGTTGCAGTATTCGACTATTCTATGGTAGGAAGACATACACTCCCACTCGCCCGGCCGCAGACCGGCGTACCACCGGAGTGAGCGGGCACCATGACCGATCGCAGATCAGAAAATGACCCAAACTGCGTGCCCGAGCACGACGATGTCCCGCGCCCACTCCACGAGGACGACCTCGAGGAACTCGTCGGCCAGCCCATGACCGTCACCACCACCGGCGCACTCACCGAGCCCGGCCCCAAACCAATCTGCACCGACGACGGGCGATTCCGCTCAGGACGACTCAAAGGCCTAACCATGTGGTCCGCCATCTTCGTCCTCGCCTGGCCCGTCGTCCTCGAATCCTTCCTCAACTCGCTCGTCGGACTCGTGGACACCAAACTCAGCGCCTCACTCGAAGACGGCGTCGCCGCAACCGACGCCATCGGCGGCGCGAGCTACATCATGTGGTTCATCGGGCTCGTCATCATGGCCATTGGCGTCGGCGCCACCGCACTCATCGCCCGATCCGTCGGCAAAGGACGCATGGGCGTCGCCAATGTCATGCTCGGGCAAGCAACAACCCTCTCCCTCATCTGCGGCTCAGGCATCGGCGCCGTCGTCTGGTTCCTCGCGCCCTCAATCGTCACCCTCCTCAACATGTCTGAGCTGGCAGGGGGGTTCTTCATCGATTACATGCGCATCATCGCGCTCGGAACCCCCTTCGCCTCCCTGCTCTTCGGGCTCATCGCCTGCTCACGCGGCGCGGGAGATTCAATCTCCCCACTCACCGCGATGGTCGCACGAAACATCGTCAACATCATCGTCAGCTGGGGCGTCTCCGGCGTCACCGTCTTCGGCCTCACAAGCCCCCTCGGGCTCGACTGGGGCGTCACCGGGATCGCCCTCGGAACCGTCGTCGGCGACATCGTCGGCGCGGGGTTCATCTTCATCTATGCCCTCTCGGGCAAATGGTCTATCCGCCTCAAACGACGCAACCTCAAACCCCACCTCATCACCGTCTACCGATTCGTCCGCCTCGCCGTCCCCAACTTCCTCGAAACCTTCGGCATGTGGCTGGGAAACTTCTTCATCATCTCCTTCGTTGGTCTCCTCGCACGACAGATGTCCTCCGAAGGACTCCTCGGCGCCCACATCATCGGCATCCGCATCGAAGCATTCAGTTTCATGCCCGGGTTCGGCATGGGCATCGCCGCATCCACGCTCGCCGGGCAGTACCTCGGGATGAAACGCCCCGACCTCGCCAAGACCGCCGTCTTCCGATGCACCGTCATCGCGGCATCCATCATGGGTCTGCTGGGCGTCGTCTTCATCGTCTTCGCCCGCGCCATCACCGACGCCATGTCCGCCCAACCCGAGCACATGGAACTCGTCCCTCCCCTGCTCATTACCTGCGGGATCGTCCAGATCCCATTCGCCATCGGCATCGTCTTCCGTTCCGCCATGCGCGGCGCGGGCGATGTCAAATGGGTCATGGGCATGACCTGGTTCGCGACCTACGGCATGCGCCTCCCACTCGCCTACCTCGTCTCGGGTGTCGATATCCCCATCCCCGAGTTCCTCGGCGGCGGCATCATCACCAACCCCAAACTCTTCGAGCAATGGTTCGGCATCGAACCCGGACTCCCCGCACTCTGGATCGCCCTCTGCTCCGAGATGTTCCTCCGCGGCATCCTCTTCTCCATCCGCTTCTTCCAAGGCGGCTGGCTCAAAGCCAAGGTCTAACCCCCCTGCTCCTTCAGCCCATAAAATAACGCCCTTCCGGGCGTTGAGGGTTGATCGATTACTTTGCGTTATCGACGACGACGCGTCGCACCAATACCCGCAAGTGCGAGCAGGCAAACACCACCCGGTGCAGGAACGCCCGGCACGGACGACACCCCACCATCTGGAAGCTGCAACTCAAGCCGCGGATCAACCGATGTCGTCACGATGATGTTCTGGTAATCAACACCATCAAGCAGATTTCCGATCCACTGCCCGTAATCACCATCGATGTGCTCGTCGTACGAATGCCAGAGCCCGTCAGAATCCTCGTAGCTCACCTTCACATCGAACTCCGAGCTCCCATAGTTCGCACCCAAGATCCCAAGGTATCCACCAGAACCAAAGGTCACCGCAGAGAAGGTACTCAGGATAAACCCAAAGTCATCTTCTCCCGCTCCGATCTGCTCCATCAGGTATGGATAGTTCGCAACATCCCAAATCTGACCGGGCTGCCGAATGATCTCATCAAAGAACTCAATGACACGATCACCTTCCGCCAATGCCTCAGAGGAAACGCAACTCGCGAGAACCAACCCCAGAGTACCGATATGCACACATGTCTTCATCATACTTCCTCCTGCTCGGACCTTGCACAAACCAAAGTGAAACACACCGTCTCATCGATCCAAGTATTTCTCATCCTAACAGATCATGAGTGCCCCCCAAAGCGTTGAAGTACATGTTTCTTAACAAAATACTGCCAGATGCACAAAAAACGCACGCCCATAAGAGCGTGCGTTCGGGTCAGGTATCTGCTTGTATCACGAGCATCGCCCGTGAGATCAATCATGCACGACGACGACGGGTGCCGACGAGACCGCCAAGAGCGATCAGTGCAACGCTGCCCGGTGCGGGGATCGCGGTGCCGTTGATCGTGACATTGTCCAGGCGGTTGTTGCCGGTGTCAGAGGTTGCGCCATCGAAGGTGAAGACGATGCTCGCGTCCGCGACGCCGTTGAGTGCCGAGATGTCGTAGCTGGTCAGTTCCCAGCTCGAGCCCGCAGCACCGAGAACGCCGAGGATACCGAGCGAAGTGGTGCCGTCGAACATCTCAACGGTGACATTGTTGAAGCCGGTCGAGGTGCCGCGACGGGCGAAGTCGAAAGTCAGGTCGGTCCAGAGGGTGCCGTCGAACGAGAACGCGGCCTGCGCACCGTTGTTGGTCACGCCCTGACCCGTCGCGCCTTGGAACGCGAACGAACCACCCGAGACGCCGTCGATCGAACCGGTCGTGGTGCCAGAGAAGCTCTGGACCCAGTTGTACACGCCGCCGGTGTTTTCGCTGTTGAAGTCAAAGATGCTGAACTCGCCCGAGCCAACATCTGCACCCTGCGGGAAGTCCGAAGTCTGGAACCCGAACCCACCGCCGTCAAGGCCCTGGTCGTTCCAACCCCAGTTTGCAACGACATCGCCCTGGGCGATCCCTGCGAGTGCCGCAACGGCACCGACAAATACAAAGCTCTTCATCTCTTGTCTCTCCTTGTTGTGTTTGTGAAACAAATCACACGCTCTCTCGCCTCCCCAGACAGAGATGGGAGGTCGCCCGCAACCATTGCGGGTTCAAAAAGATAGCACCCTCAAGCATCGTGTCGCGTCCACGAGCGTGTGATTTCCGTGAAGAACAGGGCGTTTTCCTGAATCTACCCCTCAACTTCCACCGCTCATCGCACACCCAACACGCCCCCTTTGTGCTATCCTCATCCAAGAATCTGGATTCTGCCCGCACAGGGTTGTTTTTATCACCACCAAGGAGGGTGGTCCCCCATGGCCAAAGCCAAGTCTTCCCGTACGCGCGCCAACGCCGAAACCATGGCCGCGAAACAACGCGATATCTCCGTTTCCGAGTTCTTTGCCAAGAACCGACACCTGCTCGGGTTCGACAACCCACGCAAAGCACTCCTGACCACCGTCAAGGAAGCCGTCGACAACGCCCTCGATGCATGCGAAGAAGCGGGCATCCTCCCCGATATCGAAGTCCGCATCGACGAGATCACCCCCCCACCGTCAGTCCAGAAACCCGGACGCTACCGCGTCACCATCACCGACAACGGCCCGGGCATCGTCCGACGCCAAGTCGAGAACATCTTCGGACGCCTCCTCTACGGCTCAAAGTTCCACCGCCTCAAGATGTCCCGCGGCCAGCAGGGCATCGGGATCTCCGCCGCCGGCATGTACGGGCTCATGACCACCGGCAAGCCCATGGTCATCACCACCCGACCCAAGAAAAACCAACCCGCCCATCACCTCGAACTGGCGATGGACACCACCAAGAACAAGCCCGAAGTCACCGTCGACATCGAAACCGACGACTTCCCCAACACCACCGGCACCCGCGTCTCCATCGAGATGGAAGCCAAGTTCTTCCGAGGCAAGGGCTCCGTCGAAACCTACCTCGAGCAGACCGCTATCTCCAACCCCCACTGCTCCATCACCTTCATCCCACCAGACAAAGCCAACGAGAACCCCGACCTCGCCGAGGCCGAACCCGACATCACCGCAGACGAGCAGGGCATCGTCCGCACCCAGGAGTTCTCCGACCGCATCATCTACCCACGCACCGTCGACGAGCTCCCGCCCGAAACCCAGGAAATCAAACCCCACCCCTACGGCGTCGAACTCGGCACCTTCCTCACCAAGCTCAAGCAGACCGACGAGAAACAACTCACCGGGTTCTTCAAGAACGAGTTCTGCCGCGTCCCGCCAAGCATCGTCGCAGAGATCACCAAAGCTGCATCCACCAAGTCCAAATCATTCTCCGGCTCAACCTGGGTCAACTCCCTCGACTCCCACGACGCCGAGAAGATCTACAAAGCCCTCCAGGAATCCAAGCTCCGCGCCCCACCAACAGACTGCCTGAGCCCCATCGGCGTCAAAACCATGCTCGCCGGACTCCTCAAGGGCGTCAAGGCCGAGTTCTACACCGCATCCACACGCAAACCCGCCGTCTACCGAGGCAACCCCTTCCAAATCGAAGCCGCCATCGCCTACGGCGGCGAACTCACCGGCGACCAACAAGCCCGCGTTATCCGCTACGCCAACCGCGTACCCCTCCTCTACCAGCAGTCCGCATGCTCCGCATACAAGTCCGTCGTGGACACCTCCTGGAAGAA
>CBDDIA010000018.1:0-33212 GCA_965228685.1 Phycisphaerales bacterium
GCAATGAAAAATTGTAAATGAATATATAAATGAACACAAAAATTTGAACAATAGCTACTTACTATTACTATCACTATCACTGTCGCTGTCATCTTTCTTATTCTTATTCTTATTCTTTTTGTTTTTATTTTTCTTATTTTTCTTAGTATCTATTTCTTCTTCGCTATCTTCTTCACTTGATTCATTTTTCTTCTCTTCTTCTGATTTCTTTGATGATTTAGATCCGAGAATTAATAAAAATTTTGGATGAATATATGGAATTAATTCCTCATTTTTAAAGAATCAAACATCAGCAATTATAATTATAGCCTTTTTAAATTCTCTTTCAATGAGTTTATCCAATCTATAATAAAACAATGAGAATAAAGTTAAAGCAAAAGCACTTACGTCACCATTTCATACTCAAAAGCAGTATATAAGATGTACGAGTAAATTTCAGCTTTACAGAATTTCTCAGCTTTCTCTTGGTATTCTTCGAACTTATCCTTACTAACTTTGTCTTTAAACTCTACATTTCAAGTTTAGCAAATATAAAAGCAAAAGTTTACCTTTGAAGATGAGTGCCTTTGTTTCAACTTCAAATTTTTTCTGCTCTGTAAATAAATAGTTAGCAACTACATTGTCAACTAAGTTTAGCTTAGCTTTAGCCAAAATAAAATAATAGTCAAATGATTCATTGTGAAGATCCAGAACAAAAAGCTTTTAAGCTTCATGTGATTTAACTTTTTATCTCACTAACTAATTCAAATCTAAAAAATTAATTAAAAGGTAAAATCAAGGTTCTCAGCTTTTTAATCAAGGCTTTTAAATAAAATCGGTAGCAAGGATTTTAACTCAAAAATCCTTTTCAAATGTCAATTTATCATTGTGATTCCTAAACTAAGACAAACAACTTAATAAAATTTTCTAAAAGTTGCTTCAGATGAGATAATTTAGTTATTAAGATAAAGGTCTACTCCTCGGATTAATTCTAATTAACTAAATGTTTGATTTGACTATAAATTATCTGGCATTTGATCTTAATTAAATCCTGATTAGATAGAAATAAAGCATTCGCTACATTAATAAAACTAAATTTTATAAAATCAACACTTAAATTCTCTTTTAATTTTAGTTAAATACGAGTATCAGGTATGATAATAAAGATTCATATCTAAAGTTATTAGGAGAATTAAGTTACAAACCTCAGAATATTTTAACCTTTCTCACAAAGGAAAAACTAATGAAAATAAAACTCAGAAAAGTAAATTGATAACATATAAAAGAAAATCGTACTTTTATCATCGGGACTCTTGTAATTTTTGTAAAACTGACCGATTCCTTTTGCAACTAGAGTAATCGGGAAGTTTTTGATAAGTCTTATATCTATCTTCTTGAATCTATAGAAATATTTTTATTAAAACGTATTTAGATGCTTAATAAATAATATTAGCTTTTTAATATCATTTCTATTTTATAATTTTTTATTTATAATTTCTTTTCTTTACAGTTAGTTTTTAATTATAAATATTTATGCTCTCAACATTAAATGAATGTTTAACTTTTGGAATTTTCTAACATAAGCTATCTTGAAAGTAATGCAATTTTAAATAAGTATTTTGAATCATTAAATTATTTTATTTAACTTATATTCCTTTTCGATCTGATTTGTGCATAAAATTACTTTCGTATTTCCATAATTACAATGAAGATAAATAAGCTTACTTGCTTAGCTGATTATTTAATAATGTATTGGTCTCCTTATTATAAATGTTGATTGTGTCCAAATCTTTAATCTGATGAAAAACTGGAATAGTCTCGATTGTTTTTATGTAGCTTTTGTTAATGAGATCAACGATTTCTTGATTTTTAAGATTATCATCACTATAGCGAACAATTTTAAATACTTTTGAAGTCTGATCTTACAATCCATATCTGCCTGCAATTTCCTTTGATTTTTCAGTAATCATTTTTTTGTCTAAATATAAAAAGATTGAGCAAAATGAAAAGAGCATTTGCTTTTGTATCTTACCTCTTTGAATGATTGTTTCTATATATAATTGTTAGTCATTTTCGATTAGTTTATAAAGTAGAGAAGAGTATCAATACTTTACTTATTTTTTATTGCAAATTGTTTCAAGCAAAATTTTATACAAAAATGTTAAAGTTTGACAAAGTATTAATTGGATAAACTAAAAAAATTAAGATCTAAATGACTGATAATGAATGATAATCAATAATTGATAATTTTGCACATTTATGATTATTATACTTACAAATTGTGAAAACCAAATTTTGTCGAAAAATATATCTTCTTCATATTCTATACAATCTTATGAGAGTACAATTACTTACGATTCTGTGTTGCAATTAATGAAAGAAGTTCAATTATTCCAATTACAACAGTTGTCCAAGCAGAATCGAATTCAAAGCTATAATATTGAGATTAGATAAAGAAATGAAGATAATTTGACCTATCATTAAGGCTTCAATTATTTTAATTTAGCATTTTATTATTACCTTGGATTTTTCACTCTGAAAGATAATTCTTCAAAATCCTACAAATATTAAAATATATGTTTACTTTTCTTGATCTTTATCTTTGAGCCAGACCTTGACAATTTCTGCTGCTCACTTATCATAAATCTAAACTTTAAAATTGGTAATATTACGACATCTTTTTCTTTGATTCCCTATAAAAACAGGTTAGAGTGAATAAATGGTAGAGACTAACACTAATGGTGACTCCTAGCTCCTTTTTCTTCTTTTTTGCATTTTCAACCAAACTGGATATATTTTCACTAATCTCTTTCATGTTTTCATTTGTCGCGGTAACTTCTAACTGAATATCCTAAACTATTAGCAGTGCTTATTACCTTTGAAGTTGTATTACTAAACTCAAATGCGTAATGTCTTATGAATTTAGTAACCCTTTTCTTATCATTTTGAAATTTAAAGCTATAGCAATATTCGTCAATATTTTTAAATAATGAAATTAAGGAAATTTTTACTGATTTAACATTGTAGTTATTAATTTTTTTAGAATAGATTATTTATCTAAAATATTTATTGAATATAAAATATTGCATAATTGATGCATGTTGCTTATCATGAATTAAAATATAAACAATTGTTAATGTAATTTTTAAACAGTAAATTTTAATAATTGTATTATATGTTAATATAAATTTTGTTATCTTATTAAACTTGTATAATATAATATTAAACCTTAATTAAAAATAATAAAGATGTAAATAACAAAATTATTACTTCTCAATAGTGCATTCTTTATTCTCTTCACCTCAATCATAGAAATCAAAATCTTCTTCGAAATTTTTTCTTGGAATTTTTGGGTGATTGAATTTTTTGATGTCAAACTCAAGGCTCTTTATTGCATCCTCACTCTCCTTTTAATACTTTACTGCTGATTTTATCTACGTAAAAATTAAAGTAGAATTTAAATTTTAGATGATTTAGTGTCAATAAAGACATTTAAATACCTTTTGATTTATGGGACTGTATTCTAAATAATATTAGAAAATTGATATTACTTTTTAATTCTTCGAAACTATCAAGTCTTCTCAAAATCATTGATGATTTATTTACATGATCATATACTGTAGCAATAATTTCGCCTTTGCGGTTTATAAAATTCTTAATCATCATTCCTTTATCAAACTTTATATCCAAGCTAATCACTTGAGTTTTCTAAATAAATATTTTATGATTAAAGGTTCATGCTCTTTATAATAAAGAGATTCAAAATAAGTTAAATCAGGTATGAAAATAATGAAATCCGATTTAATAAAATTGAAATTTTAGATTCACTAATCGATAATTTAATTACCTCATCTTCTGACTCCTTATCGAAACATCAGATATTGAATCTTTAATAATAAAGCCTTCTGACTCTTTGATCTTCTTTTCTTTCTTTTCTTGCTTTGTAATATCTTGTCTGTCAATTTTAATATATGGATACTTCTTTTGCATGAATTTACATTCTATAACGAGTTAAACAAAGGTTGATTTAAAATAGTATTATTGCCAAATAAAATATGTATTAGGTAAAGGCTTAGCTATCAAATTGCATAATTACAATTTTAAACTTATATTAACTATGACATTTTTTAAAAGAATATCATTCTAAGTTGAAAATACTTAATGCTTTCAAGGCTAAAGAAAAGCAATGAAAAGTATTGAATTTAAATCTCAAAAATTTAGAATAATATTTTTTATTGAAAAGAAAATAAATTGTATAACTTAACATTATAAATTTCAATATACTTGACTATTTTTAAATATAAATGTAATCACATCTCATTTAGCGGTCAGGATTAATACCATAATATTAATTCGAAGTGAACTTTTCATTTCCTTTATACTAATATTGAATGATTCAGATTTGCTTTGTTTTATTCTATGCTTCATAAATTCAACAAAATCTTCCCAAGGGAAGGGGACAACCTGCGAGATAATCACGCCATCTGCGAACTCGCCGAGTTCCTTGTGGAGCGCGTCGGTGCCGACGAACGAGATGTTGCAGAACTTCGCATCCTTGAGTGTGTCGCTCTGCTTCGCTGCCTTGATGAACGCGGCACAACCGGTGTATGCGCCGACCATCACGACCGCGTCGGGCTGCCCGCTCTCAACTTCCTGAAGACCGGTCGCGATCGCGACAGTGTTCCGCTCGTATGTGCCAGTGCTCACGAGCTCCATCCCGCGGGCCTCGAGCGCCTTGGTGATCCCGGAGAGACCAACCTTGCCGTACGCGTCGTTCTGGTAGAAGCATGCGATCTTCTTGTGCCCGTTCTGATCAACGAGATACTGCGCGAGCGATTCCATTTCCTGGTCGTAGCTCGCGCGGAAGTTGACCACATGACCATTCGTTGTGGTGTCTCGGAGGAACCCTGCACCGGTAAACGGTGCGATGAAGGGAACCCCAGATTCGCCAGCGATCGGTGCCGTGACCTTCGAAGTCGGCGTACCGACAGCACCAATCAGGGCAAAAACCTCGACCTTGTCAATAAGTACTTTGGTGACATCAACGCTCTTGTCGGGCTCGTATCCGTCGTCGAGGGACTTGAGCTGGATCGTGCGCCCGTGGATCCCGCCGTTCGCATTGACGCGCTCAAAGTAGGATTCCAGACCGGCACGCATGCCTTTACCGAGCGAGCTCGCCGGGCCCTTCAGGGCGCATGCCTGACCGACGGTGATGCTGTCGTCCTTCACACCGGGAGATCCGGCGAGGGATGAACAGGCCGTGCCGACGATCGCAGCGATCGATGCAAGGAAGCGAATCGTGTTGTGGGTCATGTGGTGTTCCTCATAGTGAAGTTTGCAGGCCCTCTCGCGATTCACAAGAATCCGCTCATAGTTGCTGCAATAGTTCGTCTGAGTGATATCGATCAAAGCCACATGACCCCTGATGCAAGATATCGCGGTAGGCCTCAGTATCGCTCATATTTGAGTCGGACTTAAAGGGATGTACTACACCTCCGCCTATTACGGGGGGAGTCGATTCCTCTTTGTATCCGTACCCAGGTTCGCCTGTGAGGTAGAAGTCTTCCAGTGCACCAGAATCTGCCGTTATCGGTCAGTTCCGAGGCTGGCATCATCGGCTCATGCCGAGGGGGCATCGGTGCTGAGCGGTAAAACCCGCTCGACACAAGCAGATATGCCCCTTCGAACTCCACAGCGAGTAATTGAAGTCACCGATCAGTTCGAGCGTTCGGCCAGCCTGTGAACGGGGGCGAGTTGGTCTTCCTACGCGCAAATGGTCTGTTTGGCATTGAGTCCACAGCGTGACAATCAGCTCTTTGAGTGCGTCCGGTGTTATGAGCACCCGGCGTTGAACGCTTGCAGGAACGCGGAGACATCGAAGAAGTTCCACACCCCGTCGTGATTGAAATCCGCCTGCACCGACATCGAGTTGTATCCCTGGAGGAACGCGGAAACATCGAAGAAGTTCAGAACTCCGTCGGCGTTGAGGTCCGCAGCACACACCGTTGCGGGTTGATACTCGATCGCGCCGGCATCCACGATTGGGTCCGCGCCGATCCCCGTATCCATTGTGTCAGGGTCATCTATAAATCGCGCGTTTCCCATGAAATCGATCGGGAGGATCTCGCTCGTATCGCCGTCCGTATCGAGATCAAGGTCATCGATCGGAAGGGCGCTGTTGTCGCCCATGTCGATCGCGCTCGAGCCCGCCATCAGCGAGAAGTTCCCGTTCACTTGGTCAGCAAACAAAGGATCGTCTCCGATTGTCCCGGTGCCCCCCCAGGTTGCGCCGTCCCATCCTTGCACGATGGATTGCTCGAAACCCACATCTGCTCCAACTCCGCTGTGCGCGTACTGGTTGCTCAGGTTGCTCACGCCGCTCGCGGAGTTGCCCCAGATGATCGTGTTCTTGAAAGTGATCTGCGATCGTGAGTTCGTCACGCCTGATGATCGGTACGAGAACGCGTTGGGTGAGGTGTTGTTCGCGATCGTGCAGTTGACGATCTCGATCCCTTCACCCAGTACAACCGTCAGACCGCCACCCCCGTACACGCCGTTCGAGGTATTGTTGACGATGACATTGTTCGCGAAGATCGGGTTCCCACCAGCGATGTAGACGCCCGATGTGCCCTCGTTGTCCGAGTTGTGCTCGACGAGGTTGTTGATGAACTGGTTGTCGAAGCCTGTCGTCAGCCCGTTGAGTTCTACACCTCCGACCCATCCATCGTAATCAAGCGCGCCGGTGCTCCCATAGAACACGCCATCGATCGCGGTGTTGTGGTGGAACCACGAGTTGCTCACGCGGGTCTTGGTCCCGTTGGTCAGCAGCGCGCCCGCCGCTTTGAGCGCTGTGTTGTTCCTGAACTCGCAGTTGCGGATCACAATGTCGCCCTGGAAGGTGCAGATCCCGCCGCCGTTGAACATGAACCCGCCGCAGTTGACCTCGTAGTTCGCGTTCCCGCCCTCGATGATCAATCCGTCGAGCACGATCCGTTCATCCTGTCGGTACAGGAACAGCGTGTTGATCGTGTTCTCTTCTCGATTGCTCAGGTCGGGCCCGTCGTCCTGATTGAGATCACCTGAGAGGATCGTCTGCGCCGCCCCGGGAATGCGATCATCGACCGACGATTCGGTCCCGACAAACCCGCCGTAGAGCGAAACGCCCGAGATCAGATCAAAGCCCTGCCCGCGATGCCCGTTGCTCGCGGGGAGGTAGATCCCGTCTGCGATCCAGATCTGCTCGATGTCCCCGCTCACTCGCGCCAATGTGAAGGCGTACTGGAGATCATCGATCGCATTGCTCCACCCGTTCCCGTCGCCCATGGGGGATGCGTCGTCATCAACCATAATGATCGATACCTCGACCTCATCGGGGACGCCGTCCAGATCGAGGTCATCGCTCGTCCCGTTCGCAATGTCGCACGCGTCGGGGATCCCATTGCGATTGAAGTCCTGATCCGCGAAGTCGGGGATCCCGTTCCCGTCGCAATCGCTGAGTGTTCCGCCCGCGATCTCGATCGTGTCTTCGATCCCGTTCGCGTTGATGTCGCGATTGCGGTACTTTGCGACGACGGGCGCTGCGAGCATCAGCGCCGTCGCGTTGTCCGCCGCGTCAACCTCACCGATCGCGACACCCGTCGCCTGACCCATGAAGTCGATCGACGGGTTCGAGAAGTGGAGGACGCGCGGCCCTGCGCCCGTATCCATGACGGTGCGGAACGACTCGTCCGGTGCTTGATACCCCTTCGCGAACCGTTCAGACCCGTTCGTGCAAGGGTTCTCGTCGTACCCATGCAAGAGCCCCATGTTGTGCCCGATCTCGTGCGCGAACGCGGAGACGGGCCCTTCGATGCAGGTCGCCGCCACCACACTGAACGCGTTCTCGGGCGTCGGCGTATTGCCCGGCCCGACCCCGATGTTCGCGATCCCGCACACATCCCCAGCCGAGATCACCAGCATCACCAGGTCCGCCATGTGCGCATCACGCAGATCGTGCACCTCATCGAGCACGCCATCGCTCGGATCACGAAGCCGACCCAGTTGGGTGCTCATCGAACCTGATTGGGTGTACGCGATCTCCTGGGTGTGCACGATCCGGAACAGGGTCGAGACCCCGGAGTTCATCGCCGCCAAGTTCAACTCGTCGAGCCCAGATTGGATCTTCGCTTCGATCCCCGCCTGCCCGCCGTTGACCGACGCTGCCTCGGGCGAGTACACCACGAGCAGATCCAGCACCGAGCCATCCTCGAGCCCGCCCGATCCTCGCGCGTGCATGTCCGGCGTTCCGATCCGATCAAGGTTTCGGACATGGGTGATCGGGTCGGGGATCGCGCTCTCACAATGTGTCCCGCACGCGCTGTGTGCGTGCGGGTTCGCGAGGGCGGGTGAATTGATCGTCACCAGGGTCAGGGCAGAGGCGAGGATTCGGGTGGGCATTTCGCGTTCCTTGTGCATGAAAGCAGGATCCATGCATGACCGCGAGGGTGGGGGGGCGCGCGCCCGGTGAACTTCACAAGTTGGTGTGATTTCGTGATTTGCGATCGTGATCGAGTCCGAGCTTGAGAAAATTGCAATCAGGACTTGCAAATTTATGCAAACATGTGAATAATCAATCATGACTCGGCTCCAGCGACAATCCCAGATCAAGGACCTGCTCGCGCGGACACTCGCGATGACGCAGGAGACCATCGTGGTTGAGCTCCAAAAAATCGGGATTCAGGTGACACAGGCGACTGTTTCCCGTGATCTGGCCGCGATTGGGGCCGTTCGGGGTCCTCATGGATATGCACTCCCCGCAGCCGGTGTCGGGATGCCGATCAGCGACCTGAACTCGCTTTTGTCATTGATCCGGGACCATGTCATCCGGATCACTCCGGCCGCGTCGATCGTGGTGCTGCACACCGCCCCCGGGCATGCGAACTTCGTCGCATCAGAGATCGACGCCGTCCGCCCGTCCGAGATGGTGGGGTGCCTCGCGGGCGACGACACCATCTTCGTCGCCACCCCGTCCATCGAATCCGCGAGATCGCTCGCCAAGACCCTGAAAAGCGCACTGGAGGCCAACGGATGAGCATCACCGAACTCAAAGCCCCGTCCAAGCTCAAGCACTTCCTCTCAACCCAGGACTGGGGGTGGGAAGCGCTCTCCGGGTTGATCGATCACGCGATGGCGCTCAAGGCCCACCCGATCCAGCCGCTGCTCTCGGGCAAGTCGATCGCGTTGGTGTTCTTCAATCCGTCGCTGCGGACCCGCGCCTCATTCGACATCGGCGCGAACCAACTCGGTGCGCACGCCGTGGTCCTCGAGCCCGGTGGCGGGTCGTGGGAGATGGCCTTCGGCGAGGGCGAAGTCATGCTCGGCAGCGCCGAGGAACACGCGAAGGAAGCCGCTCGCGTGCTCTCGCGCTACTGCGACATCATCGCGGTGCGTGCCTTCCCCAAGTTCGTGGACTGGTCCATTGATCGACAGGATCGCGTGCTCAGCGCCTTCGCGACGCACGCAACCGTCCCCGTGATCAACATGGAGACCATCACGCACCCGTGCCAGGAGCTCGCGCACCTGATGGCCCTGCGTGAGCACTTCGGCACGAGCGATCTGCGCGGGAAGAAGTATGTCCTGACCTGGACCTACCACCCCAAGCCGCTCAATACCGCCGTGGCGAACTCGGCCGCGATGATCGCGACCCGCGCGGGCATGGATGTCACCCTGCTCTGCCCGAGCGAGGAGTACCTGCTCGATGAACGCTACATGGGGTTCGCATCCCAGAACTCCGCGAATACCGGCGGGTCCTTCAATGTCTCCCACGACATCGAGTCCGCGTACACCGATGCGGATGTTGTCTACGCCAAGAGCTGGGGCGCGATCCCGTACTTCGGGCGATGGGACGAGGAGAAACCCATACGCGACGCGCATAAGCACTTCATCGTCGACGAGCAGAAGATGGCGATGACGAATAATGCCGCGTTCAGTCACTGCCTGCCCGCGAGGCGGAATGTGAAAGCAACTGACGCCGTGATGGACGCGCCCAACTCGCTGATCATCGAGGAGGCGGAGAACCGCCTGCATGTCCAGAAAGCCCTGATGGCTGCGCTCGCGGGCAACACCAACTAAACCCACCCACGCACACTCGTGCGGAGAACCCACATGACCCAGAAACCACTCGTTGTGCTCGCCTTCTCGGGCGGGCTGGATACCTCGTTCTGTGTGCCCTACCTCATCGAGAAGGGGTACGCGGTGCACACCGTGTTCGTGAACACGGGCGGGATGGATGACGCGGAAGCGTCGAAGATCGAATCACGCGCTATGGAACTCGGCGCGATCGGGCACGACACGATCGACGCGAGCGCTGCGCTCTGGGACTCCTTCGTGGTCCCGTTCGTGCAAGGCGGGGCACGCTACCAGGACCGGTACCCGCTGCTCTGCTCGGACCGGTATGTCATCGTGCAATCCATGGTGGACAAGGCGCACGAACTCGGTGCGGTTGCCGTCGCCCACGGGTGCACCGCGATGGGCAACGATCAGTTCCGGTTCGATCAGTCCGTCCGGTGTCTCACGAACCTGCCGATCCTCGCGCCGATCCGTGAGATCCAGTCCATCACGAGCACCCCTCGTGCGTACGAGATCGCGGAGCTTGAGAAGCGCGGGTTCAGTGTGGACGCGAGCGCCAAGCAGTACACGATCAACGAGAATGTGCTGGGCGTCACCGCCTCGGGGTCTGAGATCGATGAGCTCGGCGCTCCGAGCGACGCGAGCCGTCGCCTGTGCAAGCACCGCAAGGATTGGCCGAGCACACCCCTGAAGGCCTCGATCACCTTCGAGAAGGGCATCCCCGTCGCGATCGATGGCAACCCCATTACCGATGGCGCTGTGGCGCTCGCACACCTGAACCACACATTCGGGGCGTACGGCGTCGGACGCGGGATCTACACGGGCGACACCATTGTCGGGCTCAAGGGACGCATCGTCTACGAGTGCCCCGGGATTGATGTGCTCCTGCTCGCGCACAAGGCGCTCGAGGAGCTCACCCTCACCAAGCACCAGAACGAGTTCAAGGCGCTCGCCGCGTCGAAGTGGACCGAGCTGGTGTTCGGCGGGCAGTTCTTCGAACCCCTCCGCGCGAACCTCGAGTCGTTTATCGCATCCACCCAATCGCTCGTGTCGGGTACCGTCGTGGTCGAAACGAACGGCGGGTCCGCGCTCGCGGTCTCCGTGGACACCAAGAACGCGCTCATGGACGACGCGAATGTGTACGCCCAGAAGGCCGGGTGGGACGCGAAGGACGCGGAGGGATTCATCAAGATCGCGGGCAACTCCGCCGCGATTGGTGCGTCTAAGCTCGCCAAATCCAGCGGCACGAGCGTCGAGATCGCGCACAAGCCAACCCCCAAGGTCCTCGCATGAGCGATCCATCGTCGATCCAACTCGAAACCATCCTCACGCACCTGCGTGCGTTGGTTGCGGCGGACACCTCGGACCCCGAGCAAACCATGACCCCGTCGCACCCGGTGATCGAGTACGCCTCGGGTGTTCTCGCTGGTGCGGGGTGCGCGATCGAGATCAAGGACCTTGGGGATGGGTGCGTGAACCTGCTTGCGACGCGAGGCGAGACCCGCACGCTCTTCAACTGTCACCTCGATACCGTCAAGCCCAACCCGAACTGGACCCGTCATCCGTTCACGCTGGGCGTGGAATCGGATCGCGCGTTCGGGCTCGGCTCGTGCGACATTAAGGGCGCCGCGGCCTGCATGCTCTCTGTCGCCCAGCACACCGATCGCCCCATCGCGATCCTGTTCTCCACTGACGAAGAAGCGGGCAAGGGCGTGTGCGTCGAGTCGTTTATCGCGACCAACCCCGGGCGATGGGACCGGTGCGTCGTCGCGGAACCAACGCACGCGAAGGCCGTCTTCCAGCATCGCGGGTTCGCGTCCTTCGAGATCGAGTTCACCGGCAAGGCGGGGCATACCTCGGGCGCGGACGCGTCCAACGACAGTGCGATCCACAAAGCGATCCACTGGGGGCACGAAGCGCTCAAGCTCGCCCAACCCGGAGGGATGCTTGATGGCGCGAAGTTCAACATCGGGATCATGACCGGCGGCACCGCGTCTAATGTCATCGCGCCCAGCGCCCGGGTTCGCTTCGGGTTCCGCCCCGCTCCGAGCCCGAACGCGATCGAACTCGCCCAGAAGGGCATCGACGCGCTCCATGCGATTCTCCCGAACGACAACTCGTCGCGATGGACGGATCGGTTCCTCGGCCCGGCGCTGATCAAAGACGACTCGATGAGCGGCGTCGTCGAGTCGTGGGGGATTGAAACCGGTCCCGATGTTGATTTCTGGACCGAAGCCGCCTTGTTCGCGGTGGGGGGGATCCCCGCAATCGTGCTCGGCCCAGGCGACATCGCTCAGGCGCACGCCGGGGACGAGTTCGTCGCGCTCGATCAGCTCGAGCGTTGTGCGCACGCATACGCGATGATTGTCGCGTTTGAAACTTCGACCCAGCTCTCGACAGGAGGCACGCATGCTCCGTGAGATTGTGATGAACCTGCTCCACAACCTCGGCGGGCGAGCCGAGGTCGATCGATACCTCCGCGAGTTTACCGGGCCCGGTAGATACGCTGTCATCAAGGTCGGTGGCGGATTGATCGAAGACGACCTCGACGAGCTTGCGTCCGCGCTGGTCTTCATGCACCATGTGGGTCTGACCCCTGTCGTGGTCCACGGTGCGGGGCCTCAGCTGACCACGGAGCTTGAGCAATCGGGCGTGGAGTCGTGCTTTGTCGATGGGCTCCGCGTGACGACCCCCGAGGTACTCAACGCGGCGCAGCGCGTGTTTCAGCGCGTGGGTGCGGAGCTCTCCGACGCGATCGACGCACGCGGCGTGCGTGCGCGCCCCATGAGCATGGGCATCTTCGTCGCGCATCAAACGAGCGACGAGCGACTCGGGCATGTGGGCGAGGTTGCCCGCGTCGATGCCGGATCGATCCGTCGCGCGTGCGAACTCGGGCAGGTCCCCGTCATCGCGCCGATCGGGACGAGCCAGTACGGGCAGCTGCTCAACATCAACGCGGATACTGCGACGCGGGCGCTCGCGATCGAGCTGCGTGCGACCAAGATCATCTACCTCACCCCGACGGGCGGGATCCTCGACCCGAACAACAAGGTCATCCCCGCGGTCAACTGCACCGAGGACCTCCAGCCGATGCTCGAGTCGGGTGTCATCAACGGCGGGATGGCCCGCAAGCTCATCGAGATCCGGGAGCTGCTCGACGAGCTCGACGAGCACGCGTCCGTTTCGATCACCGCGCCCGCAAAGGTCGCTCAGGAACTCTTCACCCATCGCGGCAGCGGTACGCTTGTGCGTCGTGGGCGTCCGATCCGGGTACAGGTCGGTACGGACGGGCTCGACACCCAGCGCATCGTCACGCTGCTCGAGCAGAGCTTTGGGCGCACGCTCAAGCCAGGGTACATCGAGTCGCTGAGCGACGCGAAGATCTACATCGGGGGCGACTACGCCGCGATCGCGATCCTCAAGGAGCACTCGTGCGGGTGGTACCTCGACAAACTCGGATTGAGCGAGCGGGCGCAGGGCATAGGGCTCGGCGCATCGCTCTGGAACAGGGTCCGTCGCGATCACCCGTCGTTGTACTGGCGCAGCCGGGCAACGAACGACGCGAACAAGTGGTACCTCTCCCGGGCGGACGGCATGCACCGTGCCGGCGAGTGGGTCGTCTTCTGGTACGGGATCGAAGATCGTGCCCAGACCCAGACCTGCATCGACGACGCGCTCTCGCTCGGGCACTCGTTCGGCGATCCGATCATCAAGCACGACACCATGCACGAGCCCAAGGCACACAAGGAAATCGCCCATGCCAAGTAACACGACATCTTCGAGCGTCGCGACCAAGATCATCGGGCTCGTTGGTGCGCGCGGGTATGTGGGCGTCGAGCTGCTCGAGATCATCGAGTCGCACCCGATGCTCGATCTCGCCTACGCGTCCTCCCGTTCATTCGACGGCGACCCGATCACCAAGCATGCGAAGGCATCATTCAATGGCAAGCGATTCGAGGAGATCTCGCCCGCGGAGATCGTCTCGCGCGACGCGGACATCGTGATCCTCGCGCTGCCCGATGCCGCCGCCGCACCGTTCCTGGCGGCCTTCGAAGCATCGGGTCATTCGCCCGAGCTAATCCTCGATCTGAGCTCGGACCACCGGTTCGACGATTCGTGGACCTATGGGCTTACCGAGCACCACCGCGACGCGATCAAGCACGCGAAGCGGGTCAGCAACCCGGGGTGTTACGCGACCGCGGCCCAGCTCGCGCTCGCGCCCATCGTTGATCGACTCGCGCAGGTCCCGCACTGCTTTGGGGTTTCTGGATACTCTGGCGCAGGGACCAAACGCACGACGCGCAACGATCATCGCGCGCTTAAGGACGGCGTGCTCCCCTACAAGCTCGTGAACCACACACACGAGCGGGAGATCTCGCGTCACCTGGGGACGCCCGTGCGGTTCTCGCCGCATGTCGCGCCCTACTTCCGCGGGATCACCCTCACGGTGCAGGCCACCCTCGACGGACCGATCACGCTCGATGAACTCCGTGAGCTCTACGGCTCGCGTTACGAAGAGTGCGCGCTCGTCTCGGTGATCAACGATCAGATGCCGCGCGTGCAGGACATCGTCTCACGCGATACCGCTATCATCGGTGGGTTCTCGATCAACCCGGAACGCCCCAACGAGATCGCGATCGTCTGCACGATCGACAACCTCCGCAAGGGCGCCGCGTCGCAGGCGATCCAGAACATCAACCTCGCGATGGGGTACGACGAGCTCATGGGATTGCGCACGGGCAACGAGGGGGATGGGGTATGACATCGCCGAACATCGAACCCAAGGCCAACCCGCTCTGGGCCAAGCCCGGCGTGCAGATCGCGCCCGACGCGATGAGCTTCATGTCACGCGACGATGTCCTGCTCGATCGCGAGCTGTTTGTGTTTGACATCCAGGCAACCCGGGCGCATGTCAAAGGGCTCAACCGGATCGGTCTGATGCCCGACGCGGACACAGACGCGATCAGCAAGGCGCTTGATGAGTTGGTGGTCCTGTTCCAGACTGACGAGTTCGTCCTCGATGAACGCTACGAGGACGGGCACAGCGCGATCGAATCGTTCCTGTATCAGCACCTGGGCGAGACCGGCAAGCGGGTCCACCTCGGGCGATCGCGCAACGATCAGGTCGCTGTGGCGTTGCGTTTGTACATGAAGCATGCACTGAGCGAAGCAATCACGATGAGCGTTGCCGTTGCGCGGGCGTCGCTCGATCTCGCGCACACCCACGAGTTCACCCCGATGCCCGGGTACACGCACCTGCAGCGGGCGATGCCCTCGTCCGTGGGGCTCTGGATGGGTTCCTTCGCGGAAGGATTCACGGAGTGCGCTCATCTCTGCGAGCTGACCCGTGCGTGGATCGATCGGTGCCCGCTGGGCACCGCCGCGGGGTACGGCGTCAACATCCCGCTTGATCGACAAAGGGTCGCCGACGAGCTCGGGTTCGCGAGCATCCAGGTCAACCCGATGGCTGCCCAGGCATCGCGTGGACGCATCGAGCACCAGATCGTTGCGACGCTCTGGCAGATCATGCAGGAGGTCCGCCGGCTCGCGTGGGACCTGTCCCTGTTCTCGTCGCAGGAGTTCGGGTTCGTCACGCTCGGCGACGGGTTCGTCACCGGGTCCTCGATCATGCCCAACAAGAAGAACCCCGACATGGCAGAGCTCCTTCGCGCATCGACGGCTGTGCTGGGCGGAGCGCTCGCGGAGATCCAGCAGGTCATGAGCCTGCCCAGCGGGTACCAGCGCGATCTGCAGCTCACCAAGGGCGCACTGATCCGATCCGTCAAGGTCACACTCGAAACGCTCTCGCATCTCCCCAAGATCATCGAGACGATGACCCTGCATACGGATCGGATGCGCAGCGCGATCGAGCCCGCGATGCTCGCGACGGATCATGCCGTGGACCTCGCCAAGTCGGGCGTGCCATTCCGTGACGCGTATGTGCAGGCAGCCCAATCCATCGAGGGCATCACGATCGACGATCAGGCGATCGACACGAGCCTCCGCACGAGATGCTCACCTGGCGCGTGCGGCGATCTCATGCTCGACGCGATCGAACACCGCATCAACCAGATCGAGATCGATCAGCGAGCATCCGTCTGACGATTCACGATCTGCTCTTCCCACGCGAGATACCCGCCGCGGAGGTTGATCACCTCGTGCCCGGCGCGTTTGAGCAGGGCGCACGAACGCGCGGAGCGGATCCCGCTTCGGCAGTTGACCAGGACGGGGTCGGGTCCGGGCACTTCACTCAACCGCGACGCGAGACGCGTGTGCGAGATGTTCGTCGCGCCATCGATGTGCCCCTCCGCGAACTCCGTCGCGCGTCGCACATCGAGGTTGCGGACTTGCTTGGAATCGATCAGACGCTCGGCCTCGTCCGGGTCGATCTCCTCGATTGTTTCGAGGGTGACCCCGGCGTGCTTGCGGACCTCGTCGCTCGCGCACCACCCCTTGATCCGATCGAGCCCGATGCGGATCAGGTCGCGCACGACCTCATCGAGATCGTGCTCGTCCACGATCAGGTATATGTCGTCGGTATCCCGCACCATCGACCCGACATCCGTCGGGAACGATTTGCGGATCGGGAAAGAGAGCGAGCCCGGCACATGCCCGATGCGGAACAGGTCCCAGTCCCGCGTGTCGATGATCGCGACACGGGTCGGATTGAGATTGCAGATCTTCTTGTAATCCACGCGAGGCGGGTTGGGCACGCACCCGAGCACGGGCGGACCAACCTTGTTGTCGCGCTTCATGTTCGCGAAGTACAACGGGGGCTCGGGCTGCCCGCTGAGGATGAAATCGACGAACCCCTGCTCGCTCTTCGCGGCCCCAATCGCGGGGTTGAACCGGCGCTCGTACCCAACGGTGCTCATGGGCACCGCGCCGAGCGCCTTGCCGCACGCGCTCCCCGCGCCGTGCGCCGGCCAGACCTGCACAAACTCGGGGATCGAGTCGAGCTTGGACACGGTGGAGTACAACTGACGCGCCGAGGGTTCCATCGCGCCCTTCTGCCCCGCGGCGGACTCAAGCAGGTCCGGACGCCCTAGGTCACCCACGAACACAAAGTCACCCGTGAGCAGCCCGATCGGTTCCGTCGCGCCCGATCCGTGGTCCGTCACCAAGAAACAGATGTGCTCGGGCGTGTGCCCGGGGGTGTGGATCACACGGAACTCGATGTTCCCGATGTTGAACGAGTCGCCGTCTTTGAGGAGTTGGTGCTCGTATTGCCCGCCGTCGGAGCGCTGATCGAGCCACTGATACTTCCAGTCCGCGTCGCCCTCGTCGGAGACATACACCTTCGCGCCCACGCGTTCCGCGATCTCGCGTGACCCGGACACGAAGTCCGCGTGGATGTGCGTTTCCGCGGTCGCGATGATCGTTAGGTCGTTGTCCCCCGCGAGCTCGATGTACCGATCGACATCGCGTTCGGGATCGATGACGATCGCCTCGCCCGACGCCTGACACCCGATGAGGTACGCCGCCTGGGCGAGTTTTTCGTCGTAGATCATCCGCATGAACATGGCTTGATTCCTTGTCTGACAGGGTGTTTCGATTCTATCGCGTTTGGGCGTGCGTGCCGAGCGTTTCGGGTTGCTGTGGTACACGAATCGGTATTCATGCGATGTCTTGGAGCAGGATGTGATACAATCGGTTTCAACCTGCTGAAAGGGGGATCGACATGATCCGAGGCGCGTTGAACATCAAGAAACTCCTCTCCGCGATGCGTCGACTCGACGCGTCCGATCTGCACATCAAGGTGGGGATCCCCCCGACCTACCGCATCGGGGGCGAGCTCCGCCCGATCGAAGCGGACGCGGTGACTGAGGACGAAGCCGATCACCTCCTCGATCCGATCCTCACGGAAGTCCAGAAGCGCAAGTACGACGAGACGGGCGATCTTGACTTCGCCTGGCACATCGAAGATCCCGACGGCGGCCCGGGCGATCGGTTCCGCATCAACATGCTCCGATCCGGGAATCACACCCACGCCGCGATCCGGCGCGTCAAAGCGGAGATCCCAAGCTACGCGGACCTGCACCTCCCCAAGGTCTACTCTGACATCGTGCATCGCGAACGCGACGGGCTCGTGCTTGTGGTTGGGGTCACGGGCTCGGGCAAGTCATCGACTCTTGCCGCAATGATCGACGAGATCAACGCGACCCGCGCCGTCAACATCATCACGATCGAGGACCCCGTCGAGTACCGGTTCATCCCCAAGCAATCCATCATCTCCCAGCGGGAGATCGGGATCGATGTCACGGACTTCCACGAGGCGCTCAGGCATGTCGTGCGTCAGGACCCCGATGTCATCTTCATCGGCGAGATGCGCGATCAGGAAACCGTCCTCTCCGCGATCCAAGCCGCGGAAACCGGGCACCTGGTCTTTGCGACTTTGCACACCTCCGACACCATGGGCGCGTTCGGGCGCATGCTCGAGTTTTTTCCGCAGGACGAGCGGACCTTCGTTCGCAACTCACTCGCGGGCACGCTCAAGGCGATCTGCGCCCAGCGCCTCGTCCCCGCGAACGAGGAACTCCTCGGGACCAAGGTCGTCCCGGCTGTCGAGGTCCTGCTGACCTCACCGACCGTGCGTGAGCTCATCCGCGATGAACGAGATTCAGATCTCCCGTCCGTCATCGCGTCGTCACGCGAGGACGGGATGCGCCTGTTCACGCACTACTTCGCGGAACTCGTGAACAATGAATGGATCACGATGGCGACCGCGAAGGAGTACGCGCCCAACAAGGACATGCTCTCCTCGATCCTCAAGGGCGTCGAAGTCAAAGCGGGCAACCTTGTGGGTCGGATCAAGGGCTGATACGCCTGCAATCGCATCGGAAAGTAGTTTCATTCTGATCGATTTTCGCGTATGCTCTCCGCTGGAACAGATCCTGAGGGGAGTGAAGTCATGCCTATCCGTTCGTCCGCGCTCTACGCAAGTCTCATCCTGCTTCAGTGCGCATCGGGCACCACGCACGCGAGCGAGCCCATCCAGGTCGGGTTCCTCTGGCACATGCACCAGCCGCGCTATGTCCCCGATCTCGATCCGTTCGTCGCGGACTCGTTCTTCAGTTTTTCCGTCCCCGACATCCACAACCAGCGCCTGGGCCCGTACACCAACTGGCCCAAGAACGCGGTCGATGCCGGGTCGTTCCTCCCGCATCTCGGCGCGCATGTCAGTTTCTCGGGATCACTCATCGAGAACCTCAACGCGCTCGAGTCCTCGGGCATCAACGGCGGGATCTGGAACAACTGGGACTGGGCGTACTCGTCGGAACAACTCCCCTCGCCAACCAACAACTACACAACGCTCGGGAACCCACGATTGGAGATGATCGGGTTCGGGTACTTCCACCCGTTGATGCCGTTGATCGATGACAAGTCGATCCACCTGCAGATCGCGCTACACCAGCGCGTCCGCTCACTCCAGTTCGGCACCCCGATGGATTCCGCGGGGCTCTTTCCACCCGAGACCGCGTTCTCGACGCGGATGATCCCCGCGCTCGTCGACGCGGGGCTCGATTGGGTGCTCGTGGACAACTTCCACTTTGATCGCGCGTGCATGAACTACCCGCACACCGACGCGACGGGCGTGGCGCGTCCGAACCGAGCCGATCAGATCAATCCCGACCCCGCGAGCATGGGCGGGCGTTGGGTGCAGCTGCAGAACCTGTGGGCACCCTCGCAGGTGTCCGTGCCTTTCGGGTACCAGCCGCACTACGCCCAGCACATCGACCCCGAGACCGGCACGATCTCCCGCATCATCGCGGTGCCCGCCGCCCGGTACGAGGGCAACGAGGACGGGCGAGGCGGGTACGGCGCGTTCCTCTACGACCAGGTGATGGACGCGTACCTCCAGGACAACACCGACCCGAATCATCCGATGTTTGTCGTTCTCCATCACGACGGCGACAACTTCGGAGGCGGGTCCGAGGGGTACTACAACCACAACTTCCAAAATATGGTCAACTGGGTCAGCAACGACGCGGACTACGAGGTCTCCACGGTCGATGACTATCTCGAGCGCTTCCCCGTTGATCAGAATGATGTGATCCACATCGAGGACGGGTCGTGGGCGGGTGCCGACGCGGGCGACCCGGAGTTCAAGAAATGGCTCGGCGGCGATGTGAGCGCCGGTGCGGTCTCCCCGGACATCAACTCGTGGGCAGCACTCACTGCGGCCCGCAACGCGCTGGAGATGATCGATGTCCTCGCACCGATCGATCCCACGAGCACGAGCGACCTGAACCACATCATCAACGCGACGGGCTCAGTGCAGCATCGCGCGTGGCGCATGATGCTCGTTGGGCAGGCATCGGACTACTGGTACTGGGATGGCACCGAGGTCTGGGATTCCAACCCGACCCGCGCTGCAAACGAGGTGGTGGCGCTTGCGAGCTCCATGCTCGGGGCTTCCCCGAGCGACGCTGTCGCGCCGACGATCTTCGTGCCCCAGCGCGAGCCCTACAACCCCGGCGCGATCGAGTTCGGGTCACAAGCGCAGGCGAGCGACTTTGAGGTCTGGACGCTCGTCGATGATTACACCGGGATCCAGTCCGTCACGCTCAGGTGGCGCATCGATCACGACGGGATCAACCCGCTCGACTCCATCCAGAACGAGACCTTCGCGGGTGGGCCCGAGGTCGGCGCGTGGAACTCGATCCCCATGACGAGCAACCCCGTCCCGACCCCCGCGGGCGTGCTCAACGCGACCCGCAAGGCCGAGCGGTACGGCGCGATGATCGTCGAACAGGAGCAGGTCCTCATCGATTACTATGTGGAAGCCATCGATATCCACGGCAATGTTTCCAAGTCCGACATCCTCCATGTCTGGGTCGGCGACGGCACCGGCGGCAACGGCGGGGGATCTACAGAAGTCAGCGTCACGCCCGATCCGGTGATCGCGGGCGAGGATGTCACGATCACATACACGCCGGGCAACGGCCCGCTCGCGAGCGCATCCACGATCTGGATCCATTACGGGTTCAACGGATGGAGCACCGTGCTTCTGGATGTGCAGATGGACGATTCGGACAGCGATGGGGTCTACGAGATCACCGTGCCCGTGCCCTCCAGCGCCACGCAGCTCAACTTCGTCTTCAACGACGGCGGTTCCATCTGGGACAACAACAACGGCAACGACTGGGCATTCACGGTCGAAGGCGGCGGGGGCGAGCCCGGGTTCGTGATGGACGGCAACCTTGACGCGGGCGCGACGCTCCTCGGCATGAACAACGGGATCTCGCTCTGGGCGGCGCTCGAAGATGACACGCTCTACCTCGCGTGCACCCCCGCGGGCAACGGGCTCGATCGATTACTCGTCCTCGCGTCCGCGCCCGAGTCCATGCAGGGCGCCATGTGGGGCAAGGCCGGTCAGGTGACCCGATGGGACGCGTTCGTTGGGAATGAGGGCGACAACGGGTGGGCCGGTTGGTTCGATCAGACCGGGATCACCCAGCTCGCAACGGGATCGGTCCTTGAAGCCACCATCGACCTTGCGAGCGAGTACGGCGCGGTGCCCGACACGGTGCACCTCGCGGCCCTGAGCTTTGGCACGAGCGATGGGAGCACGCTCGACATGACCCGCCAGGTCCCCGCGACCCAGGACGGCGACGGGAACGCGGAACTCAACGAGTTCTTCGCGCTCGACCTGTGCACCCTCCGCGACGGCGGGTGCTGCCCCGCGGACCTGACGGGCGACGGGACGCTCAACTTCTTCGATGTGAGCGCCTTCCTCAGCGCGTATGCGAATGCGGACCTCAGCGCCGATTTCAACAACGACGGATTGCTCAACTTCTTCGATGTCAGCGCGTTCCTGTCGCTCTTCAATGCGGGGTGCCCGTGAGGGTTACCCCGCCTTGGCGTGCTCCTCGGGGTCGATCCCGAGCTGCTTCATCTTTTTGTAGAGCGTGGTGCGATTGATCCCGAGGATCTCGGCGGTCTGCTGACGGTTCCACTCGTTCGCTTCGAGCGCCCGCACGATGAACGCCCGCTCGGGATGCATCATCGCGTCCGCGAGGGTCATCGGGACCCACTCGTCCTCAGGCGCATCCGTACGCGAACTCATGGGCGATCCGGTCCCCTCGGAAACATGTGCCGGGAGGTCATCGAGCCCGATCGTCTGGTTGCGTGAGAGCACGGCGGCGCGTTCGATGATGTTACCCAGCTCGCGCACATTGCCCGGGTACGCGTATCGACGGAGCGCATCGAGCGCCTCGGCGCTGAACCCAGAAAACTGACGCCCGAGCTCGTGCGCCTGCGCATCGAGGAAGTGGTGCGCCAGGGTCGGGATATCGCTGACACGATCACGCAGCGGGGGCATCTCGATCTTCACGACATTGATGCGGTAGTACAGGTCCTGACGGAACTCGCCCTTGGCGACGAGGGTCTCGAGGTCTTGGTTGCTCGCGAGGATCACGCGGACATCGACCTCGATGGTCTCGTTCGATCCGACGGGCTCGAACCGGCGTTCCTGCAGTACGCGCAGGAGCTTGAGCTGCATCGCGGGGGACGCGCTGTTGATCTCGTCGAGGAAGAGAGTCCCGCCATCGGCTGCGAGGAACTTGCCCACCTTGTCCGCGTGCGCGCCCGTGAACGCACCCTTGACATGCCCGAAGAGCTCGGACTCAAGGAGTGTCTCGGGGATCGACCCACACGCGAGCTCGACATAGGGCTCGGCGCTGCGGTTCGATTCCTGGTGGATCGCCTTGGCGATCATGCTCTTGCCCACGCCCGACTCGCCGGACATGAGGACCGTGGTGCGCGAGCTGGCGACGGCGTGCACCGTCTCATAGATTTTCTGCATCCGATGATCCGACCCGACCATGTTGCCCAGCCCAAAGCTGTGCTCCAGGCGCGACTTCATCGTCGAGTTCTCGCGCTTGAGCTCGTGCTGACGCAATGCCCGTTCGAGCGAAATGCGCAGCTCCTCGTCCACGATGGGTTTGGTGAGGAAGTCCACCGCACCCAAACGGAGCGCCTGCACCGCGGACTCGACCGTGCCGTACCCCGTGAGCATGATGACGGAGAGCTGGGCGTGCGCTTTGACGATCTCACGCAGCAGCTCGATCCCGCCCATCTCGGGGAGGTTGATGTCGCACAACGCGACCTGGTAGGGCTTTCCTGATTGGGCGGCGCGTTCGAGCTCGCTCAGGGCGGCGCTGGGGGAGTACACCGAGATCGCGCCGTACCCCTCGACGCGGAAGAACTCCGCGATGGAGTCCGCGACGATCGGGTCGTCGTCGATGACGAGGATGTTCGCCTTGTGCCGCATGGTCATCCGATTTCCTGATCCAGCGCGTTCTCGTCGAGGTTGGGGATGCAAACCCGCAGCACCGCGCCGGGGCGGTTCGTGCTCGTGCGATCCTCGCGCTGCATGAGGGTGATGACGCCCTCGAGCTGCTCGACGATCTGGTGCGCCATGGACAAGCCGTACCCGGAGTGGTCGGGCTTGGTGGTGACGCCGTGCTTGAACGCCTGGTTATTGCGGGCCTTGCGATCGAGCCCGGTGCCGTCGTCGAAGACCTCGATGATGGTCTCCTCGCGCTTGGGATCGACGCGTGCGACGACCTCGATCTCGCCGCCCGGGTCGAGCGCGTCCACGCTCGTCGCGGCCCCGATCGATTGCACCGCGTTGAACAGCGCGTTGAGGATCACGGTATACAACGGGCCCGCGGGCAGACGCCCCGCGCGCGGATCGATCCGCACCTTGATGCTCGCGCCTGCGGCGCTGGCCATGGGGCGGACGACATCGATCGCGTGATCGATCGCCATCGCGATGTTCACGGCTTCGGACACGCCGAGGATGGGCGAACCGATGGGCACGCTCTTGGAGCGCATCGCTGCGTTCACCATCGAGCTCATCCGCTCGAGCGTCGAGAGCACCGTCCCGATCTGCTCGCGTGCCTTGGTCAGGTCATCGGGCGCGTTGTTCTGCTCGTTCTCGGGCATCGCCGCCGCGGCGAGCGACAACCAGCGCATCGACCCGTCGAGCATGTTGCTCAGGTCGTGCGCCAGGATCGTCAGCTGGTCCGCGGTCTCCGGCGACGACGACGGGTCACGCACATCGTGCACGCCCGGCGGGCGGACCGTCTTCTTCTCCGGAACCGGGCTCGATCGCGAATCATCGCCCTGCGGGTTGTTGATCGGGTTGTCTGGGTTCGTGCTCATCACACCGGAGTTCGGGCGGATCCGCCCCGGTGTTCGTGCCCATGTCGCAAAACGACAACACCCGCCGGGTGGGCGGGTGTTGCGTTTAGACAACACGGCATAACCGTTCGTGTTCGTGGGTTATCAGACCCCCAGCGCGGCCGCGTCGCGGTCCGAGAGCATCCCGCCGTCGGAGCGCTGCTTGACCGTGCCGTCACGCTTCCACGAGCGTTCGCAGCGGGGCTCGTCACGCAGGTCCACGACCTCAACCTCGCCGTCGCCCTTGAGGGTGAAGCGCGAGACGCCGCAGTAGTCCGCGAGATCGACGGGGTCGAACCCGGAGAGCACGCCGTTCGCGTCGGGGACGACGATCCCCGCGTCGAGCGGGTTGTCGATGCCCTTCTCCGAACGCGCGGACTCGAGCACACGCATGACACCCTCGAGCGTCTCACGGACCTTGTCCCAGCGCTCATCCGCGACGACCCCGAGCGAACCGGGGAACCCCGTAAGGTGCACGCAGGACTGGGTGTCCTGGGGATCGACGCGATGGAGCTCGCGGTAGGCCTCGTCGGCGGTGTGGCACATGACAGGCGCGAGGAGCTTGGCGATGCCGTCGCACATGACGAACATCGCCTGCTGGGCACGCGTGCGTCGTTCCGAGTCGACGGCGTCGCAGTACAACCGGTCCTTGACCGCGGTGAGGTACTCGCCCGAGAGGGTGTTGTTGCAGAAGTTGTAGAGGAGCTTGTGCACCTCGTGGAACGCGTACCGCTCGTACGCGTCGATCACCTTGGTGCGGGTCTTCTCGAACTCCGCGAGCACGAACGCTTCGAGCGAGGTGGGGGGGGTGGCGATCGAATCGTTCGGCGTGTACCCGTCGAGGTTGCTCAGCAGGAACCGCAATCGGTTGCGGATCGTGCGGTAGCTCTCGCCCGCGAGCTTGAAGAACTCCTCGTCGACCTTGACATCGTTCTCGTACGCGAGCGAGCACACCCACCAGCGCAGGACATCCGCGCCGTACCGATCGAACAGGTCCTTGAGGGCGGCGCCCTTGGACTTGGAGAGCTTCTTGCCGTCCTTGTCCACCATGAACCCGTGCGTGAGCAGCGTGCGGAACGCGGGCACGCCCATCACGCCCAGCGAAGGGAGCAGCGACAACTGGAACCATCCGCGGTGCTGGTCGGACCCTTCGAGGTACAGGTCGATCGGGTAGTCCTGCCCTTCGGATCGATCACGCATGACGGCGTTCCAGGACGAGCCCGACTCGAACCAGACATCGAGGATGTCCTGCCCCTTGCGGAGCTGATCGAAGCTGACGGAGCCGTCCTTGAGCGACGCGGGCGCGTCCGGGTCGGCGCTCGCGTTGTACTCCGCGAGCAGTTCGGCGGGTGACATGGTGAACCACGCGTCGGAGCCCTTGGCACGCACGAGATCCGCGACGGCCTGCGCCGAGGCGGTGGTCATGAACGCGCTCCCGTCGGGCATGGTGAACGCGGGGATGGGCAGCCCCCACGCGCGCTGGCGCGAGATGCACCAGTCAGGACGCGAGTCGAGCATACCCCGCATGCGGTTGCGTCCCCATCCGGGGACGAACTTGACGGTGCCGCCCTCGCCAGTTGCAGCCAGCGCCATCTCGCGCAGGCCCTTGGCGTCGCGTTTGGTGGGCTTGTTCACATCGACGAACCACTGCTCCGTGCATCGGAAGATGACGGGGGTCTTGGAGCGCCAGTCGTGCGGGTAGGAGTGCATGAACTTGTGCGCGTAGAACATGTGCCCGGACTCGGTCAGGCGTTTGGCGACGAGGTCGTTGGCTTCCCAGATCGACATCCCGCGCAGCCACTCGGGCACGCTCTCGTCGTAGGTGCCGTTGCCCCGCACGGGGCAGTACACCGGGAGCCCAACGCGCAGCCCCGTCTGGTAGTCGTCCGCACCGTGACCCGGTGCAGTGTGCACCAAACCCGACCCGTCCTCAAGCGTGACATAGTCGGCGCTGACGACGGAGTAGCAGGTGCTCGTGTCCGCGTCGGGCTCGTTGACCGGGGTGGGCGCTTCGTCGCGGAAGGGGTGCTTGTAGCGCAGCCCGACGAGCTTGTCGCCCGTGGTCTTGGCGACGATCTGCACATCCTCCGCTTTGGCCGCCTTGCACACCTTCTCGACGAGCTCGACGGCCATCAGGGTGTAGTTGCCGTCGACGAGGACCAGCGCGTACTCGAACTGCTCGTGCACCGCGATCGCGAGGTTCGCGGGGAGGGTCCAGGGGGTCGTTGTCCAGATCATGAAGCTCGGGGTCGCGCTTGGACGGGCATCACCCGTGAGCTCGAACGCGTCGTAGACCGCGTCAGCGTCGGCGGCTTCGAAGTCCACATACACCGAGAGGTCTTCGCGGTCCTGGTACTCGAGTTCCGCGTCCGCGAGGGCGGTCTCGTTGGCGACGGACCAGTGCACGGGCTTGAGTGCCTTGTACACCAAGCCCTGCTCGCACAGACCCGCGAGGACATCGAGGACGGCGCCCTCGTACCGGGGGACCATGGTGAGATACGGGTTCTCGTAGTCCGCAACGGTGAGCAGACGCTGCATCTGCCCCGTCTGGAGCTTAACCTGCTTGCTCGCGTAGCTCTTGCATTCCTTGCGCACAGCCATGCGTCGGGTGTCGTCGTCGAGCCCCTCGAGCTTCTTGATCCCGCCCGATTCGACGAGGTCCGTCATCACCTTGTGCTCGATGGGCAGACCGTGACAGTCCCAACCCGGGACGAACCCGGTGTTGTACCCGTTCATGAACTTGGAGCGGACGACGAAGTCCTTGAGGCACTTGTTCATCAGGTGCCCCAGGTGGATCGATCCGTTCGCGTAGGGCGGGCCGTCGTGGAAGACGAACTTCTTGTCGAAGCTCTGGGCCTTGGCGCGCATCGCGTGGTAGAGACCCGCTTTGTCGTTGAGCTTGTCCCAGCGCTTGAGCGACGCGGGCTCGTTCTGGATGAGGTTGGCCTTCATCGGGAACCCGGTCTTGGGGAGGTTGACCGTTTTCTTGTAGTTCGGCTTATCGGTTTGCGTGTCGGACATCTTGGGGGAACTCCTCCGCGCGATCGATCGTCAATGATCGGCGCGTGTGTGATCGTATTCTTGGTGTGTTCGTGGGTGGGTTCGTCCGCGTGCGGTTCGGGTCTGAACGCACGAGCCCCGCGAGGGTTGGCAGGGGTGAGGGATCACCCGAGGGCCCTCAGCGGGGCCACATAATTCGGCGGCTCTGGATCTCCTCCAGGCGCGTGCCGGTCTGCCGAGATGGACGGTTCGTGTGCATCGCACAAAGCATAGCCCGATCATCGACCATCTCGCGACCCGAATCGATGCGGGCACGAAAAAACCCGGGTGAACCCGGGCTCAGAGAGAATCGAAAATGCGCCGACGCACGGCCTCTCCTCCCAGTTGGGAGCACTCCTAGTCGGCGGATCAAATGAACCGTTGGGCGTCTTGCCGGCGCGTGGAGTGTGGGGTTGAATCAGACATGCTCGAAGAGGGACTGGGTCCGCAGGACGAGCCCCTCGCGGGCGATGAAGTGGTAGGCCTGCACATGGACTTCCTTGGCGAGGCGCTGGTGCGCGAGGATGCTCATGCACGGGCCGATCTCGTCGTCCCATCGGTGGACGAGCGCCTGCTCTTCGCGGGCGAAGTCGTCGAGCTCCTCGAATGTGGACAAGTAGAGGTTCGGGGTGAGCTGCTCGGTCTGCACGCTCGTCATGTAGTTGAGCTTGGAGCGGGGGAACCGGTACTCGTACTCGCGTTCGCCGGCGCACAGGAGCGCTTCGACGACCCCGGTGTCGGGAAGCCCGCGATTGGTCTCCGAGACGATCTCGCAGGCGCAGGCACCCGAGATCTCGAACCGGCACATATGCCGCCCCTGCATCAGCCAGGTCTCGAACTGGTAGGGTCCGAAGGTGACGCTTTTATGATCGATGATCGAGAAGAGCTCAGGATGAAGGGGGCGGGAATAGAGGACGGATTGGTAGGATTGCAAACATGTTGCGTTCGTGTGTGCGGTTTTTATTTGGGTCATGGATTCCTTCCCATGCCGAGGGTGGAGAGAGAGTGACCAGGATCAAACGGCAGGACCCGACGCGTTGAAATCTGGAGTGGATGTCAAGAAATCAACGAAAGACGGAGTTTATGGGACGAAACTGGTTTTCCCAAGCCCAATTTGTGAAGACTTGAAATTTTGATCACTTTTCCCTGATCGCCCACAACATATCAGATTTCCACACGATCCATCCACAAGAACTTGCGATCATCGATATGATGGGTGGAACTTCGAAGCGGTACCAAACATACATCGAACATGAAGTCGCGAGACACCCAACCTATCCAGGGATCGATGACGGAGCAGGCTGCCCGATTGGGCGTGCGCGATCGCATCGTCGCGCTCGGGCATGGGCTCAAGTCCGCGACGGGCGCCCAGCTCGAATCGCAGGCGCTCATGCTCATCGAGCTCGCGGCCCAGTCCCGAACTGAATCCACCACACCCGGCACGCCCGAGCAAGCGTCGGGCCCGATCGAGCTGCTCACCCGCATCCCAGTGAAATGGCGCGAGCGTCACGCGGAAGAGGCGTTGATCACGCTCGCGCGATCGTGGCGATTGCTCCCAAGCGGGTCGCGTCAGTTGGCGCTGGCGCTCGGGCGTGATCGGTGGTTGCGTGCGGCACGCACGCTCTCGTATGAGTCCGAGCCCGAGTCGCGTCTGGCAGCCATCGGTCTCGCGATGGATACCGCGGACCCGGGGCTGGGCAAGCTCGTGGCGAGGTTGCTTCGTGATGAGCATCAGCGGGTGCGTCAGGTCGCGGACGAGACGATCCTGCGGATGGCGCTGCGACACCTACGCGGCATCCCCGCGCCCGTGCTCGGTGCGCACTATGCGCAGATCGCACAGTCCCCGGTGCTTGCGTTCCCCGCGGACCCGGATGTGCTTGAGCTTGAGCGGGTCGTGCTTTTAGGCGCGATCGCGGACGCGGCGTGGGACTTCGCGTCGCACCGGTGCCGATCAGCGCTGATCGCGGCCTTGCTCATGATGGATCACCCGTGGGGTTCGCGGATGGAGCGTGAGATCGGCGCGCGGATGCGTCGGCTGCTGCGTGAGCGGAACCACCCGAGTCATGCGCCGCTGCGCTCGGTGCTCAAGCGGACAGATTGCCCGTTGCTGCGTGAGCGGGCGCTGCGGTGGTTGTCGATCGACGCGATCTCCAATGCGGCGCTGGATCGTTTACGTGTCGCGGAGAGCCCGATCGAGCACACGCTGGTGCTTGAGCGCTGGGCGTTGGCGCTGCGTCCGAGGCGGGCGGTGAAGCTCGCGTCGGTGAGCTCGGTGCGGATGCACACGACGAGCGAGGGGATGCTGCCTTCGCCGACGAAGTGGCGGGGGTTGTCGGAATCGGCGCGGGTCGGGATCGTGACGCTCGACGCGATGCTGGGCGATGACGACGAGACGCGGCGCGTGCGGATCGAGCCCGCGCTGGCGGACGAGTCGGCGCTTGTGCGTCTGCGTGCGTCGTCGCTGTGCCCTTCGATTGATCTCGCGGATTACCTGTTCGATGCGGACGCGCGCGTGAGCCGTCATGCGGCGTTGCGGTGGTCAACGATCGGGATCGACCCGCCTCGCATTGATTCACCGATGTGTGCTGGGCGTCTCAAGCTCTGTGCGCTCAATGCGCGATCGGCGCACCCGCAGGTGCGTGCGATGGCGATCGAGGAGCAAGCGCGATTGGGCATCGCGGACCCGCACCACCCCGCGTCGCGTCTGCGGGCGAGAAGGGCGTACGCGAGCGACCCGAGCGGGACGATCCGGGTGCTGCGGGATCGGTTGTCGTCCTCGTCGTCGTGCGTGGACACGATCACGATGATCCGGGCGCTGGGGATCGAGAATCGGTTCGAGCTGGACCTGATCGGGATCGTGCAGCACGAGCACGCGGATGCGCGATCACGCGCCAGCGCGGTGGCAGCACTGACCCGGGTGGACACGAACGCGGCGCGGTATGTCGTGAGTGAGTCGATGCGTTCGGGCGACGATCGGACGCGTGCCAACGCGATCGAGCTGGCGCCCGTGCCCGCGTCGGCGATCATCGAGTTCCGCGACGACCCGCACCATCGGGTGCGCGCCAACGCGGTGCGTCGATTGCTCGAGCGGTGCGGCGCGGACGATCACAAGCTTGCGCACGAGGCCAGCGGGTCGCTCATTGAGCTGCTCGGTGATCCGCGCCCGATGCATCGGCTCGCGGGTGCGTGGGTGGCGCAGCGGGTGGTGACGAGCTCGGGGCGTGAGCGATTGGGCACGCGATGGGGCCCGATCATTGCGCAGCTCGAGGAGCTTGCAGCCGTCGATCAGAACCCGGCGCTGCGGGATCGCGCGTCGCGGTGCATCCGGCGATTGACGCAGGAGATCCGCGCCGGGGTGGCGACGGGCAAGGGCGGTGCGAGCGATGTCGCCTGACGGGCCGAGTACTTTGCATGTTCCGGGTCAGGAGCCCGCGTCGTCTACGCCCGATCTGGCGCTGGGCGGGGCGTGGGTGTTGGTGCTCGTCCCGATCGTGGTGGCGGTGGTGTTCGTCGCGGTGCGCGCGCGTCGGCGGATGCGGATGCGTCCTGAGGAGCACGCGTTCCGATCGTTGTCGAGGCGGCTGCGGTTGCATCGCGATCAGGTGCGTGCGGTGCGTGCGTACGCGCAGGGCGTGGCGCGGTGCGAGCCGATCGAGGTGTTGATGAATGAGCGGATGCTGGCGCAGGCGATCGGTTCGATCGATTAAGTGCCCGAGAGCTCGATCTTGATGCCCGAGCAGGTGACGCCCAACCGATCCGCGAGCTCCTTGAGCAGCGATTCGGGGACCGAGTCGATGAGGCGCTTGGAGAGGTCGGAGGGGACATCCATGATGCGTCCGTCGTCGAGGACGATGTGGACATGCTCCTGCATGTCGGCGTCGTATCGGCAGGCGCCGCCGCTGGTTGAGGCGGGGATGCGGTTGGCGAGCCCGCACTCCACAAGGGTGTCGAGGGTGTTGTAGACAGTGGCCTGCGAGACCTCGGGGTCGTCGCGGTGGACCTGGGCGAGGAGCTGCTCAGCGGTGGGGTGGGTGTGACTGGCGCAGAGGGCGCGGTAGACCGATTCACGCTGACGCGTGAGGCGGAGCCCGTGGTGGGTGAAGATCGTGCGGAGCTCTTCCGAATCGATCTCGTGATGGTGGGGGTGCTTGTGGGTCACTGGTACATCTTGCGCTGAACAGGCGTTTGAATCAAGAACCGTTCTAAAAAAATGATCCCCGGTTGTGGTTGATATGGCGGCAAGGAAGGAGGACGGGCGCCTGTTGGTGCGGGGAGGTCGTCTTTCTTCATTTGATGTTCTGTGTCCCTCTTCGTGCCTCCCCCGTCCTGACGGGGGAGGTGCCGAGTCCCCGAGGCGGAGGGGGTCTTGGGAGATGTGGGTCTCTCAGAAGACCCCCTCCGTCTTCGGCTGCGCCGAATCCACCTCCCCCGCCAGGTGCGGGGGAGGCACAAGAGTAAGATGGGATGCACAAGAGAAGCCTCCCTCCGTCTGCTGCGCAGACACCTCCCCCGCTGGGGCGGGGAAGGAGCGCAGATTACGGAGTCGGTTGGTTATCGTTCCTGATCGACGGGCTTGGGGGCGGCGATGAACATCTTCTTGTGCTCGATCCCGGCTTCGAGGAAGACCTCGTCGTCGGCTTGCCACCCGAGTCGTTCGTAGAAGGCCAGCGCGGTGAGTTGGGCGTGGCAGTAGAGCTGCTCGAGCCCGAGCTCGCCGAACCCGCGGGCTTCCATCGCGATCATGAGTCTTCGCCCGATGCCCTCGCCCTGGCGTTGGGGATCGACGCAGACCTGTTGGACCTTACCCACGCGTTGCCCCTGGTCATTCTCGGCGATGTAGAGGGTGGAAGTGCCCACGACCTTTGGGCCGGTGGGGTGGTCGAGGACGGCGACATAGTGCTCGGACTGCTCCTCGCGTCCGGGGGCCATGTCGAGGTAGTCCTGGAAGGAGAACCCGATGGGCTCGAGCAGGACGCTCGTGCGGAGGGCCTTCTCCTGCTCGTAGAGCGGGTCGTCGGTCGAGATGTGGGTGATCTTGATCAAGCCGAGTCCTCTGTGCGTGTTGGCAGAATCTAGCAGACACAAACCTTGTTGTCATGCGTGTGCGACGAGAATCGGGCCCGGATTGTGGGAAATTGGATCAATCCGTGATCCAGGGGGGCGGGGCGCACTCGATGACGCGGGGCTCGGGCACGCGATCCACATTGGTGGTGAACCGGTTCCATCGGATCGCGTTCCAGTCGTCGTGGTCGCGGAGGGTCTGGCACTCATTGTCCCAGCACCGCGAGGTGTTCTGCCCACAGGGGTTGATGCCATCGGAGCAGTTGAGGTTGGCTTCGTAGGGGTTGGGGTCGATGGTGCCGTCGTTGTTCCAGTCGATGGGGGTGTTGCCGTCGATCCCGATGGTCTCGATGATGCGCGTCTCGTCGAGTGGGATGGAGACCCCGAGGGAGTAGTCGGGGAGCCCGTCACCGATCGCGTCGAGGGTGGTGTCGACGCCGACGAACTGGTACCGGTAGTTCATGACGGAGTTGTAGTTGGGTTTCCAGTTGCGTTCCTCGTTGCCCCCGTGCTCGAGCCCGAGGTTGTGCCCGAGCTCGTGCATGATGGTGTTGGTCATGATCGTGGGGGTGGCGAAGTCGGCGAGGGTGACCATGAAGTCGTCGCCCGGGAGTTCGGCGACGCCCGAGGACCGGTTCTCCGGGTCGTTGTAGGCGAACCCGAAGATGGCGTAGTGGAAGTACCCGCGTCGGTTGTCGTCGAAGTGGTTGGCTTTGAGGATGTTGAACTCGAAGTCAAAGAAGATGAAGAGGGGCGCGCCGGGGAGTTGGTTGCCGTTGGTGAACGCCCCGCCCTGCCCGTAGTCGAAGACGATGTCGATCCCGGGTTCTGCGTCG
>CBDDIA010000019.1:0-40068 GCA_965228685.1 Phycisphaerales bacterium
TCCTTTGGGGAGGGAGGATGCGCTGGGGTTGGAGGTCTGTCAGGATTACGACATCAATATGCGAGTTCTTCTCTTGGGAGAGCTGCATCTCCCAGATGGGTGCCCTGCTTTGACCCGAAGGGCAAAGCAGGTTCCCACCTACCAATCCCGCCTCAATGGAACAACACCAGACTCACCCGCGTAATCTGGCGCCGAAGACCACACCCAATCCGAAGGATTCACAACAAGCCCACGCCGAACAGGATTCCGATGGATATATTCGATCTTCTCTCGGATATCACTCTCACTCCGCAGGTTCCGGTCATACCCGCCCCCCGCGTTGCCAGAACAACGCTCGCCCATGCGGCCCAACAAGTTGTCCAAGAATCGGCGCATCCTCTCGTCGATATCGTTCGATCATCTCACGCCCGAACCCCTGCTTGAGTCCACGCAAGACCCCGCTGATCTTCCCATCATGAGGCACGACGATCAGGTGCACATGATCCGGCATGATCACATACGCGATGACATCGAACCTTAACCGCACGGATTGGTTCGCGATCTCGTGGAGATACAGGTCTCGAGTATCAGGTGTGTTGAGGAGGGGAAGTCGATCGAAACAGGAGTAGGTCAGGAACCGGGCTTGGTTCGGGATATCGTAGTGTTTGACTGGCATTTGGTATCAACAGGTTCCTGCTTTGCCCTTCGGGTCAAAGCAGGGCACCCATGCTTTCTTATTCTTACGGCTTTCGAACGGGGAACCATGCCGCAAGTATCACTGCGACTCCGACAATGGCCATGTAAGCACTCGTCCACAGGTAACGCCGTTGAGTGATGAAAATCTGATCCTTGACAGGCTGCTGAATCAGACGAGACAACTCCCAGACCTGATCTGAATCCGGTTCCGCTTCAATAGCACCATGATCAATGAGTGTTTCAACGGCATCCATCGCGGCATCAATCGACCGAGTCTCGGTGCCCTTCAGGTTCATGCCAAAGGTTCCGATCTGCACATACGCCGCACCGACAAACAATGCGAAGGCGATCAGAGTGAGGAACTTCCTTCGAGTCATTGCTCACTCACTCGTATCCAACACCGCCATAAACGCCTTCTGTGGGATGTTTACCGAACCCACGGCCTTCATCTTGCTCTTGCCTCGCTTCTGGGCCTCGAGCAGCTTGCGTTTACGCGACACATCGCCGCCGTAGCATTTCGCCGTCACATCCTTGCGGAAACCCTTGATGGTTTCGCGGGCGATGATCTTGCCGCCGATCGCGGCCTGGAGTGGGATCTCGAACTGGTGGCGATCGATCTGCTTCTTGAGCTTCACGAGCAGGAGCTTGCCGCGCGCCACCGCACGATCGCGGTGGCAGATGAGCGAGAGCGCCTCGACGGGCTCGCCGTTGATGAGGATCGCGACCTTGACCAGGTCGTTCTGGTCGTAGCGCTCGACATGGTAATCCATCGTCGCGTATCCCTGACTGATCCCCTTGAGCTTGTCGTAGAAGTCGAAGATGATCTCCGCGAGCGGAATCTCGAAGGTCAGCATGTCGCGCCCGTGCGAGACGAACCCCTGGTTCTTGAAGACGCCGCGGCGTTCCATGCAGAGCTTCATGATCTCGCCGATGTACTCGCCGGGCGTCATGATCTCGACCTTACAGATCGGTTCGGAGAACTCGACGATCAGACCCGCGTCGGGCAGGTCCGCGGGGTTGTGGATCTCCTTCTCGAAGATCTCGCCGCCCTTGCCTCGCATCTTGATCTTGTAGGACACCGTCGGCGCGGTCTGCACGACCTGCACGCCGCCCTCGCGCTCGAGGCGTTCCTGGATGATGTCCATGTGCAGCAGACCCAGGAACCCGCACCGGAACCCGAAACCGAGGGCTTCGGAGTGCACCGCCTGGAAGGTGAAGGACGAGTCGTTGAGACTCAACCGATCCATCGCGTCGCGGAGTTCCTCGAACGAGTTGCCCTTCTCCTCCGTCGTGCTCGGGTAGAAGTCACAGAAGACCATCTGCGCCGGCGCTTCGTACCCCGAGAGCGCCTCGGGCGCGGGGTCGTGATCGATGGTGATGGTGTCGCCCACGCGGACATCGCCGAGCGTTTTGATCGCGGCCACGAGGTAGCAGGTCTCGCCCGGCCCGATCTCGTTGTGTTTGACGGCTTTGGGGGTGTACTTACCGAGCTCGGTGATCGAGAAGGTCCGCCCGATCCCCATCATGCGGATCTTGTCGCCGACCTTGAGCTTCCCATCGAACACGCGGCAGTACACGATCACGCCGCGGTAATCGTCGTAGACCGCGTCGAAGATCAGCGCCCGCGTCTGCTTCATCACGGGCTTGCGCGGCTCGGGGAACCGATCGCAGATCGCGGACAAGAGATCGGGGATCCCCTCGCCCGTTTTGGCGCTCACGGGGAGACAATCCATCGCGTCGATCCCGAGGACCTGCTCGACCTCTTCCGCGATTTCGTCGGGGCGGGCACCGGGCAGGTCGATCTTGTTGAGGACGGGCAGGATTTCCAGGTCCTGTTCCACCGCGAGGTAGGTGTTCACAACGGTCTGCGCTTCCACACCCTGCGACGCATCCACGATCAACAGCGCCCCCTCACACGCCTTAAGGGCGCGGGAGACCTCGTACCCGAAGTCCACATGACCCGGGGTATCGATGAAGTTGAGCATGTACTGCTCCGCCGTTGTGCACATGCATGACCGTGACGGCGGACGCCTTGATGGTGATCCCGCGTTCGCGCTCCAGGTCCATCGAGTCGAGGAGCTGGGCCTTGGCTTCGCGATCAGAAACCGCGTTGGTAGCCTGCAAAAGCCTGTCCGCGAGCGTGGACTTGCCGTGGTCGATATGCGCGATGATGGAGAAGTTTCGGATATGCACGGATGGATAGCCCTTTACCTGATAAGCAACCGTGCATCATATGCGGACAAACCGGGATAAACCGCCCGAATTAGTCGCACCACCACTCATCGTAGTGGTAATGGGTCCGGGTTCGGTACCCGCGTTCATACTGGACATGCCCGTGGGAGTGGGTGTGGGTGTTGCGGGATCGGATGTAGGCGTTCTCGCGGTTCCGCTCGTTCTGATCGCCGATGATCGCGCCGCCCGCGCCGCCGATGGCTGCGCCGATCGCTGCGCCCTGACCCGCGTTGCCCGTCGTGGACCCCACGATCAGACCCGTCACCGCGCCCAGCGCCGCGCCGGTAAAGAGCCCCTCGCCCGCGTTGTTGCATCCGCTCATCCCCAGCGTCCCGAGGGTCAGACCGCCCAATGCGAGCATGGTCATGGTCTTGGATGTCTTCATGGACTTCATGTTGGTATCTCCTTACTTCCAGATACGCATTGATTGGGGATCCGGATCGCGCGATTTCGTCAGCATCTTTGATCCGCTACCATCCGTACCGGCAAGTGTGCGTTCCCATGACACCAAACCCACGAATCGGCACGATATTTCCATGATCGCACCCCAACATCCACGCCTCCGTATCTGGATCATCGCCCTGATCGCCCTGATTTCGGGGATCACGCGTGCCCAGCCCATCCAGCCCCTCTCCGAGCGCCTCGACGCGATCGTGTCCTACCCGCTCGTCGTCTCGCTCCGCGTTGAGAACGAGAACGATCTTCGCCGGGGCGTCACCACCCGGATTGACGACGGGCGCTCGTTCACCTCCGAGCCCTTCTGGGTCGGATTGACGCCGTACCAGACCCTGCCGACCTGGACACGCGTTGCGGGTCAATGGGACGCTTTGCCCTACGAGCAGATCCGATCCACCCCGATCGCCCAGCGCCCTGCGGGGTCGTGGTTCATCTTGGTGCCGTTGCCGATCGACGCGGTGGGTCAGGGTTTGTGGTTTGGGCAGACGCGTTATGAGCTCAACTGGCTCCCCGACCCCGAGCGAGCACTGCTCGAAGCCGACACGGTCGAGCACACCCGCGACTTCACCCAGTTCTGGTCGATGCACCCCGACGCATCGGCGCTGATGGACCCGAGCGTGCAGAAAGCCGTCGAGCAGTATCACCGCGATCCGTTCCAGAACTGGCGGGCGCGCCTGCTGACAGACGGGCTCGACCCGGATCGCACGCGTGCGCGAGAGACCCACGCACAATCGATCAACATGACGGACTCGATCGAGCTCGAGCTCGCGACCCAATCGCCGGGCAACGACCTGCTCAGCGCGATCGCGCGTCAGCAGGAAGCCCGCTGGCAGATCATCCTCGGACGAATCTGGCTGATCGACCCCGACACCGCGACGCGGATGAAGCTCGCGCTCACCCGCACCGCCCGCTTCGGCGATCGCACGCTCCCGTTGTGGAATGCGGACAACACCGATCTCTCCCGACTCGCGCACGACCTGCTGTCGCCGTTCGTGGACGACGACACCCGTGTGCTCCGCGCCAAGGCGTGGCTGGAAACTCAGGCGCGGGCCGTCGCGTGGATCATCGACGATCAGGGCACCCTCGAAGCGGGCACCGATCGGTTCCTTCCAACGCTCGGCGTGCTCTCGCTCCCGAGCGAACCGGGCAACTCGCTGCTGCGGATCGACGCGGGGCTCGCGTCCCCGATCCTGGAAACGATCTCGCCCAACACCCTCCAGCAGATCCAGATCCCGCTCGAGCCCATCGAGGTCTCCAAACTCAGCCCGCAGATCGCGACGACCCGGATCGATTTGCGTCTGGCGCGCTGGTCGCAATCGAACGATCTGATCGCGTCGCGGGTTCCCGCGGGTGCGCCATTCGTGCGGATCGGGCCGCTGCTCGCGGATTGGACGATGGGTTCGCTGCTCAACAACCGCCCGCTCGAGCATGCGTCGATCTCGCCCGATCGGATGACATCCGGGATCCTCTGGCGGACGATCACCCCGAACCGATCAAACCCGCGAGCCGGGTGGCGTTTGTTCTTTGAGTGCGCCGCGAACAATCCGGGTGAGCGTCCCGACGCGTTGACAGTCTGGATCGGGCCGCGCGAGTACCCAACTGCGGCGTGGCGGATCACGCCCGATGCGCTGGTGGAGACAGTCGCTCGCAATGGTTCGATGCTCGTGCCCCAGCCGAGCGTGGAGACGCGGATCCTCGCGGATCGGTGGATCGCGCAGATCGATCTCCCCGACATCGTGTTCGATCAGGACGGGCAGCTCATGCTCGGGATCGAGCGGACGGACGCGGACGGCGTGCACAGCGCCTGGCCGCGGCGCATGATCCCGGATCAGCACGAGCCCGGGCGGTTGATCATCACGCCCGAGCGGTTCGACGATCTGCGATTGCCTTAGATCGAGACGCGGACCTTGCGCAGGTAGATCACCCACTCGATGAAGAGCAGCCCGATCGCGCCGAGCACAAACCAGCGCCAGAGATCGACCCGCACACGCCCGAGCGTTGCGTTGGTTCGTCCGTCGTTGCTCGCCCCGAGGGTGACGCTCGATCGGGTCCGCATCGCCGATTCGTCCTCATCGAGCAACGACACCCCCACCACGCGTCCATCCGGGATGGTTGTTTCCCCGATCCTCTCGATTGGGCCGAACACGCGTTCAATCCCGTCGTCGTCGCGATAGAGGATCGGTTCGTTGGTGCGGTAGACCTCGCCCTGCCCGCCCGCGCCGGGGAGCAGGGACTCGAAGACCTGGGCCATGAAGATCGTGAACCCGACCTGCACGCCCCAGTCCGAGTCGTGAAGCACGAACCCGGCGCGGATGTGTCGATTCCCGCGATCCGCGATCTCGATCATCGCCGCGCCGCCCTGATCCCGCGCGAGCACCCGCACGCCGGGCAATGCCTCGTCGAAGACGATCGAGCGGACAAAGCTCACGCCACCGATCCCCGAATCGCGCAATACCGATTCGTTGCGGTCCCAGCTGAGCATCCGACGCACCCCGCTCGGGGTGTCCATCCGCGACGCGTAGGGCACGCTCACCGATCCGAACCCGATGCTCGGCACCCCGGGCAGTCGCTCCGCATCCACCCGGTCGTACACGATCAGGTTCGGGGCACCCATCGGATCGCCCGGCGACACCACGAACGCGGGCGCTCGCGCCACGACCTCAACACTATCAAGCAGCAGCGGGTCCGCGACACCCCTGGGCGCGACGATCGTCACCCGGATCGGATCGGGCGCGGGCACCGAGACCCATGCGCGATTGTCGATCGCAAGCGCATCTTCTGCGACGACCTCCACACGCAGCAGCGCCGAACGCAATAGACGCATCTCGAAGCTGTGCGTCGCGATGACCTGATCCTCGTCGAACGAGAACGGCGCGGAGTCGATGACATCATCGCCCTCGAAGACGCGCAGGACCCCCGCGCTCGCGCCCGTGTCGCTGCGTCGCACCCGCACGAACACGCGGCAGAGCTCCGTATCCACCCGGTCCCGCTGGGCGCTGAGCGCGACAATCCCCAGGTTCCGCAGCACCGACCCCTCGGGAACGCTCGGCGCGAGCACCCCCGACGCGCCCGAGATCGGCACGGTGTCCGATCCAAACCCCGCCCCATCGGAGAAGACCCAGACGAGCGTGTCCATCTGCTCGGTTTCCTCATCGGTGCCCGCATCCAAGCGCCCGATGAGCTCGACGGCAGCGTTGATGTCGCCCGCCTGATCGTGCGCTTCGATCGAATCGATCGATGCGAGCAATCGCCCGCGCTCCGCGGAATCCTGGATGATGATCTTTGGTTCGAGTCCCGCGTCGATGATCGTCACCCGGGGCGATCGCCCCGAATCGAACAACGCCCGCACCCGCTCGCGTGCGTTGCGCTTCGCGATCTCAATGAGTGGCTCATCATCGATCGTCGCGTTCATCGAGGCGCTGGTATCGATCACGATCGCGACGCGTTGCCCGTCCGCGAGGTCCGTGTCCATCACCGGACGCGCCAGCGCGATCGCGAGCAACGCCACGATCAGCAGATGCACGAACAACAACATCGTCGGCGACAACCGCTGCCAGGGGATGTTGCCCTCGAGGTCCTTGACGGCCCGTTTCCAGAGCATCGTGCTCGACACGAGCACCGGACGCCGACGAAGTCGCAGCATGTACATCACGAGCACCAACGCCGCGCCGATCGCGCCCGCGATCAACCCCGCGATGGGTGCCAGGAATGTCAATCGTCCCACCCCGGCGCGGGCTCGGGCAATGCCCCGTTGCCCGAGTCATCCTGCACACGCACGCGCCCGGGTCGGAACCCGATCCCGTAGACATAGGTCTCGCGCGACACATCACGGCACGCGTCGGGCTTGATCGCGCCCGCGATGCGGAAGATGTGCTTCATGCGGCGCATCAGGTCGGGGAAGGTCTCGCCCTCGAGCACCTTCATCGTGCATGTGCCGCGTGACTTGAGCAGGTCGGGGAGCGCGTCGATGATCTCCTGGCACAAGCGCTCGGAGAAGAAGTGATCGCCGTGCCCAGTTGTTGAGGGTGCCATGTCGGAGATCACGACATCGAAGAGTTCGTCCTCACCCCCGAGCAGCTCCGCCGCGGTGGTCTTGGTGAAGTCCCCCACGATCGTGCGGACATTGGGACCGAAGTCACCCGAGACGCGTTTGAGATCGATCCCCACGAGGGTGCCCTCCTCGCCGATGATTTTCTCGGCGACCTGCAGCCATGACCCGGGCGCGCACCCCAGATCGAGCACGCGATCGCCCTTGCGGATGAGCTTGCGCCGCTTGTTGATCTCAAGGAGCTTGTAGGCCGATCGCGCAAGGTACCCCTCGCGTTTGGCCATCTTGAAGTACTTGTCCTGGAGCTTGCGTTTCTCAGCCATCGTGTCCCTTATTTGTTCTTGTAGAACACGACGAGCGCGTCGGTCCAGTGGTGCGGCGCCCAGGTCTCGCCGCGTCCCTCGTTGATGTACGAGTCGAGCTCGTACGCGATCCTGAGCATATCCCCCATCACGAACTCCGATTGCACATCCACGATCCAGGGCTCAACCTTGTCGCCAGGCGCCCAACCGGAACGATCGAACTTCCAGGTCCCGCCCTGTGGTCGGCACGGGGTTAAGGTAGCAATCCGTCTTCCACAGGTGGTTACGAGCGGACATGGAGATGTAATCGCCCTCGAGGACATCGCCGCCGCCGTTGGAGTTCGCGGAGGAGATCGTCAGGGTGCGCCAGATGGGCATGAACTCGCCCGCGTTGTTGGAGTTGGGCAGCATCCCGTGCCCCGTCACGGTTGCCCGGACTCGTGCGCTCGTCGCGCCCTCGGGGACCTTGATCTCACGCGTCGCGTAGAACTCGGACACGGGCTTGTCGGGGTTCCCGATCTCCGCTTCGCCGTTCCAGAGGTTCATGACGGCGATGGGCTCGCGCTCGGGGGTGCCCGGGTAGAAATCCAGATCGAACGAGACGAGCCACCCCTTCATGTAGGTCCCGATGTGCGTCTCCATTTGGCGCGTGTCATTGAACAGCGGGAGCAGGTCCGTGACATCCATGTGCCAGGTCCATCCGCGCCGATAGGGCGTGATGTACCGGAAGACCTCGAAGCGCTCGGTGATCGCGTTGCCCTCCTCGTCCGTCTCACCCCGTGGGCACACGGATCGCCACGGTGCCCTTCTTGTCCCAATGGTCGTACCCCATCTCGGGCTCGCTCAGGTTCAGGGTCGCGATGACGCGCCCGACGGAATCGGGGATCGAGGAGAAATCGACATCGTTGCGGAGGGTCGCCGCGTTCTGCAGCAGTTCCGCATCGAACGCGGTCAGCGTCACGGGCTCGGGCATGGGTTCATCGAGCGCGACAACGCGGGTGATCGCGAGATCGGAGACCTCGATGTCGTCACCCTCCACCCCCACCATTGCGTGCAGGCGCATGGGACGCAGGTCCCACAGGTGCTGATCGATGATTGTGTGCCCGTCGAGCATCACCATCACCTTCGCGCCGCCGAGCACATAGCGCACTTGCATATCGACATCGACCCACTCGTTGGTGCGGAACTCGTATTCGGATCGAACATTGATCCGCTCGCGCCCGTTCGCGTGGACGGAGACCTCGCGTTGGGGGCGCTCGTACCAGTTCCCGTCCGCGTCGAACCATCCCATGACGCGTCCGTTTTCATCCGCGGACTTATCTGGGATCTGATTGTGCACATCTAACGCAATCGCGATCGAGTGGTCCGTGTTGGGTTCGTCCCAGACGAAGGTCTCGCTGAGCGATCCCTTGTCGGGGTCGATCAGGACGAGCCCGAGCCCTTTGTTGTCGCCCGAGTACCCGTCCTCACCAGGGACGGGGAACTTAGCGCGGAACGAGACCCAGACGGACTCGACCACCTCGTTCGTGGGTGCGGTCCGCGCGCGAAGCTCGCCGCCCAGTGTGAGCGGCGAGCAGACAACCATCGCGAGGATCATGATCGTGATTCGTTGGGCATATCGCATACCCAAGCATATCGCGATGAAACAGGAATCTGGCGCTAGTGCGGGACTTCCTTGACCGCGTTGCGGTTCCACGCGGGGACACGGAACACGATCGGGCCGTCGCCCTTGATGTCGCATTGGCAGGAAAGGCGTGAGTTGATCTGGAGACCCGGGGCCTCCTCGACGCGATCCTCTTCCTCTTCCTCGGCTTCGCTCAAGGAATCCATGCCCTCTTCGACATAGATATGACAGGTGGAGCACGCGCAGACGCCGCCGCACGCGTGCTCGATGTTGATCCCGTGGTCCATCGCGACTTCGAGCAGGTGCTCGCCCTTGGCGGCCATGACCTCGTGGACAGCCTTGCTCGACCCGTCCTCGTTGAGGTCCTCGGGATTCTCCAGGATGATCTTGACCGGCACCGTCGCAGGCCCATGATCGTGATCCGACTTACGCATATGCATGACGCTCAACTCCTTCGGCGATATGCTTAGATGACGGAAGGTCCGCCGTTGTGTTCATTAGAACCACTCTAGGAACGACAATCAGCGGACATTTCCGTCCGATTCGCATGCACACAGGACAAGATTCCAACCCGAACGGACCCGAGATTACGCTCTCGATCGTTGCGCCCGCGCACAACGAATCGGAGAATGTCGATCGGCTGGTCTCGGAAATCCATTCGGCGATCGAGCCTCTGGGGATCGCATTTGAGTTCATCCTCGTGGACGATGGATCGACGGACGACACCCGCGCCAGGACGATCGCGCACCAGCAGGAACATGCATGGGTGCGCTGCGTCGCGATGACCAACACCCCAACGGGAAAGGGGAACGGGCAGTCCGCAGCCTTCCACGCGGGGTTCCGGGCTGCACGCGGGAACCTCATCGCGGTCCTCGATGCGGACCTCCAGAATGACCCCGCCGACATCCCCCGGATGCTCGAGTTGCTCCAATCATCGGGCGCGGACTTTGTGCAGGGCGATCGATCCGGCGTCCGCAAGCAGGGCGACTCAACCATCCGCCTGTTTGGGTCATGGGTCGGGCGGAGCTTTCGCCGGGTGGTGCTCGGTGATAAGATCATCGACACGGGGTGCTCGCTGCGGGTCATGAAGCGCGAGATCGCGATCCAGCTCCCGCTTGAGTATCGGGGCATGCACCGGTTCATCCCCGCGACGGCGCGTCATCTGGGGTACACCGTGATCGAGATGCCGGTGAATCATCGGCACCGGCACGCGGGAACGCCCAAGTACGGCATGGGGATCACCAAACGCGCGATCCCCGGGCTCATCGACCTGTTCGCGGTCCGGTACATGCGCAACCGACGCCGACCCGTGACGAGCGAAGAGGTCATCGCTCAATCCACAATCGCCCAGAGCGCGCCGGAGCACACCCACGCATGAAATCCGGCCCGATTATCGCGATGATCCTGCTTGTCCTGCTCGGGATGTGGCTCGTCCTGCAACCCGCGCTCTCGCGTTCGCACTCGGACCTCACGCTCCGGGTCGGGTCGCACGAGATCATGCTCATGCGGGTCGAGATCGACGGAAAGGGCGCGTACGAGATTGTTTCGCCCGCGGCGTTGCGATCGAACTCGCCGATCATGCGATCCGAGCTCGACGCGTTCCTCGATCAGCAGATCCAGGAATGGAACGCCCGACCCGCGATCGAGCGCCACCTGCTCGGATTCTTTAACATCACCCGCTGGAGCACCTTCGGGTGGGTCGCGATCGGGCTCGTCGGGCAGGGCGCGTTCTTCGGGCGCATGTTCGTGCAATGGATCATCTCCGAGCGCTCCCCGCGTCTCGACTGTGCCAGAAATCTTCTGGTGGTTCAGTCTCATCGGCGGGGTGTGCCTGTTCACCTACTTCGTGTGGCGCGTTGACATCGTCGGCGTGCTCGGGCAATCCACCGGGATCGTGATCTACGCCCGGAATCTCCGGCTCATCCATAAAGAGAAAACACTCCGCGCCGGCGAAACGCCCGCGCCACAAGCCCAGGCGAACGCCTGAGCCATCGAAAGGTTATCCCCCATGCGTGTGTTCATCGACGATACCGAGCTCAACACCAACCCCTCCATCGCGGATGCGCTCGACGCGGCGCGGGAGCACGCGGAGAACACCGGGCGTCTCATCGTGGACATTCACGCGGACGGCGAGTCGATCGACGACGCGCTGCTCGACAACCCGCCGAGCGATAGCGCCGGGATCAACGAGCTCCGCCTGACCACGACGGACCCCGTCGCGTTCCTCGTCGAGACCTTCGCCAGCGCCCGCGAATCGCTCGTGCTCGTGCGTGAGGACCAATCGAGTGCCGCGGATCATCTCCGCACCGGGGCGCTCGAGCCCGCGGTTGAAGCGCTCAACGGCGTGCTGACGGGGTGGCAGGCCGTGGGCGAGGTGGTTTCGCAATCCGCGGAGCTCGCGGACATTGATCTCAACTCCTTCTCGTTCAACGGGACAACCGCGTCGGCGACGATCGAGAAACTCGGCGATACCCTCTTCGAGATCCGCACGAACCTCACGCATCAGGACTGGTCCGCGCTGGGTGACGCGATCGAGTACGACCTCGACGAGCTGGCGACGCAATGGGACGCACTTTTGGGTGCGCTCTCCCAACGCGTGCAGTCGGGCGTATAACTTCTTTCTGAACGCCCGTTGGAGCACCCGCTGAGTACTTCGCAGACCAACTCGATCGACACCCGGATGGAAGAGGCGACCCACGCGCTGACGACGGGGCAGTACCTGCTCGCGGCGGCGCTGTGCCGCGACGCGCTCGAGCTGGGGCGGCGTGAGCACGATTTCGGGCGGATGAAACGGATCTGCATGCCCCTGCTCGAGGCGCAGCGGTACCTGCGTCAGGCGGCGCTGGAAAAGGGGGTGATCCACACGATCTCCAAGTCCACGGACATCCCCGAAACGCCCGGCGACGAGTGCTTCCTCTTCGCGCCCAACTTCGTCGGTGCCGATGCGCTCCGGTTCCGCAACGCGGCCAACGACGCGGGGATCGCGCCGTTCGTGCTCACACGCGAGCCGACCACCTCCAAGAACCAATGGCCGATCGTCGGCGTCGCCCAGCGCGTCGTGCGTATCCGCATCGACCCGCCCGAGAACGACACCCCGAACCCCAAGTGGTTCAGCGCAGCGGGCGAAGCGCTGGGCGATCAGGCGATCCAAGATGCGCTGGACGCGTCCGAGCCCGACGACCCGCCCGCGTGGATCGTGGACGATTTCCTCGATCGCATCGACGCGTGCCCTGAGCACGAGAAGTTCCACAAGGCGCTTGCGGACGCGTGTGCCAACGCGATCGGGCATCCGATCCCCACCCGCAAGCGTCGGCGTGGGCTGATCGACGACCCGTACTCGTTCTGAGTGCGATCCATTAAGCAAGAACGCCGAGCACTCATTATGAGCACTCGGCGATCGTTCGCGGGTCTCGCACGAACGAGGACTCCCTCTCTTGGGGGATTGATTATCGTTTGCGTCGGGTCATCGTCATTGCCCCGATGCTAATCACTCCGATTGCGCCCGGCGCGGGGATGTATCTTGCATTGTCATAGGTGGACATGTTGCCGATCGTCCCGGGGTTGTTGCCGTACTCGCCGTCGTTGACGGAGATCAGGTCGTACTGCCCGAGCGACGCGTTCCACCCCGCGTAGGTGCGTGTCGCGTCTGCGATGATAGTGCCCGACGCGAGATCCGTGATGGTGACATCGAAGACCCCGTTGATTGTGTCCGCTTCGAGCGCGACGCGGTACCAGGTATCGAGCGAGTACACGCCACCGTTGAGCCCGAAGTCGCGGAATGCCCCGCCACGCCCGTCCGCGTTCTGCACGAACAGGCGGAAGCGTCCGCCCGCGCTCGCGTACACCACGGCCTGCGGGCTCCAGTTGAAGTCCGTCTGATCCGTGTCCTGAAAGAACCCGATCGCGGACATGAAGTTGGGCGAACTCCCATTCCCGCGCTGGTCGAGTCGGACATCGATCTCGAACCGCTGGGTATTGGCGTGCCCGACATTGGAGATCAGCCCGCCCGAGGTCCCGATATGGTCGTTGATCTGGACGGCCCGCGTCGCGTTCCCGAACGCGTCGGTGGTATCGATCACCGAGACCGAGTTGCCCGTGTGGGTGGGCGAGTCGATGTAGCTCGTCGCGTCCTGCCAGATCCCACCGGGCAACCCGCCGGGGGTGTAGGACTCGAAGTCATCGACGATTTCGGCATGAACAACCCCCGCGCCGCAGAGCAGCGCGCACAACATTGGTATCCGATTCATGGTTCTCCCCTATTCCGGTAAGTGACGCACAAACTCGTGGGTGCGTCGGCATAGGAACATACTGAATCAGATCTGAAACGGATCCAGTCTGTTCAGGGATTATCCCGGATTTGAATATTCATGCGCGCCGACGCTTTGTCGCGAAGACCCCTCCGCACGCTCCTATCAAACTCACCGCACCAGGCGATGGGATGTATCGCGCGTTATCAATCGATACGACATTCCCTCGCGTGCCCGTGTTCGTCCCATACTCCCCGTCATTGACAGAGATGAGGTCATACTGGCCAAACTCGGGGTTCCATCCGTTCATTGTGCGCGTGTTGTCGATGATGACCTCGCCGCTCTCGAGATCGATCACGGTGCTCGAGAACGCTCCTGTTTCTGTATCAACCTCGAGCGACACGCGATACCAATGATCGAAATCCCAAGTCGCGCTGCCGAGCGCAACATCAAGTGTGCGTCCGCCCTGCCCGTCCGCGTTGTGGACATACAGCCGGAATCTCCTTGATGTATTGAGTGCATACACAACCGCCTGCGGCATTGAGATCAGGTCGGGCTCATCTGTGACCTGAAAGAACCCGCTCGCGAAGACCCAGTTGGGGTAGTTGCCATCGCTCGCCTGATCGAATCGGATATCAGATTCAAAGCGTTGTATCTGCTGGCGCTCGACCCGCCCCGCGATCCCGCCAGAAGTCCCGAGCGCGTCGTTGATCTGCACCGCTCGGGTATCGTTCCCGCTGGCATCGATCGTCTGGATCATCGACACGGTTGGGCCCGGGTTCGTTGGGTTCTGGATGTACGAGGATGCGTCCACCCAGATTCCACCAGGCGATCCTCCGATCTGATACGATTCGAAGTTGTCGTAGATATCCCCCGCTGCGCATGTGACACATAGCGCAGACGCACCGATCGCGACTCGATAAAACATGTTGTCTCCTGCTGCAATCTCCTCGGGATTGCTCCGCCCCTACTCCGCACGAGAGTCTCAGCGCTCCGTGTAGCAGGATGTACGAGCCCATGTCGGCCCAGTTGCCTTAATTTGCAAATTTTATCTAATGCAATTTAATTGGCATCCCGAGGCAGCGTCTCCACGATGTTCTTTACGATCTGATCCGTGTCGATCTGCTCGGCGCTGGCTTCGAAGTTGAGCAGCACGCGATGGCGCAACGACGGGAGCGCGACCTTCTGGATGTCCTCGATCGATACACTGGCACGCCCGTCGAGCAGGGCCATGCACTTGCCCGCGAGCATCAGCGATTGGGCCGCACGAGGCGACGCGCCGAGCGACACAAACCGGTTCACCATCGGGGTCGCGAACTGCCCGTCCGACAACGCACCGCGCGGGTGGGTCGCGAGGACGCACCGGATCGCAAAGTCACGCACATGATCCGCGACGGGGACCATGCGGACGAGGCGCTGGTGTTCGATCAACCGTTCCGTGTCGAGGACTTTCTCGATCGGGTTGCTCGTCGCGCCGGTGGTGCGGATGACGATCTCGGAGAGTTCCTCTCGGGAGGTGTACCCGACCTGGAGTTTGAAGAAGAACCGATCGAGCTGGGCTTCGGGGAGGGGGTAGGTCCCTTCCTGCTCGACGGGGTTCTGGGTCGCCAACACAAAGAAGGGCTTGGGGAGCGCGTGCGTGGTGCCCCCCACCGTGACGCTGCGTTCCTGCATCGCTTCGAGGAGCGCGGATTGGGTCTTGGGCGTCGCTCGATTGATCTCGTCGGCGAGGAGGATCTGCGAGAACACCGGGCCGGGTTGGAACCGGAACGCGCGGCGCATGCGCCCGTCGTCGCCTTCGGATTCGTCGATGACCGTCGTCCCCGTGATGTCCGCGGGCATCAGGTCCGGTGTGAACTGCACGCGTCCAAAGCTCAGATCGACGGCTTCGGAGATGCTCCGCACGAGCAAGGTTTTGCCGATGCCCGGCACACCCTCGAGCAGCGCGTGCCCGCCGACGAAGAGGCAGACGAGGGTCTGCTCGATCACGGCGCGTTGCCCCACCACCGCGCGGGCAACCTGGGAACGGACGGCTTCGAAATCCTCCCGGAATCGGGCGGAGGCCTGTTGCACCTGCTCGGCGCTCATTGTGGGGGCATCGGCATCACTCATGCATTGATCGTACAACGGTGCGCACGAAAAAACCGACCCGCGTGGTGCGGATCGGTTCTCGTTTGGACAGGACGCGGTGGGATTCGAACCCACGATTGGCTTTCGCACAACGGATTTGCAATCCGTTCCCTTAGACCACTCGGGCACACGTCCGTTTGTTCGCCCAATCGGGCAGGGGTGACCCTACAACCGATCCGATCAAAGATCAACACACGCGCCCGAAAAACCCGTTCTATCGCGTCAAGAACCGCGATCTGCACGGCAACCACTCGAGATTGCCGATACCCTTAGGGTATGAACCGATCCCCTCTCCACCTCTCGCCCATCGTTCTCTCCCTCCTCGCGGGGTTCGCCCATGTGTGCAGCGCCCAGGAGTTCCCGGGCAGCGCCGAGCAGGTTGAAGAGGCGCGATCGATCCTGCCGCGTGTGGGGACGAACCAGACGCCGGTGCAACCAACCGTTGCGAGCGTGTCCGTCACGATCCAGCCGGGGCTCGGCGAGGGCCCGGATTGGCTCGATGTGCTCAACGACACCCTCGAGACCAAGCTCACCCCATCGATGCTCGCGGAGGGATCGTTCATCCAGGCGCGGATGGGTGATCTGGTTCTGGCGCCCTCGGGTCAGGTGATCTTCGTCCCCGATCGGGCCGAGCGTGAGCCGGGAGAGGGGGCCGTGATCCTGCTCCCGTGCCGGGCGCTGGAGCGTTTGCAGGATGAGTGGAGCAATCAGCGTGTGATCGTGTCGGGGGAGATCCTGATGTATCACCAGCGGAATATGCTGCTCATCTCCGATTACCGGCTTGTCCGCGAGCAACCCGAAACAACACCCGAGCAACCCCAGACCCATCCCACAACGGAAACGGACGAGCCCACCGGGCTTGAGGCGGACCCGGAGGTGCGGGACCTTCTGCGTGAGCTCGATCGACCCGATCCCAACGACCCGCGCGAGAGCGCGGATCGTTTGCGTGATCGGCTCGAGGCGCTCCCGCGCACGCCTCAGCGCGACGCGGGGACGCAGACCAACGGGCTTGAGGAGGGCACCCTGCTCCTACGACGCCCGGCCCGTCTGATCCGCAACGCGGATGGTGCGTGGGCGATCGCGTTCGACAACGACGAGCCGGACACGGCGGAGAACGCGTCGCTCGTGGTGCTGCCCTCACGGGCGCTGATGCGGATGGAGCAATGGGCGATGGATCAGGGCGATGCGGCCCGGTTCCTCGTGTCTGGGCGCGTATACGCGTATCGCGGACAGTCCTACCTGCTCCCCACGATCGCGCAGCGACTCGGCGCGAGCGATATCAACTCGATCCAGTAAGACACTAGCTCGTTGAGCAAACCGATCAGACGCTCGGTGCGGTGCCCTGCATCGGGCGGTCTTCGCGTGCCATGGGGTTGCGGGGTGCGGTGACGATCCGCTCGCCGTCCATGGGCGAGTAGCGCGAGCCCCAGAGCCCGATCTTGCGGTTCGCGGTCGAGCGCCCGTAGATCGTCGCGAAGAGGTGCTGTGCGATGAGGAGGATGACGAGGATCCCGATGTTCGCGCCGAGCATGGGCACGAGCGTGGTCTGCCCGAAGTACACCATCACCGAGGTCACCACGATAATCAGCATACCGGTGGGGATCATCGCCTGCCACCCGAGCATCATGACCTGATCGTACCGGATACGAGGCACGGTCCACCTGACCACCATCGCGAAGCAGACCATGAGCACGACCTTGATTGAGAACACGCCGATCTTCACCAGCATTGCCAGTAGCCCGGTCGCCGCAGGATCGGTGATCCCGACAAGCGGCAGGTGGTACCCGCCCATGAAGAGGAGAACGAAGAACGCACAGGCCGTTACGAGGTGCGCGTACTCCGCGAGGAAGTAGAGCGCGAATCGCATGGACGAGTATTCTGTGTGGAACCCGCCGACGAGTTCCTGCTCCGCTTCCGCGTTGTCGAACGGGGCGCGGTTGGCTTCCGCGAGCCCGCACACATAGAACAGGATCGCTGCGAGGGGCATGGAGAGCATCATCCACCCGTGCTCGACCTGGTACGCGATGATCTCGTTGGGCATGAAGGTGCCCGTGATCAAGAGCGTGGAGAGCAGCGCGAGCCCAAGCGGGATTTCGTAAGAGATCATCTGCGCGGTTGCGCGGAGACCGCCGAGCATGGAGTACTTGTTGTTTGACGCCCACCCGCCGAGCGTGACGCCGTAGACGCCGATCGATGCGACGGCGAGCAGGTAGATGATCCCGATATGGACCTCGGCACCCGAGACCGAGACGGTCTGAGCTTCAAGGTGACCAAAGAGCGCGAAGAACATGTCTCCGGCTCGAGTTTCGAACAACCAGTTGAAGAAGGCCATGTCCTGAGCCGCGGGGATCTCAATGTACCCGCCCCAGGGCATCACCACGAACCCGATGAGAGCCGGGACGACCGCGAACACGGGCGCAAGGGTGAAAAGCACCTTATCGACATTCGTGGGGGTGAAGTCTTCCTTGACGAAGAACTTGATCCCGTCCGCGAGCGGCTGACCCAGTGCGAGGCAACCCTTGAGGAACTTGAGAAAGGGCAGACCAAAGTCAAAACCGACTCGGTTGGGACCGACGCGGTCCTGGATGTACGCACTGATCTTGCGCTCAAGGTAGACGCCGTACGCGACAAGCCCGAGGACGGCGTGAACGCCGATCGCGAGGACGAGGGCGCTGACAATGAACTGCCAATCGATCAGGTCTTGGATGAACTCGCTCATGGTGCCCCTACTTTAGCATCCCAGACCCGACGGGGTCCGCTTCCGGGCATGCTTCGGCCACGGATTCATAGACCACATTCGGCAGATCGCCTCGGATGTATTCAACTGAAGTCACGCTCGCGGTGCGCGCGTTCTCGCGCGACATCAGGACGGAGTACTCAAGCTTGTCCGGCCATTGGTGAAAATGGAACGCTCGCTGGTTTTCTTGGGTCGGGTCGGGCACCACCATCTCCCGGAACAACGGGAGTCGGCACTGCACCAGGTGATCGCCCAGCCCCGATGACGCGAGGCAGCGCGGGCGGACCACGGGTTCCATCGGCACGGGGAGAGTGACAGTTGAGCCACCGAATCGGGCGATCTCGGACGCGAACCCGCCCTCGGCTACCGGGCCCACGAGCAGCAGCCGGAACGGCTTCATCCCGCGTAAGTCCATGCTCGACAATCGCTTGATCGCGTCGTGAACATCGTCCGCTTCCATGAGTTGGGGAATGAGCGATCCACGCGAAATGTGGGTCTTCTCGGGGCGATCGGGGTCGAGTTCCGCGTCCGCGGCGTTGAGGTTCACGAGCCCGAGATAGAACCCGTCCTCTCGCACCGCGACCCAGGTCCCGCCCGCGTCGGTATCTGTCGGCCAACACGCGGTCTTGCCGTTCTCAAGCAACCGCCACGCGGGGGCCTGCTCGGGTGAACGCGAACGCAACTCATCGCGCGAATGCATCACGCGATAACCGTTATCGACTGGGACTATGGAGATCGTGCACATGGGAGTTTAGTTCGCCCCCGCCTGCTCGAAGTTGATCGTGGACGGCGCCGTCCCGAACCCCTCGGGGCAACTCAGCCCCAGTTCGAGCGCGATCGCCTTGAGGATCGCGTTGTGGTGGATCGCGTGGTGCATCGCGAAGAAGATCTCGCGTGCACGCGTCGAGTGCAGATCCGCCGTCTGCCCATCCCCACACAGCATCACCCGGGTGGTCACTGTCTTATCGAGGTCTTCAACACTCAACGCACCCATGAGCGATCGAAGCGTCGCGATTTCCGTCTTTGCGGCGTCGCGATCGGCCTCGACGGACCCGCCTCGTTTGCGATGATCGTAATCGATGGGTTCGGCGCAATCGGTTGTGATCGCGCAACGGAAGTGATCGAGGGTGTGACGGATGTGCTTGCCGATCGTCCCTCCGGGGACGACCTTAGACTCTTGGACGAACTGGTCGTCCTCAACGCGATCGATGTAATCGGCACATTGAGACAGGATCGCGTCTGCTGCGAGGCAGACCGATCGTAAATCGTTGCAAGCTCCTGCGTTATCCGTTCCCATCGCGTACTCCTTCGTCCTGTGTCAGATTCTTCGCTTGTGTCGTGGATCAGATGCAAGCACACCCCGAACTCGGGTCACCCTTGCTCGGCATGCGCTCACAATCAGCTAAAATGTCGAGGATCTATCCTAGCCGCCTAACGCGTCCCGGCCAAATCCGCCGCATTGATCACCTCGGTGATGATCTCGCGATGGTTTGCGCATCGTGGGCACTTGTGCTGCCCGCCGAGCTTGCCCTTCGCATCGAGCCAGCGATGGAAGGTGCCGATGGGCAGCGGCGTGATTGTGGGGAATGCCATCCCCAGATCGTCCGAGCGTTTGGTGTTGTAATCGACATTCTCTGCGCGGATTGTCCGATCGAACGCATCCCCAAATGCGCGGAGCCCGTCGGCATTCGGGATCGACTCGAACTCGATCGCGAGTTCCAAGCCCGCTCGGGTGGTCTCGCTCGGGTACACGGGGGCCGCGGTGAACTCCCCTACCGTCAGTCCGGTGTGCCCCGATGCGGACGCGACGCCGTGCTCGATGTGCTCGCCGATGAGGTTCTCCCCGAACGCGTTGATGAAGTGTCGATGACGCCCCACGATCCGCAAGCGTGCCGGCCCGGTCCCATTGCGGGTTGATCCTTCGCGTAGTGACCCCGATGGGATGTTGTCGAACTCGACGACATCGCCGATCACATAGCGCCAGAGCCCTGCGTCCGTGGACATCACGACGACATACTTCTGCCCCTTCTCCACCTGCCAGCAGGTGAAGACATCCGGGTCGTCGTCGTTGATCTGTTCCAGGGGGACGAACTCGTAGAAAATCCCGTTGTCCACCAGCAGGCGCATGCTCGGGTCGCCCGTGGTGTCCTGCATCGCGATGAACCCTTCCGACGCGGGGTAGAGCTCCTGACGCGCGGGGAAGTCGATGTTCGGATCACCCGAGAACGCTCGGCACATGCGTTCGACGAACGGGACATAGTTGACCCCGCCGTGCACGAACACCTCGAGGTTCGGCCAGACATCGCGGGCGCAGTGCGCGTCGATCCCGCGTTCGCGTGCGAGCTCGATCACGCGATCGATGAGGACCAACGCCCAGCTGGGCATGCCAGAGATGAACCGGATGTCCTGATTGATCGTGAGCTGCGCCATCGCCTCGATTTTGTCGGGCCAGTGGTTGAGCAGCGCGATGGTTGGGCCGGGCGAGTAGATCGTGGACAACGGCCACTTGATCAGCGGCGTCACCAACCCCGACAGGTCACCCGTCGCGATCCCGTGCTCGTTGTACTCGAGGTCCGTCGATCCCCCCAAGAACAGGCAGCGCCCGCCCATGATCCGCCCCGGGTGCACGCCACGGTTAATCAGGTGCGCGAAGATATCGAGCGACGCGAGGTAGTTCGATCGCATCATCTGCTCGGACACGGGGATGTACTTGTCCCCAGCCGTCGTCCCCGAGGTCTGGGCAAACTGCATGACCTTGCCCGCCCAGAGCACATCGGGCTCGCCATGCTCGCGCATGTCCGCGATATCGTCTTGGAACGCGTACCAATCAGCGACCTTCACCTGCTCCTGGTACGCGCGAAGCCGATCCATCTCGTCGTCGTATCTGAGGATCGAATCGAACCCATGCGATCGCCCGAAACGGGTTGCCTTTGCGCTGCGGAGGTTCTTGCTCAGCTGCCCGATCTGCAGGCGCTGCGTCTCGCGTTGCCAGTACCCAAGATCGGAAAGCTTGCGCCTCCGCGCCTCGACGCGTGCGTGTAATGCGGCGCCGACGAGCGAGGTCCACGAGTAGGACGCGTTAGGTGTGGGTGCGTTGGTCCGCATGGGCGCCGGGCTCAGTTCTTGGGGGTGATGACGCCGCGCTGCTCGAGCTCGTCGAGGAACCCATGCAACGCCTCGCCGAACGGGCCGGGCGATTCGATCATGGGTGCGTGCCCGCAATCATCGAGCCAGTACAGGCGTGCGTCCGGCATGAGCTCCATGAACCCCTGCCCGGCGCTGGGCGGGGTCACGACATCCTCGCGCCCCCAGATGAGCAGCGTTGGCTGATTGATCTCTCCGAGGTCGTCCGTCATGTTGTCGCGCCGGGCGGTTTTGCTCAGCTTCACCATCGCGCGGGCGCCGCCGCGTTCATTGAGCAGTTTGTGCGCGCGTTCGACATCCTCAGGGTTCATCTTGGACTTGTCGTAGAACAGCTCGCCGATCTTCTCGACCAGCCATTCCCTGCTCGGACGCACGGGCGCACCCTTCACGACGGTCCGTTCGATCAGCCCGCTTGAACCCGCGAGGACGAGCGCGGAGACGAGCTCGGGGCGCTCGTGGGTGACGCGGAGGGCGACATGCCCGCCGAATGAGTTGCCAACGAGGATCGCGGGCCCGTCGATGTGCTTGTCGAGGAACTGCATCGTCATGGCGCTTACCGCCGTCAATGAGCAGTCCACCCCGCGGAGTTCGAGCAGGGGCATCTCGAGGGTGACGCACTTGACGCGATCGCAGACCGAATCGACGACCCGCCCCCAGTGCTCGTTGAGACCGACGAGCCCGTGAAGGAAGACCACGACAGGGCCCTCGCCGCGTTCAATGACATCCGCGACGATCCGCTTGCCGCTGACGCCGTGGAGTTCCACCTTCCGGGTCGTGCGGGGGATCGCGTCGGTGCGCTGGGTATCTGTGCCGTTCACTCGAAGATCATCCATTTCCTGCATCCGGGGATCGTCCATCGCGATAGGTCCCCCTGCCCCAATGGTAGTACCCGCAAACCGGAGAGATCTGGCACCCGAGAATTCAAACAGAAGTTGCATCTGAGGCGGCCTGGACGCGCCCATCGACCAATCGGATGACCCGGTCCGCACGCGCCGCGATCCGCTCGTCGTGGGTCACCATGACCATGGTCAGGCCCGCCTTCTCGCGGTACTCGATCATGGTGTCGAGGATCGACGCGCCCGTCTTCATGTCCAGGTTGCCCGTGGGTTCGTCCGCGAGCAGCACGCTCGGGTCGTTGATGAGCGCCCGCGCGATCGCGACGCGCTGGCGCTCGCCGCCGGAGAGCTCCGCCGGGCGGTGCTTGAGTCGGTGCCCGAGCCCGAACCGCTCGAGCAGCTCGGTTGCGCGTTGAACGGTCGAGGATCGGTTCGACATGTACCCGATCCGGCCGTGCAGGATCATCGATCCGACGCAGACATTCTGGACCACGCTCAGCTCCGGGAGCAGGTGGTAGAACTGGAACACGAACCCGATGTCATCCGCACGGTACCGATCGAGGGTGCGTTTGCCCTGCTTGGTGAGGTCGTTGCCCTCGAAGAAGATCGCCCCGCGTTGCCCGTCGACCTTGTCGGGGCGATCGAGCCCGCCCATGAGATGGAGCAGGGTGCTCTTGCCCGACCCCGACGCGCCGAGGATGGTGACCCACTCGCCTTTCTTGACATCGAGATCGACGCCATGGAGGACGGGGACCTTCACGCGCCCGAGCTTGTATGTCTTGCGGACATCGCGCACGGACAGGATGGGGGCCTTTGCCTTCGCTTCGTTTGCCGGGTTGGTCTGTGTGATCGTGCTCATCTCACTCAAACCTCAAAGCCTTGACCGGATCCATGCGGGCGCTGTGCCATGCGGGCAGCAGCGCGCCGAGCACGCAGGTCATCACGCCGACGACGAAGACAATCATTGCCTTGGTCGGATCGACATCGCTTGGGATCTCGATGAAGTAGTACTGCTGGGGGTCCCAGATCACGAGCCCGGTGTGCTCGCCGATCCAGTCGTGGATCGCGTTGATGTTGCTGACGATCCAGTACCCCAGGACCGTCCCGACGGATGCGCCAACGATCCCGATGATGGCGCCGTACCGGACCCACAGCCACGCGATCCCCAGGGTGGAAGCGCCCAGCGCACGAAGGATCCCGATATCCTTGGTTTTTTCCGAAGCCATCGACCAGAAGATCGCGAGGACAAGGAACACGGTCGTGAACGACACGATCCCGAAGATGAACAGGACGAGCCCGGTCTCCTTCTTCACGGCGCTGATCATCGTCCGGTTCAGGTCCTCCCAGGTCTTGATCTGGAAGTGCATATCGTGGGCGCTGGGGACCTCGCCCTGGTGCTTTCGGGCGAACGCGGCGTAGATCTCGCGCACGCGCTCACGCATCGGTTCGAGCTCGGTATCGTCCGCTTTCTTGACGAGCACCGTCGTCACCCGCGCGGGGTCGATCCCGATGACCTCACGCATTTTGGGTCGGATCACGCCCGTCTCGGGGTCGATCTCCGTTGCGAAGGGCTCTCGCTCCATCGTGACGCGCTGGGCCTCATCCATGCGGAGGTTGCGTTGGAGCACCGCGAGCGGGATCACGATCGTGCTCTGGTCCACCTCGTAGAGCCCCGATTGGAACTCGTTGGCGACGGGCATCGTGATGGTCTTGGGATCGACGGGGCGTCCGTCGCTGTCGAGCGAGAGCACCGTGAGCGCGACGGACCCGTTATGAGGCATGAACACATTCTCACGCGACACGCGCCCATCGGACATCGCCCGATTCACGCCCTGCGGCTCGTACCCACCCCAACGCGTGCGGTAGTTCAGACCCGTCACTTCGACGCCGAGGACACCGGCGGGGTCGGGGATGCCAGTTTCATCGTCTGGACGGGTCAGGGTCAGCCCGTTCACCTCGATCTGCGCCAGATCGATCCCGACATCCACGCGGAGCTCGTCAGCGATGAGGCGCAGGTCCTCGCGGTTCCGATCCTTGGGGGTCGGTTCCGTGATCGGCTTCCACCAGAGCGTGTCCGCAAACCCCGTCACATCCGAGTAGCTCAGCGCATCGACGCCCTTGATCTGGATGAGCTCGATCCGTCCGTCGGGGAGTTGCACCAGCCCGAAGGTCTCGATGATTGGGGTCGCGGCATCGATCATCGGATCCTCTTCGAGCATCTCGATCAGGTCGTCGTAGTGCCCGAACCCGACATTGGGCCAAACAATCGCGACATCCCCCACCAAGACCCGCCCGCTCTGGATCAACGACACGAGGAACCCGCCCATGACGGACCAGGTGACGAGGATCGTCGCGACGGACAGCATGACCGCGACCATCGCCAGCATGGGCATGATCTTGCGGGTCAGGTACTTTCGGGTCAGCAGCGCTTGGTACACGGCGGAGTGTATCCCTTTCTCAGACCCCCATCGGCATGTCTACGAACTTATCGCCATCGGTTGTTCGCGCGATCCATGTCGGGCAACACTTCATCCGGATCGAGCGTGATGGATTTCACACGCTTCCCGTTGGTCTTGATCCCCGCCTGCCAACGGGAGGTCTGGTGCCAGATCTCCACGGGCAGATCCGCGATCTCGCTCGACCCGTCGCGGTATTCGATGAGCATGCGTACGGGCATGACCATGTCCCCGATGTTGTCGAGGACGACGATCGCGCCGTCGGGGGTGTCCTTGACCGCAAGGATCGCCTGATCGAGTGCGTCGGGTTCGAGGAACCACCCGCGCCAGAACCAGTTCAGGTCCGCGCCCGCGCCGTCTTCCATCGCGCGGAAGAAATCGCTCGGCTGGGGGTGCTTGAAGTACCACGCGCGCATGTACCCCTGAAACGCGTCGTCGAATCGCTCGTTCCCGAGGATGTACTCACGCAGCAGGTACAACCCGTACCCGGTTTTGCGGTACATGAGCCCCCCGACCCAGCGTGGCCAGGTGCGATCGGGCTTGGTCATGATCGGCTGACAGTTACCCGAACTGCAGATGTCGATGGTCTGCTGCATCGCGCGGGAGATGTCGACATCCTCGTCGTACCACGCGGCCTTCGAGTACAGGTTGATGAAGGTGTTGAACCCCTCGTCCTGCCACATGTACCTGCGCTCGTCGGAGTTGATCACCATCGGGAACCAGTTGTGCCCGACCTCGTGGTCCGTGACCCCGAACAACCCACGCGGGTTGGTGCGGGCGCCGCAGAAGATAATCCCGGGGTACTCCATCCCGCCTTCCGGGCCGTTGATGTTGCTCATCGCGGGGTAGGGGTACGGGAAGAGAAAATCGGAGTAGAACTCGATGGAGTGACGGATGTACCGAGTCGAACCGCCGTCGGCGTGATCGGGACCCCAGACTTCTGCTTCCTTGGGGTAGAGCGATTGGCACAGGACGCGTCGGGTGCCGCCGCGTCCGTCGGCGATCGCGACGCTCGCGGCGTCCCACATGAACGCATCGGAGGCGGCCCATGCGAAGGTGCGGGCGTTGTCGATCTTGAAGCGCCAGGTCATCATCCCATCACCCGCCGGGCGAGAGGATCGCGTCCCGACTTCTTCGGGTTTGATGATCCAGACGGGCTCGTCGGAACGCATCGCCTCGTTCATGCGGGACTGCTGGGTCGCGGTGAGTACTTCCTGCGGGTTGGTCAGCATCCCCGACCCCGAGACGATGTAGGTGCGCGGGACGGTGATGTTGACGATGTAACTCCCGAAGTCGGTGTAAAACTCGCCGCTGCCGAGGTACGGGAGGGTGTTCCACCCGTGGACATCGTCGTACTTGCAGACCTGGGGGAACCATTGGGCGAGCTCGAAGATCTTGCCCTGCTCGACCACTTCGGACCCCATCCGGCGCAGGTGCGGGGGGACGGGGAACGAGAAGTCCATCTCGAACACCAGGGTCTGCCCCGATGCGAGGGGTGTGGGGAGATCGAAGCGCCCGAGCGTGTCGTAGACCTTCATCTCGAGATCGCGCCCGTTCGTTTCGAGGCGATCGATCGTGTACCCGCCCCCGAAGTCGTACTCGAGCATCTTCATGACACTCCCGGGTGAGCGGGAGTTGGTGCCGATGGAATCGCCCCGGAACAGGTTCTGCTCGAGGTTCATCCAGATGTAGTTCAAGGTGTGCGGCGAGTTGTTCGTATAGATGATGCGCATGCTCGCATCGATGACCCCGGAATCGGGTTCGAGCGTCGCGTCGATCTCGTAATCGCAGTGCTGCTGCCAATAGTCCGGGCCGGGCATGCCCGATCCCAGACGCATCTCAGTTGGTGTGCCCCAATCGATCTGGGCGAAGATGTTCTCGCCGTCTGATCCGCCCGCGCGGCGGAACCGGTCATCGACCGCGCCGACGGACTCGATCGCGCCCGCGCCTGGACGAGTTGTGGCCCCGCGCGAGGTTGAGGAGGTCGAGGCGCACGCGCCGAGGGTGAGCGATGAGGCGAGGAGGGTCACAACCCCGAGCGCCTTGGCGGCGCGAAGCACAGCGTGGAAAGACATGATTGGGCTCCTGGGACACACGCCGAGCCAATCAACGCCCGGCGAGGATGGATACGGGTCCTGCAACGCAAGAATAGCAGAACCGGTTGTATCGTGCACCCAACCCAAGGTTGCGGCGATCAGGTCTCAGAGCTTTCGATCGAGCAAGCGGTACTGTACCGCTTCCCCGACATGCTCTGGGCGGACGGTCTCGGACCCCGCGATGTCGGAGATCGTGAGCGCGACGCGTCGGATCTTGTCGTAGGCACGCGCGCTGAGGCCGAGCTGCGTCATTGCTTGTTCGAGGAGTGCTTTGGCGGTGGATTCGACCGCCATGAACTCGTCGAGTTGTTTGCCCTTGAGACGCGAGTTGGGGGTATCGCCCTGACGGCGGATCGCGCGTTCTCGAGCAGCGATCACCTGCGCCCGCATCGTCGCGGTATCGGTGCCGGTTGCTTTCTGGCTCAGCTCGCTCCAGGGCACCGCGGGCGCTTCGACATGCAGATCGATGCGATCGAGCAAGGGACCCGACAAACGCGAGAGGTACCGCTGCATCTCGCGCAGCCCCACTTCACCCGGCGCGATGTCACCCTTGGGTGTCGGGTTCATCGCGGCGACGAGCATGAAGGATGCGGGGAACTGGACGGTGCCGTGCGATCGGGCGATGGTGACGACATGGTCCTCCATCGGCTGACGCATGGTTTCGAGGACATTGCGGGAGAACTCGGGGAGCTCGTCGAGGAACAGGATCCCATGGTGCGCGAGGGAGATCTCACCGGCACGGGGGATGACCCCGCCGCCGACGATCGCGGGCGAGCTGGCGGTATGGTGCGGCGTGCGAACGGGTCGGGTCGAGACCAACCCCCGTCTCGCGTCGAGCATGCCCGCGCTGGAATAGATCCGTGTCACTTCGATCGCTTGGGCGGGTGTCATCGTGGGCATGATCCCGGGGAGCGCCTTGGCCATCATGGTCTTGCCCGTCCCGGCGGGCCCGAGCATGACGATGTTGTGCTGACCCGCAGCCGCGACGACCAGCGCCCGCTTGACGGATTCCTGTCCTTTCACCTCCGCAAAGTCCACCGCGGCGCTCGTCTGCTCGAGCATCGACGCGACATCGGTGGTTGGGTGCGGTTCGAGATCGAGCTCGCCGTTGAAGAGCCCGACGACCTGCGACAAGCTCGACACGCCGAACACGCGCACGCCTTCGACGACGGACGCTTCCGCTGCGTTCTGAGCGGGGACGACGACGGCGTCGAGCCCGAGATCGCGGGCGAGGGTGACCATGGCGATGACGCCTCGGATCGGGCGGATGCGCCCATCGAGCGCGAGCTCGCCCGCAATGAGTGCCCGGCGCGGATCGAGCCCGCCCGACTCGTCCTCGAACTCGAGCACGCCTCCACCTGCGTGGATGGGTGCGGGCGCGCGGACGGGGGACGGATGGATGACCCCGCTGGCGATCATAACCCCCACCGCGATGGGGAGGTCGTAGAGCGGGCCTTCCTTTCGGACATCCGCGGGCGCGAGGTTGATGAGCAATCGCGCGATGGGCATCGGGTACCCCGAGTTACTCATGGCGCATTGCACGCGTTCAAGGGATTCCTTGACCGCGGCATCGGGGAGTCCCACCACGACTTCCCGACGGATTTGTGTGTCATCCAGATCGACCTCGATCTCAACAGGCTGCGCGTCGATCCCTTGGAGCAGAAAGCTGCGTACTTTGGGTATCATACCGAACAAAATACCAAATACCGAACACAAATCAACCCACCTGTTCGGATTTTGATCAACTTTCTTCGCTGCCCATCAACGGAACCGCTTTCTTGTACCATCGGGCGATGATTTACCACCGATTTGTGCTCCCCACGCTCGCCATCTTCTGTACACAACATGCCCTCGCCCAGGAAACCGACCCGGGCGTGACCTTCCGTGTCTACCAGGTCTCGGGCGACATCCAGACCATCCCGCAGATCGCGCCGGACCAGACGCCCAATCTCGATGAGCTTCGTGATTCGATCGACGCGGGGAACGATGACTTCGGGGGCATCCCGGCGCCGTTCGTTACGCATGTGATCGGGGAACTCGTTATTACTGAGCCCGGGCGGTACGCGTTCATGCTCACATCCGACGACGGGTCGCGCCTGCGGCTCAACGGCGAGACGATCCTCGACCACGACGGGCGACACGCCGCGATCGAGAAGACCAGCGAGCACATCGAACTCGAACAGGGAACCTACACGCTCAACATCGAACACTTCGATTCCGGGGGCGGGCGTGCCCTCAAGCTCCAATGGCTGACGCCCAACGCGCTCGACTTTGTGGGCATCCCGATCGAGCATCTGCGTACTGAGCGCGACCTGACCCGCGTCACCTCCCCCGGCGACAAACGGATCGTTGGACAGAATCGCCCGGGCGATCGCACGCCTCTGACTGGGGTCCACCCCGGGTGGGACCTCTCCACGATCCGACCCGAGGGGTTTGAGCCCAAGGTGGGCGCGATGTGTTTCCTTCCTGATGGGCGGCTCGCGATCGGCACCTTCGATCCGCTGCAGCGCGATGATCGATCACTCCCAGACATCGACTCCAAGGAACCCGACAAGCTCTACGCGATCCTCAACTGGGACGCGGAGGATCAATCAGAGATCGAGGTCGTTGAGATCGCGACGGACCTCTACGAACCAAGCGCGATGTGTGTGCATGAGGGCGAGTTGTATGTCGCGCATCGCAAGAAGGTCGAGCGCCTTCGCGACATGGACAACGACGGGTACTTCGAGACGCACGAGCTCATCGCGGATGGGTGGGAAGGATGGAACTACCACCAGTTCGTATTCGGGCTTGTGCCTAATAACGGCAAGCTTTACGCGGCCCTCTCTACCGCGATGGCGCCGCCGGCGTGGGAGGGGATGCAGGACAACGCCGGGCCCAACGGGCCCATGCGAGGCGGGCTCATCGAGATCGACATCGAAGCCAAGACCGCGTTCGTCATCGCGGGCGGGTTGCGCACACCTAACGGGCTGGGCGTTTCGCCCGATGGCGCACTCGTCTACCTCGACAACCAGGGCACCTGGATGCCCTCGTCCACGCTCGCGGAGATCATCCCCGGGCGCTTCTATGGACATTACAACAATGCCAACTTCGTCCCCATGCTCGAAGAGCGATTCCCCAAGGGTGGGCACCCGAGCGTCTACAGCGATCGCCCACGCACGCCGCCCGCGCTGTGGCTGCCTCAGAACGAGGTGGTGAACTCACCTACGCAGCCACTCCCGATTACCTCTGGTCCGTTCAAGGAGCAGATGCTCGTCGGCGAACTCACGGCTGGTGGTGTGCGGCGCGTGTTCCTCGAACGCGTGAATGGGCAGTTGCAGGGTGCGCTGTTCCGGTTTACGCAAGGGCTCGAGTCGGGTGTGAATCGCATGGCGTGGGCGCCCGACGGGTCATTGATCGTCGCGGGGATCGGCGCGGGCGGGAACTGGAACTGGCGCGGGACGCAGTTTGGGTTGCAGCGGCTGACGCCGAATGGGGAGCGTGTGCTTGAGATCAACTCGGTACACGCAAGGCGTACCGGATTCCGGATCTACTTCACACGAGAACCCACTGAGAAATCAAAGTGGGATATGAAGAACTACACCGTCACATCGTGGACTTACGAGCCTACCGCTCGCTACGGCGGACCAAAGGTCGATGAGCGCACACACCTTGTGACGAACGCGATCCACATTCAAAACTTTGGCGTCTCGCTCGATGTCAGCGACTTTGAGCCCGGCCGCGTCTATCACATCGTCGCGAATGTCGAAGGAAAGAATGGAGAGATCCCCTGGTCCACCGAGGCCTGGTACACGCTCAACCAGATACCCTATCGCCCAACGCTTTCAAGCATTGCTGACCTGTCGATCGATCCAACGGAACAAGGCGTCGGCATCGGGCTTCTCCCACCCGCCGACGGCGTCACCCTCATCGGTCGCTCCACAGGCGCGGTCATGCGCTACGCCAACCGTCCCTTCCCCGGTAGCAACATCGATCAGGACGGGCTGCTCAATACCAAGGGCTATATGTCCGTCGGCGATGGCTCTGGCGACCTCTCCTCTACCACATCGTTCGGCGATGCTCGCATCCATATCGAGTGGCTTTCACCGCCCGGCGGTGAGGGACAGATGGCCGGCAACTCGGGCGTGTATCTGCAGGGCAAGTACGAGCTCCAAGTCCTCGGCACCAAGCGCGGCGACGAACCACTGCAGGCCAACGAGGCCGGCGCGTTCTACAACATCAAGCCCGCCGACTCGAACGCGTCGAGGGGCCCCGGCGAATGGCAGGCGTACGACATCTGGTTCCGCGCAGCACGCTTTGACAGCGATGGTAATAAGACCGAGAACGCACGTGCCACGGTGTACTGGAACGGACGACTCGTGCACGACGATGTCGAGCTCCCCCACCCCACCGGTTCGCAGCGGGCAGCGGGCGAGTCGCCCGGGGCGGGGCTTGATCGGATGATCGGGCCATTGGTGCTGCAGAATCACGCGACACGCGCCGAGGGACCGGTTCGGTATCGCAACGCGTGGATCGCGCCGCTCGACGACGCGCCCGCACCCACGCCCGGCGCATGGACACGGCTCTTCGAGGACACGGACGAGTCCGACTGGATCATCCGAGGCGGGCGGCGCGACATACGAACGCAAGGACGGCGTGCTCGTCGGCACGAGCGTCCCCAACTCGCCCAACACCTTCTATACCACCAAGCGAACCTACACCGACTTCGAACTCATCTACGACTTCCGCGTTCACCCCGAGCTCAACTCGGGCGTGCAGATCCGATCCGCGATCATGGGCGGCGTCGACAACCGCGACGGGAACCTGCAGGGGTACCAGATCGAGATCGACCCGCAGCCGCGTGCGTACTCCGCGGGGATCTACGACGAACGTCGACGCGGTTGGCTGCACCCGCTGCACACGACCCCATCTCCCCGGCGCGCGTTCCGCCCGGGCGAATGGAACACCGTCCGCGTCCTCGCGCAAGGCGACACCATCCGCACCTGGATCAACGGCGTCCCCGCATCGGAGATCTTCGACGCGATGACACGCGAGGGGCACATTGGGTTCCAGGTGCATGATGTCGGTGGGCGCCAGGACCCGGTGACGGTGGAGTTCCGCGATGCTCGGATCAGGGAGCTCAAGTAATCAATCAACGCAGTTCGAACAGCACCGCCCACCTGATCAGGGCCCCACTTTTCATTTCTTCAATCAATCCAAGCACAGGCAAGTTGTTTCGTGCATACAAACTACATTTATTTTCGTTACTTAGTCTCCATTATCTGTGCAAATTATGAAAATCCGTTATCGTTTGCAGACTGTGCTACTGCTTTTGCGTAGACATGTACTCTTCGTGTCGGGGTTTTGCATTTCGCAAAGTATGGAGACAAATCATGATTTCTGAACAGAAACATCGTTTCGGGTCGCTGGCCGCGATGGCGCTCGCTGCAGCAACTGTTGCACAGCCCACGAGTTATGACTTTAACAACGACGGTCAGAGCGACTACCCCGTTTCTGTATTTAGTTACAATACAACGAATCCAGATACTGGCGCAGCGCGAATCTGGTCCGGCAGCACGCTCGGAGAAACTCCACACAATCTCCGGCACGAATGCGAATACGCTGTTCGGGTGGAGTTCCGGATCCGCAGGAGATATCAACAACGATGGCAAAGCCGATCTAGTTGTTGGAGAGCCACTCTGGTCCAACCCCCCTCAGTCAGACACTCTCCATCCAGGGGCGCCTGCATGTCTTCAGTGGTCACGACGCCAGCCCGCTGCTGGTTATAGCGGGCCCGTATGCCGATGCCGCCACTGGCCGGTATGTAACCGGGATTAGTGACTGGAATGGTGACGGCACTCCGGACATCGCCTCTTCAGGATGGGATATCGCGGACACAGACGGCGACGGTATTGGTGACGATCCCATCGGGGTCGTGCATATCTTCTCCGGCGCCGATGGCTCAATGCTGACCGAGATCACAGACCCAACAGCAACCCCCGCGTTCGGTTACGCGGCCTTTTCGCTCGGGGACATCACCGGCGATGGACTCGCGGATATCGCGATCGTGGATCCAGATAAGGACACCGGCACAGGCCTGCTTGGTCAACTCTACATCTTCGAAGGCACCGCAACCGCGAGCAGTTTCGACATCACCGATGCATACAGCACCATCTCAAACACGAACGCAAACATTCGCCATTTCGCGTCTCAGGTTGACACGACACATCCCAACCAATGGCGCAATAAGCCGGCGATCCAGATCATCAGCCTCACCAATAACGGATCGGGCGGGGTCAACGAAGCAGAGATCATAACTGATATCACGAGCATCGACGGGACGCCGGGTTGGTCAAAGGGAACCCGCCCATCGCTCAAGCTCCCCGGCGACCTCAACCTTGATCATCAAGTCGATGCAGCTGATGTCCAGCTCACAACGAACCAGTACGGGACCAGCCCGCACGCCAACGGGATCATGCCGATCGCAGACGCGAACCAAGACAGCGTCGTCGATCAAAGTGATGTGCAGATCGTGATGTCCGAGTACGGGAGCACAACCGATGTGTTCTCTGGGCTGTGGGACGAATCACGCCTCATGGCGATCGCAGCCGCAGACTCCGGGTTCGGCTCGACAAACGGGATCAGCCTCAACCAGCGCGGCGGATTCACAGATTTTCAGATCGGAGTCCGCCCGGTTGATCCCTGCGTCCGCGGGGTGATCATCACCAACCAACCCTTTACCATCGTCGCCTCGTTGCTGCAGGCTGAGCTCGTTAAGAACTGCAACGAGTGCCCGAGCTGTAATGACCCACCCGGCAACTGCTACGAGTGTCACAACAAGGGCACCGTGTCGGGCGGGGAGATCTCCGTCGCACCAACCCAGCCCAAGCCCGGCGAGGCTTTCACCTTCACCATCTCCAAGTGGCAGTTCAGTGGTCGCACGCGCAAGTGCAAAGCCGAGTGCGGCCCCGAGGGCACCATCTGCCCAATCCATGTGCCCGATCAGCAGCCATACTGGGAGCTGGAGCGGAAAAACGCAGCCGGCAACTGGGTCGTGATCCAGACCGGATCAAGCGCGACCGTGACACGAACCGAGACCGCCTGCGCAGAAGTCCGCCCTGCGACTCCCGGTGCGCACACTGCTCAGCGCGACCGGCAACTGCTCCGACCTGAACTCATCCCAGAAGCAGAAGATGGTCCAGGTCGCGAACTTCACCGTCGAAGTTGAAAACGCCGCGTCTACACCTACCAATAACAAACGCACCACCGTGGGTGTCTGTGAAGTAAGCACGGTCGAAGTCGTCGAGGGTGTCTCTGTGGACTGGGAGGTGACCATCAACTCAGATCCGCCAACCACGAGCACCGGCGTCTCGGTGACATTCATCGCACCGCCGGAAGCGGGCACCGTGCGTGTGAAAGCAATGGCCGGAGCGAACTGTGTTCGAGACAAGACATTCACCGTGATCGAACCCAGCGGTGTGCAAATGAACAAGATTGGAGAGCAGCACACGCAGGGACTCGCAGACTCCGGATTCTGTGGCCAAGCTCAGATCCTGCCGGCCTCAGTCAGTTTCACGGGTATACAGATCCGAGAGGGCGTGTGCGCGGCGACCGCAACCGGGAGCTTCTCATCATTCAATGGACTCGTCCACGCACAGGGACCGTGGGGCTCGATCGGCGAAGATAACCTAGACACCTTTGTCGATACAATTTACACACCGGCAAGCCCACCAAACCCGAACCCGAACGGGTACACAGCCGGCACATTCCACTGGCCAATCCCGTGGGAATACCGCTGCGGCAGCGGACCCGCGAAGCAGTTCACGGTCGTGGATCACAACGCATCGATCGATGCCGCCGGGACCGTCACAACATCCAAGGGTGGAGCCTCATCGACCCACGCAGTCAACGATCCCACGGAGACCTGCCCATGAACCTTCTCACGTGTACATTGATCACGACTACGATGCTGTTTTCTGCGGACTCAATCGCCATAGACGAACCCACCGGCGCACACAAGGCCCAAGGCATGTATGACACGGAACAGTTTGTATTGAGCGCGCAAGAAGCGGACCGGCAGCACGCCGCGATGATCTTCGCCTCATACCTGGGATGCCTCAAACTGGCCGGCCCGGACGACACGACCACCAACTGGCTTCGAAAGAAACTCACCAATGACACCGCACACGCGGCGCTGATCACCGAGATCGATGTGCCATCGCTCCATAGCAAACTGGGACTGCACGCAATGGATCCGGACGCACAGCTCACACGCATCCTGCTCGCGGTCTGGCAACGCATCGACACCGAGGTCGACCAGCATCCTCCCCCAACAGAACCTGTTGTTAGGAATGTCGCTCCACCGTTCGAAAGCGGGATGCCATCGGGTGCCGATCCGACATCGATCCAAGATCCCGAGCTCAGGGCCGTGTACGAGGAATCCATCCGCAGGAACAGCGAGCGGGCCCTCAAGCTGCGTGAGTCTATCGCGATCAAGCAGACGCACGAGCGCTTCGTGCTCGAGGCCTCAATACAACTCCGGCACGCCGCAAGAAGAATGTCGCACGATTCCCGCCAACACCTCATTGAGCGAATCGAAGAGCTTGAGCTTCGTAATGCGGAAAAGCTCTTGAGTAAGCTGCGAGAGATCGACCCAAGCGGGTGAGCATACACGGTTCAAAGACAACATTACGACGTCCCTCTGCGGGCACCACACCCTACAACCCCACGACGCGAACGAATCTGACGCGAGTGGGGTATTTCATAGCGCGGACAGGGAGCTCAAGTAATCACTCAACGCAGCTCGAACCGCACCACCACGCTGGCCATGTACCGCTCGGTTTCTTCGGCGTGCTCTTCGCCGATGCGGACGAACCCGGATCGTTCGATCGCTTTCATCGAACCCACATTGTCGATCGCGACGATCGCGTGCAGCGGGCGGGATGGATCGAGTTCTACCATCCGCGCGATCGCGCCCGACGCGATGCCCTTGCCCCAGTGCGCCCGATCGATCCAGTACCCGATGTGGCGTTCGTCCTTCACGGGGAAGGTGTTGATCAACCCGACGACCTCGCCGCCATGGAAGATCGTGCGTGCGATGGTGTTAGGGTTGTTGAGGATCGTGTCCCAGTGCGCATCGAAGGCTTCGCGTGATCGCGCGTGAACCTTCGCGAGAACGGTCGACACCGGGTCGAGCTGGTGCGTGTAGAAGATCTCGATGTCGGACGCTTTCGCGGGGCGGAGTGTGACGGGCGCGTGTGTCACGCTGCGGACACCGAACGCGTCTTCGCGTCCATCGTGGGGATGAATCGGGCGATCTGTTCGAGCACGCTCTTGCGGGACTGGCTCCGGCGGACCTCGTCCATCGACGAGACCATGTCCGCGATGCGCGATTCGGAGACATCCGTCTCCTCGTCGAGCGCGTAGATCCCGGGGTGACTCGTCCGCATCAGACCCTCCGCGTCGTAGCTCAGTTCCTCGTAGAGCTTCTCGCCCGGGCGGGCGCCCGTCAGAACGATCGGGACGGTGTTGGGTTTGGTGGCGCCCATCGGGTGCCCGATCGTTGGGTCGTACCCGCACGCGCGGATAAACCGTTTGGCAAGTTTGAAGATCTCGATGGGCTCGCCCATGTCGAGGACGAACACCTCGCCCGAGTGCCCCACCTCGATCCCGCCGAACCCGTGCCCGGACATCGCGCCCGCTTGCATCACCAGGGTCGCGGCTTCGGGGATCGTCATGAAGTACCGCGTCATCCGTTCGTCCGTCACCGTCACCGGGCGACCCGCAGCGATCTGGTCCGCCCAGATGGGCAGCACCGAGCACGCGGACCCGAGGACATTGCCGAACCGAACCATGCTCAGGCGCGTCTCGATCCCCGGCATCTGCGCGAGCGATTGCGTGTACATCTCCGCGAGTCGTTTGGTCGCGCCCATCACATTCACCGGGTTCACCGCTTTGTCCGACGAGATCAGCACGAACCGTTCCGCCCCAACGGTCACTGACGCGTCCGCGATCGCTTTGGTCCCGAACAGGTTGTTCGTGACAGCGTGCGCTGGGTGGTCCTCCATCAACGGCACATGCTTGTGCGCTGCGGCGTGGAAGACGACATTGGGCTGGTACCGCTCGAGCAACCCGAGCGTTCGGGACGCGTCGACCACATCGTGCAGGACCGCGACGCGTTCGATCTCGGGGTACGACTCACGCAGCGCCCGATCGACCTCGAACAGCGCGTTCTCGGCGCGTTCCATGAGGACAATCCGCTTGGGGTGGTAGCTCGCGACCTGACGCACGAGCTCGGATCCGATGGACCCGCCCGCGCCCGTCACGAGGACCGTCTTCTGATTGAGCGAGCTCGACACGAGCACGCGATCGATCTCGTGAGGCACACGCCCAACGAGCTTGGCCAGGTCGATCTTGGGGGCGCAATGGTGACGGCGTTCGATGAGGTCACGACGGGGGCGCTGTGGAGGAGCTCGTCCATCGGGGGGACGAAGCGTTCGATGACCCCGGCGCGGTGCAGGGACACGGAGATCGTCCGCCAGAGGGCGCGATCGGACGCGGGGAGGGTGACGATGGCGCTGGTGACGGCGTGCGACGCGCACAGGGCGACGAGATCGTCGAGCCCGCCGAGCACAGGCAGGTCCGCGATCCGATCGGTTGTGGTGGTCTCGGTCAGCACGACCCCGACGAGCGGCTGGGATTCGTCGATCGCGCGCAGCTGACGGATCAGGCGATCGCACGCGTGTTCGCTCCCGACGACGAGGGCGCGGGAATCGGATGTTGGGTCGGGGGTGCTCATGATCATCTCATCGGCTTTAAACCGCCCAGACAACCCCCATTTTCATCGCCCGGATCGGCATGCGCTGCGCCCGTTGCGGGTATCCTCACCCTCGCATGCTTACACGATTAGTTGCCCAGCTCGAATCCATCTCCGAAGGCGCGATCCCTATCGCGACGTCTACACCAACCCGGAATTTTGCGCTCGAAGTCCTGATCCCGCAATACCTTGCGGACTCGCTCGCGTCCAAGATCAACGAGCGGGTGACCCTCCATACCCGCGTCTATCTCGAAGCCCAGGGTCAGGGCACCTCGTTCATCCCACGCGTGATCGGGTTCGGATCGCCCGTTGAGCGGGACTTTTTCGAGGTATTTACCTCTGTGAAGGGCGTCGGGACCAAGAAAGCCCTCCGCGCCCTCGTTGAACCCCCGAGCAACATCGCCGCCTACATCGTGTCCAAGGACGCGAAATCGCTCACCAAGCTCCCGAGATTGGGAAACGATCCGCGGAAACCATGATCGCGGAGCTCTCGGGCAAAATCGACAAGTTCGCGGGAGATGCGATCATCGCGGGCGCGAGCGCCGCACGGGCGATGCCGAGCGCGAGCATCGAGCATTCCGCGTTCCCGCCCGCTGCGGCCGAAGCGATCGCGGCATTGATGGCGCTGGGCGAGCAACGATCGACGGCTGAGCAAAAGTCAAGATCGCCCTGACCAAAGCCCCCGAGGGTGCCGATGTCGATGTACTGGTGCAGACGGTGTTTGGCGGGTGATTCGTATTTAGTGCCTCCCCCGTCCTGACGGGGGAGGTGGCTGCGCAGCAGACGGAGGGGGTCGTGTGTTGCGTGCATCTCCCAAGGCCCCCCTCCGTCGACTTCGTCGACACCTCCCCCGCCAGGTGCGGGGGAGGCACAAGAGTGCTCTAGTCTTGCATACTGTCTTGACTCTCCCTGATCCCTGTTGGCTGATCCCTGATCCCCAATCCGAAGGATTCCCTATGCGTTACGCGATGATCATGGCCGGCGGGTCCGGCACCCGTCTCTGGCCGATGTCCCGGGACGGGCAACCCAAGCAGCTCATCAAGTTCATTAAAACTGATGACGCCGGACCGTCTCGCTGCTCGAGCTGGCTGCGGAACGGGCGGGGAACCTGACGCAGGGCAACTCTGTCTACATCTGCACGGGTGAGCGTTACCGCGAGCAGATCCGCGCCGCGATGCCCCACTTCGATGACGCGCACATCCTGGGCGAGCCCATGCCCCGTGATACCGTCAACGCTGTCGCGTTCGCGGCTGCGGTCTTCGCGAAGAATGACCCCGACGCGGTGTTCTCCGTGTTGACGGCCGATCAGCTCATCGAGCCCGCGGATGTGTTCTCCAAGTCCATCGAGCTCGGGTACACGCTCGTCGAGGAGGACCCGACCCGGCTTGTCACCTTCGGGATCAAGCCCGATCACCCCGCGACGGGTACGGGTACATCGAGCACGGCGACAAGATCAAGGGGCACGAGGACGACGCGTTCCATGTCGCCCGGTTCGTCGAAAAGCCGCCGCTCGAGAAGGCGGAAGCGTACTTCCAATCCGGGCGGTTCGATTGGAACGCGGGGATGTTCGTGTTCCATGCGCGGACGCTGCTCGATCTGTACAAGCGATTCATGCCTCGCAACGCGGAGCTGATTGAGCAGCTCCAGAGCGCGTGGGGCACAAAGGATCAGCAACGCGTCCTCGACGAGGTCTACCCGCAACTCGACAAGACATCCGTCGATTACGGGATCATGGAACCCGCGTCCAACGAGCGTGATGTCTCGATCGTCGGCGTGAAAATGGAAATCCAATGGCTCGATGTCGGGTCCTGGCCCGCGTACGCCGAGACCCTTGCGCCCGATGAGCCCGGGAATCGATCCAACGGCACCCCCATCGCGACGCACGACGCGCACAACAACATCGTCATCGCGGAAGACACGGACGGTTCACACACGATCGCCCTGATCGGGTGCGACGACCTGATTGTAGTCCGCACCGAACGCGCCACGCTCGTGGTGCCCAAGGATCGGGCGCAGGACATCAAGAAGCTGCACGAGGGGTTGCCGGATGGGTTGAGGTAATCTACATTGAACTGTCAGCGTGTTCGACCAACGAGATATTGAATGCCCCCAGCAGCTGTTCGGCGAAAACCTCTAACAGTTGTAGATGACGAGTTTCTAGCTTAAGCTCGTCGCCTTCAGTGAACTTAAATCCCAATGCATAGGGCTGCTTGCAAAAGTCATCTAACTCCTTTGATACCTTCGTAACTCCATGCACTATCGAATGGCGAATCAATCCTACACCATCGAG
>CBDDIA010000020.1:0-8829 GCA_965228685.1 Phycisphaerales bacterium
TCGGAAAGGATGATGGTCTCGTTGAGCGCATTCATGGAATCGCTCAGGGATCGGATCTGGGTGCGGATGCGATCGAGCTCGATGGATTGATCTTTCTCCTGATCGCCCGAGCTTTGGGCGGCGAGGCAGACGGGGAGTGTCGTGAGGGTGAGCACGAGCGAGATGAGCCCGGCGAGGGTCCAGAGTTCGTTCTCATTGGTGACGCCGTACATCGCGGCACCGACGGAGAGGACGGCGGCGCACCCATAGATCGCGATGATCCATCCGGGTGAGAGTCTTCCTTGCTCGTCCATAATCGTGCTCCTGTGTATGTATACCGATTGGGATGCGCCGGGTTTAGCTTCCGGGCACCGGACCGCCGCAGTTCTGTTCGACGGGGACGAAGCAGAGGAAGCGGAAGGGCTCGGTCGCCGATTCGGGGACAGTGAACTGGTGGAGCTCGTTGGCGGGGACGAGGACGGTGTCGCCTGCTTTGAGATTGTGGTGTGCACCATCGAGCAGGACCTGGGCGTTGCCCGAGACGACGAAGACCTCGTGCTCGTAGTCGTGTTGGTGCTTGGGGGTATGCCCGCCGGGCTCGACGGCGAAGGATCGCATGGCGAAGTGTGGCGCGTGATCGTCACGCCCGATCATGACGGCCATGGATGCGCCTTTGACGCCGTCCATTTGCACGGGGTTCATCTGGGTCTCGTGGATATTGCGGATCAACGGCATGCGAATGGCTCCTGTTTCTTCATCGGGATTGGATCCCCCGTCTGTTGAGTTTACCATAGACCATGAGCGAGACACACCAAGAAACAAGCGGCACTCCTTCGATTCAGGTCTTCGCGTTGGGCGGGTTCCAGACGAACTGCATGGTGGTCACGGACGGGCCCGCGAGCAGGGGGAAGGGGTGCCTGATCGTGGATTGCGGGTATGAACCCGATGAACTGATCGGGTTCATTGAGCGGGAGTGTCTGATCCCGGAACGCCTGGTCCTCACGCACGCGCACGCGGACCACATCGCGGGGATCCATGAGCTGTTCTCGCGTGTCGGGTCGATGCCTATCTCGATGCATCGGGTCGAGGAATCCTGGCTCAACGATCCGATGCTCAACCTGAGCGCGGCGCTGGGGTTGAGCGTGACGGCCCCGTCGCCCAGTGAGTACCTCGAAGAGGGAGATACGGTCGCAATCGGCGGGGTGATGTTCTCCATACGAGAAACGCCCGGACATTCGCCGGGCGGGATCTCGTTGATTCATGAGGATTCGAAGAATGCGATCGTTGGGGACGCGCTCTTCAACGGGTCGATCGGGCGGACCGATTTTCCGGGATCGAGCTTTGAGACGCTCGCGGAATCGATCCGCACCAAGCTCTACACGCTCGACCCCGACACGGTTGTGTACCCGGGGCATGGGCCGACCACGACGATCGGGCGTGAGATGCGCTCGAACCCGTTCGTGCCCGCGAAGTGATCACATCGCGTGACCGAGCCCGAAGAATCGACGCCAGGTCGAGAGCTGTCCCAGGTGGAACATGTAGTGATCGTGGAGCATGAAGATAGTCATCTTGTCACAGTCGCCGAAGACCTCCGCGAGGCGTTCGTTGAAGGTGATGGGCTGGTTGAGTGCGTCGTCATCGAGTGATGCGATGTGGGCGCGGACAGCGGCGTGTGCCTTGTTGAAGTTTGCGAAGACTTCATCGAATGAGGGGTAGATGGTGGAGTCGGGGTCGTGCTTGCACTCGACGCCGTGCATGAAGAGTTCGCTGTAGTTCGCGGGGACCGCGGCGTCGCCCGGTTCGGCGTTGAACGCGGCCATGATCATCTGGGGGTAGATGGAGAGGTGTCCGAAGATGAAGGTCGCGTGGTTGCAGTCGATCTCCTGCCCGTCCTTGGTTGGCTTGGATGACGCGAACTCCTGCGTCACGCCCTTGGCGAGGGCCTCGGCGAGCCCGTTGGTGCGTTCTTGGAGGGCGAGGATCAAACGCGCAGCGTTTCCGGTGGTGGCGGTCTCAGACATCGTGGGTTCCTTTTTGAAACTCCGTTTCCCTCTTTGGTTGTTCAGTTGCCAATATAGCGGGCGTACACCGAGCGAGCAAGGGCGGGGTCGGTGATGCCCTCGATGATCGCTCGCCCGTCGTGGAAGACAGAGAGGGTGTACGGCTCGTCTCGGAGGGTGCCTTTCACGAGCACCCCGAAGTTGGTGAAGTGCCCGTGGGTGCTCAGGGACGATTGGATCTGGTCGAGATCGAGTCGTTGACGGGATCGTGGGTTGACCTGGATGGCGTCTTTCCCGCAGATCGAGACGGTGTCCTCGTCATCTCGATCAAGAAACTCGAAGCGGCGCTGGGCGCAGCAGCGGCACACGGGGTCTTTGGACCCGCTCAGATCGATTCTGCGGCGTTGCCCTTCCCAGAGGTCGAACTCCAGCAGCGATCGCATTGCGCGGCTCTCGTGCCCCATTAGGACCTTGAGGGCCTCGCTGGCCTGGTAGGAGGCGATGATCGCGGAGACGGGGGAGAAGACCCCCACCGTTTCGCAGGTGGGTTGCGATCCAGGCGGCGGCGGTTCAGGGAAGAGGCAACGCAGACAGAGGGAGTCGGGCGGGAGGAAGACGGTGGCCATCCCTTTGGTGCCGACGGCACCGGCGTAGATGTATGGGATCGCGTGTTTCACGCTCAGGTCGTTGAGGATGAATCGGGTCTCGAAGTTGTCCGCTCCGTCGATGAGGATATCGGGGACCCCGAATCGTTCGTGCTTGAGCAGGTGCTCGGCGTCGTTGGCGTTGAAGTCCGCGACGACAGGGTGGATATCGATGTCCGGGTTCACGGCACGGAGGCGATCGGTGGCAGCGATGGCTTTCGGGCGATTCGAGCGGGCGTCTGCGTCGGTGTAGAGCGTCTGGCGGTGCAGGTTGGTGATGTCGACGAGATCACGATCGATGAGGGTGAGCTTGCCCACCCCGGCGCGTGCGAGCAGGTCGGCGCAGGGGCATCCGAGGGCGCCTACACCAACGATCATGGCGTGGGCGTTCTCGAGTTTGGATTGCGCGGTAGAATCCCAGAACGGCAGGCGACGCTGGCGGGCGTATCGAGGATTCTCGGGGGTGTTCGTCACGCTTGATTCTAGTGACGAGGGGGAAGAAAAATGACACGATGTGCATCAGAGAACGCGTATCCCGCGGCGGGGCTCGATTGGAGCCATCCGGGCCCGATCCGGTGCGAGCTTGAGTCTGAGCGACTGGTCATTCGTAACTACACGCTCGACGATGCTGAGGCGCTCTTCGAGGCGATCAACGACTCGCGTGATGGGCACCTTCTCCCTTGGATGATGTGGTGCAAGGACAACCATCACACGATCGAGTCCACGACGAAGTATGTGTGCGAGCAGATGCTCGCGATTGCGAACCCGATGACCTTCACAAATGTCGGCACCGGGATATTCTGCAAGGACACCGGGCGGTTTCTCGGCGGGTCTGGTGTGCATGATGTGCGCCGTGACAGCGCGTCGTGCGAAACGGGGTACTGGATCCGGCGCGATGCGATCGGGAACGGGTACGCACGCGAGGCGTGTGCGCGGACGATCTCGTGGGCGCTCGAAGAGCAATCCCGTGGTGGGCTTGGGCTCCGACGGGTCCGGATCTATTGCGCGTTGGAAAATACATACTCGAAGAATCTGATCGAGAAGCTTTGCCTCCGTCAGGAAGTGCATCAACGGCGCGATTATGTCGTCGATGGGGTTGGAGTGTGCGATCGGCTTGGGTGGGGTGTGCTCAGGCACGAATGGGATTGCGAGAACCATCGCATCATCACGCCCGTGTGAGGGTGACTTCGACGATTTCCGGCGGCACGCCGAAGCGGAGTGGCAAGAGGGACATCCCGATCCCGCGTGAGACGACGACGGGGAAGCGCGGGGCTTGGACGAGTCCGCCGGCGTACTTTGAGCCGTAGTTGCTCGGGACGATGGGGGTGCCGATGAGCGGGATTCGGACCTGACCGCCGTGCGTGTGCCCGGAGAACATGAGATCGACGCGGGGCGCTCCGATGTCCTTGAGTGATCCGAGCTCAGCGGTGTCGGGTTGGTGCGCGAGCAGCAAACGAGGGGTGCCTTGATGCACATCACGGAATGCTCGTTTGATGTCGGTGGTATCTTCGTCGAGATCACCGAGCCCAATGATCGCGAGTGAGTCAGGGTTCGGTTCATCCGTGATCTGTTGCGTTTGCGGATCCAGCCAGACACGATCGTTGTCGATCATGCGAACGCCTTGCGCTTGGAGTGCGCGGGACATGCGGGGCCCGTCGCCCCACCAGTCGTGATTACCCAGCACGCCGAGGGTCCCGAGGCGTGATGCGTCGATCATGGGCTTGCAGAGTTCCGCCGCTTGATCGATGAGGGCGCCGCCGTCGTGGATGTAGTCGCCCGTGAGGACGAGCAGGTCCGGGCGGAGATCCGCGGTCTGTTGCACGGCGTGACGGATGAAGGATTCAGGGATACGCGGTCCCAGGTGCGAGTCGGAGAACTGCACGACACGGAGTCCGTCGAACGCTTGAGGGAGTCCTCGAATAGGGACGGTGTACCGGCGCACCTTGATCTGCCAGGGCTCGACGAGAGTCGCATATCCGGGCGAAGCAACGGCACCGAGTGCGCCGATCCCAAGAACGCCCTTGGTCATGAATGACCTGCGGGAGTCATCGATTGCTTCATCGACGGCGGACTCTTCACTCCATTTTCGGACACGATCGAGCACCGTGAGCAGGATCCAGAGACCGATGCACCAACCGGTCCACGCGATCGCGTTGGCGAGGATGATCGTCATGGGATTGTCGCGGATGCCCGCGAGCCCAACGAGGTACAGCGGGATCCAGCCAGGGAGAGCGAACATGTAGAAGAAGTTGGAGAGACTCTGGATCGGGCCGGTGATCTGGAGTGACCATGTTGCGATGGAAGTGGATGAGCCGAGGAGGACCGCGATGCACCACAGGATGAAGAGTCGTTTCACTCTTGTGGAGGCATTTGGCATGGGCGTCGTACTCTTGGGCATCACAGGGTGTTCATTGGGAATGAAAAAACCCGGCTGCCACAAAGGCAACCGGGTCTGATATCGGTCTGATGTTAAGGCGGTTATCGTGCGAAGTGCGCGAACGCCTTGTTTGCTTCCGCCATGCGGTGGGTCTGGTCGCGGGTGGTCATGGCCTTACCCTCGCCGCGTGCGGCTGCCCAGAGCTCGTCTGCGAGCTTCTGGTGGGTTGGGCGGCCCTTCTCGGAGCGGACCGCGGTGATGATCCAGCGGAACGCGAGGGACTGCTGACGGTTCGCCTTGACCTGCATCGGGACCTGGTAGTTTGCACCACCGATTCGCTTGGAGCGAACTTCGACATAGGGCTTCACATTTTCGATTGCCCGCTGGAAGATCTCGATGGACTCGGTGATGCCTTCGGCTTCAGCTTCCGCGTTGCCCTTGAGGCGGTCCTGGATCACATCGAGCGCGTCGTAGACAACGCGCTGGGCGGAGGTCTTGCGTCCGTCGAGCATGATGCAGTTGATGAACTTGGAGAGGACCTTGTCGTTGAACTTGGGGTCCGGACGGAGCTGGGTCTGCGATGCGGTGATGCGGCCTGCCATGTGATGGTTCCTTTCGGCTCATCTGCCCTTGCGGGCGCTGTTCACCCCGATGTTCTTTGTGAACCGGGATTACTTGCCTGATAAAAAAACGCATCACACGCGTGATGCGTTCGATGGAAACTTGGTTGGATTAGCCCTTGCTCTTCTTGGCGCCGTACTTCGAGCGGCCCTGCTTACGATCGTCAACGCCGAGCGAGTCCATCGCGCCGCGGACGATGTGGTAGCGCACACCGGGGAGGTCACGAACACGGCCGCCGCGGACGAGCACGATGGAGTGTTCCTGGAGGTTGTGGCCTTCGCCGCCGATGTACGCGGTGACTTCCTTGCCGTTGGAGAGTCGGACACGCGCGATCTTCCGGAGTGCGGAGTTCGGCTTCTTGGGGGTGGTGGTCTTCACGGTGAGACACACACCACGGCGCTGCGGGCAGCTGTCCATATCACGGACTTTGGACTTGACCACGGGGGTCTTGCGCGGTTTGCGGATAAGCTGGTTGATCGTCGGCATTCGTTCTATCCAGTTTCAAGACCGAGGGGTATCCCTACGGCGCAGCATGGGTAACCGACCCGCTTTGGTCGGGCAGGAAGTGTAGCACCAAGAATCCGCGAAGCAAGCACACAGGGGGAGAAACCCATGCACGACCCGAACCGGATTCTGGGGCAGGAACGGGTCTAGGATCGTCCCCATGAGCACGAATGATACACCTTCGAGTGACCCCGAACAGAACCAAACCCCAGAGGAGCAGGCCGCGCGGATGACGGTCCGGGGGTTTCAGGAGCTGATTTATACCCGGTATTTCGCTTCGGACAATGCCCGGGGGACTGCGGGGACCTTCCTGTATCTCACTGAAGAGTTCGGGGAGCTTGCAACGGCTTTGGCGAACTGCAACCGAGCGAACCGCCCCCGCGACGCGGGAGGAACGCGAGAACCTCGAGGAGGAGTTCGCGGATGTGCTCGCGTGGCTGGCGACCCTGGCGAATATCAACGGGGTCGATCTCGCGGACACCCTGGTGAAGTACACCGACCCGGATCGGGTGCAGGGGATCAAGGAGTAACCCCTCCCACTGCCTGAACAGAACTTTGTGTGTATGTGAAGTCTGCGCGAGGAGTGCCAAACCCCTCCCACGGCAAAGGTTGTGTCGTGTACGCTCGGGTCCAGGTGTGATTCCCAAGTCACGGATGATCCTTGGACCCACAACCACAGGCAGGTACACGATGCGTTACAGGGCGTGCTGGATCTCTGACCTTCATCTCGGGAGCAAGAAGGCGGAGACGGAACTGATCTACAGCTTCCTCAAGAAGAACGAGTTCGATGACTTGTACCTCAATGGTGATGTCATCGATATCTGGCGCTGGAAGCAGGCGGGGTTGCTCAAGGCGAAGAACACGCAGGAGCACATCGATGTGGTCCAACGGATCCTCAAGCTCGCGAAGAAGAAGACCCGGGTGCATTACACGATCGGGAACCACGACGAGTTTCTGATGCACTTTCTAGCGGAGCACCAGGGAGCGCGTGACTTTGGGAATCTGAACCTCAACGAGCGGGTGGTGCACGAAACCGTGGACGGCAAGAGGTACCTCGTCCTCCACGGGCACCAGTTTGATCTCGTGACGCGTACCGCGCCTTGGATCGCCAAGCTCGGCGATCGTGGGTACGAGTTTACGATCTGGGTGAACCGGATCGTAAACCGGATCCGCAGGCGGATGGGCTTGCGGTACTGGTCGTTGTCCAAGTTCATCAAACTCAAGGTGAAAAAGGCGACGATGATCATCGGGCGGTTCGAGGAGAGTGCGCTTCACTACGCGAGCGAGCACGGGTACGACGGGATCATCTGCGGGCACATTCATAACCCGGAGATCAGTCTGTATGACGATGGGCCGGCGTACCTGAACTCGGGGTGCTGGACGGATCGGGCGAACTGCAACGCGCTTGTCGAGCGGGCGGATGGCTCGATCGATCTCATCCAGTGGGATGGGGAACGCGAGATCATTCTCAAGTCAACCGATCCGAATCGGGATGGGATCTACTTCCCGACGCTCGAGGAGCTCAACGAGCCCAAGCAGAAGAAGAGCAAGGATCGCGACGAGGAACTCGTCGCGATCTGATGCGGTGTAATCCGGCACGGGTTTTGCATAGACTCATTACATGCATACAGGCAGCAACCCGCAGCAGCAGAAAGCGTTCGACGAGTTTCGTCGCATCGAGCAGCTCCAGCAGTCCGGTCAGCGTGAGCTTGCGCTCGAAGCATCCAAGGCGTTGGTAGGGAAGCAGGCGACCTGGGCGTTTGCGCAGTATGCGCTGGCAACATCGCTCGCGAACCTCGGGCGATTCGAGGAGGCGCGGAGGGCGATCCGCAAAGCGATCACCCAGAAGGACTCGGTCGGGGCGTTCCACGCAAAGCTCGGCGAGATTCTGCATCGTCTGGATGACATGGAGGGGGCACGCAAGGCGTTCGATCGGGCGATCGAGCTTGAGCCGGACAATGTCGAGTTCAAGGCGTCCAAAGCGTGGGCGCTGCGCCTTTCAGGGTGTTCGGATGAGGCGCTCGCGATCCTTGACGCGCTCTATGACAACGGGTGCCGGGATCATCGCGTCGTCCGGATCTATGCGAACCTGCTCGGGAGCATGGGGCAGCGTGAGCGGGCGATCGGGGTGCTTGTGCCCTTGGCGAAAGAGGATCACCCGGACACGCTCGTGCTTGGTGCGCACTGGTATGTGCTCGCGAAGCTCTACGACATGGTTGGGCGGTATGACGATGCGTATGCGGCTGCGACGCGGGGGGCGGAGCTCAATAGGAAGTCATACGACGCGAAGGATCGCGAGCGGGTCATGGAGGAGCGGCTCAAGGCATGGTCCGATGAGACGATGTCAACGCTCGCCCGATCAAAGGTCAGCTCGGACAAGCCGGTGTTTATCGTGGGGATGCCCCGATCGGGGACGACGCTCGTGGAGCAGATCATCGGATCGCACCCGAAGTGTTACGGCGCAGGTGAGTTGATCAATGTGTTCAACGCGGTAGATGAGCTTGTGACGCCGACTGATGAATCGCAGACGATTGAGGGCCTGGCAAAGGATCTTAAGCCCGCGACGCTCGATCGCACGGCGAGGCGGATCCTGCGGGACATGGAGAAGCAGGCACCCTCGGGGAGCAAGCCCGAGCGGATTTGTGACAAGCTCCTGCTCAACTTCCAGCATCTGGGGTTCATCGAGCAGCTGTTCCCCAATGCG
>CBDDIA010000021.1:0-73632 GCA_965228685.1 Phycisphaerales bacterium
GACGACGAACATCATCACGCCGTTGAACCCGTACATGGTGATCATCCTGATGTATGTGCAGAAGTACGCGCCCAAGGCGGGGATCGGGACACTGATCGCGATGATGCTGCCGTACACGATCGCGTTCACGATCGTGTGGATGCTGATGATCATCGTGTGGAACGCGTCGGGCGCGCCGCTGGGTGTTGGCGACCCGGTGGAGGTCTTCAGCGAAGGATACGGCGTGGTCGCGCCCTGATGTGGTAGACTCGGTGCATGGATGAGCACGCGATACGGGTGGAGGCGCTGGTTGAGCAGGTGCTGATGACGATCGATGAGCCGTACGAGTCGCTGCGGATGACGATCGAGAAGCACCCGCTCGAGCGCATGGGCGATCCGAACGAGGTGGGTTCGGGCGCGTGGCACCTGGCGCATGTGTGCGAGGTGTTCCGTATCCATGCAAAAGCATTCATGGGCGCAGATGAGATCGCGTCATGGGCGAGCATGCCCGATGGGCTCGCGGAACAAGTTGAGATGCTCAAAGCAGACGCGGGACGGTTCGCGGAATGGTGCCGGGTGCATCCGGATCGGGTGGGCGATGTGTACCACGGCGAGGACCTGTCGTTCGAGATGATGATGGGTGTGATGCATCGCCACATCGTGTGGCACGCAGCGGCGGTGCACTACTGGTGCCTGTGGAAGGGCGGCGAACATGCGGAATAAGGGACGCGGGGTGCTCGGTTTGATGGGTATGCGAATCAACACAACCCTGTTGGCGGCCTTGGTGCCGATGGTGATCTCGATGACGACGCACGCGGCGGAGCCCTTCGCGCTGGTTGAGCTCTTTACGAGCGAGGGGTGCTCGAGCTGCCCGCCCGCGGATCGGGTGGCACGCGAGCTCGGGGACGAGGCGGACGCGCGGAATGTGTTCGTGCTCAGTTACCATGTGGATTACTGGGATCGATTGGGTTGGAAGGATCCGTATTCGAGCGCCGCCGCGAGCGAACGACAGCGGGCGTACGGGCGGACCCTGCGGGATGGGCGGGTGTACACGCCTCAGATGATCGTGAACGGTGCGGTGGGGTTCGTCGGATCGGACAAGTCCCGCGCGAACAAGGAGATCGATAAGGCGCTTGAGCGCCGCGCGCCACTTGAGGTGGTCGCGGACGCGAGCGCGAACGGGGTGGACTCGATCCGGGTGAAGGCGCGCGTGGAGATGGAGGTCGAGCTCCTCCATCGCGATTGGCAGATCGTCGCGGCGGTGGTGGAACGCGGGTTGTCGCAGAAGCCCGATCGCGGCGAGAACAATGGGCGCACGCTCGAGCACGATCATGTCGTGCGTGGATTCGATTCGGTCGCGCTGGAGGGAGATGACGCGACGATCGAGATCGGCGTGCCCAGTGATGTGGATCGGGAGCAGGCGTCAATCATCGTGTATGTGCAGGACACGCACACGCGCAAGATCCTGGGCGTGACGCGGATCGCGATGGCGCGCAACGAGTGATTGGGGATGAGTCAGTTGCCGAGCACGGCGGCGAACACATCGCGCCACGAGACCTTGTCGATCTCCTCAGAGACCTGGGTTTGGATCTCGTCGAAGGTGCCGATCTCGGGCGGTGGTGACAGGTTGATGATCTGATCTTCGGGGACCTTGGTGAGCGCGAGGGCACCGTCGCCGGAGGTGTTGACGACCCATCGTCCCTCGCCGAGCTGTCGATAGACGGCTTGCCCGACGAGGGCGTTCTCCTTGTTCCAATCGACATGCGCGAGCTTGGGGTTGATCAGGGTTGCCTGTGACGGCGGTGTGTCGGCGTCGAAGACGCGCCGGATCCAGAGTCGTCCTTCGATGAGGGCGAAATCGACATAGATCTCTTTGTCCGCGTTGGCGCTGGTTTCGATTGTTTCGACCGTGCCTTCGATCGTGCGGACCTGCACCGTGACGGATCGGTCCTTGACGACGAGTTCTGTGACGGCGGTCTGACGCACGGCGCTGTTGTAGTGCGTGCGGAGGGTCTCGTACTCAGAGGAGAGGTCCTGCAGGCGTGACTTGTAGACGGCGTTGGCAGCGTCCGCTTTGGCGAAGCGCAGCCCGACGATCGCGACGACGGCGGTGGCGCCGACGACGGCGAGCCCGGTGATTGAGCCTTGGATCATCGCGAGTTTGGACATGGTTGATCTATCGGCCATGCGCTGGATTCCGCGTGAATCTGGGCGTTTTGAGGCGGTGCCGATAACGGGAAAGTATGTGAGCGTGGGATGAATCTGTGGGAATTATGGGAAACGGGGGTTGAGTTCAGGGCGAAGGTTTGTACGATGCACCCATGAGCCTGCTCTCGTCCAACCCGATGACCAATTGCCTTTGCAAAGTCAATCCCGTCAATAACGGGATGGGCGAGGCATTTGGTCTGCGTTGGGCGTAACGGGCATCAACGAAAGAACCACAAGGGCCTCGTCACGGACGAGGCCTTTTTTCTTGGTTTGTGCAAACCAAGGCCTCCTCCGCGACGGGACCCGACGAGATCGAGCGTGGAGTGAGCAATGTGCGGTTTTCTGACTATTTTGGATACGGAACGGTCCGGCGGCGCGTCGGCATCCCTGAGCGTGCGGGCGAGCGAGCTCCTCGACACACTCGCGCACCGTGGACCCGATCAGCGCGGGATCTGGCGTGGCAAGGGCGGGTGGCTCGGGCATCGTCGTCTCGCGATCATGGCGCCCGAGGATGGGCTCCAGCCGATCGATGACGGGCGCGGGGTCTGGGTGAGCAACTCCGAGATCTACAACGCGGACGAGCTGATCGACGAGCTCGGGGTCACCCCCGCGTGCGCTGCGGATTCCAAGGCCATCGGTCCGGTCCTGCAGCGCTACGGCGCGGCGGGGTTCGGCAAGCTCGACGGGCAGTACGCGATCGTGCATGTCGATCCGCGCACGGGGCACTGGATCGCGGGTCGCGATCACATGGGCATCTGCCCCATGTACATCGGGTGGCACGAGAACGGGACGGTGTGGTTCGCGTCTGAAATGAAGGCGTTGGTTGAGGACTGCGCGCGGGTCGCGCTCGTCGAGCCCGGGACGGCCTGGGTCTACGACGAGGGAGGGATGCGACTCGTGCGATGGTATCGGCCCGCTTGGGCGCACGGGCCGGTCTTGGGGGGGAGCGCCAACCCGAGGCTGGTCCAGGCGCGCCTGATCACCGCCGTCGCCAAGCGGATCCGGTCCGACGCGCCATGGGGCGTGCTGCTCTCGGGCGGTTTGGATTCGTCATTGGTTGCGTCCATCGCGTCGCGCCTGCATCGCCAGCGCACGGGCGATCCGATCCATACCTTCTCGATCGGGCTCGACGATTCGCCCGACCTGATCAAGGCGCGCGAGGTCGCGCGCCACATCGGGTCGATCCATCACGAGTTCCGGTTCACGATCGAGGAAGCGATGGCCGCGCTCCCCAAGACGCTCGAGCACATCGAGAGCGATCAGCAGGTCCGCACGGGCGTGCCCACCTACCTGCTCGGGCAGCGGGTGCGCGAGCTTGGGTTCAAGATGGTGCTCTCTGGCGAGGGGGCCGACGAGATCTTCGGCGGGTACCTCTACTTCCACAAGGCGCCCAGCGCCGAGGAGTTCCACGCGGAGACGGTGCGGAAGGTCACGCGCCTGCACCAGTTCGATGTGATGCGCGCCAACAAGGCGCCCATGGCGTCGGGGCTCGAGCTGCGGTTCCCGATGCTCGATCGAGACTTTATCGATCACTGCATGAGCATCGACCCGTCGGAGCGGATGATCCCAGGGTCGGACAAGTGGGGCGGGATCTGGGCGGGTGTCGAGAAGGCGATCCTCCGCGAGGCGTTCCGCGAGGGCGATTGGTTGCCCGACTCGATCCTGTATCGGCAGAAGGAGCAGTTCAGCGACGGCGTCGGGTACGGGTGGGTCGATGCGCTGCGTGAGAAGGCCGACGATCTCGTGAGTGATGAGATGATGGCCCACGCGGCGCGTCGGCATCCGGTCCGCACACCCGCGAACAAGGAGATGTACTGGATGCGTGAGCTCTTCCTCGATCGGTTCGTGCGTGGCAAGGCGAGCGGGGAGAGTGCGCTGCGAACACTCGGCGATGGGCGGAGCGTCGCGTGCTGCACACCCGAAGCGATCGCGTGGGATCCGCGCTGGTCATCGATGGTGGGCGACATCTCGGGTCGGGGTGTTGGTGATGTGCACCAGCAGGAAGCGGAGGCGAGCGTGCGCTCCGCTGCGGGGTGAGTCGTTGAATTGTTTCGAAACATCGTGACATGAATCCTCCCCTTGGGCATCCGCTGTGCTCAAGGGGAGGATTGTCATGGTGATCACACGCGTTGTACTGATCTCGATGTTCCTGTTTGGATGGATTGGGCTTGATGCATCCGCGGAGCCGTTCGATACGGTGGAATCACTTGAAGCGATCAGGCGGACTGTCGCGGAGCACGATCGGGTCCTTGTGTCGTTCTCGGTGCCTTGGTGCATGGGATGCGTGCAGATGGACCAGACAGTCTGGCGCGATCCGCGTGTGCTTGAAGGTCTGGATTCATTGGACAGAGTGATGCGTCCCGATGCATCGACGCTCGATGCCTGCCGAGAAGAGTTTGGTCTTGGTGGGTACCCGGTCCTGATCTTGTTCCGTCATGGAGAAGAAGCGGGGCGATTGAGTGGCGTGTGGGATTCTGCGCGGGTTCTTGAATGGATCGAGGAGCCTGGGAAACTGATCGAGCCCGGTGATCCACAATCGCTTCCGATCGGTGATGTGCACGATCGTGCGGTTGATCTCGTGCTTGAGCAGCGGTGGGAGGACGCGGCGAGGTTCTTGTGCGTGTTCTGGGTCCGATCCCGTCACGATCGGGGCATGACGGACATGCTGCGATGGTTACGCTCAACCAGGTATGAATCGATGCTTCGTCGAGTTGCGGAAGATCCGCGTGCGCGACGGAGGATTGAGGCGATCCGGGAATCGTTGCCCGAGAAGGGGCCCGAAGTCGGGGCAGATCCCCGGTTGATCGATGATTGGTTGGTGCTCTCGAGGGCGCTGGGGTATGAAGATCAGGTCGATGAATGGATCGATCGGATGTTGGGTGACGCGGCTGGCGTCGTCGTTCTCTCAGCACACGAGCGGGTGTTCGATCGATTGATCGAGCTTGATCGGTTCGAGGACGCGGGGAAGATCGCGAGCAAGCAGATGTGGTCGCGTTGGGTCGCGCGTTCTCGGGGGGACAAGACGGGCGATCCGGTGCATGATGCAGCGCCAGCCCGTGTGATCATGAATGAGACCCGAGACGCCCCCGAACGGGTGCGAGTGTTCATCAATGCACTTCGTTACGCGGGGCGAGTGGAAGAAGCATCAGATCTCGAGCAAGCGTTGGGGTCGTAGATCAGGGCTTGAAGCTTCGGATACAGATCGTGTCGTTCTGCCCGCCGAACCCGAATGAGTTGGAGAGGCAGACATCGACCCCGCCGCGATGGTTCTCATCGCGTGGTTCACCCGGGACATGATCGAGCCCGCAGACCGGGTCGACTTCGTTGAGGTTGCCCGTGGGGGGGATGATCCCGGTTCGGATCGCCTGGATGCAGGTCATGAGCTCGACTGCGCCGGCGGCCTGGATGAGGTGTCCCATCATGGACTTGATGGAGGAGAAGGGGACCTGGGTGGCGAGATCGCCGAACACGGAGCGGACGCCCGCGGATTCGGTTTTGTCGTTTTCCTGGGTTCCGGTGCCGTGCGCGGAGATGTAGTGCACGAGCGGGCGGCCTGAATCGTCGGTTGCGTGCGGGTCGATCCCGGCCTGCTCAAGCGCCGCGGCCATCGCGCCCGCGCCGCCCTTGCCGTCGGGATGGATGTCGGTGATGCGGTAGGCGTCGGCGGTGGATCCGAACCCGACGACCTCGCAGAGGATGTTGGCGCCGCGGCGTTTCGCGGACTCGAGCGATTCGAGGATGATGATCCCCGCGCCCTCGCCCATAACAAACCCATCGCGTGTCTTGTCGAAGGGGCGTGAGGCGTGCGTTGGGTCGTCGCGCCTTGTGGACATCGCGGTGAGGCGCATGAACCCGGTCATGCCCAGCGGGTGGATCATGGAGTGGCACCCGCCTGCGATCATCGCGTCGGCGTCGCCTCGTTTGATGATCTCGAAGGCTTCGCCGATCGCCTGGGTCGATGCGGCGCATGCGGTCATGCAGTTGAGCGTCGGGCCCATCGTCCCGAACTCGTAGGCGATGTGGGTCGAGGTCAGCTGCGGTTCCTGCTCGACTTCGGAGACGGGGGAGAGCCCGTCGTAGGCGACGCGTGCCCAGGTCTCGTTGTTGAGCGAGCGTGACTCGGCGCTGTACCCCGCGATGTTGGCCGCCATGAAGGGCTCGTAATCGAGGACGCCCTCGCCCGCGCCCAGGTAGATCCCGGTGCGGGTCAGGTCGGGCGGGGTTTGGTCCATCCCGGCCATCGTCCACGCGGCGTTGGTCGCGGCGAGCGCGAACTGGGTCGAGATCCCCGCGTCGGTGTGGGCGTTGGCGCGATCGCCGATGTGGTCACGCAGCGAGAACCCCTTAACCTCGGCGGCGAAGTTGGTGGAGCAGGTGGATGCATCAAAGCGCGAGACGGGCCCGACGGCACTCTCGGCGTTGAGCAAGCGTGCCCAGGCGGTTTCGAGATCGGTTCCGAGCGGGGTGACCCACCCCATGCCGGTGATCACGACCCGGTGGGCACCGTTGTGTTGAGCACCGTTCGTGGGACCGTTCTGCATGGGGTTTACTCCTCTGCCGCTTCGGCGAGCTCCTCTTCGTCCTCGTCATCGTAGTCGTCGTCATCGTCGTTGCGGAGCGCATCGGGGTTGAGGACACGGACGAGACCGTCCTTGAGTCGTCGTTGCCCGAAGTTGATGATCAGACCGAGCTCAAGGTCCGCAGCTCGGAGGGTGGCGCGGAGCTCGGAGCGGGCGCCGCCATCGACCTCGTTGTTGTCCGCGAGGAGCTTGAGGAGGAATCTTTCGCCGACATAGACATCGGCGGTAACGGATCCGATGTCCTCGCCGTCGAACTCGACGGTAAATGACTTATTGAACTCAAAGTTGACGCCCTCGTGCTTGAGCTCGTGGGCGAGTGCTTTGCGGTAAATATCGAGCGGGTACCCGGGCCCGAGCTCCTTGTGGGTCTCGATGGCGCATCCGATGACGCGTCGAGAGATCTCCGTGAGCGCGGGATCGAGATCGGAAAGCGGTGTGGGGCGTCGTCCCCGGGAGTTGCGTTGTTCATGCATAAATCATGACTCCAGATCAATATATAAACAGATACGGTATGTCAGAGTGTATATACGCGGGAGGGCCAATCGGGAGTATCACCCAAATAATTAGGTTACGGTGGTGCTCAGTTGCAGGATTCGAGGATCAGTGCCCCGGATTGCCCCCCGAGCGAGGGCGAGCAGATCATAAGCGTTTTCAATGCCCGAGCGTTGCTCATTTCCCCCAGAATGATCGATGATTGGGGAAGTTGTTGTTTACTGAGGCACAACGCGCCCGCGGCGCACAACAGACCGGCGTGGGCGGCCATGGTGTTGCCGGTCCGGTGCGCGAGCGAGATGATCGGGGGGAGCGGGTCGGGGTTGCCGAGCGCTTCGCGGATCGCGCCGAGCTCCATCGAGTCGAGGGTGGTGTTCCCGAGCCCGAGGGTGAAGATCGCGTCGAGGTCTTCGGGGCGTTTGTTTGCTTCGCGGAGCGCGAGGGTGATGCTCGCGCTGAGACCGCGTTCGGTCTCGTCGTGTGCGCGCAGCGAGTTGGACGCGGGGATGTAGGGGCGGGGGGTCTGGGCGGCGCCGAACCCGATGATGCGCGCGTAGGGGGTTGCGCCCCGTGATCGGGCGTGGGTTTCGGACTCGATGACGAGCATCCCGCCCGCTTCGCCGAGCAATCCGCCCTTGGAGTCGGACTGGAAGGGCTTGCAGATATCGTTGGGATTGTCTTCAGGCGCGATGGGGGCAAGGCGTCCGGCGTAGTCCCATCGGATGAGTCCGAGCGGGTTGATCCGGGATTCGGCGCCGCCGGTGAAGCACATGTCGGCGCTGCCCCGCTCGATGACGCGGGCGCTCTCCCCGATGGAAAGCAGGGCGCTGGCTTCTGCGCCCATGATCGTGTTGGACGGGCCTTCGAGCCCGTGGATGATGGTGACATGGCACGCGAGCATGTTGGGGAGGTACTTGAGCAACCAGAGTGGCGGGAGGTTGTTCATCCCCGCCGAGCCGTCGTTCTCGGTGCCCCACTTGGTCATGGAGAAGTTGCCCGATTCGTCCTGCGCCGTCACGACGGCCCGGGCGAGCTCCTCGGTTTCTGCAGCGATGAGCCCAGCGCCGATCTGGCACCCCACGCGTGAGGGGTTGATCTCGAACCCGGTATCGTTGTCCTCGGACCCGCGGGTTTTGAGCCCGGCATCGTCCGCGGCGAGCTTGGCGGCGATCACGGCGAGTTCGGTATCGCGGGCCATCACCTTGGTAGCTTTGCGGTAGGACTTGGGGACAAAGTCGCGGATGTTGACATCGCGGACCTCGCCAGCGGCGCGGACACGGAACCCGCTCGCGTCGAAGGACTCGATGGGTGATACAGCGTTGGTGTTGGTCTGGAGCGATTTCCAGAACGCATCGGCGCCGACCCCGAGCGAGGAGACAGGACCGATCCCGGTGATGACGGTGTGAGAGCGCATGGGAGAATCGTACGCAGGTACCCGGGTCGTTTTGCGACACTCGGGTTGCGAGCGAGGGTTATGCGATCGGGCGGATGTTGCGTGTAGCACGCATGAGGGTCTCAAATGTGCCCAGTGCTTCGGGTGAATCGGGGTCCGCGTCGGGTAATGGGTCGGGCTGGGTGTACGATCCGTCTTCCTGCATGATCCAGGACTTGCGTCGATCACGCAACGCGAAATCCATGATGCCCCACAGGCGTTGCTTTGCGTCGGGGTCGAGGATGGGGCAGGCGGCTTCGACGCGGTTGGAGAGGTTGCGGTACATCCAATCGGCGCTACTGATGAAGTAGAGGTGGTCCGAGGGATCCTTGGAGCCGTTGGCAAAGATGTAGAGGCGTGAGTGTTCGAGGAATCGTCCGATGATCGAGCGGACGCGGATGTTCTCGGAGAGCCCGGGCACGCCTGGTTTGAGGCAGCAGAACCCGCGGACGATCAGGTCGATCTGGACGCCCGCCTGCGAGGCTTCGTAGAGCTTCTCCGTGATCATGCGATCTTCCATCGAGTTCATCTTCGCGTAGATGTGGGCGGGTTTGCCCGCACGCGCGTTGGCGATCTCGTTCTCGATCAGGTCCATGAACCGGTTGCGCATGTGCTCGGGCGCGACGACAAGCTGGTTGTAGTGCTGCCCGGTGCTCAGACCCGTGATCATGTTGAACAAACGGACGACATCGGAGGTGATCTGATCGTCCGCGGTGAGCAATCCAAGGTCGGTGTAGAGCTGGGCGGTTTTGGGGTGATAGTTGCCCGTGCCCAGGTGCGCGTAGGTTCGCAGCCCCCACGAGCCCTGGATCTTTTCGCGTCGGACGACGAGCGAGCACTTGGAATGGGTTTTGAGCCCGAGCACGCCGTAGGCGACATGGACACCCGCGGATTCGAGCTGGCGCGCGAAGGTCACATTCTTCTCTTCGTCGAATCGGGCGCGGAGTTCGACGAGGCACGCGACCTGCTTGCCCTCTTCTGCGGCCCGCACGAGCGAGTCAACGAACGGCGAGTCCTGGCTGGTCCGGTACAGGGTGAGCTTGATCGCGAGGACATCGGGGTCCTTGGACGCGGAGTCGATGAAGCGCTCGACGGAGTCGGAGAACGACTCGTAGGGGTGGTGCACGAGGATGTCGCGCTCGCGGATGCGGGCGAAGATGTCGGCTTCGGGGTCCGCGAGAGCAGCCGGGCGGACGGGTTTCCAAGGGGTGGTCTGCAGGTCTGGGCGATCGATGCTTGCGATCTCGAAGAGGTCGATGCACGCGAGCGGGCCCGGGCGGGCGAACTGATCGTCCTTCATGAGTCCGAGCTCGGAGGTCAGGAAGTCGAGGATCTTGGGCGACGGGTTGGGCGGGGTCTGGATCCGCACGGCGTTCGCGAACCGGCGCATGCGGAGCTCTTCCTCGACATGCTCGAGCAGGTCCTCGACATCATCGTCGTCGAGCTCGACGGCGGCGCTGCGGGTGAGCCGGAACGGGAGGACCTCAAGGACGCGCATCCCCGGGAACAGGTCGTCGAGGTTGTTGATGATGACCTGGGAGAGGGGGAGGAACCGCGCGGGCGCGTCCGGGGTGGGCTCGTCGGGTTCGTCCTCCCCGGATCGGAGCGCGTCGACGCGGATATACGCGGGGAGGACGGCGGGGATCTTGATGCGCGCAAATCGTGGTTCGTCGGACCCGTGCGGGCTGGGCGTGATGGGTTCGACGAGCAGCCCGAGGTTCGTGGAGAGGTTTGATATAAAAGGGAAGCGGTGACCTGGGTCGACGGCGAGGGGGGTGAGGATGGGGAAGACGGCGGTGTTGAACCAGTCATCGACAGCGGCGCGGTTCTTCTTGCCAAGGTCCTCGTAGTTGAGGATCTCGATGCCCTGCTCTTTGAGCGCGGGGATGAGGTCGTCGGAGAGCGATTTCGCGAGCTCGTCCTCCATGCTGCGGATCATCTCGTAACACGCGTGGAGCGTCTGGAGTGGCGGGAGCTCGTCGGGGCGATTGGGGGAATGGGCAATCTGCTGGCGGTGTCGGGACTTGAGCAGCCCGATCCGTTTCATGAAGAACTCGTCGAGGTTCGATGCGAAGATCGCAACGAACTTGAGCCGCTCAAGCAGGGGGGTGCGATCATCGAAGGCCTGGGCGAGGACGCGTCGATTGAACTCCAACCAGGACAGGTCCCGGTTGATGTATTTGGGGGGGGTGGGGGATGATGTGGGGTCTTGGGTATCGGGCGTCACCGGCGTGCTCAGTTCTCTAAAAGATCGCGGGGTACTCGGGATTCTGGTCTCTTTTGTGCGAATCCACGAATGATATCTGCTAGACTGGTCCCGGGACGCAAGCCGCGGAACTACGCGAGAGCAGCAACTACGAATCCTAAGAAATCCGCGTGGTTCGTTCAAGAGGTGGACTGTGATGATGCGCAATCATGAAGATTTGAATAAGAGAATGCTCTTGCGATTTATTCGCATTGGCTTTGTCGCGCTCATGCTGATTGTGGTGCTCTTGTATGTCCTGAGCATCAATCGCAATGCGGATGAGTTCGAGATCGGTTTTGCCCAGAACTGGTGGATCCCGGTGTTGATTGCGCTGGGGTTGGCGTTTGTGTTCCTTGCGATCGATATGTTCACGCCTCGCAAGAAGATCTCCCTGATCTCGGGTGTGGTCTTCGGGTTGATGGCGGGTTTGATGACGGCGTGGGTGTTCTCCACGGTCATGGACCTGGTTGTGCAGACCTGGGATCTGCAGGAATCGACCTTCGGTGCATTCACGACAGCGATCAAGGTGCTGATGGGTGTATCGCTCTCGTACCTTGGGATCACGATGGTGTTGCAGACGCAGGACGAGTTCCGGTTGGTGATCCCGTATGTCGAGTTCGCCAAGGAGATGCGTGGGCCGTTGCCTCTGGTTCTGGATACCTCGGCGCTGATCGACGCACGCATCGCGGACATCGCGGCGTCGGGTCTGATCCAGCAATCGATCGTGATCCCGGAGTTTGTGCTCGAGGAGCTACAGGTTCTGGCGGACGCGCGCGATCGGATGAAGCGGAACAAGGGTCGGCGCGGGTTGGATATCGCGCACAAGCTCCAACGGATGAGCGGCGTCGATGTGGTGCTCGACAACACCCCGACGCAGAAGAAGGGCGTGGACCTGGCGCTGGTTGAACTGTGCGGGCGGATGCCTGCGATGCTGGTGTCTCTGGATATGGCGCTGGTGCGGATCGCGACGATCCAGAAGATCCGCGTCCTGAATGTCAACGACCTTGCCAACGCGCTCAAGCCCGTGGTGATCCCGGGCAAGATGATCACGGTCGAGCTGATCAAGCCCGGCGAGCAGCATGGGCAGGCGGTCGGGTACCTCGAGGACGGCACCATGGTCGTCGCGGAGGACGGGTACCCGCACATCGGGCAGATCAAGGAGCTGGTGATCACGAGCTCGATGCAGACGGCTGCGGGTCGTCTGTTGTTCGCGCGGGTGGACATGGCGGAGATGGAGACGACGGATCGCGAGCAGGCGATCCAGGATCATCGCCCGCCGAGCAAGCACGATGATCGGCATCACTACGACGAAGGTGATGAGGATCATGGGTTCCATGACTCGGATGGTGATGACGATCACGGGGGAGGGAACGACGATTCTGGGTTTCACCCCGTGAAACCGGCATCGATCTCCGGGCCTCGCATCATCAGCCGACCCGATGGCGGTGGGTACAAGGGCACGCCTCGCAATCCGCGGCGCTAAACTCAATCAGGTATTTGGTCTCTGAGCCCTGCGGGTGATGCGTCGTCCGTCGGGCTTGGTTTTTTTCACGAGCGATCGCGAGAGCGCGATCAGCACCACAGCGCAAGGCAACAGTATGAGCACGGATTCAAGAGTCGCCACGCCGGCGGGCGTGGGCGCTTTCTCCGCCAAGGGCTTTCTTGGTGCGGGGTTCAAGACGGAGATGCTCTCGGGGTTGACGGTCGCGCTGGCGCTGGTACCCGAAGCGGTCGCGTTCGCGCTGATCGCGGGGGTGAACCCGATCGTGGGTCTGCACGCGGCATTCATGATCGGGTTGCTCGCGTCGATCTTCGGCGGTCGCCCGGGGATGATCTCGGGCGCGACGGGCGCGATGGCGGTGGTCATGGTCTCGCTGGTTGCGGAGCACGGCGTGGAATACCTGTTCGCGACGGTTGTCCTCACGGGCCTGATCCAGATCGGGGTGGGGCTGCTGCGCCTTGGCAAGTTCATCCGGATCGTGCCTCACCCGGTGATGCTCGGGTTTGTGAACGGGTTGGCGATCGTGATCTTCCTGGCGCAGCTCAAGCAGTTCAAGGTCGCGGATCCTGAGACGGGTGAGCAGGTCTGGATGTCGGGGACACCGATGCTCGTGTTCTGCGGGTTCATCGCGCTGACGATGGCGATCATGTGGCTGTTGCCCAAGGTGACCAAGGCGTTCCCGTCGGCGCTCGCGGGGATCCTCGTGGTGTCGGTTCTGGTGATCGGGTTTGGGATCGACACGAGGAGCGTGGGGGACATCGCGTCGATCAAGGGCGCGTTCCCGAGTTTCCACCCGATCGCCTCGGAGATCTTCACGCTGGGTGCGTTGAAGATCATCCTGCCCTACGCGATGATCCTCGCAGCGATCGGGCTGATCGAGTCGCTGCTGACGATGACTCTTATTGATGAGATGACGGACACGCGCGGGCGCGGGAACCGCGAGTGCGTGGGGCAGGGGATCGCGAACTCCGTGTGCGGGTTGTTTGGCGGCATGGGCGGGTGCGCGATGATCGGGCAGTCCATGATCAACATTAACTCCGGCGGGCGCGGGCGCCTGTCGGGCGTGACGGCGGCGGTGTTCCTGCTCGCGTTCATCATGTTCGGGTACAAGCTCATCGAGCAGATCCCGATGGCGGCGCTGATCGGGGTGATGTTCATGGTCGTCATCGCGACCTTTGAATGGTCGAGCTTCCGCATCCTCAAGAAGACCCCGCCCAAGGACGCGTTCGTGCTGATCCTGGTGTCGGCGGTGACGGTGCTCACGGATCTGGCGATCGCAGTGATCGTGGGGGTGATCGTGTCGGCGCTGATCTTCGCGTGGGAGCACGCACGCCATATCCATGTCGTCGTGCGAGATGATGAGGACGGGTCGCGGACCTACGAGCTCAATGGGCCTCTGTTCTTCGGGTGCATTCATGAGTTCCGTGAGTTCTTTGATCCCGCGAACGATCCGGACGATGTGGTGATCGAGTTCCGCAACTCGCGCGTGGTGGATCACTCCGCGATCGAGGCGATCGATTCACTCGCGGAGAAGTACCGTCAGGCGGGCAAGACCCTGCACCTGCGCCACCTGAGCGAGGATTGTCGATTGCTCTTGCACAAGGCGGGGGACATGGTCGAGGTGAATGTGCTTGAGGATCCGGAGTACTTCGTGGCGGATGATGAGCTGGCGTGATCCGTTCGGATCCGGCCTCGTTGATTGCCCGTATGGGTGTCCATGCGGGACACAACGACATTGCAGAATCACGCCCGGGTCCACGCGGCCCGGGCGATCGTGCTGGGGTTGATCCGATTCGCGGCGATGGTGATGGTCGTCGTCGGGTTGGTGATGGTGTTCAACCGGGTGCTCTACGGCATGTTCGGCGTGAGCGACCTGAGCGCCTCGATCATGGTCTTCCGCGACATCGGCGAGACGCACGGGATGTATCTGGGATTGCCGCTGGTGGCGTTTGGTGTGGTGCTGGGGTTGATGAGCCGACGCCTGAGTCACTGGGTGGTGCGGGCGCCGGAGACCGGGTGCGCTGGGTGTGGGTACGAGACGGTGGGGGATGATGGTCAGTGCTCGGAGTGTGGGTATCGGTGAGCTTGGTTCCCGGCTCCGAAGGAGCCGAGGGTTGGAGCCACGGGTAGAGCGCAGCCGCGACGCGGCGGAGCGCCACCCGTGGATGGTTCGTTCTGATTTCCCTCGCCCCTCCGGGGCGAAGGGAATCTGTCGCGCGGGCGGTCCACGGGTTGCGCTGCGCTTCACCCGTGGCTACAGGCCGCAGCCCCGTTGGGGCTGATAGAGGGACGGAGCAATCGAGTAGTTCACAACACACTCACACCGATGATGGTGTAAGCAATCAGGATGACAACTGCCGCCATAGGGATCGTGATTGCAAAGTAGATTGTTTCGATTGTCAATCGTTTCTGATTTGATTGCATCAAGCGATCTCGTCGGAGAAACCAGAATGGAATCAGTGTCAAGGAGATGGTGCAGATTACATAAGCGAGGATATAGATAGCGAAGGGCAAGTTGTTGAACTTGATCGAGCCGTTGCCCGCGAAATGAATTGGCCCGGCACCATAAGTGAAGAGAAACAATGAGATGAAGAAGACGGCAATCGTAATTGCAGTCTTCCTCCAAGTGCGAGCAACTGGCTCCCTAAGTGAACTTTGCTGGTAGATACAGCCGCACTCAGGACACAGCGCTACAGAGGGGACTCCCTAAAGGTCATACTTGCATCGTGCGCAGTATGGCATTCACAGCTTCTTCATAGCCTCAACCAACTGATCCACATGCTTGTTCTCATGGGCCGCCGACATCTGGATGCGGAGGCGTGCCGTGCCCTCGGGGACGACGGGGTAGCCGAAGCCGATGACGAAGATGCCATGCTGGAGGAGTTTCTTGGACATCGCGATGGCTTTGGCGGTGTCGCCGACGATGATGGGGCAGATGGCGGTGGGAGATTCGAGGACCTCGAAGCCCGCGGCGGCGAGTTGCTTGCGGGCGTAGGTGGTGACATCGCGGAGTTTCTGGACACGCTGGGGCTCGTTCATGAGCGTGCGGATCGCGGTGTTCGCGCTCGCAGCGACGGTGACGGGGAGGGCGTTGGAGAAGAGCGTCGGGCGCCCGCGTTGGATGATGAGCTCGACGAGGTCCTTGGACCCCGCGATGAATCCGCCCGCGCCGCCGCCGAGTGCTTTGCCGAGGGTGCCGGTGAAGACATCGACCTTGCCGACCATGTCGTAGTGTTCGTGCGTGCCGCGTCCGGTTGTGCCCATGACGCCGTGCCCGTGGGAGTCGTCGACGACGAGCAGGGCGTTGTACTCGTCGCAGAGCGCGCGGAGCCCGGGAAGGTCGGCGATGTCGCCTTCCATGGAGAATACGCCGTCGGTGATGAGCCAGATCTGCCCGGTGACCTCGGGGTCGTTCTTGGCTTTCTCGAGCGCTTCGCGCGCGGAGTCCATGTCGGAGTGCTTGAAGACGCCCTTCTTCACGCCCTTCTTGATGACAGGGGTGAGGCGCATGGAGTCGATGATGCACGCGTGGTTGAGCTCGTCGGAGATGATGATGTCGCCGGCTTCGCAGCAGGTGGGGAAGAGGGCCTCGGTCGCGTTCCAGCACGACACGAAGGTGTACGCAGCCTCGGTCCCCATGTACTCGGCGATGGTTTGTTCGAGGGTGAGGTGCGGAGAGAATGTGCCGCAGATGAACCGGACGGAGGCGGTGCCTGCGCCGTACTGGCGGAGGGCTTCGATGCCGGACTCGACGACATCGGGGTGGTTGGCGAGCCCGAGGTAGTTGTTGGAGCACATGCAGATCCGCTCGTGGGTGTTGCCGTCGTCGTCGACCATGGTGACGGTCGCGCCCATTGGGGAGTCGAGGGTCTGGAGGTGCTTGAGCTGCCCGGAAGACTCGAGCATCTCGAGTGTTTCACGGGTGCGGACGGCGAATGGGGTGGTGGTGGCAGTCGACATATCGGTACTCCTCGTTTGCGTGCGATTCTAGGATGATGATGTCCAAGAGTTCATCCAGCGGTGGCACAGGCGTCCCGCCTGTGCGCTGTTGATTTGGCTGAATTGTCTGAGAATGCACAGGCGGGACGCCTGTGCCACCGGGTTTCTGCTGATTCATCGCCAACAATGCCCTGTTGAACAAGCACCAACGAGCCAAACTGGAAGGGATTCTGGAGTCGTTGCCCAAGGACGAGCGGGATCGGTTGTACGATGAGGCGCGTCGGGCACGGTCGGACGCGCAGAAGCGTCGGCAGTCAAAGGCCCGCGAGACGATCGATGGCGAGCGTGTCGGGCGCGGGAAGCGCAAGCCCGATCCGTTGATCGATTGGGTGCTGCGTTTGGTGGACAAGGAGTACGCGCACAAACGCACGAGTGACGAGCATGCACAAGAGCCCGAGCTCACGCAGGGGTTGGTGGTTGGGTTGACGCGTCGGCGTGCGACGGTGCTGCTCGAGGGCGAGCGTGAGCCGATCCTGTGCCGGTTGAGCGCGGAGATGGCGGGTCGTCAGCAGTCCGCGATCGCGGTGGGGGATCGGGTGAGCGTTGTGCCTCTGGATCTGCCCGGCGAGGAGGAGCAGACGGAGGTGGTCAATGTCCTCCCGCGTTCGACGAAGCTCGCGCGCCCCGATGCCCACGACCCGCGCCAGGAGCGCGTGGTCGCGGCGAATGTCGATGTGGTGGTGATCGTGGTGTCGGTGGCGTCGCCTCCGTTGCATCCGCGCTTGATCGATCGGTATCTGGTGGCGGTGGAGTGGGGCGAGTGCGACGCGATCATCGCGGTGAACAAGGCGGACCTTGTTGATGCAGACGAGCTGGCGGAGACGCTCAAGAAACTCGATCCGTACCGCGACGCGGGGATCCCGATCGCGGTGTGCGCAGCAGCCCCGGGTGATGATTCGTCGTCCCGTGTCGATGAGCTGCGCCGGTTGCTCGCGGGGAAGACCTGCGCGTTCGTGGGGCACTCGGGCGTGGGCAAAAGCTCGCTGGCGAATGCGCTCGATCCGCGATTGGGGATCGAGACGGGGAAGGTGCGTGATCTCGATCAGCGTGGTCGGCACACGACGACCGCGAGTGAGATGCACTTTATTGAGAACCCGGATGAGCTGGGGGGTGGCGAGATCCGCGTGATCGATACGCCGGGCGTTCGGTTCTTCGGGTTGGCGGATGTGAGCCCGGATGAGCTGCGCTGGTTGTTCCCCGAGTTCGAGCAGTTCGTGCATTCGTGCAAGTTCACAGATTGTTCGCACGAACACGAGCCGGGTTGCGCGGTTAAGGGCGCGGTGGAGCGGGGTGAGATCTCCGCGGTGCGGTACGACACCTATGTGCGTTTGCTCGAGGAGCTGCGGACGGGTGGCAAGCCCAAGGATGTCACCGAGCGGATCCGCCCGAAGCTCGAGGACCTCGATTCCTGAGTTGATGAACTTTTTGGGCAAGGGACTTTCGTGCTTTGGGCGTTGTGCCGCGCGCGGTACACTGCGCCTGACAACTCATCACACGCACGGAGGGAACCATGTCACGCATCGTGATCGCATCGGTACTGTCGTGCGCCGCTTCTGTTTCGCAGGCGCAGGTTGATTTCTCGCACGACTTTGGGACGGCGGGAGCGCCGGGATCCGGGGTGAACGCCGCGCCCAATGCGGGCGAGGTGTTTACCGCCGCGGCTGGGACCAACTTCCGCAATATTGATCTGCTGGCAATGGGGCTTGTGCCCGGCGACAACATCGACGCGTTTGATCGCGGAGATGTCGGCAACTCGATCTCTGGGGTGATGCAGTATCCGTTCCTGTTCTCGGTTGAGCCTGGCGCGGTGGGTGAGCGTCCGTACCCGGTGTGGGCCCAGGCCCCGTTCAACGCGGCGGATGTCTATGCGATCCGTCAAGGGACGACCGGGCACGAGCTGGCGTACAACGAGCCGGTGCTCGGGCTGAACACCGCGATCGATGATTCGATCGATGCGATGACAGATTCGATGGTGACTCCTGGGCAGCGGGTCTACTTCTCGCTCCAGCAGGGTTCGCCCACGCTGCTGGGCAACGCATGGTCGGGCGCGGACATCCTCACGGTAGTGATCGGCGTGCCGGGCTCGCTGCGGCGAGCCGCGAGCGCCAATGACATCGGGTTGATCCCGGCCGACGAGCTTGATGGGCTGGCGATGTACGGGCGGATCGACGCGAACGGCAACGGGGTCTTCGATGATCCTGCCGATCACGCGGCCGTCTACTTCTCCGTCGATGAAACCAGCGTGGGTGTACCGGGCAGCGATGTGCGCACACGATCGCTGACCTCGCCGTTCCATGGCGGCGACATCTACAAAACCGCGCTCAGCGGTGGGCACCATGTTCTGTACGAAGCCGAGAAGCTGATCCGGCTCGGTGCGGGTGATGTGCTCGACGCGCTTAAGCTCGGTTCGCTCGACCCGACGGACCCGTTCTCGTTGTACCGGGCCGGTGGGCCCAATCCGGGAGATCAGCCGCGGAAGCCGGTGAACTGTCCTCCGTACCGCGGCATCGGTGTCCCGATCGGCTGCATCTGGATCGAGATCTGCGACACGCCGCTGCCAGCGATCGTGAACTGGTCGGTGAAGATCAAGTTGTGCAGAGCTGACGGCACAACGATGGAGGTCGATGCTGCGGACATCATCAAAGGCCTTGGGAACGGCAACCCGGACGCCAAGGCCGATGCGATCGCTCAGATCTTTGCGTCGCTGAGCATCCCCAAGCCGGGCGAGGATCCCGATGTGATCCCCATCTTCAAGCAGGTGACGAAATCGGTGCCACCGATGAATGTCATGGGCAACAACATTACCGGCGAGGTCTGCATGTTCGTGAACCAGGACCTGATCGACTGCGGCTGGAATGTCGACGCGATCTGTTTCTCATTCAGCAACTGGACCGCGTCGATCATCCCCAAACCCGTAATCGGCTGGTTCCCTGATGCTCGGCGCTGCTATGTGTTCTCGCTCGACGGGATCGCCAAAGAAGGAGGGCTCGTCCGCGTGACCAGCCGCGACGCGCTCGGCGACGGTGGGCTGGAGATGGCCTTTGTCGCGCCCATCCTGCCCGGCACGCTTGGGGCGGATGTACTGCCGCCAATCGCGTCACAGATCAATGATTTTGGCGGGCTCGCTTCGATCGGTTCCGATGGCTGCCTCATCATTGAGCATGTCGGCGCTGAGCCGCCCGCTGGCAGCGACGGCAGCTATGGCCCATTGATTATCGAGATGGGCGCTCTTTCAATCCCATCGCTGGCGGTCAATATCGAGGTGAAGCTTCGGCGTGGCCCGCTGAGCCCGTGCAGCGCGGTGGATTACGCGATGCCGTATGGGGAGTTGAGCTTCTTTGATGTGTCGGCGTTCCTTTCCGCGTTCACGGACCAGTCCGGTGAGGCGGACCTCGCGTACGACGGGGAGTTCAACTTCTTCGATGTGAGTGTCTTCCTGCAGCTCTACGCGCAGGGGTGCCCGGATGAGGACTTTGGGGGATAACCCGAATCAACGCCAACGAAAAACCGCGGGCGTCGCCCCCTCTTCGGGTTCGACGCCTCACGGTTCGTGTGGGCGGAGTCTTGTTGAATGCTTAGCGGTACTCAAGGAAGTCGCGGACGAATGTCGCGACATCGTAGAAGTTCAGACGGAGATCGCCGTTGTGATCGGCGCTGAGGTTGCCCGCGTTGTACCGATCGAGGAACGCGAGCACATCGTGGATGTCGAGAGAGCCGTCGTAGGTGTAGTCCGAGGGCGATGACGGGGCGCTGATCGTGAGGATCTGGTTCGCGTCGACTTGGGTCATGGTTGTGAACGACCCGTCGTTCCAGCGGACCTGGATCGCGTCGATGCTCGTGGATTCATCGAGCCCGGCGTGGGTCTCGATGGGTGAGGAGCATGCGTGGTTGGTGCCGCAATGGATTGGGAGGATCCGGGTGTGCTCGCCCGTGATGACCTTGATGCTCGCGCCGAGCCCCTGGGGTGCGAGGGTGTCGCGGGCGCTGGTTTCCAGCGCGATGCGGACCCAGTTGCGATCGGCGGGCGTGGGGGTATTGTCGATCAGGAGGTTCTCGTACAGGCGGAGCTGCCCGACATTCTCGAAGATGACGATGTCGAGGTCGCCGTCGTTCTCGATGTCGATGCGGCACATGCCCCGCCCTTGCCCGTTGTGGAGGAACCCGGATTGTTGCGCGACTTCGGAGAAGGTGTTGCCGTCGCCGAGGTTCTCGAAGAGGACGGCGGGGTCGCCGTTGTAGGCGCCGATGAACCCGTTGGTTTCTGCGAGATCGAGGTCGCGATCGTGGTCGAAGTCCTGCATCAGCACACCCCACCCCCAGTACCCGTCATAGGTCCCGTTGTCGCGGGCGGTGTTGATGAATGACCCGTCGGGTTGTTGGATGAGCAGGACATTGCCCGGGCCGCCGGTAAGGTCGTAGGTGATCGACGAGATGTACATGTCGAGGAGCCCATCGTTGTTGATGTCCCCGATATCGATGCCCATGGCGTTGGCGGTGTTGATCCCCGAGAGGGTGTGTGTGGTATCGGTGAATGTGCCGTCACCGTTGTTCTGGAAGTACTTGCTTGTGCCTGTATCCGCGATGAGGATGAGCTCGGGGTAGAGATCGTTGTTCATATCGACGAACTGGGGCGTGAACCCCGGGGTGTCGGTGAGCTCCAGTCCAGACTCAACGGTCGCGTCGGTGAAGATGTATGTGCCGTCCTGGTCGGGTCCGTCGTTGCGGAAGAGTCGGTTGCATGCACGATCTTCGATGTACCCGCAGACCATGAGATCGAGATCGCCGTCGAGGTCGTAGTCGGACCAACCCGACCCGAGCCCGTCGCGGGTGTTGCCGAGGAGTCGGTTGACGCCGCACTGTGGGGCGACATCGGTGAACGACCAGTTGCCTTGCTCGTCCGGGCCGTTGTTCATGAAGAGCAGCATCTTGCCCGAGTTGGGTGCGAAGCTGGTGCTCCCGTAGGAAGTGATGAAGATATCGAGGTACCCGTCGTTGTTGAAGTCGGCTGCGGAGGCGCCGAAGGAGTAGTGCGCGAGATCCACGCCCCACGCGGAGGCCTGATCGGAGAAGGTGCCGTCCTGGTTGTTGATGTAGAGGTAGTCCGCGACGCCGCCGCCTGCGAGGACGAAGATGTCGTGGTACCCGTCGTTGTTGAAGTCGCCGACGACCCCGCCGCCTTGCATCGAGTAGTACCGAGACCCGGTGGCGACATTGCGGATCGCGCCCGACAGTCCGGCTTGATCGGTAACCTCGATGAACCCGAGGCGGGATTGTGCTTGGGTGGATGGCGCGAGGACACAGAGCGTCGCGGCGATGCCGGCGCACGCGGATAGGCGGTGCGGACGACGCGGTGATTGAACGGAGCGTTTCATGATTTGGACCCCACACGAAACTTGGTGGTCCACGCAGACAAGGCACACGGCGTGTGCTTGGGCGCAGAACAACACATCGATTTGTGCTCGCATCCAACCCACACGAGTCGTTGGATGGCCGATGCTTGGGCGTGCCGCGAGGTGCGGAGCGCGAGCTGGTCAACACAATGGGGACATTGGGTGTCGCACGGCGCTTCGTCGCCGGGAGTCCGGCTCGGCGCGGGTCTCAACCCGAGAAGGGGAGACCTCATATGATCATCCGTCGGCGTATTCGCGTTTCGGTCAGAAAACGCAGAGACCCCACGCAGATAAACCTGCGAGCCACTCGGGAGTTCCGGGTGGTGAACACATCGCCGGGATCATGTCGTGCTCTCAAATACCCCCACGGTGTTCGAGAACGGAACAGATTAAGGTATACCAGAACCGGGCATCCGGTGCAAGAACAATTCATCTGGATTTCATCCCATGAACAACGAGCCGACCTCAATCGCCCCACCCGTTGGGAAGTACGACCCCGATCAGTTTTCCGAGGCGTTGCGCCAGATCGAGCACTGGGCGCGTGGGTACATCGCATCGCTCGAAGATCGCCCCGTGGGTTGTTCTCGTGGGCCGGGCGAGACGCTCGCGATGCTCGAACCCCACCCGCCCAAGTCGGGCGAGGGGATGGGGATGTGGGATCGGGTGGGGGATGAGCTCCGCGGGACGATCGAGCCCGGGTTGGTGCATTGGCAATCGCCTGGGTTCTTCGCGTACTTCCCATGCAGCGCGTCGTTGCCCGGCGTGATGGGCGAGCTCGCGGGCGCGGTGCTCAATGTCAACGGGATGCTCTGGTCGACATCTCCGAGTGCAACGGAGCTCGAGATGCGGGTGATGGATTGGTGCGCCGAGCTGTTCGGGTTGCCCGCGATGTTCCGGTTCGATGCGGAGGGTTCAAAGGGGGGCGGGTGCATCCAGGGCACGGCAAGCGAAGGAGCGCTGGCGGCGCTGTGTGCGGCGCGCAAGCGCATGGTGGATGCGGGTCGCGATCGATCGAGCATGTGCGTGTACACCTCAACGCAGGCACACTCCTCGATCATCAAGGCCGCGATGGTCGCGGGTTTGGCGGACGGGCCTGAAGATCGCTCGCGGGTGAGACTGATCGAGACGGACGGGGGTCTTGCGATGAGCGCCCATGCGCTGCGGGACGCGATCGCGCGGGATCTGGACGCGGGGCTGACGCCTTGCATGGTGTGCTCGTCGCAGGGGACGACCTCGACGGGTGCGTTCGATCCGTTGACGGAGATCGGTGAGATCCTGGGCGCGATGCCCGAGAGCAAGCGGCCGTGGCTTCATGTTGACGCGGCGTGGGCGGGCGTTGCGAGCGTGTGCAAGCAGTACCGGGGCGTGCTCGCGGGCGTCGATCACGCGGACTCGTTGTGTATCAACCCGCACAAGTGGCTGATGACGAACTTCGACTGTGACCTGTTCTGGGTGCGCGATCGCAGATCGCTGACGGACGCGATGAGCATTACGCCGGATTATCTGCGGAACAAGGAGAGCGACGCGGGCTCGGTGGTGGATTACCGTGACTGGCATGTCCCGCTCGGGCGACGGATGCGGGCGCTGAAGCTCTGGTGGGTGCTGCGGTTTTTCGGGGCGGAGGGGTTGCGGTCGCAAATCGAGCACCACATCACGCTGGCGGAGAAGTTCGAGTCATTCGTCCGCTCGGATCGGCGTCTGCATCTGGTGCTCGAGCGATCGTTGTCGTTGGTGTGCTTCGTCGTTGTGGGTGAGGACGCGCGGACGAAATCGTTGATCGAGCGGGTGAACCAACGCGGGCGGGTCCTGATCACGCAGACCCGGGTCCCGATCGAGGGGCAGAACCGGTATGTCGCCCGCGTCGCGGTCGGCGCGAGTAGCGTCGAGGAGCGTCATATCGATCTGTTGATCGAAGAGATCGACGCGGGCTTGGGAGAGGTGGTAGCATGATCGGTATGCATGCTCGATCTTTATACTGTTCTGTCGCTTCGGTTGCTCTATCCCTCGCGGTTCTGGGGGGGTGTGCTGGGCACGCGCCGCGTGCTGATGGAGAACTGCTCGAGAATGGCGGGGCTTCGGTCTTGATCCAATCGGGTGAAGTATCCGAAGAGAAGGTATTCGACGCGGCGCGTGAGGTGCTCATGGAGTACCGGTTCGCGCTGGATCGCGTCGATGCAACTCGGGGCGTGATCACGACGCACCCCAAGCGGACCGCGGGACTGGTGACTCCGTGGGATCGCGAGCAGAGCGGTTTGGATCAGGAATGGGAAGACCTGCTCAACGAGCAGCGGCGCATTGTGCGTGTGGAGTTTGATCACGACGCAGGATCCGGTGACGGTGCGTACACGCGTGCGCGGGTGCAGGTCGAGTTGCTTCGCACCAACCGCCCGGGTTGGCGGGTGGAGACGGAGAGCGTTCGTTTGTCGAACCACGCACGGACCCGTGATCGGGATGGCGAACTCGAGCCCGCGTCCCAGCGCGAGGTGATCGGGCTTGATTCGCGTTTGGCGCAGCGGATCGCCGACGCGATTACCGAGCGGGTGCTCAGCGGAGCGGACGAGCGGTAAGGCGCTCGGGCTTCAGCTCGGTCAGGTTCTGGTCGCTGGGGAACGCGTGGGTGACGGGGTCCGGGTAACTTACGCGGAGCTCATGCGGTGTGTGCCCGATGGCCTTGGCGATGAGCTCGCCTCGTGATGAGGCGCCGATCTTCTTGTGCAGGTTCTTCACATGATCGTGCACGGTGTGGGCGCTGCGTCCGAGCTGTTCGGCGATGGATCGCACGGATTGCCCCTCGATGAGCAGCTCAAGGACATGCTGCTCGCGATCGGTGAGCCAGGCGCGCGGGTTGTTGACGAACTCAAGTGCGGCGTGAGCCCGCAAGCGGAGAGGTGTGTGGATGGCGCTGATGAGCGCAAGCGCTTCGCTTGGGGGCGAGCTGGGCGTGTCGGACGCAAACCCGAAGAGGTTGATCAGGCACAGGTACGAGGACTCAGTCCGCTTGATCGGGACGATCTGAAGGACTGGATGAATGAGTTGGGTTCCGGAGAACAGCCTTGCGATCGGGGTCTGCGGCCAGTTGGAGAGCAGGGATTGGATCGGGGCGACTATCCCCGTTTGCAGAGCGGATTCAGGGATGGGGATCCCGAGCTTGGTAAGGCGCTCGCATCGATCCTGGAGCGCGAGCGGGTTTCGGGAACCCATGTCGTCGTTTCGGCTCGAGTCGGCAAAGCACGCGCCGGAAGAGTACACGCTCAGGCGATCCTCGCTGGGTTGGAGGGTGCACACGAGCGAGGCAACCGCAATCCGTGGGTGGATCGAGCAGAGTGCGTTTGCACACTGTTGCACCCATGACTGGGTCGGGATAGACGGCAGTTCGTCTATTTGGTGAGTGGTGACTACTGATCGGCGAATACAGTCGATTTTGGTCATTTCGGGTTCCCCATGCCTGCCCTGTGCCACTTCACGCTCCCCAGCGTGACATTGATAAAGATGAGCATCTTATCGTTTAATGTAACAGACGCAGAATAGTAAGAACTGCTAAAACCGGGGGTGATTATCGGAAATCGGTGAGAATTCCCCAAAAACCAGTGGGCGCAATGGGGTCGCAGCGCTACGGCCGAGAGTGACATAAATCACACTTTTCTCTTGTGCTAATCAAATTCGATCGGCGAGACAAGAAACATTCCTCTCCAGAGATATGTTTATGGGGTGTTTCCATGAGGTTTTGAATTGGTTCGAGATTCTCGGGATTGCGTGGTTTTTCCACGGAACCGGGGCATATTGGGTATGTCGCACGGGCACCTGGGGCGTTGCGATACTGACACCACCACTTCCCCAGAAGATCAGAGCGGAGGGCTTGCACGGCGTTTTTTGCGTCGTGAGAGCGGTTTTATGTCGATCCACTTTGGGTCATCCCGGTTTACCTTTGCGCCCATCAGCTGGGAGCCTGAGCTTGTCACCAAGCTCGAATCCCATCATCTGGTTGCGTGGAGCCCGGATTCCGGGAAGCGAGCACGATTCGGTGTCCGACTCAAACAGTACTTGGATGCGCAACCCGCGACTGAAGTGCTTGTGCTCCACGGGCGTGGGATCCTCGATCTTGAGGGGTTCTGTGCCCAACTTGAGCGTTTGATTCATACGGAAAAACTCGCCAGGACAATCGATGGGGCGTCCGGCGTCGCGTCGGCTTTGCGTCAGGACGCGGGCGGGATCATCGGATCTCCGATCCGGCAGCGGTTCTTCCTCTGGCACGACGCGGATGTGCTGCTGCGGCGTGATCCGGTGCTGTTCTCTAAGCTTGTTGAGGTGATTGCGGGCGTCAGCGCCGAGCTTGAGTTCGGGACTGAGGGCGGGATGCTCACCCAGCGGTGCCTGTACTTCGGCGGGCGTTCGTTGGCGGAACATGCGCGGGACGCGACGAGCCGATTCCAGTCCTGGGAAGACGACGGGCCGGGCGTGCCGTTCTGGTCGCTCGTGAGTGGGGTGGATGCCCCATCGACGATGCTGTGCTCGATCGATGCCCTGATGGGCGAATGATCCCGCGTTGTCTGATTCAGATCTACGGATATCCACCTATTGGGGTTGCTTGACTTTGCGTGCGCGGGGTGCTTGTGTGCGTGTCCATGCGCATCATCAGTGGCCAATATAGACGACGCAAGCTCCTCTCGCCTCCGGACGGCGCGATCACGCGCCCGTTCCCCGACATGGTCAAGGAAGCGATGTTCAACCTCCTCCGGGGGCACTTTGAGGGCGAATCGGTACTCGATTGCTTCGCGGGGACTGGGACGGTCGGTCTTGAGGCGGCTTCTCGGGGTGCGTCGCGGGTCGTGTGCATCGAGCGTGATCGCAAGGTCACCAAGGTGCTTGAGCAGAACATCGAGATGCTGGGCGCGGAGGAGATCGTCGAGGTCGTCACGGGCGATGCGCTGGGGCCGACGGCGATTCATCGTTGTCCCAAGCCGGTGCACATTGTTTTCTTTGACCCGCCGTACGCGATGGTGTGGGACGCGGAGGATTGGGTCCGTGTGCGGACGCAGTTCGAGCGTTTGATCCAGCAGCTCGACGATACGGGGTACGCGGTGCTGCGGACGCCCTGGCCTTTGTTTCATAAGGTGGGCAATGAGGAGCTCGAGTCGCATGCGAAGAAGGCGCCCGCGTCCATCGAGATGGTGGACGGCGAGGAGATGATCGAGATCGATCTCAATGACCCGGATGCGGAAGCGATGATGGACGCGTTCGAGAAGGACATGGCCCGCGAATCGAGCACGCCCAAGCACGAGACGATCGATATCGATCTGACGATGAAGGGGGCGCTTGGGCCTGAGACGCACGAGTACGGTGGGATGGCGCTGCACCTGTACATGCGAGACCCCGAAGCCTCGGAGCCCTGATCGAGTAGAATCGGTCTATGGAAGATCTGTTCGCGGGGGTCGAAGAACGATCCGCATCGACATCGCATGATGAGTACGCCCAGGTGATGGCGGGGTTGAGCGATGCCCAGCGTCGCGCGGTCGTGCACGAGGATGGGCCTCTGATTGTGCTCGCGGGCCCGGGGACGGGCAAGACGCGGGTGATCACGACGCGCGTGGCGCACATGATCCACGATCGTGGGATCGCGCCCGATCGGATCGCAGCGGTGACCTTTACGAACAAGGCTGCGGGGGAGTTGCGTGATCGGCTTGGGAAGCTCGTGGGGCAGACGCAGGCGGCGCGGGTCCACGCGTCGACTTTTCATAGTTTGGGTCTGGGGATAGTGCGTCGGTTCGCGGATCTGCTCGGGTTGCCCGGCGATCCGATGATCATGGACTCGGCGCAGCGGAACCGGTTGGTCCGCGACATCATCCGCGAGGAGGGGTTGTATCGCGGTTCGTTGAGCACGGGGATCAGCGCCGCGATCGAGCACGCGCAGGGGACGATGGAGTCGCTGCGACATCTGGGGATGGACGCGGGCGCGGCACACGCGTGGCTGGAGGGGGCGCGCGATTCGATCGGTGTGTACCCAGCGGAGGATCGGGGCGCACGCGAAGCGGCGCTCGATCGGTTCGCGGACGCGATTGGTGTGTACGCGCACTTTGAAACGCGGACGCGCGAGCAGGGGTGGGTGGTGATCGATGACCTGATCATGCTGCCTACGAAGCTCATCCGTGAGAATCAGATGGTCGCGTCGATCGTGCACTATGAGTACAAGCACCTGGTCGTAGACGAGTTCCAGGATGTGAATCTGGGGCAGATCGAGATGATCCGGGCGATCTGCCCGCCGAGCGATCGCGCGGATGTGTGTGTGGTGGGTGACGACGATCAGAGCATCTACGGGTTCCGCGGCGCGGACGATCGGGCGTTTGCGCACTTCGCGGGGATCTGGACGCACGCCCAGACGGTGCAGCTGACGACGAACTATCGGAGCGCGAGGGTGATCGTGGACGCGAGCAACGCGTCGATCGTGCGCGCGGAGTCGCGGTTCGCGCCGGAGAAGGAGGCGGAGGCGCACCGGGGTGATGTTGCGGGTTCGGCGCTGGAGCTCGTGAAGCTGGATGATGATTTTCGCGCAGGCGAGGCGATCGCCTCGATGCTGCTCGATCTGGCGAGCAAGGGAGGAGAGGAGTTCAGTTTCAGCTCGTGCGCGGTGATCGCGCGTTCGGGATCGTTCTTGGAACAGATCGCTCAGGCGCTCTTGCTCGAGGGGATCCCGATCGACATGCGCGAGAAGGTGTCCCCGATGGAGGACGAGGGGGCGCGGGATGTGTTCGCGTGGGCGCGGCTGATCGTGGACCCGGACTCGGCGCCGAACCTGCAGCGGGTCTTGACGCGCCCGCCGTACCGCGTGGACCCGGTGAAGCTCAACGCGTTGTTCGCGGGGTATCGGGCGGCGCGATCGCGGTTCGAACAGGAATCGCAGGACCCCGACGCGATGGTGCGTGATCCGGGGACGCTTGTGGGGTGGGTGCTGGAGCGCAGCGAGGGGGTGATGCGCGATCGGGTGGAGTCGATGCATCATTTGCTCACGGAGCTCGGGTATGTCGCGGGCGAACAGCGGGCAGCGGAGGCGATCACGGAGATCATCAAGCGCACGGGCGTGGTGCACCGGGATCTGCGCGACGGGCGGACGCGGGCGCGCCGGATCAGCGCGATCTCGTCGATCGTGAAGTTCGCGCGGACGCGTGCAGACCGGTTCGATGCGCCGGGCGATCTCGCGTCGATGCTCGCGTACTTCGATGATCTGGACGATCGCGATCAGGGGTTGGGCGAGCTCCCGGAGGATCGGGTGTCGGCGCAGGACCAGGACGGGGTGTCGGTCGGGACGGATCGCGGCGCGGTCGCGATGCTGACGGCCCATGCGTCCAAGGGGCTCGAGTTCGACACGGTGTTCATCGCACGCGTGGGGAATCACGGGTTCTCGCCCTCGGGGAAGGGCAGCGACGGGTACCTTCCCGAGGGGGTCGAGGATCGCGGCGACGACGGGCGTGACGAGAAGACGCGGATCGCCGACGAGGAAAGGCGGGTTTTCTTTGTGGCGCTGACGCGCGCGGAGCGCCGGGCGATCCTGCTCTCGAAGATCCCCAAGAGCGCGTCGGTGGCGCATTACGCGATGGAGCTGCAGGATGCGATGGGCGAGCGGTTGATCGAGCGTGATGTGGACGAGGTGATCGACCCGAATCGCACGGGGGATGCGGTGAGCCGATTGAGCGCCCAGTTCAAGGCGATCTCGCGGATGCGCGACGCGTTCGATCAGGCGGAGCGCGGTGCGCGTCGCGACGCAGCGGAGGCGATCGATGCGCACGAGCTCGGGGAGATCGATCGCGGGGAGATGATGGTTCGATTGAACGCGGCTGCGGATCGGGCGGCGGCGGTGCACGAGGTGTTGCGCACGGGTGAGATGCCCGGGTGGATTACTGATGCTCAAACCCGCGGGTATGCGCAGCAGCTATTGGATGTGCTCGCGGCGCAGGACGCGGGGGATGGGGCGGTGCCCGAGCATCCGGGGCTGCGCTCGCCTTTGAAGCTGAGTTTCTCGAAGATCTCGGCGTACCTGCACTGCCCGCGCTGTTTCCTCGCGGAGCAGGTGCACGGGTTGAGCATCGATGATCCGGCGCATCGGGTCTTGGGTACGGCGGTGCATGAGGGGCTCGAGCGGTTTTATAAGCAATGGGTGCGCGCGGACGCGGAGGGTGTGGATCGACCCGGGTACGCGGAGCTGCGGACGATGACGCGGGGGCGGTTCATGCACCATTGGCCTCGCGATCGGGAGGTGGACGCGTCCAAGCTTGAGCAGCTCGACGCGGTGCTCGATGTGTACTGGAATCAGATGTACGCGGACGATGCGCATGTGCTGGAGATCGAGCGGGCGATCGAGATGCCGCATGTGTGCGATGGGGTGACGCACACGCTCAAGGCGAAGATCGATCGCGTGGATGCGCACGGCAGCGGGTGGCGCGTGGTGGATTACAAGACGGGATACCCGAGCAAGAAGCTGATTGAGCCGGACAAGAAGGATCTGCAGCTGGGGATCTATGCGATGGCGCTGACGCACGCGTTGGGCGAGCCCGGCGCGGGGAGCGTGTGCGAGTATTGGTGCCTGCAGGACGGGTCGGTGGGATCGATCGGGTTCGACGCATTGGATATGGGGAAGATCCGTGCGTCGATCGATAAGGCGATCGCGGGGATGCTCGCGGGGGACTGGGCGCGTTCGTCGGCGTGCCGAAGCACGCGTGGGGACGATGCGCCGTGCATGATCCTGGAGGCACCGGGGATGGTCTTTTCGGACGAAATCGACCCTAAATCGGACGAATCTGAGGCATGAATCGCGTTGGGGTGAAGCGCCGCGGGGTCTGGGCGGTAGATCGAATCGTGAGCACGGTTCGATTGAGTCTGGTGGCGTTGATTCTCGGGGTGTTTGTCTGCGCCGGGTTCGGGGGGGATCTGATCGGGGATGATCAGGGCGTGCGCCGGTATGGGCTTCGCAATGGTGTTGAGGTGGTGGTCGTCGCGGGCGAGCCCGGGGCGCTGGGGCATGCGGACGATGTGCAGCTCTGGTTGATCCTCGATGCGGGTCTGATGGACGAGACGGCGGGTACGCGCGGGGTCGCGCAGGTCTGTGCTTCGATGGCGCGGCACGGGGTGGATGGGTTCGATACGGATGCGATCGCGGAGATGCTGACGACGGAGGAAGAGCGCGCGAGAGCACCCAAGCGGGCACTGGGCGTGCAGGTCATCCTCGATCACACGATCTTTACCGGGCACGCGCCCGTGGGGGACACGGGCGCGATGGAGCGGGTGTTGTCGTACTACGCGGCGGTGCTTGAGCCGGGCGCGTGGGGGGCGGACGAGGCGGTGTTCGAGGACGCGCGTGCGTGGGTTGGTGAACGAGTCAGTGAGGCGATGTCGGCGGAGATGGTTGCACGCCAGCGCTGGATGGGTCGATTGCTCGGCGACGGGGTGCTCGGGTCGAGCCTGGTCCTGCCTGAGCTTGCGGAGATTGATGGGCTGACGATCGCGGACGCGTCGGGGTTCGCGGAGCGAGGGTATCACGCGGGGCGGGCGACGATCTTGGTCGTCGGCGATGTCTCGGGCGTGGATCTGGACACGATGATCGCAGGAGCGCTCGGGCGGGTTGCGTCACGGACTGATGAGGTGGCACGCCCAGACGCGGCGGACGGGCTCGGCGGGGATCGCATGATCTTCGAGCAGGAGCCAGGGTGGGATCAGCACCAGGCGGTGCTTGTCTGGGCGAGCGTGATCGATGGGGTCGAGTGCACGCACGATGGGCTTCGTTCGTATGTGATCGATCGGGTTGCGGAGGAACTGATCCGTCGGCGTGTGGAGCGATTGGGGATCGCGGAACTTGGGGGGGAGAGCGAGATCCAGGTGGATCGGTTCGAACTCGGCGGGCGCGTGGCGCTGATGCAATGGGTGATCCAACGCGACGGCGTGGGCGATCAGGAGTGGGAGGAATCGATCGCGTTCCTGGTGCGCGAGAGCGAGCGGTTGGCGCAGCACGGCGCGGGGCGCGAGGAGATCGTGCAGGCGCGGGGCGGGTTGCTCGCGGGGTGGCACCGCGACGCGGAAGCGTGGAGGACGATGGGCACGCGCGAGCGGGCACGCGATTACCTGTGGCTGACGATCAGCGATCGGCGAATCATCGGCGCGGCGCGCTGGGACGAGATCGCAACGGGTTTGATGAGCGAGATCCGTGACGAGGAGATCAATGAGGCGGTGCGCCGGCTCGCGGACCCGGGCTCGGCGCGGGTGCTCGTGTCGCGCGGCGGGGAACGCAATGGGGCGATGGAGAAGGAAGTCGCGCTGGGTGAGCTCGTGGGCTCGATCGAGCAAGCGGAAATCGTGGCGCTGGATGACGGGTGGATGCGATCGTTGGGCGGGGACCTGCTCGATGAGCGGCGGTCGTCCGGTGGGCCGGGGCGTGTGACCCAGCACGGCGGTTCGGGGACCTGGGGCGGGACCCTTGAGAACGGGGTACGCGTCTGGGCACGCAATGTCGGCGCGGACGATCGTGTTGAGATGAGTGTGATGGTTTGGGGTGCGATGATCCGGGATGGATCGATGAGCGAGGCTGAGATCGACGCGGCGATGCTCGCGTGGGAGCGCCCCAGCACAGAGGAGCGCGATGCGGGTTGGCTGGCGGTGTATGAGGAGAACCACGGGATCGAGGTTCGTGCGCGGCGCGTCGTTGGCGGGGTGCGTTTGAGTGTGGAGTGCAGCATCGATACGACGGACGAAGCGCTCGCGCTGGTGTACACGCTGCTCGATCGCCCGATGATCGATCCGGGGGCGTTCGAACGCTGGGCATCGAGGGATGCGGTTGCGTTCGGCGACTCGGACCCGCTCGATCGGGCGCTGGCGGAGCTGTACATGCCGGGGCTTTTGAAGGGGCGCGGCGAGGCGATCTCGTACGACAGTGCGCAGCGAGGACTGACCCGGCTGGTGCAGAACGCACAGATCGAGATCGGGATCGCGGGTGCGTTCGATCCTGCGGGCATGCTCGAGCAGGCGTGCGGGTACTTCGGGATGCTCAGCCAGCGCGGCGGAGATGTACCTGTTGTGATCAGCGCCGAGCCCAATCGATTCGGCAACGAACGGCGCGTGCGCGTTTTTGGCGATGAGGCGGCGCTCGTGTTCGGCGTGCGTGGTGGGTCGATGGAAGATCTGGAGACGCTGCGGGCGATCATCCTCGCGGGGATGGTGCTCGATGAGCAGCTCGGTGATGAAGCGGAGCGCCTAGGGCTCTCGCGTGACGCATTCGATGCGCAGGTCGGGATGAGTGATGCCCTGGGCGATCGGTGGGCACTGTTGGTCAGCATCAACGCGAACGATGCGATTGCACACGAGCAGCGGGTGCGGGAGATGGTGCAGCAGGTTGCGATCGATTCGGTTGGGATGGATGAGCTATCGCGGGCGCAGGACCGGTTGGTCGGGTCGATCGATCGATACTTCGATCGTCCGGGGTACTGGAGCACGCGATTGAGCACACTCGGTGCGCAGGGGCGCACGGTCGAGGAGCTCTGGTCGATCCGGGAGGGGTATCGCTCGGTTGGTTCGGATCAGGCGACGCGCGCCCTGCGTGAGGCGATCGAGCAGGGCGATTGGTTCCGCATCGAGATCGAGCCGAAGAACAAGTAGGGCGCTGAGAACGACATGAGAAGAAAAGGAGCGGCCCATATGGGTCGCTCCTTGTATGTTCGGGGTGATCGAATGGTTTACTCGAGGGCGGCGGCACCCGAGATGATCTCGGTGAGTTCCGTCGTGATCTGCGCCTGGCGCAGGCGGTTGAACTGGCGCTTGAGCGCGTTGCCCATCTTGCCCGCGTTGTCTGTCGCGGCCTTCATCGCGACCATGCGGGCGATGTGCTCGGAGACGATCGCGTCGTTGAAGGACTGGAAGAGGACGGCCTTGACAGCCGCGGGGAGCAGGTAGTTGAGCAGCGATTCCGCGTCGGGCGAGAACTCGTAGAGGTCGTTGTGTCCTGATGCGTCCCCGGTGGTTTCCGCGGCGTCGGGCGTCGCGAATGGGAGGAGCTGGAGGACGGTGGGGACCTGCTTGCCCGCGGAGATGTACTTCATGTAGACGATGCGGACGGCGGAGACCTCGCCGTTGACGAATCGCTCGATGTAGTCGGACGCGAGGCGTTCGACATCCTCGTAGGCGGGTTTGTCGCCGAAGGCGGGGTGGTGCTTGAAGTCGGTGAACCCGTTGAAGCGGAGCGCGGTGGCGCCCTTCTTGCCGACCACTTCAAGGATGGATCCTTGTTGCTCGCGGAGGTGCTTGACGGAGGTTCGGAGGATGGACCCGTTGTATGGGCCACAGAGCCCGCGTTCGGCGGAGATGACGAGTGTCAGTTCCGGCGCGTCGGGGTTGGGTTGTGATAGGAGCGCGTTGCCCTCGCCGACGCCCGCGGCGCTGAGCTTGGCGACGAGCCCGAAGAGCGACTCGGTGTAGGGTCGCGATGCGACGGAGGCCTGCTGGGCGCGGGCGAACTTGGAGGTGGCGATCATCTGCATCGTGCGGGTGATCCGCTTGATGTTGCCGACCGCTTTCATGCGCTTCTTGATGTCTCGTGTATTACCCATGGGAGGGGATCGTAGGCGGGGAGGGCGGATTGGTCATACGAGAAGAGCCCCCGATGGGGGCTCAATTGTGTGAATTTGGGGTTGGAATGTGGGTGCGCTTACTCGCCCGCGTCGTGGCGGTGCGGTGTGCGGGTGGTCTGGGTGTGGGTGCGGCGTGGGTCCTCGTTTTTGGGGGAGGACGAGGTCTCGAAGTGCATGGGGAAGGCGGTGGAGAGGGCGGTCATCTGGGGGGCGCGGGGTGTCTGGTTCGCGGGGTTGATGGACTCGGACATGTGGTACTCCTCTCTCTGATTGTGGGCGGGGCCTTCACGGATGGGCCACGGGGGAGAGTGCCACGGATTGCGGGGGTTGGCAAGCGAGTTGTCAGGAATCCGCGAGGATGAGCCCGTCGTAGGCGAGGGTCGTGCCGGGTGGGAGGGCGGCATCCTCTTTCGCGTGGAGCAGATCGTGCGTCATGTGGATCAGGTAGGTCCGAGAAGCACCGATCCGATCGGACGCGGCGATCGCCTGATCGACGGTGAAGTGCGTCCGGTGCGGTCGATGGCGGAGGGCATCGAGGATGAGGGTCTCGACGCCGAGCAGGTGCGGGTAGGTGTCCTCGGGGATGTCGGAGGTATCGGTGCAGTAGGCGAGGGGGAGCGGGCCGGGGTTGGATGGGTGATCGAACCGGTACCCAAGGATGGGGAGTTTGCCGTGCATCAGGGTGATGGGGGTGATGCGGAGCCCGAAGAGCTCGAATGGTTCGTTGGGGAAGATGATGGTGGGTTCGAGCGAGGCGATGAACGAGGATTGGATGTTGGTGTGCGGCGAGAAGATGTGCTGATACACGCGCCCGAGGGCGTTCATCGTGTGCTCGTCCGCATAGATGGGGATGGATTGGCCTTGCACTTCGTTGAATCGGCGGACTTCGTCGAGCCCGAAGGTGTGATCGACATGGTTGTGTGTAAAGAGGATCGCGTCGATGCGGGGGATCTTCTCGCGGAGGACCTGGGCACGGAGATCAGGGGAGGCATCGATGAGGATGACTCGGTCCTGGCCGGTGTCATCGGTGAACTCGATCGTGGCGGAGCAGCGCGTGCGGGTATCGCGCGGGTCGGTGGAGGTGCAGGTAGTGCAATCGCACGCGATAACGGGGATGCCCGCGGAGGTGCCGGTGCCGAGGAATCGGAAACGCATGGGGGAGGATAGGGGGGAGAGGGGGAGAGGGACTAGCCACTAGCCATCAGCCATCAGGGAAGAGGAAGAGGGCATTGTGCCTTCCCCGCCCCGCGGGGAGGTGGGCGGAGCTCGGAGGGGATCTTGGAGTGCGCAGATTGTTCAAGACCCCATCCGTCTTCGGCTGCGCCGAATCCACCTTCCCCGCTGGGGCGGGGAAGGAGCGCAAGAAGTGGTTTGGATATGAAAAACGCCCCCGGGGTGCGGGAGCGTTGGTTTGGATGTGTGTTGTGGCGTAGGTTAGGCGGCCTGGTTGAACCCGTTGAAGTTGGGGTTGAAGCCGGGGTTGAAGCCGGGGTTGAACCCGCCGTTGAACCCGGGGTTGAAGCCGCTGGGGAAGGGGGCGTAGCCGTTGCCGAAACCGTTGTTGCCGAACCCGTTATTGAAGGATTCGCCGGTGAACTCGGAGGGCTCGGACCAGTCGTCGTTGTTGTAGCCCCAGGGGGTGTTGAACCCGTTCCATGCGTTGAACGAGTTGTTCCAGTTCCAGGGGGTGGACGCGAAGAAGGGGTTGTTGGCGAAGCCGTTGAACCCGAATCCGTTGTTCCATGCGTTGTTCCAGAACCCGGTGAAGGGGTTGTTCCAGGACCCGTTCCACGCGTTGTTGGACCCGTTGAACCAGTTGGTGGGGTTCCAGGAGTTCAACCCGTTCCATGGGGTCCAGGAGTTGCCGCCGTTGAAGGTGTTGAACGAGTTGTTCCAGTTCCAGGGGGTGAACCCGTTGGAGTTGTTGAATGCGGGGAAGCCGCCGCCGAAGCCGTTGAAGCCCCAGTTGTTGGTGTTGTTCCAGTTCCAGTTGCCCGAGTTGAATGGGGTGTTGAACATGCGCATGCGTCCTTTTGGTGTGTGCCTTGTTGGGTGCGCGTCGGCCCATGCCGATGCACGCGGAGTGGATCGGCGGGGAATGGTGGTGGGTTTGGTGGGAGTGGGGGAAAGGTCCCAGATGAGGGGGCGGGGGTGCAGAAGTTGCGCGTGGGGGTGTGTTGAGTTCGCAAGACCCCATCCGTCTTCGGCTGCGCCGAATCCACCTTCCCCACGGGGTGGGGAAGGCACAAGAGAAAGCCCCCCTCCGTCACGCTGCGCGTGACACCTCCCCCGCTCCGCCGAGGGCGGATCTACGACCGGCGGGGGAGGCACGAAGAGGTGCGGGGGAGGCGAGCTGTTAGCGGGTGTAGGTGGCGATGCAGCCGGGGGCTTCGGTGATGGAGACGGCGTGGACCTTGGCGTTGGGGGCGAGGGCGTCGTCGAGGCGATCGGCGAGCTCGTCGGCGATGTGCTTGGCGATGAGTTCCGCTGAGGGATTCAGTGTGTCGAAGGGGGCGATCTCGTTGAAGTTCTGATTCGTAAAGGGGTTGCAGATCTCGACGAGGATGGCGTGGACGGTGTGGAAGTCGCAGAGGAGCCCGTCGGCGTCGAGGGTGTCGCCTGCGATGGTGGCTTTGGTGATGAAGTTGTGCCCGTGGATGGGTTCGCGGGAGCCTGCGATGGTGAGGGTGTGGGCGGCGCAGAACTCGTGGGTGACGGTGATGGTGTAGGTGGGCATGGGGGAGGATAGGGAGGTGGGAGAGGGACTAGCCACTAGCCATCAGCCATCAGCCATCAGCCATCAGGTAAGAGGGGAGGGACAGGGTCGTTACTTCGATTCGGGGTTGGGCGCGTTCCACTTGGAGAGGGATCGGAAGGCCATGACGGCGATGATGAGGTTGGCGATCACCCCGGCGGCGGAATGGGCGATGATGTTGAAGGCGATCCAGCAGATGGACGCGAGGGCGGCGAAGATAAACCCATCTTTCTTGTGGATTCCCAGGCGGTACATCGAGAGGAACATGAAGACAGCGGCTGCCCAATCGAGCCCGTAGTAGTGGAAGAGGAAATCGTGGACGCTTTGCGGCATGGGGGAAGGGTAGGGGGGTAGAGTGTTGGAGAAGGATAAGGAGTGGATGCGATGAGTGATGCGCCGTTGATTCTGGGTGTGAGTGGTTTGCGGGGGATTGTGGGGGAGAGTCTCACGCCTGAGGTGGCGGTGCGGTATGCGGGAGTGATCGGGACATGGCTGAGTGAGCAGATCCCGGATCGGCGCCCGTATGTCATCATCGCGCGGGATGGGCGGATCGGCGGTGAGTCGACCTATACCGCGGCGATTAGTGGGCTGTTGGGTTCGGGTTGTCGCGTGCGACGGTTGGGTGTGGCGATGACCCCAACGGTCGGGATGCAGTGCGATTACATCGGAGCAGATGCGGCGTTGATTATCACGGCGAGCCATAACCCGCAGGAATGGAACGGGATCAAACTGTTGGTTCGTAAGTCGGCATGGTCCGGATCGGATCGTGACGGGCGCGAGATCGAGTACATCATGAGTGATGCGTGCGCCCCGGATGCACATTGCGCGGGTGAGATCGTTGAGCGGTTCCATGCGGGCAAGGTCTCGTGGTGGGAGGGTGACGAGATCGTTGATTCAACGGTCGATGATGATGTTGAGGATCCGCATTGCCTTCGGGTGCTCGATGCGTGCTCGGCGCTGATGGGCACGGATGTGAAGAGCTTTTGGGATGAGATTGAATCGTTGCGCACGATGCGGGTTGTCATGGATTCGGTGAACTGCAGCGGCGGGTTCATCTCGCAGTTGTTCTACGAAGATACGCCTTGCAAGATGATCAATCTGTTTGGTGAACAGACAGGGCGATTCCCTCACACCCCTGAACCCACGAAGGAAAACCTCTCCGGCGAGGGCGGGTTGTGTGATGCGGTGCCTGGGCTCAAGGCGGATGTTGGGTTTGCGCAGGACCCGGACGCGGACCGGCTTGCCATCGTCGATGAGAAAGGCGCATACATCGGCGAGGAGTACACGCTTGTGTTGTGTGCGATGGCGTTGATGGAAGCACGGGTTGGTCAGGGCGGTTCGGGTGATGGGAAGCCGGTGTTTGTGGTGAACCTTTCGACGAGCCGCATGATTGATGATGTGGCGAAGCACTACGGCGGCGAGGTCGTGCGGACGGCGGTGGGTGAGGCGAATGTCGTCGAGGCGATGAAGTCGCTCAAGGCGTCCGGGCGCGATGTGGTGCTCGGCGGCGAGGGCAACGGCGGGGTGATCTGGGCGGAGGTTACCTATGTGCGCGACTCGTTGTCGGGTATGGCGCTGGTGTTGTCGTTGATGGCGCGGACGGGGAAGACGGTGTCGGAGTTGGTGGAGATGGTCAATGGGCTCGGGCCTACGGACGAGGTGAAAGCGAACGGGTACACGATCATCAAGAAGAAGTCGGCGCTGGCGAAGAAATCGGATGCGGACCCGGTGGTGGAGCACCTGCGGGGGATTTACGAGGGGCAGGGGGATTGCCGGGTGGATCTGCAGGACGGGATCCGGATCGATTGGGACGCGAGGGGTGTCTGGGCGCATGTGCGGGCGAGCAATACGGAGCCGATCATGCGGGTGATCGTGGAAGCGCCGAGCAGCGCCGAGGCGGAATCGGTGGCGGCGGTGATTGATGGGCAGATTGGGGAGGTGGGGGAAGGGACGAGCCACTAGCCATCAGCCATCAGGGAAGAGGGGGAGGGGAAGCCCCCTCCGTCTCGCTTTGCTCGACACCTCCCCCGCAAGCGCGGGGGAGGCGAGGTGGGGATCGGAGAGATGGGAACGGGTGTGATCGGGGAACTATACTTTGGGCATGAACGAAGCGGCGCAGGCGTATACGGTCGGATCCAAGGTGCGTGTCACCAAGGCACTCTCGCATGGCGAGGAGCTCTCGGCGTTTGTCGTGGAGGGGGAGATCTTGCGGATGGGTCAGCAGAAGACCGGTTCGTGGTATGCGCACTCGCGGGATAAGAAGCTCTGGCTGGATCGGTTGGAGCTGCGGAAGGACGACGGCGAGATCGTGGTGATGAATCTGGATCAGCGGACAGCGGTCGAGATCATCGGGTGAGTTGAGGGAGAGGTTGGTTGTTGGATGACCCGGGCGGGAGCTCGGGTTGTTTGTTTTTGGGGGGGGAAAGCCATCAGCCACTAGCCACTAGCCATCGGGGAAGAGGGGATGGTTGGTGCGGCAGGGTTGGGTTATGGAGATGGTGAAGACCCCTCCGGCTCCGCTTTGGGCAGAGCCACCTCCCAGCGGGGCGCGGGGAGGGACAGTGGGTCTCGTGTGATGTGTTTGTGATGCGGGTGTGGGCTGCGATGGGTGTGCGCGCATCGCACGGTTTGTGCGCACAAAGTGGTCGTGGTGCGCGCGCTGTTTGAGATTTTGGAACATTTTTTTATCGCGTTGTGCGGCGGGGGTTTGCGTGCGCGTGGGGGTGGTTGCAGTGACCGGGTTTGTGCGCACAAATCGTGTCGCGGGGGGTGATGGTGAGGGCGTGCGACATGTGACACGCCGGGTGTGGAGGAGGAAGCCTGATGACGGATCAGCTCATGACGATTGACGGTGACGCGAACCAAGAGTGGTTAAAGGCGAGGGAAGCGATCGGGGCGCATGCGCGTCGGTCGATGCCTCGGTATGAGAAACTGTGGGCGTATTACCGGAATCCGATTGAGCTGATCCGTTCGTCGGGCGCTGCGGTTGGTATCAACGGCGCGACGCGTGGTTGGTACCGATCGGCGCAGGAGGTTGGTCTCCCGGCGCGGATCGTCGGACGCGGGACGAACGGCGACGAGCACGGTCGGCGCGAGGTGGTGATCGAGAACGACATCGGTTGGCGCGTCGCGGCAATGGTTGATTTCATGTTCGGATCCCCGATCCGGATCGAGTCGTTGGCAGAGGATGAGTCGACGAAGCAGCAGATCGAGGATGTGCTCGAGCGGGTGTGGGAGTCGAGCGGGGGGATTGCGCTGCTGCAGGATCTGGCAACGCTCGGGCATGTGTTCGGGCATGTGGATCTGTTGGTGCGTGTGGATGAGGAGGGGTTGGTCGGGTCTCGGGTGTGGGACGCGGATCGTTGGGTGTCGATCGAGCCGATCGATGCGCGGCGGGGCATCGCGGTGCTCAGCGAGACGGACTATCGCGCGATCGATCTGTACGCGCTGCATGTGGGCGGCGCGTATGCGGAGGACGGCGGATCGACGCGAGAAGCGGCGCGCCGTGGGTGGTTGGATCGATTGCGGAGCGAGAAGCGTTCGCAGCGGGATTACGCGTCGTCGGGTGAGACGGGCACGAGCGAGGTGTTCACGCGTGATGGGTGGTTGCGTGTCGAGCACGGCGAGGTGGTTGATCGGGGGGATTGGTCGTTGTTGCCGGGTGTGTTGCCTGTTGTGCATGTGCAGAACATGAGTCAGCCGTTCGTGTACGAGGGGATCGGCGAGGTTGAGGGGCTCGTGGGTTTGCAGGACGAACTGAACACGCGATTGAGTGATCGGGCGAGTCGGGTGACGATGCAGAGTTTCAAGATGTATCTCGCGAAGGGGATCGATGGGTTCCGCGGGAGCAGCGTCGGGCCGGGGATGGTGTGGAGCACGGACAACCCCGAGGCGAGTATTAGTAGCTTTGGTGGCGATGCGCACAGCCCGAGTGAGGATGCGCATGTCGCGGAGATCCGCGAGGCGATGGACAAGATCAGCGGGGTGCCTCCGGTTGCGGGGGGCGTGGTGCGTGCGAAGCTCGGGAACCTGAGCAGCGCAAACGCGTTGCGGATCACCTTGATGAGTCTGATCGCGAAGACGATGCGCAAGCGGGTGACATACGGGCGCGGGATCGAGCGTGCGAGTTCGTTGGTGCTTGAGTATCTGAATGCGGCGGGTGTGTTGAAGACGGATGCGCGTGATCGCGGTGTTCGTGTGGTGTGGGGTGCGCTGCCTGTGGTTGATGAGGAATCGATCGTGGCGGCGGGTCGTGCGAAGGTTGAGCTCGGGGTGGATGAGGAGAAGGTGCTCGATGAGCTCGGGTACAACGAGGACGACCCTGGGGTGGTCTGATTGAAAGGAGAAGCATGATGGCGAAGACAGGCGCTGGTAGCGCGGAGGGATTGGATGGCGGCGGGGTTGAGCCGAATGTTGAGCGTCAGGATGTCGCGCTGAGTGAGGAGGTGATCTGGAAGGCGCGTGCGGAGGACGCGGAGGAGCAGGTCGAGCAGTTGTCGGCGCGGGTCGCAGAGCTCGAGTCGGCGCTGGGGAAGGCGATCGAGACGATCTCGCATGTCGAGCGGCGTGGGGAGATTGATCGGGAGTTGACGGCGGCGAAGGCGGTTGATCTGGAGACGGCGCGGTTGCTGACGGAGGCGGTGATCGCGGAGATGGATCAGCCGGATGTGGTGATGGCGGTGCGTGAGTTGTGTGATCGCAAGCCGTTCCTGTTCGGGTGCAAGCGGCACGGGGTGAGTGGTGGGGTCTCGATGTCACCAGCGCCCGAAGGGAGTGGGGGTGATGGGCTGGGGGCGATGGCGTCGTCGGCGCGGAGCAGCGGAGATCGGGGTGAGTTGCTCCGGTACCTGCGTGCCCGGCGGGTTGTGTGAGTGTTGTTGGTGTTGTGGTTTGAACTGAGTCTTTGAAACGGAGGAGAACGCATGGCGTTTACTGGGAAGGCGACATATTCGGCGGGGGTGGAGCTCCCGGAGTTGGTTGAGGATGTGAGTGACATCATCGGGATCGTGAGTCCGCACGAGACGCCGTTGCTTGATCACCTGGGTGATGCGAAACGGGCGGCGCTCTCGACGGTGCACGAGTGGATCGAGGATGCGCTGCTGCCCAATAGCGGGCAGATCAATCAGACGAGCTTTACACCGAACCCGCAGTCAGCGAGCACGATCACGGTCGATGACGCGAGCGTGTTCCGGGTGGGTGATCTGATCCGTCCGGGCGAGTCGGGTGAGATCGCGATGGTTGCGGCGGTGGTGACGGGGACGAGTCAGATCGCGGTGATCCGTGGGTATGGCGCGACGACGGCGGCGACGCTGACGAATGACATGAAGCTGACGATTATCGGGAACGCGGCGCTGGAGGGTGATGTGGCGCCCGATGCGCGGTTCACGAATCGTGTGCGCAAGAGTAACTACACGCAGATCTTCACGGCGGGGATCGATGTTTCGGGTTCGATGCAGGCGAGTAGGGCGTACGGGGTTGCGGACGAGGTGGATTACCAGAAGCAGGAGCGTATGCGTGAGCTGCTTCGTGATCTGGAGAACTGTGTGATCAATGGCGTTGCGCCGGTGAGCGGGGCGCAGGGGAGCGGGACGGTTCGGCGTTCGATGAACGGGATCATGCACTCGATCGTGACGAACCGGTTCGAGCCGGGTGCGGGCGGGATCCCCGATGGGGATGGTTCGGGGAGTGACGAGCTCAACGAGGCGGTGCTCAACGCGGCACTCAAGTCGATCTGGGATCAGAGCAGCGGGAAGGTCGACACGATTGTTGTTGGCGGGGCGCAGAAGCGGAAGATCAACTCGTTTGCGAGCGGGAGCCGAGCGTACCTGCCTGATGATCAGGTGTACTCGGACATGATCAGTGTGTATGAGAGTGACTTCGGTGTGTGCCGGGTGGTGATGAGTCGTTGGGTCCCGAGCGACAAGGTGCTGCTGTTGGATTCGTCGCGGATCAGTGTGATGCCGATGCAGGGTCGCAGTTTTCAGTTTAAGCCCTTGGCGGCGACGGGCGACTCGATCAGCGGGCAGGTGCTCGGTGAGTACACGCTGGAGTTCAAGAACGAGAACGCGCACGGGGTGATCTCGGGTCTGGGTGTGTGATGTGTTGAAGACCCCCTCCGTCACGCGTGCGCGTGACACCTCCCCCGCAGGCGCGGGGGAGGCGAGGGGAGGCCGATCGAAAGGTCGGCGCATGATCGCGGGGTTTCAGCGGGGGCGCTGGGGCTCGCGGCTCGGGCGGGAGGGGTGCCCGCCCGGGCCATTTGGAATGTGGCGCTTGTTGATGAAGGGAGGCGCGTGTGTTTTCAAGGGATCGAGATTTGGTGGTGCATGAGCCCGGGTTGATGCGGGATGTCGGTTGGGCGGGTCAGCGTCGGTTGTCGGTGATCGGCGGGATCAGCGGGACGCAGCTGACGATCGAAACAGGGTCGTTCGTGAGCGCGGGGATCGAGGCGGGGCATGTGGTGGTGTTCGATGGGGTCACGCTTGAGGTGGTGAGCGTAGACAGCGCAATGACGGCGACTGTGAGTCTGATGCGCGCGGATGTGCTGGGGGCGGTGGTGCCTCCGATCGAGGCGGCGACGCGGGGTGTGTTGGTGCAGGAGTTTTCGGCGCAGCGATCGATCGTGCATCGGCAGATCCTGGCGATGCTGGGGATCGATGCGGCGGGCGAGGATGTGTTTGGGGTCGATGAGACGATGATCACGAACACGGGGGCGCTGAATCGGTTGGAGACGCTCGGGACTTTGCACTTGATCTATGCGGGGGCGTCGGCGCCGTCGCGGGCGACCGATCGGTTCGAGCAGCGGGCGGAGTTGTATCGGCAGCGGTACCAGCGCGAGCGTGAATCGGTGATCGCGATGATCGATACGGACGGGGACGGGATCGCGGAGGTGACGCGTCGTCCCAACGCGTTTGTGCTGACGAGGGGGTGAGGGATGATAGTGCTTCGGCCTGATCGGGTGGAGTTTGATGATGTCGCGTGGGGCGGGGTGGTTCGGGTTGCGATCGATCGCGTGTCGGCGCGGACGATCGAGGGGTACGACGAGTCCGGGAGTTATGCGACGCTCGTGGATGTGGCTCGCCAGCGGGTGGTGATCCGCGTGACGCAGGAGATCGTGGGCGATGATCTTGAAGCGCCGATCCCGGGGCAGATGGGTGAGCTTGAGCTGATCGCTGGGAATGGGACTGAGCACGATCGCAGGCGGGTGCGCTGCGATTGTGTGATCGAGTCTGTGCAGAACAAGATCAGCGAGTACGGCGCGACGCGGAGCATTGTGTTGATTGCGCAGAGCGACAGCGGCGAGAACGATCCGGTGCGGATCACGAACCCGTGAGGAGGTGATGGATGGGGAGTTCGTTCAAGGGGAATGATCTGTTTGGGAGCGGGCCTCATGTTTTTGAGGTTGGAAGGCAGGGGCGTCGGATCGTGTCGCTCGGCGCGTTGTCGGGGGACCCGAGCGTGCCGGGTTCGATTGAGTCGGGGGACTATGAGCTGCGGGTGACGGTGAAGGGTCGATTGGTCGCGGGGTCAGAGAGCGCGCTGTGGAGCTTGCGGGACGCGATCGCGGCGGAGGCGGCGTTTGAGGTTGTGGGCGGGAACCTGGTGGATCATCACGGGCGCGTGTGGAGCGGGGTGAAGCTCTTCTGGGTCGAGTGGGGCGGCGCGGTGGATCGCGGGCGGACCCTGAGCATCGGGTACGAGGCGTTGTTCGGCGTAACGAGCTGAAATGGGGGTGTGTGATGGAAGCGGAAGTGATGGGTGCGCTGACGCAGTTCGGTGTTGCGGGGTTGATCTGTTGGATGTGGCTCGTTGAGCGGAGGGCATCGGCGGAGCGGGAGCGTCAGATATCCGAGGCGCACCGGGCGATTGTTGAGCAGCGCGAGGAGCGGGGCGGGTTGATCGAGGTGGTCCGGGACAACACCAAGGCGCTGGCGATGCTCGAGGGTTCGCAGCGGGAGCTGATCGGGGCGATCGATCGATTCGGGACGCGTCCGGATCGGCGTGCATCGTGAGGGTTCGTCGGCATAGGATTCGGTATGACGCGACGGCGCGACAGGTTGGTGATCGGATCGGTGATGATCGCGGGTATCTCGACGATGCTCGGGTGTCAGGGTTCGGTCATCTTCCGCGAGCAGGTGGTCCGCACGGAGGATCTGCTCGCGGTGCCCGGGCCGTTCCGTCCATCGGCAATGCGGGTGCATCCGTTGACGCACACCGAGACGCGCATGGACGGCGAGGCGGTGATGGTGCTGCATGTCGAGCTCAAGGATCCTTGGGGCGACACGGTCAAGGGCGTGGGGCAGGTGCAGGTGCAGCTGCGTCGGGCGAGCGCGACGAGCATGATCGGCGATCGAGGCACGCGCTGGGACCTGGACCTGCGCGAGATCGAGGAGAATATTTCGTACTTCGATTCCGCGACGCGGACCTATCGCATCGTGCTCGGCGGGTTGCCCGATTGGCTTGATGAGTCGGTGCTCGCGGGCGATCCGGAACCGGCGCGGGTGCGGGTGCTGTTCCGCACGGCCAAGGCGGACGGCGAGGCGGTGGTGCTGCAGGATGAGTTTGTGATGCGGTGAGCTACGGCCTGAAAATGTATCGGAGCAATCGCTCCAAGTGGCTGTCCAGAACAAATAGCCCAGTGATATCTTCGTAAAGGTGGAATGGGCTAAGCGTGTATCTCAGACTCGCGAGATATTGCGGATCGAACACTTTTCGTGTTGCATCGTTCAGTAAAGCCGCGCACAAAAAGAACATGCACATGTCCATGTTCTCGTTGAAATCATCAGATGCTTGAGTTCGTAGCATGTTTCGCTCTGTGATACGACAGAATGCAAGTGTTTCCTCGCATCCAAAGCGAATCTCTTTCCAGTCGATGTGTGAGTCCTTCGGATCGTTCCAGTCCTTAGGTGGCTTCTCGATGCCTCTGATCGCGTCGAGGATCATCTTGGCGGATGCGTTTTCAAGGTCGCGTTGTGCGGTGTCTTTGAGATGAACAACGAGGTCTTCAAGCGTGACAGCACCCTTGAAGACCTCGTTGATGAGATCGGTCATGATTGGTTCGAGGGATGTATCAGTCATCACCCTCGATCATATCGAGCTGGCGGTATTTCTCGCGGTACTTGTCGCGGAGTTCGGTTTGTTTGTTGGTGAGGTCGATCTTGGAGCCTTGGATCCAGGCGTGCTCGACGATGGAGGTGACATTGAGGATGTCGTCATCGGTCACGACGAGGGTCGCGTGCTTGCCCGGTTCGATGGAGCCGAGCTCGTTGCCTAGGCCGAGGATCTGGGCGGCGCTGAGGGTGATGCCTCGGAGCGCGGCGGCGTGGTCGAGCCCGTGGGCGACGGAGATGCCCATCGCTTCGGGGAGGTTGCGTTCGTGCGCGAAGCGTCCGGACATGGTGAGGGACCACTTGACCCCGGCGGCTTCGAGCTTGGCGGGGAGGGTGTAGGGCTCGTCGTAGGCGCCGTCGTTTCGTTTGGGGAACCCGTAGGTGCCTCCGATGATGACGGGGGTGTCGGTGGATGCGAGCAGGTCGGTGCAGAGGTGCGCGTCGCGCCCGCCGACGATGACGGGCTTGAGCCCGGTGTCGATCGCCCAGTTGACGGCGGCGGTGATCTGGTCGTAATCGTCGGCGTTGATGAACACGGGGTTCTGGTCGGACGCGGAGTCGAGCACGGTGCCCAGCGCTTCGAGTTTGAGGTCACGCAGGGTGTGCCCGGCGGCGTACGCGGCGGCGCTGGCGAAGACATTGTCGAGGTTTGCGATGCGTTCGTCGCGTCGTTCGCGTTGGCGCTTGGCGTTGTCCCCGGTGTAGCGCATGCGGGGCCAGTTGATGATGACGCCGGCGTCGCGCTCGATCGCGAGGTCTTCGGTGGTCCACCCGTCCGCTTTGAGGACGGAGGCGCGCCCGGGGATGGTGCCTCCGGTTGGGAAGACGCCGAAGGTGAGGATCCCGTTGGTGCGTGCGGTGGGGATGACGGTGGAGTCGGGGTTAACGGCGACATAGGCGCGGACCTCGGGGGTCATGTCGCCGACCTCGTTGGTGTCGCGGGTGGCGCGGACGGCGGAGACTTCCTCGAGACCCAGGATAGTAACGGAGTCGATGAGCCCGGGGTAGAGGTGCTTGCCCGAGAGATCGATGATCTGGGTGTCGGGCCCGAGCGAGATGCGGGGCATGATGTCGTCGGCTTTGCCGACGATCCCGATGATCCCGTCGGCGAAGGAGACGACGCCGTTCTCGATGGTGTCGCCGGAGACGGTGTGGACGGTGGCGCCGACGAGGAACACGGGGTTCGATTGGGCGGGCGCGGTGTGCTCAAGGTCCTGCGCCAACGCGCCGCAGGCGGCGATGGCGAGTGTGGTGATGAGTGTTGTTGTGTTCATGATGTGAATCTCATGGATGATGTGTGTTGGTGATGATCAGTAGTTGGTGTGGAACGCGGGGAGCAGGTCGCCGCACCCGCACTCGCCTCGGGCGGTGTTGAAGTGGTGATCGTGGTTGTGGCCGTGATCCGGATCGACGAGGTCGTCGTGATCGTGATCATGCGCGTCGTCCGATGCTTTCTCTTCTTCCAGCGGCTTGCCGTCGCGGATGATGAGCTGGATCAGTCGTTGGCGTTCCATCGCGTCGCGTGCACGCATGGATGCGTCGAGATCACGCGAGAAGAGGAGACGCCCGTCGACAAAGGTCATCTCGGGTCGCGAGAGCGACGAGAGGGGGTGACCCGTCCAGACGACGACATCGGCGTCCTTGCCTTGCTCAAGTGAACCGACGCGGTCGTCGATCATGAGTTGTTTCGCGGGGTTGAGGGTGACGAAGTCGAGGGCCTGCTGCTCGGTCATCTCGATCCCGGAGAGCTTGGCGTACTTGAGGGCCTTGCCCGCTTCAACATGCATACGCCGGGCGACATCGTCGGAGTCGGAGTTGAAGGAGGTGAGCAATCCGACCTCGTGGTTGATGGGGCCTGCGAATGGGATCGCGTCGACGACTTCGTACTTGTAGGCCCACCAGTCGGAGAAGATGGACGCGCCGATGGCGTGTTCCTTGACGACCTCGGCGACCTTGTAGGTCTCGAGCCCGTGCTGGAAGGTGCCGATCTTGAATCCGAACTCTTCCGCGAGTCGGCAGAGCATCAGGATCTCGTCCTGACGGTACGAGTGGCAGTGGATGAGGCGATCGCCGGCGAGGATCTCGGCCAGGATTTCGAGTTCGAGATCGCGATATCCGTGCTCGGTTGTGTTGCCTCGCGCAGCGTACTCCTTGGCGCGGATGAACCGGTCACGCATGAGGGTTTCGACGCCGAGTCGGGTCTGGGGGTAGCGGGTGGTGTTGTCGTCGCCCCAGTTGGCTTGTTTGACATTCTCGCCCAGCGCGAACTTGATCCCGGGCTTGGAGCCCTCGAAGAACATGTCGGACGGCTTGTCGGAGTCCCAGCGGAGCTTGATGGTTTTGGATTGCCCGCCGATGGGGTTGGCGGAGCCGTGGAGGAGGAGTGACGAGGTCAATCCGCCCGCGAGCTCGCGGTAGTACCCAGGGTGTGCGGGGTCGATGGAGTCGGAGATGCGCACCTCGGAGGTGACGGCCTGCCCGGACTCGTTGACGCCGAAGCGGAAGAGCCCGGTGTGGGAGTGGGCGTCGATGAGCCCGGGGGTGATGTGCATGCCGGTGGCGTCGATGGTTTCCGCAGCGATGCGGGGGTACCCGCCGGTGCCGATCTGGGCGACCTTGCCGTCGCGGATGAGGACCCATCCGTTGTCGAGGATGCCGTCGTCTGATTGGGTCCAGACGGTGGCGCTGTGGAGGATGTAGTTGCGTTGCTCGGGCTCGGATTGGTAGGCGAACGGGCCGAATGGCGCGTCGGGCATGTCGGGGAGGGTGTGGACGGGGTCGGGTTCTTTCTCCGACTTGGTCGCGGTAAGGGTGAATCCCTTGCCCGAGGGGAGGGTGCCCATGCCGGCGATGGTGCCCTCGGCGTTGGGTGATGTGAGCGCGACGGAGAAGGTGCCCGGGTCGCCGAAGGGTTCGTGCTCGAAGGTGAAGTTGAGCACGCCGTTGATGATCTCGGCGGAGATGGAGTCTTGTTTGATGTCATCGCCGTCTTCGACGCGTTCGATGATGGTGACCTTGTCTTTGGTGATCTTGAAGTCGAGCTTGTGCTCGCCGGAGAGGATGGCGTTCCATGTGCCGACGAACTCGGACGCGTTGGAGGCGTCCTTGGTGCCGTACCACTGCACGACCATGCCGGAGGGGGCGACGGATGAGCCGCGGATGGTGCCGTCGGGTGAGATGGTCGCGGAACTCACGAACGCGCCCATGTCGTCGTTGTCGTAATCGACGAGGAACGAGATCGCGTTGTCGTCGATCGTGACCTTGGTGGCTTTGGTCTTTGGGGAGTCCGGGTTGTTGGGATCGACGATGGAGAGCGACTTGCCATCGATCTCCATCTCGACTTGCATGTCTGCGCCGACGAGGTTGAGGGTCCAGGTGCCATCGAATCGGGAGTCTTCTACGGGGTTGATCGCGTGGCGGCGCCCGTCGATCCAGGTGTCGATGATCTTGGCATCGGCGTTGGGATCGAAGAGATCGCCCGAGGCAACGACGAGGTTCGCGATGTTGCCTTTGGCGATGGTGCCGTGGTCTTTGAGATCGAGGATCTTGGCGGCGTTGGTGGTGATCATCGCGAGCGCGTCGTCAGCGGGGAGACCCTTGGCGATCGCGGTGTGCAGGTTGTCCCAGAACTTCTCGCCCGATCGGCGCTTGCTCGTGGTGAGCGCGACATCGAGCCCGGCGTTGTGGAGCCAGCGGGCGTTGGCGGGGGCGCGCTCCCAGTGCTGGAGCTCGGCAAGATCGACATCGTCCATTGCGCCCACGGAGAAGACATCGGGTGTCTCGGGGAAGCGCAGCGGGACGACGACGGGGTGACCCATCTCCTTGAAGAGATCGAGGCGGCGGTGCGCGGTGCCGTTGTCGACGATCACTATGCGTGGGTGGTTGAACTCGTTGGCGATGTCGTCCGCGAGGGCGGCTTCGAGCTCCTGGGAGATGTCGTAGTAGTAGGTGACGCTGTTGGGATTGACATGATCGAGGATGTTGGAGTCCGCGTGCTTGGATGCTCGGCGGGTGTCCGCGTCCGCGAAGGTCTGGCGCATGAGCGCGACGACGCCCATGTGCGAGGTGGGGTACCCGGGGTCGCCCCATCCGCCGCGATCGAAGCCCATCGCCTGGCCCGCGTTGGATTGGTAGATGGGCGGGTCGCCCAGCGAGTCTTCTTCGAAGTCCGCCGCCGTCGAGACGATCGCGGTCCACCCGCGGAAGATCCCGGCATCGGGCGCGATCATCGCCGTGGTGAACCCCATCTCGCGGAGCGACTTTGCCGCATCATCGCCAAGCCCAACGCGGAGCGCGTTGTCCTGCGGCGTGATCTTGTTGGACCAGTGCGTGCCCGTTTCGCCCGAAGGGAGATCGGGGGTGTCGACCTCGATGTAGGGGTCGATGAACCCGGCGTAGATGTGGGCGCCGTCGATGTCCCAGACCTGGGCGTTCCCGGGTTTGAGATCGGTGCCGACCGCGGCGACCTTGCCGTCGACGATGAGGATGTCCGTGTCCTCAAGGACATTGCCCGGCGAGGTGTGGACGGTTGCGTTGACGATCAGGTGCGTCGCGGGTGTCGCGGGGGACATCCCGTTGGGGCGGGGCGCGAGCGGGTCTTGTGATTGGGCGAACGCGAGGGCAGAACCACTCGCGACAAGCGCGATAGTTGCAATCTTCATGGGTGAGAGACTCCTTGTGAGAACCCATAGTACCGAATCATCGCCCGTTTGGGTGCATGGATCCGCCCGCATCGGGGCGAAATCGGCCTACCCTCTGTGCGTGGGCGATGGTTGCCCGCGATTGCGGATGTCGAGATACAGAAGGTGCAACAGCGATGACGATCGATCTGGTGAAGGGGAACGCGGTCATTGGGCAATCGGGCGGGCCGACGGCGGTCATCAACGAGTCGCTCGTGGGTGTTGTCGAGGGTCTCCGGCGCGCGGGCGCGGGGATGCCGGGCAATCCGATCAAGAAGATCCTCGGGATGCGCCACGGCGTGACGGGTCTGACGAACGGGGACCTGTACGATCTGACGGATTACCCGCACGATCGGCTGCAGATCCTGGCGCAGACCCCCAGCGCGGGTCTCGGATCGACACGCGACAAGCCCGACGCGGCGTACTGCGAGCGGATCCTCGAGTCGTGCAAGCAGCACGACATCCGGTACTTCTTTTATATCGGGGGCAATGACAGCTCGGACACCTGCCGGATCGTGAACGAGATGGCGCGTCAGACGGACTATGAGCTGCGATGTTTCCACATCCCCAAGACGGTGGACAACGATCTGATGATCAATGACCACACGCCGGGGTTCCCCAGCGCGGCGCGGTTCGTGGCCAAGGCGTGCATGGCGGACTTTCTCGACAACATCTCGTTACCGGGCATCAAGATCAATGTGGTCATGGGTCGTCACGCGGGGTTCCTCACGGCTGCGAGCGCGCTGGCGCGGCGCGACGATCGTCTCGAATCCGAGGGCGGATCAACGGACGGGCCGCAGCTGATCTACCTGCCCGAGGTGCCGTTCGATACTGATCGGTTCGTTGAAGATGTCGCGAAGGTCTACGACAAGCGCGGGCGCTGTCACATCGCGGTGAGCGAGGGGATCTCGGACAAGGACGGGAACCCGATCGGGGCGATGCTGATCAAGAACGCGCAGACGGACGCGCACGGGAATGTGCAGCTGTCGGGTTCGGGGGCGCTGGGCGATGCGCTCTCGGATCTACTCAAGGAGAAGCTCAAGCCCGTGGGGGGCAAGGCACCGCGCGTGCGTGCGGACACCTTCGGGTATGTCCAGCGTTGTTTCCCGGATCAGTCCCCTGTGGATCAGAAGGAAGCACGCGGCGTGGGTCGGTACGCGGCTCGTCTGGCGACGAGCGGTGATCTCGATGGTTCAGTGGCGATCATCCGCACAAGCCCGATCGGCGAGGGGCAGCCGTACGCGGCGCAGTTCAAGCGGATCGAGCTTGCGGATGTGGCGGCGAAGACCAAGCACATGCCCGCGGAGTTCATCGAGGGGCACAACAATGTCTCGCAGAAGTTTCTGGACTACTGCCGCCCGTTGGTGGGGGACCTGCCGCTGTATGAGCGGATCTGACTTGAGCGGTACAGAAATGAAGAACACCCGCAACGCCTGTTGATGCCTTGCGGGTGTTTTCGTTGTGTGGTTGTGAATCAAGTTGCCTGCAGCGCAGTCTCGAAGACCTGCACCTTGGCTTTAAGGATCCCCTTGGTGATCGCGGGGTCTTGGGCGGCGATCGAGATCGCATCTTCTTTGGTGGGCGCTTCGTAGATCATGATCCCGATGTACGGCGGTTCGTGGGTGCGCCCGGCGATGTGCAGCGATCCCTTGTCGAGGAGCTTCTGGTAGTACTTGAAGTGCGCCTCGATGGCGGCGGCTTCCTGCGTGGAGAGGTTCTCGGGGAGATCGGGTCGGCAGGGCTCGAGGAAACAGATGAACTGCGGCATGGGTCGCTCCGGGTCGGGCACGGAAAGGGGTATGGTCTGGGCCTCTACTGTACGAAAGAACCCCGCCCTTTGTTGGGACGGGGTGCAAAGAAGTTGCTTTTCTGGGTCGAGAGGGCGGATTACTTGCGTGTGTAGGTGATCGAGCCCGAGTTGAACCATGTGCCGTCGGGCATCTGGTCGTAGAAGTGGTCCGTGAAGTGATCGTCGGACTCACGGGTGGTGACGATCTTCATGGGGTTATCGCCCATGGGGGTGGTGGAGATGCCCTTCATGACGAGGTTGCCCTCGTCGTTGTGGTTCCCCTCCATGTAGGTGATCTTGGTGGACATGGTGTCCATCCAGATGGAGACATACTGGGCGTGGGCGTTGTCGTACCCGGTGTAGGCGAGCCCTTCGAAGGGTTGACCCATGAAATCCATCTTGAAGTCGCACTTGACGAAGCGCCCGCCGAGCGCGGGCTCGATGGACATGGTGCCGGTGCTGACCTGTGGTGGGGCGGCGGGATCCATGACGAAGCTCGCCTTGGCGTCCCACTGCCCGCAGGTCTTCATGAGCTCGGCGTGCTGCTCGCCGGGCTCGCCGATGGCGGCCATCGCGGCCATCATGTCCTCGGTGGACATCTCCATCATCTGATCGACTTCCTCCTGGGTGACGGTGTCCTTGGGATCGTGATCGGGCCCGGAGGCGATGAGGACAGCGAGCGAGGACGCCGCGAGTGCGCCGGCACCGAATGCGATGAGTGAACGAGTGTTCATTGGAGTGATCTCCTGTGTGTGTGTTGCCCCCTAGGTGTGTGAAGTGGTGCTCCGGCGCGAGGGGGACGCGGGGAGATGGGTATTGTGACGGGTTTGGGGGTTGGAGTCGAGGGAATTATCGGAAATGCCGAAAAAAATCCGAACAAAATAGAGGGGTGTGCCTCCGAAAGCGCCTTGGATCGATGGATGGGTATGTTATACTGCACTTCATTTTGATGGAGTGCTTACATGATTCGTAGCTTTGGATTGATATTGGGTTTTCTAGTCGTGTCGATGTGCTCCGCCCAGAGTGAGAGTGTGATTTGCGCGTTTCAGCGCATTCTGGGGACGCTGCAGGCTGAGGAGTTGGTGTACGAAGTGCGGACGAAGGGCTCGCTGCTGTTCGTGGGTGAGGAGCGAAGCCGGTTCGTGATCTACGACATAAGTGAGTCCCCTTTGGGCGAGCAAATTGGCGTGATAGAGACCGGTGATCATGTGTACGACTTTGAGATTATCGACGATTACGCCTATCTCGCGAACGATGACTACGGCTTGACCGTCGTTGACATTTCCGATCCGACCATGCCGACGATCGTTGGGAATGTAGACACGCCGAGTTGGGCGATCGAGGTGATGGTGAGGGACGGCTATGCGTACCTGACATGTGCTCGCAACGGGGTGCACATCATCGATGTGCACGATCCCACGAATCCGGTACTCGTGTCGAGCATGTCTTGGTTCGGGAACCAGGTCTTCGATCTCGACCTCGATGGTCAGCTACTCTATGTTCTGAGTCAGTATCAGTTTATTGTACTGGATATAAGCGACCCTGCAAATCCAGTGGTGCTTTCCCAGATCGCGCCGTCCTCGTCCTCGCAGGCGGAGTCGATCTGCCTGATCGATGAGCGGCGGGTACTGATGCCACTGGATAACGGGGATGTCCAGCTGCTTAATCTGGATGACCCAAGCGATCCGCAGGTTATGCAGACATGGGGTGGGGTGGGAATGGGGGATGTCCATCTAGACGGAGACCGGATCTTGAGCCGAACATTCAGCGGTTTGTTTGTCTATAGACTGAACGAGCAGGGCGAACTGATTGAACAAGGAGAATGGCGAATCCCAAGTTGCTATGCGTACTGGATAGGTGAAGATGGCGTATATCTTGCTGGGGGTGATACCGTTCGCTACTACGAGGGGACTGACCCCGCGCCAAGTCCTGAGGTCAGTCGCGTCGATGGATTCGTGTCACCCATCAAGGATCAGGTTCTTGATGGAGAGTTTCTGTATGCGGTGAGTTATGGGCATGTCTATGTGTTTGATATGAGCGATCCATCTCACCCGACCCTGTTGAGTGATCTCGCAGAGGGCGGTTTTACAGCACGGAGTATCACGAAACGAGGGTCGAATCTCGTTGTCAGTGTCGATTCCAATTGGTTCCGTGTAATTGATGCGAGTGATCCTGCGCAGCTCGTGACGATCTCGGGTGATGTGTTTGAATCACATGCTGAGGAGCTCGTCTTTGTTGGTGATTACCTTTGTGTGACATCCGGGCGAGAGGGGGTCGCGATCTACGACCTCGCAGACCCCACTTCTCCCAACCGGATCGGTGAAATCGATGTTGGGGGGACCACTAGTGATATCTGTGCTATCAGTGATTCCCAGTTCGCGGTGTTGACTACGGGCGTTGGTGTCAGCATCGTCGACATCAGCAATCCCTCCAGCCCCGAGTTGGTTGATACTGTTGAGTTTAATCGGTCACTCTATGACATCGCCCACTCGGAGGGCGTGCTTGTTGTGACGAGCTATGAACGGCTCAATGTGCTCACACGGAATCAGGATCACCAGTGGCAGATCGCGTCCGAGCTCAACGGTCCATATGGAGGAAGTGTCAACATAGAGTTGCCATATGCGTTCATTAGTGGCATGCGGATAATCGATATCGCAGACCCATACATGCCCGAACTAATAGGTGAGTATTTCACGAGTCCCTTCCCGTTTCATGCTTCGTTGCTCGGAGATTTTGTAGTGGTAGGACTCGACACACAGTCTCCAAACACAGGCGGGGTACGGGTTGTAGACATGTTCTCGGGCTGCGGCTCTTGTTCCGTCGATCTCAACGCAGACGGCACCCTCAACTTCTTCGATGTCGCCGCGTTCCTCGTCGGGTATCAGGCGCAGGACCCCCTCGCGGACTGGAACGGCGATGGCGCGTGGGACTACTTCGATGTGTCCGGGTTCATTATGGACTACCTCGCAGGATGCCCGTAAGGACAATCACTTCCCCACCGGCACGCGCTCCGCGATGCTCAGCCCGAAGGCTTCGAGCTGCGGGTAGGGCGTGTTGGAGTTGGTGATGAGCTTGAGGTTGTGGATCCCGAGTGCGCGAAGGATCTGCGAACCCGTCCCGATCTCCAGCATCGCGGGAGAGATCGATTGGATGGGCTTGTCTTCCGTGTCGTGATCGAACGGGCGGGAGAGGCGCTGCGACAGGGCATCGCCGACGCCGTGCGGGCGGAGGTAGACGATCGCGCCGCGTCCTTCTTCCTGGATCATCCGCATCGACTCGCGGAGCAGGTGCCCCGTGGATGTCGTGTCATCCGAGCCCGAGCTCAGATCGTCGAAGATGTCCCCGAGTAGATCGCGCCGGTGCACACGCACGAGCGTGGGGTCGGTGGTTTCGATGGGGTTGCCGTGGCTGTCGAGCTTGCCGATATCACCCACGGTCAGCGCGAGGTGGGGCATGGGATCGACGACGGATCGGAAGGCGATGAGGTTGAACTGGCCGTAGGGCGTGGTGACTTTGGTGCCTTCGATCGGATCGATGCGCGAGATAAGCGAGGCCTCGGCGAGGCGGTGCTCGATGATCTGCTTGACGGAGCACATCTTGATGTTGTGCTCTTTGCACATCGCGACGAGATCGGGTACGCGTGCCATCTCGCCGTCGTCGCGCATGATCTCGATGATGATCGCGGACGGGTGCAACCCCGCGAGTCGGCACAGATCGAGCGAGCCCTCGGTTTGTCCGATGCGGACGAGCACGCCGCCGTCGCGCGAGCGGAGCGGGTTGATGTGCCCGGGCTTGACGAAGTCCTCTGGTTTGGAGTTTGGATCGATCGCGAGCTGGATGGTCTTGGCGCGTTCCTGCGCGGAGACGCCCGTCGTGAATCCGTGCTTGGGGTGCCCGTCGATGGAGACCGTGAAGGGTGTGCCGCGCACGGAGGTGTTCACGGAGGACTGCGGCTCAAGCCCGAGCCGGTCGCAATCGGACTCGGTGAGTGACAGGCACATGTACCCGCGTGCGACGGAGAGCATGAAGGTGACGGCCTGCGGCGTGATGAACTGCGCGGGCAGGACGATGTCGCCCTCGTTCTCGCGATCCTCGTCGTCCGTGAGGATGACCATCCGCCCATTGCGGAGCTCATCAAGGATCTCGTCGATCGGGGAAAACACAGCGTCGTCGGAGAGGGTTTGGGGCATGGGGGATGGTAGGGGGGTGATGCTGAGATGAGTAATCCGGGTGCCACGGCTTGCTCCATCGGAGATGGACAAGCCGTGTTCTGCGACGAACTTGGGCGTGTGTACCAATGGGCGCCCAGGTACTCCTCCGCGCACGGGTTGTCCGCCCAAGGGCGGAGCAACCCGTGGCACCCGGAGAAGAGACCTATCCTCAACCTATGGATATGACACCTCAGCGTTGGAAGAACACCTCCGAGTACCTCGATGCGGTCTTTGGGCAGGAGGATCAGCATCTGCATGACCTGATGCCCGGGGCGATTGCCAACGGGGTGCCGAGCATCGCCGTGTCGGCGAGCGTGGGGCGGATGCTGCGGGTCTTGCTGAAGATGATCAACGCGAAGACGGTGGTGGAGGTGGGGACGCTCGCGGGGTACTCCACGACATGGATGGTCCGCGCCCTCCCGGACGACGGCATGGTCTACGCGATCGAGCCCAACGAACTCCACGCACGCATCGCCCGCGAAGGGTTCGAGCGGGCGGGCATCGCGCACAAGGTGACGATCATCGAGAGCACCGGGCTCGATGCGCTCCCGCACCTGCTCAACGATCTGGGCGATGGTTCGGTTGACGCGGTGTTCCTCGATGCGATCAAGAGCGAGTACCCGGACTACTTCCCCGCAAGCAAGCGCCTGCTCCGCAAGGGCGGGCTGTTGATCGCGGACAACGCGCTGGGCGGCGGCGATTGGTGGATCGACGACCCGGAGGGATCGAGCATCGATCGCGACGGGGCCGCCAAGCTCAATGATCTGTTGGCGAACGATACGGACTTCGAGGCCTGCTGCGTCCCGATCCGCGAGGGGGTGGCGGTGGGGATGAAGGTGTGAACATCGAGTTTCTTCACGGCGGTGATATACTCCATGTATGAAACACAAACTAATGGCAATCCTATTTTGTCTCGTATGGGTTGTCGCCCCGCAGGCGGCAGCGGAAGAGTTTGGAAAACCGGTTCGGGTTGAGATCATCACCCCAGGTGGCGCTCTGCCATTCATCATGTACAGTGAACTTGAGAAGTTCGTGAAGAGCAGCGGGGATGCTCCTGGCGAGCTTGTGTTGTACACCGTGATCAAGAATGGCGAGGAGCGTGTCCGGGTTTCACTGGAAGATACGGTGATCGACTCGATCAGGTTTGGTCCAACGAAGCCATCGAGGTACGGGCTGACTTTGCAATCCGGTCGAATTTTTCATACCACAAAGTTTGTATTCAAGAACTATGACTCTGAGTTGGAATGGACGACTTGGTCAGGAAGAGAGCTTCAAGAATATTGCGGCAAGTATGATGTGGGCACATGGAGAAAACGACGCGGTGAGCATGTCGTCGAGCTTCCGGTACTGTTTACGGAGCTTGAGGACGGTGTGGATGAGTTCACGGCTGAGCGATTTGTACCGATTCCGAGAGACTTTGAGTCCGATCTCGAGTTTGAAGTCGACTACTCTGGGCGCTGGCGCGTTGAGTTTGATTCGGCCGATGACCATGCGATCGGAATCTTTGAAGTCGATGAGAATCAGATCGCCACTGGCACCTTCCTGACCCAAACCGGCGATTACCGATACCTCGAAGGGCGCGTCGATGGGCCGTATCTTCGGCTCTCAACATTCGACGGCGCTCACGCTTTTCTCTTTCACGCGGAGATGAAGTCGAAGGACAAGATCGAAGGCGACTTCTGGTCCGGCAACTGGCACCACGAAACATGGACGGCTGTCCGCGACGAGAACGCGACGCTCCCCGACGCGTTTGAGCAGACGACGGTTACCGATGAGCAGGCGCTCGCGGACGCGGTGTTCAAGGATATCGATGGTAACCCCACGCGGGTGCTCGATGCGCTCGATGAGACGAAGGCCAAGGCGCGGGTGCTGGAGATCTTTGGGACATGGTGCCCGAACTGCTCCGACGCGGGGCGCGAGCTGGTTTCGCTCAAATCAAAGTACGGCGATGACCTGGGCATCGTCGCGCTCGCGTTCGAGGTGACGGAGGACTTCGAGCGTTCATCGCAGCAGGTCCAGCGCCACCACGCGCACATCGGGTCGGACTGGGAGATCCTGATCGCGGGGCTGAGCGACAAGGCCAAGGCCACCGAGACCCTCGGGTTCCTCGACAAGGTCCGCTCGTACCCCACGCTGATCTTCCTCAACGAGCGCAACGAGGTGCAGGCGGTGTATTCTGGGTTCAGCGGGCCGGCGACGGGCGACGCGTACACGCAGCAGCGCGAGCGGTTCGAGGCGCTCATCGAGCGGATGATCAACGAGTAAACCCGCATCGCGGAGGATATTCGCCGGTATCATCGTGCATGCGCACACACACATTTGCCCTCGTGGCTGTCCTCTGTTCGTCCGTTGTTGTTGCTCAGGATCAGGCGATCGATCGTGATGCGATTGTGCAGAAACATGTGCAGCCGCTGATCGACGCGGTGCTCATCCCCGGCGCGGTGGTGGGGTTATATCACGACGATACGCTGACCTTCCATTCGATCGGGACGCTCAACTACGACACGGACCAGGTGCCCAACACGAACACGATCTACGAGATCGGTTCGATCGGCAAGGTCTTCACCGGCGTGTTCTTCGCCGACGCGATCCGACGCGGCGAGGTCACCAAGCACACCAAGCTCCAGGAACTCGTCCCCGAGGGGATCGAGGTCATCAAGGGCGCGGACGGGACGGAGATCGAGCTCTGGCACCTGACGACGCACACATCGGGGTGGGGCACGGTGCCGTTTAATCTGTCGCCGAGCGATCCGGATCAGCCGTTCCACGGGTACACCGAGGAGATGCTGTACGCAGCCCATGCGGGGATGCCTCTCAATCGCGACCCGGGCACGGGGTTCGAGTACTCCAACTTCGGCGTCGGCACGCTCGGCACCGTCCTCGCACGGAACGCGGGCGGCGAGTACGAGGCGCTCGTGAAGGAGCGGATCTTCAAACCCCTGGGTCTGACGAGCATCTCGATCGAGCTGAGCGATGCGCAGCTCGCCCGCCTCGCCCCCCCGACCAACGGCGGGCTCACGGTCAAGCGCTGGGGCGACTCCAACCCGATCGCGCCCGCGGGGCTCTGGTCCGCGACAGCGCCCGAGCTCATCACCTTCGCGATGGAGAACCTGCGCGAGACCAACGAGGACTCATTGGAAATCTACGAGTCATTGACGAACGCGCGCGAGACGATGTTCGAGACGGGGTACGGCAAGGTCGCGTTCGGGTGGATGCTCGCAATGGACGGGAGCACCTACTGGCACAACGGGCAGACGGGCGGGTACTCGTCGTACATGGGGATCAACCATGTGTTCGACACGGCCGTCGTCGTCCTTGCCAATGGCGCGACGCACGCGACGACCACCGCGGGCGCCAAGCTCCTGCAGGAACTGATCGGGATGAACCCCGACCCGATGCAACTCGAAGCGCCCGAGCGCCTCGACGACGCGTACCTTGCACGACTCGTCGGCAACTACCGATCCGATTTTGGGTTTGACATCACCTTCACCAGCGCCCACAACCTGCTCTACGCTCGCGTCAGCAACCAGAACGCGTATCGCGTGGACAAGGCCGGCGACGATCGCTTCCGGTACAGCGCCGTGCCCGCGGAGCTGCAGTTCGCGTTCGATGAGGAGGGCGGGGTCGCATCGAGCGTCACGCTCTTCCAGAACGGCGCGGAGATGAAGTGCGTGCGGGTGGAGGAGTGAGGAAGCAAACTTTTGGTAGTATGATTAGTCATGAAAACAATTCTGCACTTCGTTGTTATTCTTTCTGTAGTACTCTTGTCTGCTTGCTCAGATAGGGCCGGAGATCCAAAGGCGCAGACTGAGCTTCAGATCATCATGCGACAGGCGAACCTCCGCTCGGTTCTGTCGAATGTGTTGCATGGCAACGCATTTATCAAAGACGGAGTGTTTCGAGACCCCAGCCAGTACAGCGAAGCGCTCATGGAGACGAATCAACTCTGGCCCGAGCCCTTGTTCGGGCCCGAAGAGACACAGGATCTTGTCTGGATCGTCCCCATCCCCTGGCCGGACCGGCGCATCCCTGAAGACATCACCCAAGATGAACTCGCCCAGATCCCCCTGCTCCACGAGCGGGTCGATCTCAACCCCGACGGCACCTCCGTCGCGTTCTGGGATGGGAGCGTCCGTCTGCTCACGAACGAAGAGTTCGAAGCAATCATCGATGTCGAACAGTCGGTGTGCCTCGCGTGCGAGTTTGGGACGGACAACTGGCTCAAGAAGCGGGAGCCGTAATCCGGGTGCCACGGTTTGCTCAGCCGCAGGCTGACAAGCCGTGCGTTGGTTCTCTCTTAAGCTTCGGGACACACAGCTTGCCGCTGCGCGGGCAAGCAGTGGCACCCGGATCACGCGATGCGATCATGGATCACAGATCCGGGTGGCCCGATGGAGACGCAGTCTCCTTCGGGATCAGGGATCGAAGGTATGCGTTCCCGAAGGAACCCTGCGGGTTCCATCGGGCCACCCATCGCAACCACTCTTCCCCTAGTGGCCAGTGGCTGATGGCTAGTCCCTTCTTCCCTCATTCCCCCAGCGTCTTCTTTCGCCTCAGAATGTGGTGGTAGTGCTGCGCGAACCGGTGGGCCTCATCGCGGACCTGTTGCAGGAGGCGCAGACCCGGGTTGTTGCGTCCGAGTCGGATCGGGTCCTTTGAGCCCTGCTGGTAGATCAGTTCTTCCTTCTTCGCGAGCGAGACGACCATCGGGGGTTTGATCTCGAGTTGCTCGAATGCTTCGAGCGCGGCGTGGAGTTGTCCGAGCCCGCCGTCGATCATGATGACATCGGGGTAGAGCTCGTTGCCTTCGCCCGCGTTGCGGTATCGGCGGCTGATCACCTCGCGCATCGATGCGTAATCGTCGTTGGCGCGCCCGCCGGGCAGGTTCTGGAAGGACTTGATCCGGTAGCGCCGATACTCTTGCTTGAACGGGCGCCCGTCGATAAAGCAGACCTTGGACGCGACGGTCTCGTTGCCCTGCAGGTGCGCGATGTCGAACCCCTCGACGCACCGGATCCCCTTGTCGATCCCCAGCGCCCGCGCGAGACTCTCGCACCCCTTCTTGGGGTCGATGTACCCGATCTCGGTCTCCGGCTGCCATTGATCGCTCGTGGAGGCACGCTCGTCGAGGCGCTGGATCGCTTCGACCTGATCGCGCAAGACCGCGGCCTTCTCAAAGTCCAGGTCCATCGACGCCTGCTTCATCTCGTCGGTGAGTTCCTTGACGACGGTGGTGCGTTTGCTCTTGAAGAACCGCACGAGTCGGGCGATGTCCTCGCGGTACTCGTCGCGCCCGATCGAGTTGTTGCACGGCGCGGTGCACTTGCCGATCGCCTTAAGCAGGCACGGGCGGAAGAACCGGTTCTTCGGGTCGTCGGCGATGATGTCGAGCGAGCAGGTGCGGAACTTGAACACGCCCTGGAGCGCGTCGAGCGCGGTGTAGAGCGCGCTGGGCGAGGTGAACGGGCCGAGGATGGTGGCGTTGTTGAATCGCGGGTCCTTTGTGCCGTCCGCTTTGATCCCCGTGGGGTTGCGGGTGACGAACACACGCGGGAAGTCCTCGCGCATCGTGACGATCAGGTACGGGTAGGTGCGATCGTCCTTCTGCGCGACATTGTACGGCGGGTTAATGTCCTTGATCAGGCGGTTCTCCGCGAGGAGCGCCTCCCACGCGGTATCGGTGATGTAGATATCGAACGAGTGCACCTCGTCGAGCATCATGTTCTTGCGCGGCCCAAGGTCCGTCGAAGGGATGAAGTACGACGACACCCGATCGCAGAGCTTCGTCGCCTTGCCCACATAGAGGACGGACCCCTTGTGGTTCTTCATCAGGTACACGCCGGGCTTGGGAGGGAGCTGACGGGCCTCGTTGCGGAGGCGCACCAACCGCGCCACCTTGGTCTCCGTCCCCCAAGGCGGTGGATCGGAAGCCGGCGCGAACCCCTCGTCGTCAAGAAATGGCGTATCTGGATCGTCAGCCACGGGGGATTGTATTCGTGTCGATGTCCCGATCAGATCCCACACGGGATCAACCCGCGCATGAAAAACCGGCCGAGTTCGGCCGGTTCAGAGATGTTGTGCTGTGCGATTTACTCGTAGATGTAGTCCGGGCCGCGCCACTGCTGCCACTTCTTGAGGCGGAAGCGCCAGAAGTTCTCTTCGAAGTTCTTCTGGGACTCGGGCGACCATTCCTGGAACGCGGGGAGCATGCGGGCTTCCGAGGCGACGACGCGGAGGAGGTCCTCGGCTTCCTGGACGCTCAGGGGTTCGCCCTCGCCCGAACGGATCGCGGCGTGGAGCAGTTCCTGATACATCGCGTTGAGACGCGCGTAGTCCTCGAGGGTCGTCTCGCTGAGGGGCTGGTCGTTCAGACGCATCGACTCGGCATCGAGGATGGTGCTGATCGCACGCGCCTGGTGGCGTTGCCCCGTGGTGCGCTCGACGCGGCACCCGCTGGAGAAGGTCAGGACCGCACCGGCGGCGACAAGAAGGGTGGTTTTCACGATATTCTTCGCTGTGCGATTCATACTCACTCCATCGGTTCCCAACGCGGGATGCATGAACAATATACCCACGAAACCGTGGGGGAGTTCACGGGTTCATCGGCAAGAAATGCCCTTTACGATAGCGCCAACCGGCACATCATCTCCATCCCGATCGGAATCGCGCGATCATTAAAGTCAAAGCTCGGGGTATGCAGCCCCGGATACGGGTCCCGCCCGGGCTCGCTCAGCCCGATCAGGTAGAAACAACTCGGGACCCGGAGGGCGTAATACGAGAAGTCCTCGCCGCCCATACCGGGCTCAGGGACCCATCGGAAATCGTTCACAACCTCTGCCTCATCAGCGATTTGCGCGATTCGCTCCGCTTCCGCGTCGTCGTTCTTGGTCACGGGGTACCCGTTGTTCCACTGGATCGACGCGTTGCACCCCATCGCCTTGGCGCCCTGCTCGACGATCTCGAAGAACCGGGCCTTGGATGTGGCGCGGGTGTCCATGTCGAGGGTGCGGATCGTGCCCTTGAGGGTGCAGGTCTCGGGGATGACATTGTACGCGCTCCCCGCGTGCACCGATCCGAAGGTCACCACGACGGAATCCGTGGGGCGGGTCGTGCGGGACGCGATGGATTGCGCCATGGTGATGATGTGCGACGCCGCGACGACCGGATCGACGCACAGGTGTGGGTACGCGGCGTGCCCCTGCACGCCCTTGATGGTGATATCGAAGGTATCCGTCGCGGCGAGCAGCGCGCCCTTCTTGGTCGCGACGGTGCCCAATGGAAAATCAGGCCACCCGTGGAGCCCGTACATGCGTTTGACGGGCGGGCCGAACCCGTTGGCTTCGTCCCCATCGAGCGCGCCATCGCGGCACATCTTGTCGCCGCCGCCGCCGCCCTCTTCCGCGGGCTGGAACACAAGGGTCACGGGGTTGGGGCGATGCTCGAGCTGCATCAGGATCCGCGCGACCCCGATGAGGATGCTGGTGTGCCCGTCGTGCCCGCACGCGTGCATCTTGCCGGGCGTTGTGGACTTGTGGGCGATGTCGCTCGCTTCCTCGATGGGGAGCGCGTCCATGTCGGCGCGAAGCCCGATGCAATCGCCCGGGTTGTCGACGGTCGCGGGGATGTGGGCGACGACCCCGAACCCGGTGTTGGGCTCGCGCCCGCCCATGTTGGTCCGGTGGACGATCCCGAGCTTGCCGAGCTCTTCCTGGACGACGCGCGAGGTGCGTTCCTCGGTGAAGAGGATCTCGGGGTGCGCGTGCAGGTCACGACGGATCCTGGTGATCTCGTCGAGCTGGTCGTGGATGAGCGAAGAGAGCGGGGGGTTGGTCGTTAAGGGCATACGAGAGTATATCGCCCGAACGATCAGGCAGCCGCGGCGTACCGGACCTGGGTCTGCTCGGTGATGAAGCGGCGGGCGATCTCCTCAAGATCCATGATCTGCAGCGAGTTCACATCCAGTTCCTGGTTGTGGGCGCGGATCGCGTTGAACTCGCTTGTGTTCTCGAAGAAGGCGTCCACGACATCGGGGTCGAAGTGCATGCCCCGCTGCGAGCGGATCAGGTTGCAGGCCTGCTCGTGGGACATCGCGTCCTTGTACACCCGCTTGCTCGTGATCGCGTCGTAGAAGTCCGCGAGCGCCACGATCCGGGCGGGCAACGAGATGTCGGTCCCTTTGAGTCCGAACGGGTACCCGGCCCCGTCCCATTTCTCGTGGTGCTGGAGCGCAACCTCGACGCCCATGTCGATGAACTCGTCGGGCCCGAGCTTGGCGCGGATCGCCAGCAGCGTGTCGGCACCGATGAGGGTGTGCTTCTCCATCGTCTCCCGCTCCTCCGGCGTCAAAAGCCCCGGCTTGAGCAGGATCGAGTCGGGGATCCCGACCTTCCCGATGTCGTGCAGTGACGATGCGAGCACCAGACGATCGATCCATCGCGCATCGATCTCGTCGTGAATCGGACGCATCGAGTCCGCGAGGACGCGTGCGTAGAGACCGATCCGCTCGAGGTGTGCCCCGGTGTCCGTGTCGCGATAGTCCGCGAGCTTGGCGAGCCCGAAGATCAGCGCGTTGCGTTTGGAGAGCCCATTGGATACTTGTTTCGAGACCTCGCGAGCGAGCTCCTCGTTGGCTTCCTCAAGGGTGTCCTTATAGCGTTTGGACGCGAGGAAGAGGATTGTGCCCGTCATCAGGAACACGGAGAACGCGATCGAGATGCGGAAGACGAACATGCGATCCGCGACGATGGGCGCGAGGGTCAGCTCATTGCGCAGCCACGCATCGACGAGGAACTCCGCCGCGACGAGGATGGCGGCCTGGAAGATCAGGACACCCAGAACAAACGATCGGCGATCGCGGGGCCTGAACTGCCATTCGAGTTTTTTCTTGCAGGGACTCACGAGCACACCCATCGGCGCTCTGTGTTTCAGAGTTTGCGTGTGCAACCAAATCCACGATGCGATGGGCGGATTAGGTGCGGGATGCGCCGGTGGTTTCGTTGGCTTGGGTGATATCCGGACCAAGCCCGGGTTATGGCCCCAGCACCCGCTCGCACGCGTCCATTGCCTGCTCAACCAGCACGCTCGCGTCCTCGTACGATGGAAGATCGGACGAGCCCATGTCAGCGTCGCTCACGAGTGGCGCCAGCCCCAGTTCCACGCGAAGCGCCGCGTTGACGGGGTGGTTGCCCGAGGTCGATTCGAAGAGCAGGCGTTCAACCGTAGCGGATGAGAGGTACGCAGCGAGCTGCTTTGCGAGATCGGGGTTCGGGGCGTTCTTCACGATCGCGACGGTGTTGGGGATCAGGATGGACTCCGCAGCGAACTGGTACCGGCTCGTCGGTGGCGCTGCATTGTCGTCATCGTTGGGCGATGCGAACTCGACATCCCACCCGTTGCGCTGCCCAGCCCACACATCGTCCGTGTCCGTCATCCCGACATCGATCTCGCCCATCGCGACGGCGCGGACCACCGTGGCGTTCCCGTCGTACACGCGGATGTTGTTCGCGGCGAGCTGCCCGAGCCAGTCTTCAAGCCCGCCGATCCCCCAATGGGCTGCGAGCAGCGCCATGTGGATCCGGGTCGTCCCGAACTGGGGTCGCGCCATCCCGATGCGCCCTTTGTACGATGGGTCGATGAGCTCGTGCATCGAGGTGGGCGGGTTCTCGACCCGATCGGGCGCGTAGACGATCACCCGCCGGCGCAGGGCCGTGCCCACCCAGGTCCAATCGGGAGCCCGGAACGCGTTGGGCCAGTCCGCATCGACGCTTCCATCCATCCCACCCGGTTCGAGGATGCCGTCGCGTGCGAGCACGATGGTGCCCATGGGCTCGCTCGACCACCAGACATCGCATGTCGGGTCGTCTTTCTCGCTTTGCAGGCGGGTGACGAGCCCTGTGGTTTTGGTCGCTTCGGTGTCGCCGAGCACATCGACGCGGATCCCCGTGTCCTGTTCGAACTGGGCGACGACCATGCGCGCGAACTCATCGTCCACGCTCGTATACAGCGTGACCCGTGAGGTGTCGTCATTGGTGGTGGAATCAGTCCCGCTGCGTCCGCATCCGATGAGGATGAACGATGCGCCAATCAATACAAGTGCGTTTCGAATCATGGCACATGGTACCGCGTTACACGCGTTGGGTTTCCTTAAGGATTGATCGGAGCACCAACATCCTTGGTCGCCATTCTGGCGCGGCCGCATTCTGGGCACAGGGATTGATCCTCGATCTCAAACCCGCACCACGCGCACAAACCCTTGCGTGCGCGCAGGTATCGTCGTACCCACAGGATCAAGACGGGTGATGCGCACACGATCAACCAGAGCGGCACACCGACGAGGATCGGATTCGCGACCAGACCCGTGGGGATCAGCATCGGGCGCGGGTCCGATTCGGGCCCCTGCAGCGCCGGGTCGTCCCAATCCCACCACATCTGCTTGAGCTCGATCACCGGCATCGGCCAACCCAGGTGCTGAACCTGCATCGAGTATCCGTTGCGGCCGGGCTCGGTGTTGCTCTTGTACGCGTGCGATTCGGTAAACCCAAAGGATGACCAGCGTGTGAGGGTCTCCGGGGGAGGCCATGCGTGTTGATGAGGCGTTGCACTCGGCCACCCCATCGACGCGGCTTCTGGGCCTTCAACCGAGATCTGCTGCGGGGCGTACAGACCCGTGCGGGATCGCATCTTCGTCAGCGCGAAACCAACATTGATTGACGCGCAGAGAAGCACAAGAACCATCAGCGAAAGAATCAACCACCAGAACTCATGCTTGTGTGTATGTTGCATCACACAACAGTACACGATATCCGGGTCGATCCTGACACGGATCAGTTTTCAGATTTCGCGTCCGCGCCCTGCGCCGGGGGCGGGGTGGACTCACCGCTTGCTTTCTTGGCTTCCTGATCGAGCTTGCCGAAGTAGCTCTTGACCGCGTTCTCGTGCTTGCGTGGGACGCGCTTGGTCTCGATTGCTTCGTCTGCTTGTGCTTCGGCGCTCTGGACGGCATTGGAGAAGGTCGCGGTGGACTCGCCTCGGATCTGGGTGCCCTGCACCATGGTCGATGCGATCACGGGTCCCTCGTTGGTGGTATCCACCTCGGCGCGTTCCTTCTTGAGCATGTAGTCGCTCGCCTTGGCGTCGGGGCTCTGACCCATGCCCTGACCCGGGCCACCGGACCCGGACCCGAACCCTTGCGAGTTGCCCTGCCCGTACTGCCCGGTGCTGCCCCATTTGGCGTCCTGCCCGAATCCTTGGCCGTCGCCGTTGCCGCCGGAGCATTGCCCGAGTGATGCGAGCTGGCTCTGGCACTGCCCCATCGCGGATTCGAGTGAGTTCATTTCCTGCTGCATCATCTCCATGTTGGAGAGCTGCCCGGACATGGACTCGAGCCCATCGGACATGGAATCGGGGTTGTTCTGTTGCATCCCCGAAGCCATCTGCCCCATGGACTGGGCCATGGACGAGGCGGCATCGGACGCTCGCTGCTGGGCCTGGGCGGCTTGGGCGAGCTGCTGGGCTTGCTCTTCGCTCGCGCCGGCTTCCTGCAGCGCCTTCTTGAGCGCTTCGGGATCGGTTGCGAGTTGCTGGGCTTGCTGCTCGCTCAGCCCCGCGGCTTTGAGCTGCTCTTCGAGTTCCTGACGGTTCTCAGCCATCTGCTCGAGCTGCTGCTTCATCGCTTCGAGTTGCTCGGCGGCTTGCTGCTTCTGCTCTTCGCTCATCTCGCCGCTCTGGATTGCTTCTGCGAGGTCCTCGAGCTGCTGCTTGGCCTCGGCGAAATCGCCGCGGGCCATGGCTCGGGCCATCTCCGTCATCGGCCCGTCCTTGGGCGCGTTGAGCTTGCGGGTCATGTCCTTGATTGCGTCAAAGGTCGCGCCGTCCTCGTTGTTCCGCTGCTGCTCGAGCTTGTCGGAGAGGGAGGTGAGCTCCTTGATCGCACTGCGGGCGATTTCTTGCGGGTCGACGAACTCGGTGGACTCGGGCGTGAGCTCGGGCGCGGTTTCGTCGCCGAAGGTTTCCGGGTCGAGCCCGGTTTGCTGCTTGATCTTCGCGATGAGGTCCTCGGTCTTCTCGACCTCGGCGCGGACTTCCTGCATCTGCTGCTGGTTTGCTTGTTGCTGTTCTTTCTTCTCGAGCAGCCCCATCAGGTCGGTGCCGGGGATCCACCAGACGCCGAGCAGTGCTGTCCCCGCGATAAGCGGGAGGTACGAGTGCTTGGGCGCCTGGATGGGGAGGGTGTCCCTGATGACGACGCGCCGGGCGCGGGTGGATGCGTCGCCGACGATGGCCTTGGACCAGTTGTCGTTGTTCTCATCGACGCAGAGCGCGGTGGAGATCGTCTCACGCAGCCCCGCCTTCTCGTCGATGGTGCGGGCGACTGTGTCTTCGTCGGGGCGGCGCACGAGCGATGCGATCAGCGCGATCGCGAGGGTGGTGCCGAGCCCGATCAGTGCCGCAAGGGTCCAATCGATCTCGAATGTGGGGAAGAGCTTCTGGGCGATGCGGAGACCCGCGAGGGCGCACAGGACGAGGAACGCGCTGAACACGATCGTGCTCAGCAGATCGATCACGAAGAGTCGGCGCGCGGCTCGTTGGATCACATTGCGGATGTCGTCCATGGGTTTGCTCCCGTGTGCGGAGGGCGTCGCCTCCACCAAAATAATCTTCCCAACCACCTCTGTATTCGGATCGGATCCGCGAGGATCTCCCCGATCCGGGCTTTTTTTGCATATTCTGGTCTTTGTATCATACCGAACCCGGATTCCCGGGTTGCTCCGGAGATCCGTGTACAGATGTCCAATACCCTCAAAAACCCTGATTCAGCGCCCATGAACAGGGTTTGGGGCGCGTGCAACGGGTTTGTCACGGGTTCGTACATCAATCGCGAGCGCTGTGACGCGGCGTTCGAGCGGATGCACCGGCGCGACGCGATCGGGGATCGGGTGATGCTGGGTCTGGGGACGCTTGGGCTGGTCTGCCTGTTCGGGCCGATCACGATGGCAGAGATCGCGATGATTCCGCTGTTCGTGTTCTTCCTGGTCCGGGTGATCAATACCTTCCCGATCTGGATCCACGGGTTCGGGCAGCCGAGCGTCCTGGTGTCGATCGTGTTGCTCGGTTGGATGGGTCTGGCGCTGATCTGGTCGGAGGATCGGACGCAGGGGCTCGAGGAGATGGGGGCGCTGCGTTGGTTGTTCGCGATGGGGTTCCTGTTCCCGTTGATCGAGAAACGGGGGCTGCTTATTGGCGCGATGTGCATCGGGATCGCAGTTGGACAGATCGGTCAGGTGCTCGACGCGTTCGATGGGTTCGGGATCGAACCGATCGCGGCGCTCGTCGAGAACCACGAGGGGCGCATCGCGGGTTGGTGGCACCCGGTCGTGGGCGGCGGGATGTTGGTGGCGGCGATGGGGCTGCACATGCCCGCAGCGCTGTGGGGATCGGGTCGGAAGCGTTGGGTCGGGATCGGCGGATTCACGATCGCCGCGATCGGAGTCCTCGCGACGGGGACGCGCGGGGCATGGGCAGCGGCGGTGTTGTTGTGCGTTGTCGGCGTGGTTGTGATGCTCTTTGTTCGGCGCGTGCCGATCAAACGCATTGAGCTTGTCGGCGCGATCGGCGCGCTGCTCGTGGGAGTCACGGGGTTCTTGATCCGTGATTCGATCATGATCCGCATCAACGAGACCCGCGCGGAACTCCAAGAGATCGAGACAGGGGATTTCAGCTCGTACTCGGGTCGGCGTGTACGGATGGCGCAGGAAGCGATCAGCGCGTTTCAGTCTCACCCGATCCAGGGCGTGGGCACAGGTTCGTTCGAGCCCTGGTGCGCGTCGCAGGGTCAGGCGTACGGCGCGCACGCGCACAACGGGGCGCTGCATGTGCTCGCGACGCTGGGCGTCGTGGGCGGGGTGATCTGGGCGACGCTGTTGCTCGTGGTACTGGTCAACGCGTATCGGTGGGGGATCCGCCCCGGCGCGGGCGCGTACGCGATGGGCCCGATGCTGGGGATCGTGGGGTTGTTGCTGGCGTCGTTGACGGATTGCGTGCAGATCAACGCCCATTCGGTGGCGATGCTGGGGATCCTGATCGGGTTGTGCCCCGCGTACGCGCCGGGTGAGGACACGGGACGAGTTGCGGAATAGACTCTGATTCACCCTCTGGTGCGGTGGCTGAGCGGTTGAAGGCGCTCGACTTGAAATCGAGTGACTCCGAAAGGGGTCCGTGGGTTCGAATCCCTCCCGCACCGTTGATGACCCACCCGATCCCCCAGGTCGGGTGGGTTTTTCTTGCGAATCGATCTTCTCGGACTTTGAAGACCCGCGTTCTCTTCTCTCTCTGGTGTGGAAGATACAGATCAGACTGATCCGGTGCGGGCGTGTGTCCGATCTGGGTTGCATGAGCACGAACACACTCCCCGAGAACAACGCGTCCGATGCCCCTGCTTCTGAAGGGGCTCAGGTCTTTCAGATGCAAGAGGAACAGCTCGAAGCCGTCACACGCTATGTCGTCGTGAATGTCAACGGGAACCTCTACGGGATGGAGACTGACACCACCGTCGAGCTGATGAGCTCGTCGATGACGATGATCACCCGTGTGCCCCACAGCCCGGTTTTCATCGCGGGCGTGATCAATCATCGCGGGACGATCATCCCCGTGATCGATGCGCGTGCACTGCTCGGGTTCCAGCTCCGCGGGAAGGAAGTTGAAGCGCTCAGGTCGCTGTTCGCCAAGCTCGAGTCTGATCATGTCGAATGGCTCGATGCGCTTGAGCACTCAGTCCGCGACGGCGTCGCGTTCGAGAAATCGGTCGATCACAACAAGTGCAACTTTGGGCGCTGGTACAACTCGGTCATGGACGGCACCGTCACGGAATGCCGCGATGACCTGCTTGAGCCGACTGTCAACGGGCTCATCAAGCAGTTCGACGGCCCACACAGGCGGATCCACTCGATCGCGCAGCGGGTGCTCACGCTTCGTGATGAGGGTGAGACGGAGAAGGCGATGGAGCTCATCAAGAGCACTCGGGAATCCGACCTCCACGAGATGATCGAGCTCTTCGATAAGGCAACCAAGGCGATCTCGCGGATCTACGAGTCGATGCTCGTCATCACCGAGCACGGCGGGCAGAAGGCCGCGATCGCGGTCGATGGCGTCTCCTTCGTCGCGGATTGCAAGGACTCGGAGATCGTGCCGCTCCCCGATACCGCTGACAACACCGAGTTCCTCTCGGGTCTCGTGCATCGCGCGGACGGGTCGTACATCCTCGTCGCGGATATCGAGAACATTTACACGCACGCGTGCGTGGGCGAGTAAGCACACTCAACGATCACATGATGATTCAGCCGTCGGACCTGGGGTCCGGCGGCTTTTTCCATGCCATGTCCGGGTCCTTGTGCAGGACACCGGCGCTTTGCTTGATGCAGCGTCGGCACGCGATGACCTGGTCATCGACCGGGCTCACCCAGTGCAGCCCGTCGCGCCCGTTCTCGAGGCACAGGACGCACGCCTGCTCGCGCGGGGGGGTGATCCCGGTATCGAGGTGCACGAGCTCCATATACGCGATCGAGAGGCAGTTGCCGCAGATCAGGGACCCGCGATGTCCCTCGACCATGGGGCGCTGCATGTCCCAAGCGGACTTGCAGAAGTCGCACTTGAAGACGAGGTTGCCGTCGGTTCCGGGCTCGTTCATGCGGGCTCGCTCTCGGTGTTGTCCATAAGTTGATGACGGGCGAGGTTGCGATAGATCGCGCACCGCTCGAGCAGCTGGTCGTGTGTGCCCTGATCGATGACCTGCCCGTCGGCGAGGACCACGATGCGGTCCGCATTGAGCACGGTGGAAAGTCGGTGCGCCACGATCAGGCTCGTGCGATCCTTGCAGAACTCGTCGAGCACCTCGTTGATGAGTTTCTCGGAGTGCGCATCGATCATGGAGGTCGCCTCGTCGAGGATGAGGATCGCGGGGTCGCGGAGGATGGCGCGGGCGATCGCGAGGCGCTGGCGTTGGCCGCCGGACATCGTGAGCCCCTGCTCGCCCACGGCGTGTCGAGCCCCTGATCGAGCTGCTCGATGAACTCCATCGCACGCGCGTCGCGGGCGGCCTGCTCGATCTGCTCGCGCGTCGCGTGCCGGTTCCCGTACGCGATGTTCTGGGCGATCGTGCCCTTGAAGAGGACGACCTCCTGGGTGACCACACCGATCTGCTTACGCAGCGATCGGACTCGCACGCGGGAGATGTCAGTCCCATCGATGAGCACGCGCCCCTCGTCGGGGTCGAAGAGTCGGGGGATGAGGGAGAGGAGGGTGGTTTTGCCACACCCGTTGGGCCCCACGAACGCGACGGTCTCGCCGTGCTTGACCTTGAGGGAGACGCCGTTGATGGCGGGCGTGGTGGCGCCGGGGTAGATGACGCGGACCCGATCGAACTGGATGGAGTTGGTGTGTCGCGCGAGCTTGGACAGGCGTGGCTCGTCCCGGGTTCCGGGTCGGCGCTGAGCAGGCGGTGCAGCCGATCGGCGCCCGCGCCGGATTGTTGGATGTCGTTGATGAGACCCGAGAGGGGCTTGATGGATGCGCCCGCGATCCCGAGGGCCGCGAGCACGGTGATGAACTCGGACTTGTCGAGCGTGCCGTCGAGGATGAACTTGGCGGCGACGATGGTGAGCGCGCCCAG
>CBDDIA010000022.1:0-182098 GCA_965228685.1 Phycisphaerales bacterium
ATCGTCGTGGACCTGGGCACCGCGATCACCGTGGACTTCGTCGACGGCGAGGGCGTGTTCCACGGCGGCGCCATCCTCCCCGGGATCGGAATGATGTTCGAGGCGCTCCACGAAAAGACAGCCCACCTGCCCAAGCTCAAGTATGTCAAGCCCGACCCGCACGATCTGAGCCCGCGAAGCAGACGGACCTGGCGATGCAACTCGGGGTCAACGCGTGCGTGCACGGCGCGATCCGGTGGCTCGCTGAGCGGTATGCGGAGTTCTATGAGGGGTACCCCCAGATCATCGTCACCGGCGGCGACATGGGCGTGCTCGAGGGCGACGAGCTCATCGAGGCCTTCGTCCCAGATCTGCAACTCCACGGGATCCGTGCTGCGTGCCTGATGCTCGCGGACGCGGACGATGTCGCGTCGTGAGTGATCGATCGCACGCGATCCTGACCCCGATCGAACGCGCGGGCGCGATCGCGATCATCCAGGTCCGCGGGGATTCGTTCGATCCGATCGGACTGCCCCGCGTCGAGCCAGGGCAGATCAAACGCGCCGATCTCGTGGGCATCGATGACGGCGTGGTGCTTGGCGTTGATGCGACGACCCGGATCCTCATGCCCCATGGCGGCGTCGCGATCGTCCGACAGATTTCCTACAAGCTCACCCAGCTCGGGTACCCGCGGGCTCAGAGTGTTGATCCCTGCATGATCTACCCAGAGGCATCAAGCGAGATCGAAGCGTGGTGCATGCAAGCGCTCTCGATCGTGTCGAGTCCGATGGGCGTCGATGTGCTCCTTGAGCACAACGCGCGATGGTTGGATGCGGGGTGCAAGACGATCGCGGAGGCGAAGGGGCAGGGGCGAGTGAGCGATGTGCTTGATCGATTGGTCCACCCGCCGACGATCGCGGCGGTGGGGCGGGCGAACATCGGCAAGTCGTCCCTGCTCAACACCCTCGTCGGGCAACGCGTCGCGCTCGTCGCGGATATTGCGGGGACGACGCGCGACCATGTCGGGGTGCCGGTGGATCTGGGTGGGTTGGTCGTGCGCTGGATCGACACGCCGGGTATTGATGAACGGATCGGGGACGGCGACGAGATCGAGATCGCGACCCAGGTCGTGGCACACGCAGACCTGATCGTGCATTGCATCGACCGCGCTCGATGACGCGGGCGAGATGGACGCGCGATTGCGATCCGTGATCGATCCCGGGGTGGGGATCGTCCGGGTCGGGATGCGATCGGACCTGGGGGATCACCCGAGCGGGGTCGAGACCCGGGTGTGTACCCGATCGAAGGCAGAAGGGATCGGGGAACTCGTGACCCTGATCCGGGATCGATTGGTGCCGGGTGATGTGGTTGCGGACCCCACCCCATGGCGATTCTGGGTGTCTCTGGGTGTTGATGCCTGATCGTCGCGGTTGGGGATCCTATGATAATCGCTCATCTGATCCCGTGACACGCACCCAAACCGGTGTGTGGGCGGGTGTTGTGTACTTATCCCGGGCAGTTGCCCGTCACCCGAGGTGGCTATGGACGATCGTCAAACCAAAATCCGCGAGGGCGCAGGGCTCGAGGATTCTCGCGTCAATCAGGAGTTCATCGACTTCCTGAACAAGTGGAGCACCCCCTTCTGTATCTTGCTGCTCGTCGCGGCGGGTGTGTACTGGGGGCTCAACTACCTCGAGCGTCAGCGGGTCGCGAAGATCGATCAGGCGTTCGCGGAGTTCGAAGCGGTGATCGCGGACGGGAACCCCTCGCCGACCTCGCTCAAGAGCATCGCGACGACCCACGCCGGGACCGAGAGCGTCGCGGAGATGGCCCGCTTGCGCGAGGTGGACCTGTATCTCGGCGCGTACGCGCTTGGGCTCGAGCCCGGTGCGCAGATCGACCCCGTCACCCAGAGCGTCACGGATGAGAACGACATCCTCGATGAGGGTCGTCGCGCTCAGTACCTGACCCTCGCGGAGACCACCGCCAAGCAGGTGCTCTCGTCGACGGAGAACGACGACGACAAGGCGATCTTCGCGATGCAGGCGCTCTCGCGTCTCGCGTCCGTCGAGGAATCACGCGATCAGTTCGACGCGGCCAAGTCTTACTACGAGCGTCTGGGAACGCTCGCGGCTGCCCAGAAGTACCCCTCCATCAAGGCGTTCGCGGACACGCGGATCGGTGAGCTCGAATCGCTCAAGTCGATCGGCACGCTCCCGACCAACGCGCAGGTTCCGTCGCTCGGGACCAACGCGTCCAGCGCCACGCTCCCGATGGACCTAGGCACGGACGAGCCCATCGATCCCACGATTGATGCGGGCACCGAGTCGGACGCGCAGGGCGAGACCACGGACGAGCCCGCATCGGACGAGCCGACCACGACGGACACCCCGTGAGTGAACCCGTGCCCAACCCGGGCATCGATGACGCATCCGAGTCCTTTGATGCAAGCGACGAGTCCGTTGCCGGCGCGTACCTCCTCCCCGGCGGGAAGGTTGATGGCGAGGCGATCCGTCGCGCCTACGACGACGCACGCGAGCAGGGCGACGACGAGTTTGTCGCGCGGGTCCGGTTCACGCTTGCGCGTGATCTGAAGGATCGATTGGACAAGTACCTCACCTCGCGGATCAAGTTCATGAGCCGCAGCAAGCTCCAGGCGCTGATCGAGCAGGGCGGGGCAACGGTCAACGGCGATGTCGCCAAGTCATCGCTCAAGCTCCGATTGGGCGACACGATCGAGCTGGTGATCCCGCCCCCTCCGAGCGGTGAGATCGAGCCCGACGACATCCCTCTGGAAGTTCTGTTTGAAGATGAGCACATCCTCGTGCTCAACAAACAGGCGGACATCATCGTCCACCCCCGCGCGGATGGAGAACCGAGGCACGATGCTCAACGCGCTCGTGCACTACTTTCAGCAGTCCAAGTCCGGCGAGCTCTCGCATGTCGGCGAGGAGTTCGCCCGCCCGGGCGTGGTGCACCGGCTGGATCGGCACACCTCCGGGTGCATCGTGTTCGCCAAGTCTGATCTGGCGCACTGGAAGATGGGGACCAAGTTCGAGCAGCGCCGCGTGGACAAGCGGTACCTTGCGATCGTGCAGGGGTGGGTGAGCAAGCACGAGCAGATGATTGATTTGCCGTTGGGTCCTCATCAATCGCGTGTCCGGGGGGCACGCGAGAAACGGGTCGTTCGGTTTGACGATCTGGGGAAACCGAGTCAGACGATCTGCCGGGTGCGGGAACGGTACGAGCTCCCCGCGCCGGCGAACAAGACCGTGTCGCGCCGGTACACGCTTGTTGAACTCGAACTCCTCACGGGGAGGACGCACCAGATCCGCGTGCACCTGTCGCACATCGGGCACCCGATCGTCGGCGACGACATGTACAAGGGCAAGCCGATGCTCGACCTGGGCGGCGAAGTCATGCTCGACAAGCCCGCGCTTCACGCGGCCCTGCTCGCGTTCGATCACCCAATGAGCGACGAACCCCTCGCATTTGTCGCGCCCCTGCGTGACGATGTCCGAAGGGTCGTGGATTACCTGCGTGAGCACGGCGATCCCAAGGCCCACTTCGTCGAGGGGACCGTCCCGATGGAGCGTCTGGGGATCATCTGAGCGGTGGGTTCAGATCCGGTGAAGAACGGCGGTTTGTGTCCGAAAATATCTCATTTTCTGTGGCAGATTCTCGTTTCTGTGTCCTATTTCACCCGGACGAAAGCGGGGTCACCCGCACAGGAACCTGAGAGAGGACACACACATGAATCTGAAGCACACTTATCTCGCGCTCGCGCTAGGTGCAGGGCTCGCGCACGCGGGAATCGCCAACACGCTCATCCTTGATGATTTCGACAGCGATCCCAACGACGATCTGGGCGGCGTCGCGTCATACTCCACGATCATCCTGAGCAACCCGTTCAGCCAAGGCGCAGATTTCAGTCTCGACACCCTGATGAGCACCGGCGGCGATACCGGTGCCCTGATCTTCAACTCGGGGATCGGTGTCGAGCAGATCGGAACCATCGTCTACAACAACGAGGGCGCGGGGCTCGACCTGGATGCAGCGGGTCTGGGGGTTCAGGGGTTTGAGCTCGACTTTGCGTTGGTCGATATTGGTTTCTACGCGCAGCTCACCCTGTACACATACGACGACATGGGTAACGCGATCGGGAGCGCGACACAACTCATCCAGATCAGTGCCGGCATGGATCTGATGGGGGAATGGACGCTCGCGGATTTTAGTGTTGCGGACGCGTTTGACGCATCGGATGTCGATGAGGTGCGTTTGACCTTCAATGTCCGCAACTTCCCGACCGCATCACTCGATTTCATCGCGACCGAGTTCCGTGCCGTGGTCCCGCCACCGGGTTCCGCTGCACTCCTTGGTCTGGGCGGATTGATGATCGCCCGGCGTGGACGCGAATAACCTGAGCTTGTATCGAACACACGCACGCCCTTGAAACGGGCGTGTTTTTTATTGCGCGAACAGACCTGCGCCCGCGTGGACCTGCTCGTGATCGAGCAGCCAGCGCTTGCGTTCGAGCCCGCCGCCGTACCCGTGGAGGGTCCCGTCAGACGCGATCACGCGATGACACGGGATGACGATCGAGACCCGGTTCTTCCCGTTGGCCAATCCGACGGCGCGTGACCCGCCCGGGTTCCCGAGTCGGGTTGCGAGTTCGCCGTAGCTCACGGTTTGTCCGAACGGGATTTGGATGAGTTCGTTCCAGACGCGCTGCTGCCATTCGGTGCCCGGCGTGTCGAGGGGGAGGGTGAACCGGGTGAGATCGCCGGCGAAGTACGCGATGAGCTCGCCCGCGAGTTGATCGAGCAATGGGTGCGTTCCCTCGATCATCCGCTCATTGAACGCGGATTCGAGCTCGCTCGTCTCACGCGATCGGCGCTCGGGCGATCCCATCTCGAGCAGGCAGATCCCTCGATCCGTCGTCGCGGCACGCATCGGGCAGAGCGGGGTGTCGATCGTGGTGGAGATGAGCGTCATACCCAAACAATACCCGCCCGGCGAGCGATGTGCGCGCCGGGCGGGTGGGTTTGAGAAAAGATGTGTCAGAACTCCAGGTCAGGGCCTGCCACAGTTGTCGCAGACGCGCTCGCGGGGCGCAGGAGCGTCGCCGTTGATGAACGGCTCGACCGCGATCCGCGCGAAGCGCTTGGTCACGCGGACGAGTTCCACGCCGCGGGTGTCGAGCACCTCGGTCTTACGCTCAAAGTTCTTCACCACCACGAAGGGCAGGTTCACATCGAGCACCAGGCGGGGCAGGCTCGTCTCGTTGGGGCGCATGGAGACCTTGGTCACCATGGGGGAGACATCGCCCTCGTTGGGGTTGACGGGGTGGAGCAGCTCGCGCTGCTCACGCAGGACCATGACATAGGTCCCGGGCAGGATATCCTCGGGCGCGAGGGAACGCGCCATGATGAGATTCGTGCTCATTGTTGTTTTCCTTGGCGCATGAGACAACTCGGTGCGCACACGGTGTGCGCACGCATAGACAGGGGTGAACGCGGAACGCGCACAATCAACGCGCGACGCGAACGGTCAGCCGGGATGGGATGTGATGAAAAGTGTGCCCGGGCGGACGACGCCCGGCGTCGTCGTCAACCCATGTATTCGTGCTTGAGGACAAGCAGATCCGTCGCCGCAGCATCGCTGTGTGCGGAGGAACTGCCTGTGCCTGCGATTGATCGTTGTTCGATCAGCATGGGGACTCCTTCCGACACGCGAACCACTCGCGCGTCAACTCGTGGGGGGGAGTTGTTGGCGCGCGATAGAGCGAAGTCAATGCAATGACGCAAAAAACATATCAAGATGGTGATGAAGAAACCTTTACCCGATCTTCGTCTGCCCGCCCATGTACGGCACGAGCGCCTCGGGGATCGTGATTGATCCGTCCGCGTTCTGGTACATCTCAAGGATCGGGATGAGGATGCGGGGCGATGCGGCCACGGTGTTGTTAAGCGAGTGGCAGAAGGTGGTCGCGCCCTTGCCGCCCTCGCCGCCGGGGCGGTAGCGCATGTTGAGTCGTCGGCACTGGTAGTCGTACAGACGCGACGCAGAGTGCGTTTCGCCGAACGCGCCGGTGGGGACGCCGTTCGCGTCGTCGTCGCCGCGAGAGGGCATCCAGCACTCGATGTCGATCATGTCCGCGTTCTTCACGCCCAGATCACCCGTGCAGCACTGGAGCAACCGGTGGGGGAGCCCGAGCGATTTGAGCAGGTCCTCCACGAACGACATCATGTCCTTGTGGTGCTGACGCGATTTGGTTTCGTCCGCGACATCGATCACGACCTGCTCGACCTTGTCGAACTGGTGGATCCGGTAGAGCCCCGCGGTGTCCTTGCCCGCAGCCCCCGCTTCGCGTCGGAAGCAGGTGGACACGGTGACATATTTGCGGGGGAGGGTGGTCTCGTCGAGGATCTCGTCCTGGTGGAGTCCCATGAGCCCGACCTCGCCGGTGCCGGTGAGGAACATGTCGTACCCGCCGCCGCGCTCGACCTCGTTGATCTGGTACGCCTGATCGCGCCCGCCGGGGAAGAACCCGGTGCCGACCATCGCTTCCTCACGCACGAGCACGGGGACGCTCATCGGCGAGAACCCGTTCTTGTTCACCATGGTGTCGAACGCGTAACGCAGGATCGCCTGGTGGAGCTTCATCCCGTCGCCCGTGAGGATGTACGAGCGGGACCCCGCGATCTTTACGCCGCGTGGGAAGTCCACGAGGTTGTGCATGTCGCAGAGCTCGATGTGGGACTTGGGTGCGAATCCCTTGTTCTGCTCGAACGACTTGTCCCAGTCCCACCCATCCGGCGCCCAGCGGAAGATCTCGATGTTGTCGTCGCTCGTGGTGCCCACGGGGACATCGTCGTCGGGGGGGAGCGGGATAGAGAGGAGGATCGCGTTGAGCTCGGGCTCGATCTCGGAGATCTGCGCGTCGAGGGCCGTGATCTTTTCTTTCATCATCGCCGGGGCGGACTTGATCGCGTCGATTTCTGCTTGGATCGCGGGTTTCTCGTCGTCGGAGGCGCCCTTGAGCTTGCCCATGAGCTGCCCGATCTTCGGCCCGGTCTCCTTGGAGAGCTTGTTCTGCTCCGCGCGGAGGGCTTCCTGCTCGCTCATGAGTGATCGACGCTGCTCGTCGAGCTTGAGGAGGGTGTGGATATCGGGCGTGTAGTTTTTCTTCTTCGCGCCGTCGATGAATCGTTGCGGGTTTTCACGGAGTGCCTTCAGATCGATCATGGTCGCAGAGTGTAGGTTCGCCCGCCCGTTTCGTGCGGGGATCGACCGGGTTGGTTTCGTGTTGTACCATGTGGGTATGGATCCCCACCCGATCGCGCCCGCCTGGTTGGTCCTGCCTATCGCGGCGGTGGCGCTGATTCTCCAGGCGGGGTACCTCCTCGCGATCAAGGACGCGCCGGCGGAGATCATGCCCCCGAGCCGCAAACGCATCCGCGTCGCGTCGAGTTGGCTGAGCATGGGCGCGATCCCGTTGTCCGCGTACGGGTTCGGGCTCGCGTCGCCGAACGAAGCGGGGACCTTCACGATCGTATGGATGCTCGTGATCGGGTTGATCGGCGCGATCGTGATGCTCGCGGTGCTCGACGCGATCAACACCATGCGTTTGCACCGGTCCGAAGGCGATCAGGTGCATAAAGAACTCCGCGAAAAGCTCCGGCGCGATCTCGAGGAGATGCGAGAGCAGCGCGAGCGGGGCAACCCATGAGCGCCGATCGCGTCCCGCCGCCGACAAAGCTCCCGAGCGTGATCACGACCCCAATGTCGTGGGTGTACGCGGTGGGGATCAACAAGAAGAACCGGGACTACGACGCGGGCAAGGGCGTGACCCGTCTGGATCGTCCGGTGATCTCGATTGGGAACCTGAGCACGGGCGGAACGGGCAAGACCCCGATGGTGCATCTGGTTGTGCGGATGCTCAGGGACGCGGGAAGGAACCCCGTCATCGCGATGCGTGGGTACGGCGCCAAGCCCGGCGAGAAGGGCGACGAGCAGCGCGAGCACGAGCTCGCGCTCCCGGGCGTCCCCATCGTTGCCCAGCCCGATCGGATCGCCGGGTTGAGCCGGTTGTTTGCGAGTGAAGCAGGGGCGGGGATCGATTGCGTTGTGCTCGATGACGGGTTCCAGCATCGCAAGATCGCGCGTGATCTGGACATCGTGCTGATCGACGCGACGCGCCCGCCCGATCGCGACGCGCTGCTTCCCAAGGGGCACCTGCGGGACCCGATCGAGTCGTTATCCCGCGCAGGGCTCGTGGTGCTCACGCATTGCGAGCGGGTGGATGAGCGCGAGATCAATCGGATCCGGGCGCTCGTGCGCGAGCAGAACCCGAGCACGCCAGTTCTCGAAGCGCAGCATGAGTGGGAATCGGTGGTCTCGTTCGCACGAACTGATCATGGATGGACAGAGAAGACGCTGACATTGGAGGAAATCGCAGGCCAATCCGTCCGTGTCGTCGCGGGGATCGGGAACGCGGACGCGTTTGTGTCGCAGATTCGCGAGCACGGCGTTGATTTCTCGCAGATCGTCGAGCTTCGTGACCATCAACGCCTGAGTGATGAGTTGATCGCGCACCTTATCGATCCAGCAAACTTCGAGCGATTCGCGCCGATCATGATGACCCGCAAGGATTGGGTGAAGGTCAATGATGCGCCCGCGTGGGAGTCGCTCGCCCGGGTCTGGGTGCCGATCCTCAAGATGAGCGTCTCGAACCCGGAAGTGCTGAGTGGGTCTCTAAAATCCGCGTTCACAGGGGCAGAAACCGGTGTTTGAACCAAAAAGAAGCAGTTTCGTTGCCACCTGTTTCAGCGTCCGATAGAATAGTGCCGCTCTCGCGCCCTTACCGTGGGGGGTTCCCACGGGGCTTACACACACCGTGATCAGGCCGCCGAGATGATGAGGGGTCTTTACGAAAAGACTGACCGTGGGAAGGCGACCCGGATTGTGGGCCTGCATTGGCTATCAACCCAACGCGGGACGATGACTTTTCGATTGAGATCGGAGAACACATGAGAATCGGAATGAACACCACCACCAAGCTCAGCGTTGCGATGCTGATGGGGGCGCTCCTCGCAGGGTGCACCCAGACGCAGACCACCAACAACGACGCCGAGCCCGCAGCACAGGAAACCCGCACCGAATCGAGCGTGCGTGGGTGGGGGTACTACGCCCCGCGTCTTGGCGCTGACGAATCGGCATCGCGCATGGCATTCCCCACGGGTGATGTCGACACCAGCGCCCTGCTCGTCCATCAGGTCATGCCCAACGAGGTCGCCCGCGGGCAGGACTTCGGGTTCTCGTACCATGTCACGAACCTGACGAGCGCTGAGCTGCAGAATGTCATGCTCATGCTCGATTCGAGCAACAACCTCGAGATCTCGAGCTCCAACCCTGAGGGCAACACCGCCGGCGACGGCATGACCTGGGCGCTGGGCGATATGGGCCCGGGCGAGACCAAGGTCATCTCCCTGACCGGCTCGGCTTCCAAGGTCGGTACCGCGTCGGACTGCATCACCGTCTCGTACAACAACTTCCTCTGTGCGACCACCAAGGTGGTCGAGCCCGCGCTCGCGCTCTCCAAGACCGCGACCGCAGAAGCGCTCGCGTGTGATGAGATCGTCATCCGCTACCTCGTCGAGAACACCGGTTCGGGCGCGGCGAGCAATGTCGTGATCAAGGACACCCTCGCGGAAGGTCTTGCGATGTCCAACGGCTCGCGCTCCGTCAATATCCCCGTCGGGACCCTCGCTGCGGGCGAAAGCCGTGCGTTTGAGGTCCGTGCGAACGCATCGCGCACAGGCGAGTTCTCGTCCGGCGCGATGGCGACCGCGGACGCGGGGCTCGAAGCAGAAGCCGACGCCACCAACACCGTCATTACCCAGCCCGAACTCGCGGTTGCGGTTGAGTGCTCTGGGACCCAGTTCCTCGGGCGTAACTTCACCTACAACTACTCGATCGAGAACACCGGCAACGGCGTCGCCAACGGTGCAACCGCTTCGGCAAGCATCCCGCAGGGCACCTCGGTTGTCCGCGTGAGCGACGGCGGTCGCGTAGTCGGCAACAATGTTGTCTGGGACTTCGGCGCGATGGCTGCCGGTGCAGAGGGCTCGTTCTCGATGACGGTTTCCGCGTCGAGCATCGGCACCTACACCTCGGCCGTCACGGCGAATGCTGAGTGTGCGGATTCCGCATCGGATTCCTGCCGCACCGAGGTCAAGGGTATCCCCGCGATCCTCCTCGAAGTGGTCGATATCACTGACCCGGTCGAGGTCGGTCAGCAGACCACCTATGTCATCACCGTGACCAACCAGGGCTCGGCGAATGACAACAACATCCGCATCGTGGCGACCCTCCCCGCGGAGCAGTCCTTCGTGTCCGCATCGGGCGCGACGAACGGCACCGCCAACGGCAAGACCGTCACATTCGCACCGTCCGGGCCTCTGGCACCTGGCGCAGCGATCTCGTGGCGTGTCACGGTCCGTGCGGACGCCGCGGCTGACTCACGATTCGCGGTCGAAATGACCTCCGCGAACCTGAACAGCCCGGTGAACGAGACCGAGGCCACCAACCTCTACGAGTGATCGATAACCCCGGGGAACCGGGTGAAATGAATCACACATTTGGGGCACCCCCGGCAGGGGGTGCCCTTTTTCTATGCCCAGACTCGATCTGACGCGCATCTGAAATGCAGGAATCGTTTCTCAAAGAACATGAAGCACTGAACCCGATGGTGCGTTAGATTGGTAGAACATGCGTATGAACCCGACCCTGCCCCAACTCGATGACCCGGACGCGATGCCCTTCGTGGTGCTCGCGAGCGCTTCGCCGCGCCGTCGTTCGATGTTCGAGCAGGCGGGTGTCCGTCACGCGGTACTCCCCGCGAGCGTCGATGATGGCGAGCTCGGTCATGCTTCGCATGTCAACCCGGCGGAATGGGTCGCGGCGCTCGCGTACCTCAAGGCGGCTTCCTCTGCTCAGTTGTTCATCGCGGACCCGAAGCTCGAGCACAAACCCAATACCCTCGTGATCGGCGCGGACACGGTCTGCGTCCATAACGGCAAGGTCCTCGGGCAGCCGGGCGATCGAGACGAGGCATACGCAATGATCTTGTCGATGAGCGACGCCGAGCACGAGGTGCTCACGGGGATCGCGATCGTGGACCCGATCACCGGGCGGCGCGAGATTTTCATCGATCGATCCGTGGTCCGGGTCGGGACCATCCCCGAGCACGAGATCGTCGCGTACCTCGAGTCCGAGCAATGGCGCGGCAAGGCGGGCGCGTACAACATCACCGAACGACTCGCGGCCGGGTGGCCGATCGAGTTCGACGGCGATGAAACTTCGATCGTAGGAATCCCCATGACCCGCACGCTCGAGCGTGTGCGTCACTTCTTCGTGGATTGATAATCGGTTATCGAAATCGCGAATGCGTCAGGCAGCCTTGCGGGTTGCTGACTGCTCTTCGTGCAGCATCCGCCATGCGTTGCGGCTGGGGGTGAGCAGCGACGCGGGGACACTCGACTCGTCCGCGATCATGGTCACCTTGCTCAGGGTGATGAAGGTCGCGAATGTCGCGTCCTGCTTGGACGCCCAGAACGAGTCGTCGCCGAGCACGCGATCGTTGTAGATGCGTTGGAGGTGCTCGATGTCCTCGGGGGTGAGCCCGGAGTACTGGTCCACGCGATGGACGATCGCCTTGCCGATGACGGACTGGCTCGTGGGTTTGATGTACACGACATCGCCCGGGTTCACCCGGTTGTAGGGGGCGCGACGATCAACGCCGAGGCACGCTTCGACGAGCTTCTGCCCCGTCATGATCAGCGAGGCGTACTTGGGATGAACGATCATCAGGTGCGTGTCAGGCATGCCCTGTGTATCGGACGAACCGGGGGTTGGGTTATCGAAACCACGACCCGGGCCCTGAAAAACCCAGAAAAGCGTCATGCGGATGGCGTTTCTCGCATTCTGGCGATGGTCCCCGTGGTGGAGAGCCCGTCGATGAGATCGAGGATGACGACCTGCCCGCCGTGCTCTTCGACGATCTCGGCACCCACAACCGTATCAGGGGTGTAATCGCCGCCCTTGACGAGGACATCGGGCTTGATCGCTTCGATAAGCCTGATAGGGGTCTGCTCGTGGAAGAGGACCACGGAGTCCACGCACTGCAGCGCGCTGAGCAGGTAGGCGCGATGGTTCTGGTTGTTGACAGGGCGTTCTGGGCCTTTGAGTTCTCGGACGGAGTGGTCGTCGTTGAGCCCGATGATCAGCATGTCCCCAAGGGCGGCGCACCGCTGCAAGAGCGACACATGACCCGCATGGAGGATGTCAAAGCACCCGTTCGTAAACACGACCTTCTGCCCGCTCTGACGCGCTGCTCGGACCTGGACGAGCACCTCTTCAAGTGAGCGGGGGCGTCCGAGCTCGTTGGTGCGCTGGGAGAGCAGATCGTCATGGATCTTCTCGAGGGGGATGGGGGCGACGCCGAAGATCTCGACCTCAAGCCCAGCCGCGGCATTGGCGAATCGGGTCGAGTCGACCCAATCGATCCCGTTGGCTCGAGCAGCCGCGAGGGCGGCGAGCATCATGTCGCCCGCGCCGGTGACATCGTACACCTCGCGCGCGGTCGTCGGGACATGGACCGATTTCTCGTCGGCGCGGTGCGCGAGCAGCGCCCCCTGTTTGTCGAGGGTCAGGACGATCGTGTCGAGCTCGTAGGTGTCGAGGATGGTACGGGCGAGGTGCTCGCGGTGCGCTTCGCGTGCGTCTTCGGGCGCGTTGATCCCAGTCGCGAGCTCCGCTTCTGTGCGGTTAGGCGTGATCGCGGTGGCGCCCTTGTACTTCGCGTAATCTTTGATAGGGGCAGGGTCAACAAGGACGGGGACGCCCGCAGCTTTGGCGCGTTCGATGATCTGGTAACACAGGGACGGGGTGCACACACCCTTGTTGTAATCCTCGATGCAGACGACATCCGCATCATTGAGTGCAGCGTTGAAGGCGCGAAGGATCTGGGATTCAACCTGATCGCCGATCGGTTCGTTGGACTCGAAATCGACGCGGAACATCTTCTGGGCGTGCCGACCCTGGGCGAGCCCGATCAGGTTGCGTTTAACGGTGGTGGGGCGGGTGTCGTCCGCAATGAGTCCGGCACAATCCACACCCGATCGGGTGAGCGCGTCGCGGAGGATCTGGGACTCGGGGTCGTTGCCGGTGACGCCGAGCACACTGACGCGTCCGTGGAGGGCGATCAGATCGAGGGTGAGGTTCGCAGCCCCGCCGGGCTGGGATTGCTGCTCTTTGACATGCAATACGGGGACGGGCGCGTCGGGGGAGAGGCGGGTGGCGGCGCCCTTGAGGAGCTGATCGAGCATGAAATCGCCGACCACGATCGCGTTGAAGGGCTTCCATTCCGAGAGTGCAGCGAGCAATGTGTCCATCGTGGGGCATGGTAGGGGGAACAGGTGCAAAAAGAAGACAACCCGCGCGGTGCGGGTTGTCGTTCAATAGTTCAAAGCTGGCTGGTATCAGCTGGCGCAGCAGGGCTTCTTGCAGTCGGGGCCGCAAGTCTTTGCGTGGCTTGCGCAGTCGGGGCACATTTCAGCCATTTTCTTGCCGCAGTCAGCGCAGCAGGGCTTGCCCGGCTCGCAGTTGGGGCACTCGAAAGTGCTGTTCGCGTGGTTGCAGGCCTTATCGCCGCACTCGCCGCCGCAGGTGCCGCAGCATGCTTCCTTGTCGCCGCAGGTACCGCCGTCACGACACTGGGTGCTCGAGCAGCCGATGAGCATCGCGGATGCTGCGACGAGACCGATCAGTGCAAACTTCTTCTTCATGGTTCAACTCCGTTCCAGGGGTAGTGTTTGATGACGCTGGTGTTCAACAGCGTGTGAATACAGTATCGTTCAAATCGGATACTTTGGGGATTATTCCTTCGATTCGGAAGAAAGGGTATCCGAATCGGTGTTTTTGAGCAAATCAGGGCGTCTGGCGCGGGTTCGGGCGAGGCGTTGCTGGAGTCTCCAGAGTGCGACAGATTCATGATCGCCGCTGAGGAGTTCCTCAGGGATCTCCATCCCCTCCCAGACTCGCGGGCGCGTGTAGTGGGGGCAATCGAGCAGCTTGGCACCCTCGGGGATGTTGAGCTTGGCGAGCTGTTTCTTGCGGATCGGGTTCCCCTCCGCGTCCGTCGTTTGGGCGTGTGAGAAGGAGTCTTCGACCGCAGAGTCGTTGTGCCCGAGCGCACCCGGCTGTACTCGGGCGAGCGCGTCGATGAGGACAAGGGCCCCGAGCTCACCCCCGGAGAGGACATAGTCCCCGATGCTGATCTCGAGCGGGTCGAGTTTCTCGATCACGCGTTCGTCGATGCCCTCGTAGTGCCCTGCGATCATGAGGAGTCGGGGCTCGCGGGCGAGCTGCTCAACGAGTTCCTGTGTGAGCGGGCGTCCCTGAGGGGTCAGGAGGATCCGACGCGCCGGGGTTGGATCAACGGATTCGACAGCCTGAACGGCGTCCCAGACGGGCTGGCACATCATGACCATGCCAGGGCCGCCCCCGAACGGGCGATCATCGGTTTTGTTGTGCTTGTTGTCCGCATAATCGCGGATATTGGTCGCGTGGACCTCGATGAGCCCCGCGTCGATGACGCGTTTGGGGATCGAGACCCCCAGCACACCCGGCGATAGGGTCGAGAAGAGCTCGGGGAAAGTGGTGAGGACATCGATCCGCATGGGTGATGGTAGTGCGGAACACCAAGAAAACACGCGAAACAGGGTCAATGGGGTGGATTCGTGCGTTGTGGAGGGGAATCATTGAGACCCGACGAACGCAGACAGCCCCAACGGTGGGGCCGTCGAGGGATCAAACCGGCTCAGAATGAGTCCGGTCGCGTCGGGAAAGGTACCCCGCGAGAGTGCGGGCAGGACACGAAGGAGTCACACCATGATCCGTATTCGTATGCAGCGCTTCGGCCGCACCCACCGCCCGTTCTACCGCATCAACGCGATCGACCAGCGCACCCGTCGCAACGGTCGCGTCCTCGAGAACCTTGGGTTCTACAACCCGATGGAGAAGGACGCCGACAAGCAGGTCGAGCTCAAGGTCGACGCGATCAAGGCGTGGATCGCCAAGGGTGCCCAGCCCAGCGACACCGTGATGGACATGCTCGGGCGTGCCGACCTCCTCGAAGGCGACATGAAGGCGAGCTGGGAGAAGCAGCGCGAGGTGAACAACCAGCGCGGCGAGTGCAAGCAGGCCGTCAAGTCGATCGAGGCGATCGTCGCCGAACTCGACAAGATGGCGGGCGACTCGGAAGCCGACCTGACCCCGTTCGTCAACACCGCGAAGCGCGAGCTCAACAACGCGAAGAACACGGTCGCGAGCGCGAAGGCCGATGTTGCCAAGAAGGCATTGTCGACCGCAGAAGACGCGAAGAAGAAGGCCGCCGCGGCCCAGCCCGCCCCCGAGCCCGAGCCGGCCGCTGAGGGTGGCGAAGAGGAAGCAAGCGAGTAAGCTTGTTCTCAGATTGATCTTTCCAAGCACCCCGCGTCCGCGGGGTGCTTTTTCATCTACAGGGGATGCGAGATGCGTTATCGACGCATCGACTCGATCAACGCCCTGCGTTCATTGCTCCGGATGACGCGTTCGTGTTCCGGGCCGAAGGTTGCGATGAGGACGGGGTGCGAGCGTTCGATCGCGTCCAACGCGAGCGTGTACTCACCTAAGGCGGTCAGGCACTGGGCGTGGTTGTTGCGGAAGATCGCCGTGTAGTAGTGACCTTTTGGCAAGAGCGCATCGCACATCGCGAGGAGCTCTTCGAACAATGGGCGTGCCTCGTCCGCGCGGTCGTTGTTTACGAGCAGCATCGCGAGGTTGTTGAGCGTCGCCCAGGTCTCCGGGCCGAGCGCGCCGTTGGAGTTGCGCTGCGTCTCGATGGTCTCGCGGTACAACCGGATCGCCTCATCGGTGTGCCCCAGGTCCTCAAGCAGGTACGCGAGGTTCCCTTTCAGGACGACGGTGCGTGGGTCATTGTCGCCGAATCGCGCACGGTACCCATCGAGTGCCTCACGCGCGTAGGGCTCGGCCTCGACGAGTTCACCCGCGCTGATCAACGCGGCTCCGAGGTTGCCCTTCGCGAGGAATGTTGAGAAGTGTGACGCGCCGAGCACCTGCTCTCGGCGCGTGACCACATCGCGGAGCATCTCGACGGCCTGCTCGTCGCGCCCGAGTTTTTGCACAACATTCGCGAGGATGTTGAGCGCCACGAGGGTCTGCGGGTGATCGGGCCCCAAGACCCGCACCCGCGCCTCGTGTACACGACGCATGAGCGATTCGCTCTCCTCCAGGCGTCCGATGTCCTTGAGCGCCTTGCCCCGGTTGTTCATGATCGTCAGGGTCTCGCGATGATCCTCGCCCAGTGCCTCGGACATGATCATCTCGCTCTGTTCCCACATCGCGACCGCGCTGTCGAGGTCGTTGCGCTCCAGCGCGATGCGGGCCTTCTCGGAGAGGATCTTGGCATCCTCGACGGGATCATCGAGCGTCTCGACGACGAGTGCTGCCTCTTCGATAAGACTTGAGGCGAGATCGATCTCGCCCATCTCCATGTGCACGATCGCGAGGGTTCGCATCGCGTCGCTCGTGAGGGGGTCAGCGCGACCAAAGGACTCGGTGCATAGCGCAAGCATCCGCTGGGCCTGATCGCGGGCGCGTTCGAGCTCACCCAGGCTCAGGTATGTGTTGCTCATCGCCATGCGGAGTGTCGCGTTGATGTCGGGCGCATCGAGGAACTCCTGATCGAGCGTCTGCGCGGAGGTATCGAGCAGGTCCCGCACCGTCAGTTGGTTCCCCAGCGATTGCTCTGGGTCGGCGCTCTGAAGCATGTTGATCAGGTAGAGGTTGATCGCGACGGCCCGTCGGCGCTGGGCTTCGGCGCCTGCGAGCGCTTCCTCGGCTCGCGTGGTTTCCTCAGTTGCTTTGCTCCACCCCCGCGTCGCGCGTGCCGCCTGCCAGCTCACCCCGATCACCCCCGCAACGATCGCGATCGATGCGATCGATCCGAGCAGGACCGGTCCCTTGTTGCGAAACACAAACTTGCGAGCGCGATAGACCCGGGCGTTGCCCATCGCGTGCACGGGCTCGTTGTTGAGGTATCGACGGATGTCCTGTCCCATCGCGTGGGCGCTCTCGTACCGATCTTCGCGATTGGTCGCGATTGCACGCGACACGATCGCGTCGAGTTCCTTCCCGAGTGCTGCGGATGGGTTGGACTTGGACCAGGGGAGCTGCTCGATGACCCGGAGCGCGTCGTCGATGGTTAACCCTGAGAGCTTGTAGGGGCGCTCGCCGGAGAGCAGTTCGAGGAGGATGACACCGAGTGCGTAGACATCGCATCGCCCGTCGATGTCTGCGTCGCCTCGGAGCTGCTCGGGGCTCATGTACCCGAGGGTCCCGACCTGATCGGGCATGTCCGTGTCGGAACCAGTGATCTTGGCAACCCCAAAGTCGAGGATGCGGGCGCGACCCCCCCGATCGACGAGGATGTTCGCGGGTTTGAGGTCTCGGTGAACAATCCCGCGCCGATGGGCGGCATCGACGGCTTCGCAGATGGAGATCATCTTCCCGAGGATTAGGCGTCGATCGATCGTGCGGGCGTACCGATCGAGGGCTTCGCCTTGCACGAGCTCCATCGCGAAGTACGGGTAAGTCGCGTACCCGATCTCGACGCGTCCGGACGCGAACACGGGCGCGATACCGGGGTGCTTGAGCATCGCGAGCGATTCGGTCTCGAGCTCGAATCGACGCTCGCGGATCGGGGTCATCGCGTCTGGGCGGAGGATCTTGAGGGCGACCTGGCGTTTGGGAGAGCGCTGCTCCGCGAGCAGGACCACGCCCATCGCGCCGCGTCCGAGCTCGTCGAGCACGCGATACCCATCGATCTCGTGGATCGTGGACCAATCGATCGCGTCCGTTCGTGCTCCGACGCCGGGTTGGGGATCTTGGGGTGTCTGGTTGTGTCCCGTTTTCGTGCTCATGGGCGTGCATGTGGTATACCACAGCCTTCGGGGTTCGCCCGCTCAAATAGACTTGGATTCTGCGTCTAGGGAATAGCACGCGAATCATGCGTGTTCTTCTCGGACACACACGATCGATCTGCATAGGGAAAGTACACTACGAAATATCTTTCTGCATCCCCGGGAAAGGGGATGTCTTGGTCTTTCTTGTCCTACAATCGGTTCTCAATGGGGGGAACTGCGTAACACTGTGTAACTATTTACAGCCGCATGATTGGTTTCGTTGTCTATTTCGTTTGCATCTATCTCGCGATCGGGTTCGTCGTATCGATCCCGTTTGTGTTCGTTTGGTGCAGACGGATCGATCCGGTCGCAGAGTCTTCGACACTCGGGTTCAAGCTCCTGAGCATCCCGGGTTCCGCGATACTCTGGCCCTACATCTTGATGAGGGTGAGAAGAGCATGAGACGCACCCACCGGGCAGCCCATCTCTTGGTTGCACTCCTTGTGACGCTTTCGTTGATGGCGTTGTTTACGCTGGCATGGTTGTTGTCCGGGGGGACACGATGACGAACGCGTACCGCGCGGTTCAGTGGAACGGGCACAAGCGGATCTATGACCTGGTGATCGCGCTGAGCGTGACACTATACCTGGTGCTGTTTGTGCTCATGGGCATGTTCTTTTTCAGTGCGCCCGAGGATATCTCGATTCCGGTGCTGCTTATCCGTGCTCTGGGCACCTGTGCGATCATCATGCTGCACATCATCCTGGTGATCGGGCCGATCGCTCGCTTGACCCCATTGGCTGCACCGGTGCTGTACAACCGCAGGCACCTGGGGGTGTCGTTCTTTGTTGTTGCCTTGCTACATGCCTTGCTCGTCATCGGGTTCTATGGGGGGTTCGGGATTGAGAACCCCGTTATCGCGGTGATCGTTCCACCCACCGGGTCGGTCCCATACGAGTTTTTCGGGTTCGTCGCGCTGATCATCTTCGCGATGATGGCGGCGACTTCGCACGATTTCTGGCTCGCAAATCTCGGGGACAGGTGGTGGAAGGCGATGCACATGCTCGTCTATATCGCGTATGTCCTCGTGATCGCCCATGTGCTCTTCGGTGCGCTCCAATCCGAGACGAACTTGATCCCTTCTGTATTGCTCGGCTTCGGCGTGTTGCTTGTTGTCTCCCTCCACCTCTACACCGGGGTTCGTGAGGTGATGCGTGATTTCATTCGTAACCCGCTGATCGGGCAGGACGAGTTCGATGGGGACTGGGTCGATGTGTGCTCTGTGGATGAGATCGATCACAATCGCGCCAAGATCGTGCAGGTCGATGGGCACGAGCGGATCGCGATTTTTCGACACAACAACACCCTGTCTGCGGTGACCAATGTCTGCGCACATCAGGGTGGCCCGTTGGGTGAGGGCAAGGTCATCAACGGGTGCATCACCTGCCCATGGCACGGGTACCAGTACAAGCCCGCGTGCGGGTCGTCGCCGCCGCCGTATCATGAGAAGATCGCGACCTATGAGATCCGGGTGGAGGGACGGCGCGTGCTCATCAATCCCTTGCCCAACGAGCCCGGGACCTATGTCGAGCCCGCGACATTCGATCCATGGAACGGAGAAGAGGGGGGAATCGCATGAGCACGCCCAACCTCGATGAGCAGCGTGATCCGTTCTATGTCGGGTATATGCCCGCCCCGCGCAAGCACCGCGGTGCGATGATGCTCGTCATCATCCTTGTGATGGTTTGGGCGTGCTTCGCGTCGCTCTTGTTTGTGCTCGCCCAGCGCTCCCCGGGCGAAGCGATCTGGGACATCTCCAATGAACGGACATGGACGGGGTTGCTGATTGAGGACCCGTACCCGATGCTCGTGACGCAAGATGACACCCTGCTCGTTGTCAGCATGGGCAAACGCGGGGCGCACGATCAGCTCGCGTCATTCTTCAGCACCCAGGTCACGATCTCGGGGTACGAGCTCCAGCGTGAGGGGCGACGCATGATCGAGCTCTCGCCGGGTTCGATCCGACCGGTGCTGCTCGCGGATCAGACGCCGATCACTCGGCCCGAGCTTGAAATCATCGACGAGTTACCGCACACTTTCGTGGGCGAAATCATCGACGGCAAATGCTACCTTGGTGCGATGAAACCCGGAGACGGGTTCGCCCATCGTGCGTGCGCGGTGCTGTGCCTCTCGGGAGGGCTGCCCCCGATGTTCGCGCCCCAGCACACCCGCGGTTCACAGACGCTTCCGTTGATTCTCTATGACAACGCGGCGCAGATTCCTGAGGATCTCCACGCGTTCGTCGCGTGCCCCGTGGAGTTCGAAGCCCGAGCTGCACGGATCGGTTCCGTCCCGATTCTTGTTGTTGAGACTGGGTCGATCCGTGCAACGGAAGAGATTCGGGCTCGGGGTCGCGGGCTGCTCATCGAGACCGCGGGCGGGTGACACTATCATCACCCATGCACGCCCACCTGTTTCAACTCGATATCGTCTGGGAACACAAGAACGCGAACTACGAGAAGGTCCGTACGCTCGTTGATCGGTGCAATCCAAGCCCCGGCGACTTGGTGGTCCTCCCCGAGCTCTTCGATGTGGGGTTTACACTCAACACCCAGATCGCACGCGACGACACGGGTGAGACGCTCGCGTTCCTGCAATCACTCGCGGAAGAGACGGGGTGTGTGATCCACGGCGCCCGCGCCACTATTAATCCCGGCGCGACGCTTGCGCACAACAACGCGACGATCTGCGCACCGGGGCACGACACGCCCATCTGTGAGTATGCCAAGATCCACCCGTTCTCATTCGGGCGCGAGTCCGAGTCGTACACCGGGGGCGATACATTGACGCAGTATGCGTGGAACGAGCTGCGCGTTTGTCCGGCGGTGTGCTACGACCTGCGTTTCCCCGAGCTCTTTCGCATGGGCGTGAAGGACGGGGCACAGGTGTTCGCGCTGGGCGCGAACTGGCCGAGCCATCGCGTCGCGCATTGGCGCACGCTCTGCATCGCCCGCGCGATCGAGAACCAGTGCTTCATGCTCGCCGTCAACCGATGCGGCAACGACCCACACCTACCCTACCCGGGCAACTCCATCGCGATTGATCCAAAGGGCACGATCCTCGGAGAACTCGACGACACGGAGGGCGTGCTCTCTGTCGAGATCGACCCGGGCGTTCTCCATGAGTGGCGAGCAACATTCCCCGCGCTCAACGACATCACCCTGATCTGAGTGTGCAGGGACTCGCGAGGCGGTCCATGGAGGGGATAGGCCTTCCGTGACGAGATCGGGTATATTCGGGTGATGAGTGACGCACACACCCGTCGGCAGTTCATCCGTTCATCATCGATCGCATCCGTTGGGGCGATGGGTATGCTCTCGGGGAGCGTCAAGGCGCGACCCAACAAGCCCGCGTCGAGCGTGCTTCGGGCACCCACGCACCCCGTAAGCATTTCCTCGGGCAACGGAATTCCGGCGGTTACGCGGGCGGTCGAGCGCATCAACGCGGGCGACGACCCGGTCCTTGGTGTGGTGGATGGCGTCGCGATCGTCGAGGCGGACCCCAACGACATGACGGTCGGGTATGGCGGGTTGCCCAACGAACGCGGGGTCGTCCAGCTCGACTCCTCCGTCATGCACGGCCCGACTCACAAGGCGGGGTCCGTCGCGTGCATCGAAAACATCATGCACCCCGTACGCGTGGCGCTCAAGGTCTTGCAAACAACAGATCATGTCATGATCGTGGGCAAGGGTGCCTACGAGTTCGCTCGCGCCCATGGGTTCCCGCACGAGGATCTCCTTACGGACAAAGCCCGACGCGCCTGGTTGCGCTGGAAGCAGACGGGCTCGGATCGGGACGATTGGCTTGACCCTGATCAGATGGACTGGAACGAAGAGGGGACCGAGACCCGGGTCGGGGCGGCGTCTGATCGCGAACCCATCCCGTTCACCTACGGCACCATCCACTGCGGTGCAGTCGATACCAAGGGGAACCTGTCCGCGTGCACCACGACGAGCGGGTTGAGCTACAAGATCCCGGGGCGAGTGGGGGATTCGCCGATCATCGGGGCGGGGATGTATGTGGACAACGAGATCGGTTCCGCAGGCGCAACGGGTCGGGGTGAAGCGGTGATCCAGTCCTGTGGATCTTTCGCGATTGTCCAGGCGATGGGCGCGGGCATGGATCCAACCCGGGCGTGTCTGCATGTGCTTGGGCAGATCGTCAAGAACTCCAAGCGACAGAAACGATTGATGCGCGATGCGGAGCGCCCTGACTTCAATGTGGTGATGTACGCGCTCCGCAAGGACGGCGCGTACGGGTCGGCGGCGATGTTCCCTGGCGCACGCTTTGCCGTGGCGGATGGGGACGGGGCACGACTCGAGCCATGCGCGTCGCTGTTTGATTGATCGTGCCGGCGTCGCTCAGCCGGCCTGCAACTCGGGGGTATCTTTGAGCGCTGCGCGGACATACGCGATCAGGTCTTGCGAGGAGAACGGTTTCTGCAGCACCAGATCGATCCCGTGTCGGTCTGCCTCGAGCATCGTTTCCATGCTGTAATCGCCCGTGACGATGATCACCGGTGTGTTCGCGATCTCGGGGACCGACTTCAATCGATCGAGGACCGAGAAGCCCGACCCCGCGGGCATGTGTACATCGAGAATCAGCAGATCGGGCCTCTCCTTGCGAGCGATTGCGAGCGCCTGGTACGCGTCCTTGCAGGTGTGCACCAGATACCCCTCGGCGCTTAGACGCTCTTTCAACGCAATGGCGAATGAGTCGTGATCGTCGGCGACAAGAATGGATGCGGATTGCATGTGGTCTCCTCCAGCGTCTCAAGGATCAATCGAACTGGACCGTGCCGAGCTCGATCAGGATGTCGAGTTCGTCGAGGACTTCGTCAAGCTCGAAGGGCTTGGTGATGACCGAGATTCCACGGAACTCCGCGATCTCGTTCCCGTAATGTGGTTCATACCCCGTGATCACGAGGATGGGTGTGTCTCTGATCTTTCGGATCGATCGGCACACATCGATCCCTGACCCGTTGGGCATGTTCAGGTCTGTAATGACCACATCGTACGGGTGCGATTGGAAGAGTGAGATGCCCTGACGCCCGCACGCGGCGATCGTGCAGTCATATCCGTTGTCCTCGAGTCGGATGGCCAATGCTTGTGAGAGGTACTCGTCGTTGTCAATTATCAGGATGTGACGGGTTGGGGTGTTCATGAAAGGACCTCACTGTTCGGGAGATTGATCAGGGAGTTGACAGCGTCGATCACATCGGCGGCGCTGTACGGCTTGCTGATGAAGCGCGATCCCCCGACCTCCTCGGTTCGGGCAATCGCGGTGTCTTGGACATTCGCGGAGAGAAAGATGACAGGGGTGTCTGAGAGGCGTGGCATGCGATGAATTCGCTGGCACGCCTCGTATCCATCGATGTCGGGCATCCTGATGTCCATGATGATCACATCGGGCTCGTAGAGGGCTGCGGCCTCGACACCCGCGAGCCCGTTGATCGCGTGGTATACCTTGAATCCCTTGTCTTCTAATCGCGTCATCAGAGCGCAGGTGATGAGGGGTTCGTCGTCGACGATAAGCACTGAGTTAGGCATGGATGACCTCGCTTCTCTGGGTTGGTAAGAGTGTCTCGATCCCGTGTTCGAGCACGCTCGCGATGCTCGCGTCGCCGATAAGTGTTATTGATAATGACGGCGCATCCTCGCGATGGTTCTCTTCGCGGATTTGCCTGTCCGCGGCGATCAGGCGGTGTCTGAACTGCTTGGGATCCTCAGAAACGGCGAAGATCAGCCAGGATCTGCCCCGTGGATTGCGAATCAAAAGGTCCGTCGGTCTGACGATCGATTTCAAGTCGCCCCCAAGGTCGGACTGGCCCGGTCTTGTCACTCTGTGGACGAACACTTGTGCTTCTTGGCTTGCACCCGAGTTGATGACCATGCACCTGATGATGTGCTCAAGCTCATTCTGAGGGAGCGTAAAACTAAACTCGCTTCCGGTGCCGAGTTCGCTGGTGAGTGTGAGTGTGCCGAAGTTGATCCGGACGAGGTCGCACACGATGTTGAGCCCGAGTCCAAATCCAGATTCGTTCCCTTTTTCTGCGCAATCGCCTCGATTGAATCGGGTGACCATCTTTTCCTGGAGCTCTGGGCAGATCCCTGGGCCTTGATCGATCACGGACACTCGGATGCATGACTGCTCATCCACGATTGCGTTGATACGCACGGTTGTGCCGGATTCGCTGTACTTGATCGCGTTGATGATCAGGTTCTGCAATGACCTTCTTGCTTTATCGAGGTCTCCGTAGAAGTTGGGCAACGACTCGGGAATCTCGAACTCAAGCGTAATGTTCTTTGATTTCGCGCGAGATTCAAGCGCGGAGCTCATGCCAGCCATGAGCTCGGGCACGCCGTGTGGGGAACGGTTGACCCGTACATTTCCGCATCGGAGACGCGAACAGTTCAGGAAATCGTCGACGAGTAGGGCGAGATCGCTTGAAGAGTTGAGGATGTGCTTGAGGTACTCTTGTTGCTTCGGGGTTGTCTCGCCGCCGAGCCCATCGAGGATGATCGAAGTGAACTCGCGTATCACGGTCAGCGGCGTTCGAAACTCGTGCGCAACATCCTCAACGAACCGATGCGCCGTATCCGTGAGCTCCTGCAGACGATTGTTTTTGTCGTTCAAGTTCTCGTTGAGTTGCCTGAGCTGAACGCTCAGTTCCCTATTCGTTTGCTCGAGCATTTCCTTGCGGAGCGCCTGTCGTATGGACTTGATCAGGGGCTTCGGGTCTCGGATAACGGCGGTTTTATCGAAGTAGTCCGCTGCACCGATACGGAACGCTTGTGCCGCGATCCGTTCGTTCCCTGAGTTCGTGATCATGAACACCGGGCCCGCGTTTGCGTGCACGAAATCGTTGAGCCATTCGATCCCGGTGGTCGCACCGAGGTGGTGATCGATGAGGATAACACAGAGCGAGTCGAGTGCGAGGAGCTCGGCGAGTGCGACTTCCGGGAGGCTGTATGTTCGGATGCGGATTCTCGCGGGTGAGTTCTTGAATCCATCCTTCAAGCGTTGGGATATCAGTTCAAGGTGATCGGGGTTGTCATCGATCACAAAGATATCCAATGTCTGGTTTGGGTTTCGATCTGGCATCGCTGATCCCGTCAATCAGTAGATTGGGATTGCGCAGCCCCATGCTGCACGCCACTCAGCCCCTTCGTCTCTTGAATGCGATGAGTTCAGTCATACAACGCGGTTGCCTGTGTTGACTCATCAATGTGTCATTGTTTCTCCCCCCCTTCCGGGCATGCATGGTTGATTTATGTAACAGCTCGTACGAAAGCTTTCGATTTCATTGGTCAAGAAGCAAGTGCGCATGAAACTGTTTGCTCCACCCAGTTCGGGTGAAGCCGTGTGCGGAAAGAGCTTGGTCCGTAAATGGCGCGCACATCTGATATGTGAATGCTTGATGTGCGTACGCGATTGTGATGGGTCTGTTGTGCGCAGGATATCGCCCACGATACAGCGATCGCGGAGTCATTCCAAACATCTGAAAATGATCAGATCATCCCTACGCGAGCAAGCGCCCGCTCGAACTGTGCCCATCGGTCTTCGAGCGTCCCGGTGTATCCGAGACTGATCCGCACGAGCCCGGGCTTGATCCCGGCGCTCGCGAGATCCTCGTCGCTGAGCTCGGATGAGGTTGAGCTCGCGGAACAAGACATCAGGGTATCGAAGTATCCGAGCGAGACCGCGAGGAACCCGAAACCCTCGTTCTGTTGCAGATCGTTCATGAACTCGAAAGCACGATCCTTTGTGCCCAGATCGATCGCGAACAGCCCGCCGTACCCGAACCCCTCGTTGACGAGCGATTCGAGCAGCGCGTGCTGCGGGTGTGAGGCGAGCCCCGGATAGGACACATCGATCCCCATCGATTCGAGTCGTTCGCAGAAGAACTGGGCGCGACGCGAGTGCTCGCGCATGCGAAGCCCAAGGTGGGGGAGTCGCAGCGAGAGATCGAACGCCACCCGCGGATCCATCGTGGGACCCAGAAGCATGATGGAACCCGTGTGCAGGTCCATGAGCTCGGAGATGAACTCCTTGCTCGCGCACACCGCGCCGGCGATGATGTCGGAGCACCCCCCGATGAACTTGGTCAGCGAGTGCACCACGATGTCCGCGCCGTGTTGGGCGGGGGACATGAGCATCGGGGAGAAGGTGTTGTCCACGATGAGCTTGGCGCCCGCGTTGTGCGCGATCTCGGAGAGCTTGGGGATGTCCGCGACCACCATGGTGGGGTTGGAGATCGATTCGGTGTAGACGACCTTGGTCTTGTCAGTGATCGCGCCGCGGACGGCGTCGAGGTTGGACACATCGACGAACTTGACGGAGATCCCTGCTTTGATGGGGAGGTACTCCTTGAGGAGCGCGAAGGTCCCGCCGTAGATCGCGTTAGATGCGACGATCTCGTCTCCCGGGCCGCAGAGCTGCATGATGGCGCAGGCGATGGCGCTGATGCCCGAGCTGGTCGCGTACCCTGCCTCGGTGCCTTCGATCGCGGCGAGGTAGCGTCCGAGGACATAGACAGTCGGGTTGAAGTGGCGTCCATAGAGGAAGCACCCGCCCGCGTCGGGCCCCATGCGTCCCTGGAAGATCTCGGGCATAATCCCGGCCTCCATCACGGTGTAGGTGGTGGAGGCCTCGATGGACATGTTGACGCCGCCGTGCTCGCCAAACTCGTGACGGACGCGGGAGAGAGACTGGACAGGGTCGAAGGGCATGGTGGTGTTCCGATGGTTTCGGGGTGGTGGGGGACGAATCGGGATGTGCTTGAGTGAGAACATCGGCCCATGTTCAGGGCAGATCGAGCGAGATTAGGCGCACTTGTCGCACAGCCCGTAGAGCGTGATGTCGTGACGCTTGAGGGTGAACCCCTTGGGGGTCATGTGCGAGAGGTTCCCGGGGCACGCGTCGACATCGAAGGCCTTCCCGCACGATTCGCACACGAAGTGGTGATGGTGTGCTTTTCCCGCGAGTTCGTACCGCGCGGGCTCGCCGGGGAGCTCAACCGGGATGATCTCGCCGAGCTCTTCGAGCGTACGAATGGTGCGATAGACCGTCGCGATGCTGAGGGTTGGCACGGAGGCGGATGCGCGATCAAGGATCTCATTTGGGGATAAGGGGTCCCCATCTGAGGTAAAGAGCGATCGGATCGCATCGCGTTGTGGGGTCTGGCGTTCCATGCCCCATCATAGATCCCGGTGTGGGGTTTTTTGACGGAAACCGCGTCCGTTGGGTTTGCAAAGTGGGTGTGGGGGCGCAAGAATGAAATGTCCGCATCGTCTTTTCCACTTAGAGAAAGAACTTTCCCATAGAAAGGGAACGAAGCATGACCCAGGTGTACCCGCACGCCAACGCTGTCGCTGAATCTTCGAAATGGCAGGCCAGCAGTGCCGGCGAGTCCGGCGCGAATACGCGCATTGACCAGATCTATGCCATCGATGTCTTTGACATGCGCAAGATGCGTGAGCGCCTCCCGAAGCATGTGTACAAGAATGTCGCCAATACCGTTCAGCAGCACACGCGGATCTCCATGGAGGACGCGGAGGTGATCGCGACGGCGATGAAAGATTGGGCGATCGAGCGCGGCGCGACGCACTACACCCACTGGTTCCAGCCGATGACCGGGCTGACGGCGGAGAAACATGACGCCCTTGTGACCCCCGACGGGCAGGGCTCCGTGGTTTACCGACTCTCTGGGTCCTCGCTCGTGCAGGGCGAGCCCGACGCGTCGAGCTTCCCCTCGGGCGGGCTCCGCGCCACCTTCGAAGCGCGTGGGTATACCGCGTGGGACCCGTCTTCACCTGCGTTCATCATTCGGGGCACGAACTACGCGACGCTGTGCATCCCGACCGCGTTCGTGTCGTGGAACGGCGAGGCGCTCGATAAAAAGACGCCGCTGCTCCGCTCGATCGAGGCGCTCGATCGGCAGGCGATGCGCATCCTCAAGATCTTCGGCACCGATGAGGGCATCGAGTCTGTCGGTACCACGCTCGGGTCCGAGCAGGAGTACTTCCTCGTCGATCGCAACCTCTACTTCGCTCGACCGGATTTGGTGAGCTGTGGGCGGACCCTCTTCGGGAAGACGCCTCCGAAGCATCAGCAGCTCGATGACCATTACTTCGGGGCGATCCCGCCGCGTGTCAACGCGTTCATGGCGGAGCTCGAGAAGGAGCTCTTCAAGCTCGGCGTCCCCGTCCAGACCCGGCACAACGAGGTCGCGCCCGGGCAGTACGAGATCGCACCGTTGTTCGAATCGACGAACATCGCGTGTGATCATCAGGCGATCCTCATGGACACGCTCAAACGCGTTGCAGGGCGCTACGGGTTTGCGGCGCTCCTCCACGAGAAGCCCTTCGCGGGCGTGAACGGCTCGGGCAAGCATAACAACTGGTCCATGTCGACCAACACGGGCGTGAACTTGCTCGATCCGCAGGACGAGACGCACACCAACACCCAGTTCATGACCTTCCTGTGTGCTGTCATCCGCGCGGTGCACCTGCATGGCGACTTGCTGCGTGCAGTGATTGCATCCGCGAGCAACGATCACCGGCTGGGCGCGAACGAGGCGCCACCCGCGATCATCTCGATCTTCCTTGGCGACATGCTCGCGGACCTCATTAACCAGATCGAGAAGGGCGCTACGAGCCGGACCATTAAGGGCGGGCAGCTCGACCTTGGTGCGCGGACCCTCCCGGAGCTCGAGCGTGACTCGGGCGATCGCAACCGCACGAGCCCGTTCGCGTTCACGGGGAACAAGTTCGAGTTCCGTGCGGTCGGATCCACAGCGTCCGTCGCCTGGCCGAATACCGTGATCAACACGATCGTGTCCGAGAGTCTCGATTACATCGCGACGCAGATCGAGTCCAAGCTCGGGAAGAACCCCACCGAGGCGAAGCGGAATCAGGTCGTGCTCGCGGTCCTCAAGGATGTCGTGAAAGACCACAAGAATATCATCTTCAACGGCGACAACTACACCGAGGAGTGGGCGGAGGAAGCGGCTAAGCGTGGGTTGCCCAACCTTCGTTCAACCCCTGATGCGCTCCCGGCGCTGGAGAAGGGCGATGCGAAGAAGTTGTTCCGCAAGTACAAGGTCCTTTCCACGAGCGAGCTCGAATCGCGCGTCGAGATCTTCGCGGAGAAGTACATCACGGAGATGTGCATCGAGGCGCGGATGATGGTTCAGATGGCCCGCACCATGATCCTGCCCGCGGCCCTCAAGCATCAGTGCAACCTTGCCAATGTGATCAACGAGAGCGAGACCGCCGGGGCGGACTGTTCGGGTCTGCGTGCATCGTTTGAGCGTTACACGGATCTGGTTCAGCAGTTCCAGGATCAGATCGAGCAGGTTGAAAGCGGGCTCGAACTCCCTGATGTTCCGTCACTGAAGCAGTGCACGCACTGCCGCGAGGTCGTGTTCGCCGCGATGCTCGAGTTGCGTGCAACAGGTGATGAACTTGAGCGTCATGTCGAGAGTGAGCTCTGGCCGATGCCGACTTATCAGGAACTCCTCACCTTGCGTTGATTGATTCATCAGCTCATCTTCACACGCCCTTGCATCAGCAGGGCGTTTTTTGTTTTGGCATACATGAATCAAGACTTTGGGAGCTAGGTCAAGAGACTTTCGACACGCTCCCAAGCTGTAGAGATTCGATGCATCGAACTCCGTCTCTGCGAAGAGAACCAAACCGACCCGAAGAAGCTTCTTAGCATTGGTCAGCGTCGGAATGCGTGGGTAACCCGTTGATGCAGCGCAGCATGGATCTTGTTGGGTTCTCGTCGCGGAGTTCGATGGGGAGGTGCGATTGCTCCACTCGATCGTAACAACGCAAAGCAGCGAATCGGTGGATCGAGGTGGGGAGTCCCACAGCGGTAAACCCGGGGTGACCTGTTGAGGGGAACGGTCCGCCGTGCACTGTTGCGGGGTTCACATGAACCCCCGTGGGTACCCCGTTGTGGATCAGGCGTCCGACGCGGGTGCGAAGCACCCGAGCGAGCGATTCGCGGATGGGCTCGTCTTGGGGTTCCGCGTGGATCGTCCCTGTGAGGTTGCCTTCGAGCACACGGGCGATCTGTGTGAACTGGTTGGGGTGGGTGCATCGGACGATAAGCGCGGCGACGCCGAACATCTCCGATTGGAAGGCATCGGGTCGATCGAGGAATGCGTTCGCGTTGGCCTGCAGGAGCGTGTGGGCGTATCGGGCGGACGATCCATCGATAGGTTGGGCGCCGATGAGCACCCGGGCGCCCTGATCGATGATCTTGGAGACCGAGTCATGGAGGTGCTCAACGCCCGCGCGTGAGAGCATGACTTGGGGCTGGGTGTTCGTGAGCCGATCCTGCACGCATTCGATCAGCGCATCCGATGCGTTCGAGTCATCAAGAACGATCAGGCCCGGGCAGGTGCACTGCTGCCCGCTCGCGCTGAGCATGGAATCGGCGATGATGCCCGCAATGGTCTTAGTGTGTACTTGAACCGCGTGGGGGAGCAGGAACATCGGGTTGATCGACGAGAGCTCGAGGTAGATCGGGGTCCCGGTTTCGTCGGCGGCCTGTTTGAGCGCGAGGCCGGCCGATCGCGACCCGGTAAACCCGACGGCGCTGATCTCACGCATGCGGATCAGCGCGAGCCCATCTTCCGGTTCACAGTTGTAGAACATCTGGATCGACCCGACGGGCAGGCCACACTCGATGCTCGCGTCGTGGGCGCACTGGGCGAGCAGGCGCGAGGTCCCGGGGTGCAGGGGGTGGGCCTTGGCGATCACGGGGTTGCGTGCGGCGATTGCGGCGACGAAGTCCCCGCCTGCGATCGCGTTGTATGCGAGCGGGAAGTTGTTGGGGCCGATCGTGAGCACCGCGCCCCCCAAGGGCTCGAACATCGAACGCAGATTGTGGTGGGTATCGATCCGGGCGTTGACCCATGAGCGATCTCGGACGCAGGACGCACCCTGTCGGATCTGATCGATCGTGCGATCCATCTCGATTTCAACCAGACGCGGCGATCGTGAGAGCCCGGTTTCAGTGTGCGCCATATCCGCGATCGAGTCGCGCCTGTTATCGATCAGTTGGGCGTGGGTCTCGAGGAATCGGGCGATTGTTTCGGGGTCGGTGTGGTTGAGTGATTCGGCAGCACCAGCGCCCGCGATCGCGAGTTGTTGGAGGGTTGCGCGATTCGAGATCGGGTAGGCACCGGGGATCGGATCGCCGGTGGATGGGTTGGTTGGGGTGAAGGAACGCGTCGAAGGGTCGGGTTCCCAGGCGTTGCGGATCAGGATCGGGTGCGCGTTGCTCATACAGGACTATATAGATGATGGGGTCGTCGTGCGTTCTCGGACGCGAGTTCGGGTTGTGCGGATCAGGGACGATGAAGTCACCCGGTTTGCCTCGCTTTACATCGGCGTGGATTGGACATCATGGTGCACGACTGACCCCGGAGGACCCGTGATGCCCCGAACTAATCGCCCGATCAACTCGCTTCTCCTCGCGATCTCGCTCAGCGCGGGGATCGCATCGCCTCTCGCGCTCGCTGCGGAAGAATCAAAGGAGGACGCGTCACCGATCCTTGCTGGAGCGGAAGAACAGGGACAGGACGAGGCACAGGAGTCACGCAAGGATGCGGACTATGTCGCGGTGCGTGTCAGTCTCCCCGATGGGCGCTCATTTACCCGCCTTGAGCCCAAGCAGACGATGAGCGCCCGGTACTCGCGCTCGGGCAGTGCCCCCATCAGCACATCCCGGCGGATGAGCGACGGGGCGCGGGTCAGTGTCGGTGCCCGGGGTGTCTCGGGCGGGAGTAACTCGTCGAGCGTGCGCTCGGGCGGGAGCTCCGGCGGCGGCGGTGGGTCATCGAGCTCCAGTGGCGGTGGTGGTGGGGGGAGCAGTGCCGCGATGATCTCCAAGGAATCCGCCCAGGAGGGTGGTCTCGAAGCTCGCGCCAGCAGCGCAGGGGTCTTCTCCTTCGGGAACTCGGGGTCAGGATTCGAATCGAACAGCTCGGGCGACAACGGTTCGGGGTCATCGCGTGATTCAGAATCACGCCCGCCCGTGCCGACGGTTGGTGCGCCCCGATTCGATCGTGAAGGCAACGCAAGCGGTGGTCAGCGGGTCGAGTTCCACGATGCGGGCATGAGCGCTGCGGTGATCGGGAACCGGGTGTACCTCAACAATGTCGAGCTCGTCTCGGCGGATCAGCCCTTCTCGATCATCACCGGCACACGCGTTGGGTCCGATTCGGTGATCATGGAGGATGGTCGACTCTCGAGCAACGGCGTCGATCACCTCAGCTCGTTCAACACCGGGAGCAGCTCGATCAAGCTCGAGTTCGATTCTGACACGACCGTGACCCTCTCGCTGTATACCCAGTCAAGCAACTCCCTGAACCCTGATCGTGAGATGCGGACTTGGACCGTTCGTATCCGATGAAAGATCCAAGGCGAGCTGTGGATCGGTCGATGTGAATAACATGGACCGGATCCAGGAACTCATACAGATCCTGACACCCGCGCCCGATGAAGCGCGGGTGTTTGTGTTGAAGGGTGATGACCCGATCGCAGCGCAGGTCCGAGCTCAGGTCCTCCAGGAGGACCTCGCGGGTCTGGAATCGATTCAGGATCGGGGAGCGTACGAGACTGGGTTGCTTGGGCGGGGGTTGATGCGTTTGGGGGCGGCGGCGGTGCAGGGGTGCTCGCCGAGCCTGACTCGGATCGAGCGGGATGCGTTCGGGCGGGCGAACCTTGTCGGGTTTACCCGGGACCAAGCGGACCTGAACATCTCAAAACGGGACGGGTGCGTCGCGATCGTGGTCTCGCGGGGCGGCGCGTGCGGGATTGATATCGAGTGTTTACAGGATCATGTCCCGGATCAGGATCGGCTTAGTGCGCTGCGGTCGTACGGAGTGATCGATGCGTACGAGAACTCGATCGAACGGGCGCTTACCCGATGGTGCGGGTACGAAGCCTGCCTGAAAGCGGATGGGCGTGGGATGGCGCTCGGGTTGTCCAAGGTCCAGGCAAAGGGTCGGGTTGTGCGGGCAGAACCCTGCATCTGGGGGTGTGATGAGAAATCATGGTCGGTTCAGGCGATCCCGATGCCCGAAGGGTTCGTAGGAGTGGTGGGGTGCGCACTGGGGCTGCGCGTGATGTGTGCGCAGCCAAGGGCGTTGATGTGTGATGAGTAACGCGCAGAGTCTGCGCCTCGACAGAATCTGGGCAACCCTACAGTGATCGGCAGGGCTCCCCAAAGCGGGGAGCGGGATCTGCCGATAGGTCTCGGGAATGCCGAGAGCGGGCTGCGCGATCGTCGCGGAAGTGGTTGATAGGCCCAGGTTTCGGTGAGGGAGCAGATCGAGTCGGCGAATGACCTTGACCCAGAGCCAACCCAGTTCGAAGCAGATCTTGGAGTCGATCCGTTCGATGCTGGTGCTGTACGGCTCTGTGCGATCGACGCGTCTCGCCCGGCGTGCGGGTCGGAGTCTGCTGGATCTGCCTCTGGTTCGGGGCTCGATCCTTTCGCATCATCTCGAGAATGCACAGTTCTGTGCACAACGGTTCGGGCTCGAGTCGTTGCAGATGCGGGTGATCGTGGACACGGAAAGCACCGCGCCGGCCGGGATCCCGCAGGTTGAGAACGGGATCGTGCGTTGCGAAATCGAGCAGGACGCGTCGCCCATCCGAGGGGTGGCCGGGGTGCTTAGCGATGCGACGCAGGGCATGGACCCGGATGATTACATCATCGTGAGCTCGGGTGCGCAGGTGTACCTTGAGCGCCTCGACGATCTGGTGCACGCGATGGCCAAGCTCCGCTCGGATGTGTCGCTCGTCTCATCGCGTGACGCGTCGCCCGTAGGGATATGGCTGATCCGCGTGGGCGTGTTGCGATCGATCAAGCCCGTCGGGTATGTCGATCTGAAGGAACAGGCGTTGGAATCTTGGAAGCACGATCATGTCGTGCGTGTGGTTGAGCGCCCGCGTGCGTATGTGCACCCGGCGCGTTCGATTCAGGAGTACCTCGATGCGCTCCGGGCGCACGCGTCAGGGTACGGCGCGGGTTCAACGATTGATGAGGATCCATTCCGCGAGGATTGGGAGAGCTCGTTCAGCATCGCCGAGCCCGGCGCGACGGTGGGTGAGGGGGCGATTCTTCACGATTCGGTCGCGCTCAGCGGATCCGAGATCGGACGCGGGGCAGTGGTCGTCCGTTCGGTACTCTGCCCGGGTGCGCGGGTGATGCCCGGCGCTCGCGTCACGGACCAGGTCGTGACGGGTGTTGTGAAGAAGGGGCGTGCGTGATGGGGATGTTCGAGACCCGGTACGGGTGGAACAACGCGCATGTGATCGTCGCGGGCGTCTTGCTTGTAGCGGCGATCTTCGCGGGGCTCGATCAGTGGCGCGATATCTTCATGATCGCGAGCCGGGACGAGGAGGCGAGTCATATCTTCCTCGTGATCCCGATCGCGATCTGGTTGATCTGGATACGGCGCGTTCGGTTCCGCCGATGCCCGCCACGCCCGAGCTGGGTCGGGGTCGTGATGATCCTCGCGGGATATGTGCTGATGGAGTTTGGTTTCCGCAATGCCTTCCAAGCGGGTTTGCATGGCGGCGCGGTCCTCATGGCCCTCGGCGCTGTTGTAACGGTGGTCGGCACTCAGGTGATGGCGAACTTTTTCCCTGCAGTTGCGATCCTCGCGCTGCTCGTCCCGATCCCCGGGAATCTCCGTTTGGCGATCGCGGGCCCGCTGCAGAACGCGACGGCACGCGTGACGACGGGGACCCTCGAGATGATGGGGTTCTATGTTGAGCGTTCAGGGAACCTGGTGAATATCAACGACATGCCCGTCGCGGTCGCGGAGGCGTGCAACGGGATGCGGATGGTATTCGCGTTGTTGCTCGTCGCGTATGCGTTCGCGTTCACGGTTCCGTTGCGGAACTCGGTGCGGATTATGGTGCTGCTGTTGAGCCCGGTGGCGGCGATCATCTGCAATGTGTTCCGTTTGGCGCCGACGGTGATCATGTACGGCAATCAGGAGCGACTCCCTGAGGGGTGGCCCGATGCGTTCCATGATTTCGCGGGGTGGTTGATGCTCCCGGTCGCATTCCTGATGCTGCTCGGGATCACGAGGGCGCTCCGATGGGCGATGGTCCCGACCTACCGATTTACTCTGGCGACCCAGTCCACTTGAGGATATCTGTGTTCAATAAGCTTGCCATCCCGTTCGCATTGATCGCCCTGTTGCTGGTCGGTGCGGTGCGTACAAGCCCGGGTGAGTCCGAGGCGGCGCGATCATACCACGATGAGGTGAGAGCGATCGTGGAGTCCATCCCGATCGACTTTGGGGACTGGATGGGTGAGAGCGTGGCGCTCCCGACATCCGCGACGAGCCTGCTGAACCCCAATGCGCTCGTTGCACGGCGGTATGTGCACAGGGACAAGATGATCAGCGCGACGCTGCTGATCGCTCAGTGCCGCGATGCGCGCGATATGGCGGGGCACTTCCCGCCGCGTTGTTATCCCGCGAACGGTTGGCTGACGCGTGAGGATGAGGGCGAACAATCGGTTCGGGTTGATGGGAACGAGCTCGCGGTGTACCGGTACCATCGCGTCGCGGGTCGCAACGAGCGCGACATCACGGTGTACAACCTGTTTGCGCTCCCAACGGGGTCGACGAGTACTTCGATGAAGGATGTGTACCGGATCAGCGCGGATTATCAGTACCGGTACTTTGGGGCGGCGCAGATTCAGATTGTGATCGATGGGAGTGTTGCTCAGGAGGAGCATGCCTGGATTCTTGACGAGATGTACGCGGTCGTTGACGCCTCGGTTGAACGCGTTATGGCGGCGAAGAACGAGGTGGCTCCGGCAGAGGGGGGCGGATCATGAACGCGAAGCAGATGAACTGGGATATGGGTGCTGAACAGCACCACACGAATCCCTTTTGTGATGATTCATCGGAGCCTGCGTGGCAAGTACATCCTTGTGATTGTGCTTGGGCTGCTCTTTGGTGTCGTTGGTGGGGCGATGGGGTACATGTCCCGCAAGCCCCATGTACGCGAGCACGGGCATTGTCCGTATCCAGCCCGAGCTGCCCAAGGTGCTCTTTGAGAGTGAGCAGAGCACCGCGCCGCGGATGTTCAATAGCTTCGTCAATACGCAGGCTCAGCTGATAAGTAGTGTCGAGGTGATCCAGATCGCTCTTGAGAGTGACCAGATCCAGAAGCTGGAGATGGACCGCGGGGTCTTTTTTCGATGATGTGGAGCTGATCCAAGACGGGCTTCGGGTTCGCCCCGATGGTCGAGCGCAGGAAATCATCCGTGTATCATTCGAGCATGTCGACCCCATTGTCTCCCAGTCGATCGTGAGCTCCGTACTGACGGCGTACATTCAGAAGTACGGCAAAAGAGGGCAGTATTCGCAACCCTGGCGTGCTCACAGTGCTCAAGGAACGAGAAAATGAGCTCCGCGGCGAGATCGATCGTAACAGGCGTCGTATCGACGATATCGTGCGTCAATACAACACCGAGAATCTAGAGCCACTGATCGAGGAATCCTCGTCGCGATCTGCGTGAACTGCAGGATGAGAAGTCGCAGATTGATGACTACCTGCAGAACCTTGCCGCCGGTGAAGGTAATGAAGGGTTTATCCCTGCGACACCCGAAGAAGCTGCTCAGCGTGACTCACGGATGCAAGCGCTGGTTGAGCAGCGTGACGCGCTGATTGAGAACAGAACGCAGATGATGGTTGCTGAGGGTTTGCGTGAGGAGCATCGTGATGTTCGCCGTGTCACCAGCATGATCGAGAATATTGAGAAGACCATCGATGAGCGGATGCAGCAGCTGCAGTCCGGTGAGAATCTGGTGCTCTTTGATGACGAGGGCAACGCGCTACCGAGTGGGGCGTTCCTGCAGAACCGGCTCAAGCAGCTCGAGAGAGAGATCGCGACGGCTCGGGAACGCGCGAGTGTGGTGTTTAACGCATCGCTTGAGCTCAAGACACTCCGCGAGGACCAGACCAATCGGCAGACTTCGCTCTCGCAGGTCGAGCAGCGCCTGACCATGATCGAGACCGAATCAGCTCTCGAGGACAACAACTCGATTAACGGCAAGATTAGCATTGCACAGCCTGCGACTCGGGCTCACTCGCCAACATCCGATCCGCGGATCAAGATGGCGGGCGCGGGCTTTGTTGGGCTCGGTTCACTCCCCGTGCTCGTGATCTTGGTGCTCGGGCACCTGAGTCATCGGGTGAACTACTCGGACGACGAGGTGCTCACCGGTGCGCAGGCGGGGATTGTGGGGATGCTCCCGGATTTGGGCAACTCGCTCGAGGATCAGGAGCTCGCGTCTGCGTCCGCGTTCGCGGTGCATCAGATCCGATCGCAGTTGCAGATCAAGGGTGTGGATACGGATACGCGCGTTTATGGCGTCACGAGCCCTGCGCCGGGCGATGGAAAGACGAGTCTCATCATCGCGATGGGGCTCTCATTCGCGGAGAGTGGAAGTCGGACGCTGCTGCTCGACCTTGACTTCATCGGTCGTGGTCTGAGCGTACATTTCGGGCATTCGCGAGCGCCCAGTCTCGCGGATCGGTTGGTCCAGACGGATGAGGTCGCAGAGCTCGTGCACGAGACGGAGTTCCCCGGTTTGTCGATTCTGCCAGCGGGGTACGGCGACGATCTGCGAGTGAGCAAGCTCTCGCCCAAGAGCGTCGAGGCGTTGCTTGCGCCACTCAAGGAGCGTTTTGACACGATCCTGATCGACACAGGCCCGATCCTCGGGAGTGTCGAGGCAGCATTTGTTGCGCCTCAGGCGGACGGGGTGCTGCTCGTTGTTGGTCGCGGGCAGTTCAAGCCGTTGATCAAGAAAGCGATCGATCAGATTCACGCGGTGGACGGGAAGATCGCGGCGACGATTTTCAATCGCGCCTCGATGCACGAGATCCGTCATTCGACGAGCAGCATGTCGGTGCACTTCTCTCGTCAGTTCTCGCGTCAGCAGCAAGAGATCGAGCATTCCTCCGGCAGCCGGGGTGGGCCGGTCGCGGGTACGCTCTTCGCGGATCGTCGATCGAGCAGCAGTGAACCGAAGTATCGGAAGGCCGAGCCATGATCGCGACGGAGTCGTCGGCGGCGCAAACGCTTCATTCTACGGATCAGCATACGCTCTGGGGATTGACCCCCGGACAGTTGCATGCTCGGTACTGGAAATCACGCGGTATCCAGATCGTTCCGGTGGGATCGCCGGGTATTGAGATCGATAAACGAGCAGAGCTGTACCTGCTTGTGAGCCGGGATCACCTGGTGATCATGCAGCTGCAGAAGGCGCTTGAGCTCATGTGCTGGCTGAACCCCGATCTGCTGATGATCCGTTTGCGCCAGAGCGAGCAGTCAGAATACCGCGAGGTGGTTGAGGCGCGTGCCGACGGGCAGTTCCTTCGTTTCCGTCGCGAGTATGAGTCGAGCCGGAGCAAGCGTCAGGCGCGGGTCGCGCTGACGACGAGCCCGGACATCGCGTTTGACTGGGCGTGCATGGAGGATGATGCGCGGAGTTGGGCGCGTTTGCGTCAGATTATCCCGGACGATCTCCGCGCAGCGATCCGCACCGAGGGGCGCGTGTATCGGGGAGATTCTGATCTCGAGCGTGCCCAGTTTGTGCGTGATCTGGCGCAGGAGTGGAAGCACCCACGGGCAACGATCGGGCGCGTGCAGCGGGTGGGAGACGAGTGCTGGGCGGACGATGACGCGGGTGAAACCGATCCGTCCGCGGTGACTGGTCCGATCTGGATCGGTGCGGGGAGGAGCATCCCCAAGGGTAAATCGGGTGTTGGGCCGGCGGTGTTGTGGGATCACCCGGATATGCGACCGGAGCCCGATGAGATCGAGTGGCGGGACATCGAATCAATCCAGACACGCCCGGAGCGGCGGATTGATGAGGCCGCGACCTTTGCGTCGAGCGGATTCAAGCGACTCTTTGATATCTGCTTCGCGATCGTGGCGTTGATCCTGACGGTACCCTTGTACCCGTTTATCATCGCTGCGATCTGGATCGAGGATCGTTCGCCGTTCTTCTTTGGGCACAAACGCGAGTCGATCAACGGGCAGGAGTTCCGTTGCTGGAAGTTCCGCACGATGTACCGCGACGCGGAAGCGATGAAGGCGCAGCTCGCGGAGCAGAACCAGGCGGACGGGCCTCAGTTCTTCATGGAGAAGGACCCACGGATCACCAAGGTGGGGGCGGTGTTGCGGAAGCTGCAGCTCGACGAGCTCCCCCAGTTCTGGAATGTGCTGTTTGGGCATATGTCCGTCGTCGGTCCTCGCCCGAGCCCGTTTTCAGAGAACCAGCTTTGCCCCGGATGGCGCGAGGCGAGACTCAGTGTTCGTCCAGGGGTCACGGGTTTGTGGCAGATCCGACGCACCCGAGCGGACGGGGCCGACTTTCAGGAATGGATCCGATACGACATCGAGTATGTCGAGCGGGCAACCTTTGTCTTGGATCTCTATATTATCTATAAGACCATTGCCCTGATTTTCGCGGCGCTGAGCCGACGCTGATTCTGACGAGAGGGAGTACCCGATATGCCCATGAAGCCAAGAACATTCCGTCGCGTCGTATTGCTCGGCTCGCTGGGTGGGATCGTCCTGCTGCTCCTGTTCGGGTACTTCGTTGTGCGCCCCTGGCAGAACCATCGTCAGCTTGAGGCGATGCGGACGGACGGACTCGCGGCGTTCGATGCGGGTGATCTGCATACCGCGGAGAAGCTGCTCGGGCGATACAAGAACAACGCGGAGAATCCGGACGCGGAGGTTTTCCTCAAGCACGCGCGAGCGCGTGAGAAGGTAGAAGTCACGGACAACGGGCACATCGCGGTCGCGATCGCGTCGTATCGTGAGTACCTTCGTCGGGTCCCCGACGATGTCGAAGCCAAGCGGGACCTTCTGCTGCTGATGAACATGCGGGGTGACTTGTTTGTGGAAGCAGAAACGCTTGCGCGTGAGTTGATTGATACGCATGGGGTGGATGATCTTGAGGTCCTCAGTGAACTGCACTTCGCGATGCAGATGCAGCAGAAGAGCTTGCAGGATCGAGCACAGGTGCTGCAGGCGATGTACGAGCATCCTGACGCCGACTTTGGGGAACTGAGTCTGTGGGTTGACTATCTGGATTCGACGGGGCGAGCCGAAGAAGCGAACGAACTGCTCGCGGCGCGTGCCGAGTCGGGATCGGGTTCGGTGAATGAGCAGGTTCTTTTCTTGACCCGTCGGAGTGAGGAAGACCAGCTCTCCGATCAGGTCATCCTCGCGGATCTTTGCACGATCATCGGGCTTGATCCTGATCTTCGTGATGGTCTGGGCGAGTGGACCGAAGATGCACCTGAGGTCTCGCCGAGCGCGGGGTGGTTTATCAATAAGGTGTTCAATGCGCTTCGCCGAACGGACCTCGCGACGACGATGCAACTCCGCATCGCTCGTGAGAGCGGGGATCGATTGACCAGCATCTGGGCTGCTCGGCGTCTGTACTGGGCGGGTCGTGATGAGGAGCTCATGTCGTTGGAGGTCATGACCGACAACGGTGAGTTAGATTCGGATGTGCTCGGGTATCAGTACCTTTCCGCGAAGCGGGAGGGGTATGAGGAAGAAGCGGCGCGTCTCGAGCAGGCAATCCGCGACATCAAGTACGATCGGCGTGCTTTTGCGTGGGTTGCACACATTGATGCGGGTCGGGCGGTTGATGAGTCCCGGTTCGTCGATGCGCGATTGCTGCTGCAGAACACGATCGATTGGTACCCTACTGAGCCGACATTCCGGTTGCGCGTCGGGCAACAGCACCTCAACGAGGGGCGTTTCCGCGAGGCGATCGAGCAGTGGGTCACGGCGAGCGAACTGGTGAATGATCAGGTCGGCGCGTTGTACCGGTTCGATGTGATGGGGTGGACTGAGCCGATGATCCGGATCGTGAATGCCTATTCGGGGCAGGACCGCCTGCTCGAGGCAACGCCGTATCTTGAAGAGCTTCAACGGATCGCGCCCGATGATCCCCGGACGGCGGTCGTGATGCTGGAGGCAAGAGCAGAGCTTGCGAGACGAGGCGAGCTCCCCCGCTCGATGGGGCTTGACTTTGTGCGGTCCTGGACAGCAAACAGAGACGCGCTAGACCCCGACGCTCGGTCGCAGTTTGCGCCGCAGGTTGTGGCGATTCTGTCCTTCATGGGTGAAACGGAGCTCGCGAGGCAAGAGTTGCGTGACGCACTTGCCAATGCGGATACCGATGCGGCGCTCAAAGCTCGGTTGCTTGAGATTGACGATCAGTACCGGCTTGGTATCGCCTCAACGCTCGGGATCGATCTGAGCGACATCACGATGTCGAGCCCGCTCGGTGCGCTGCGTGCAGCGGGAGAGGTTTACGAAAGGACCGGCGATCTGAATCGTGGGATCGAGATCATCCGCGAAGGGATGGCGCAGGCCGACGAATCTTCGCGTACATCATGGGAACGGGTGCTCATCGGCTTTGTTGACCAGTTCAGCCCAGAACAGGCGCGCCCGATGTGGGACGCGATGATCGCAACTTCACCCAATGACCTCGAAGTCTTGTACTTCGCGATCGAGTCCAATGCGTACGGCAGTGATCTGGCAAAGGTGGACGAGCTGATCGCACGGGCGGTGGCGATGACCGAGGGTGAGGGCAAAGCGATCCCCGCCCGGCTCCGACTTGCGCGAGCGAACGCGATGGTTGCGGGCCCGGATTCTCGAACAAACACGAACCGTTCAATGGCGCTGGAGATCGTCCGTTCGGTCGTGGCGCAGGACCCCACCTACACCAAAGCACGAAACATGCTCGGGCGATTGCTCTCGCTGCCACCCTCCCCGGGGTTGAGCGACAAGGAGCGGTACACACCCGACTATGCGGGTGCGATCGAGCAGTACCGCATGCTGGCGCGTCAGCTTGATGGGCGAGTCGCCCAAAAACTACTTGATCGAGAGTGTCGATCTTGCGTATCGCCGACTCAGGGATACCCGTTTGGCGACGAGTTTGCTCGACGAGTACATCACGGTCTTCGGTGATGATCTCGATGCGCTCCCGAACGCGGCGATCCGGTACGAGAACATCGGTCAGGATGCGAAAGCAGCCGCGATCTATGAGCAGCTGATCGCGCAGCGAGACGAGCCCGCAGCGGCGTTATCGCTCGCGGAACTCCGGATCAAGCAGGGGCAGATGGGTGCCGCCAAGTCGTTGCTCGAACGGGTGAGCCAGCGTGCATCGTTGAATGCGGCGAACCTGCTCAACCTTGCGGGCCTCTATGTCCGCACGGGGAACCTCCCCGAGGGCGAGCTCATCGCGGGCTCGGGCGTCCGGTTTGGGCTTGAACCAGCGGAAGCGGTGCTCATCCACGCGCAGTTTGCGGAGTTGTACCTCGACGATGAGCAGGAGCTCTCGATCTTGCGTGGCGGCATTGCCGATCACAACGCAAGTGTTGATATTTGGAAGCGCCTCATCCGTCGGACAATCGAACTTGGGGATCTCGAAGAGGCACAGTCGCTCTATGCGAGGTCAAAGGATGCGGTGATCGAGGACACTGAGCTCGCAAGGCTCGGTGTGCTGGCTCGAGGCGCGCCGCAGACGGCTCGTGAAATGCTCGAGCTGCCTGGGATGCAAGAGAGCCCCGCCCTGCGTCAAGCGCTCGAACGCGTCGATGCGTACAGCACTCTGGCGGCGGATACGGACGCACAAACACGGGTCAACATGCTCCGCCAACTCATCGAGGATTTTCCGCAGATTGAGGTGGTTCAGGGGTACGCGGTGGAGCAGCTCGCACGCGTTCAAGCGAACGCGAGCGTGATCGCAGAGCTCGCGGATATGGCGCTGCGTAATGCGCCATCAAATACGGGCATCATGGGGATTGCGGGTGAGTCGTACCTTCGTGCGGGCAACCCGGACGCAGCGATTCGCGTCATTGATCTGTGGCGAACCAACTCGCTCGAAACCACGATCGTCGCCAACGCGATCAGGGCGCGTGCGATGATTCAGAAGAACGATCTTCAGGCAGCCCAGCGAGAAATCGAAGGCTTTGTTGATCAGGCGTTCCAGACGCCCTCTGACCCGATCAGCAGGGAAGTGCTCGACGCGTACAGCTATATCCGACTCACCCTGGGTGAGGATCCGGGTGTCAGTGCCCAGCGGCTCATGCCATTGCTCGCGGCGAACCGTGATATCCGCACCCAGGTCTGGCTTGGGCTGGCTGCAAATGTTGTCAAGGATGTTGATGTGGGTGCGGAGTGGATCCGGATCGCGTCAGGGTACAGCGATGAGCAGGACCGTGTGTATCTCGCGAATGCATGGGTGACGCTCGCGTTCACCCACGAACGATGGGATCCAGAGTTTGGGAACGAGGCCCTCACACAGATCAACCCGGTGATTGAGCAAGGCGGCGATAATGTGCTCCCGCATGTATTCACGATCGCTTCGCGTGCGAACCTGATCCTCGCGCGAGCAAGCAGCGATGATCAATCCCAGTCAGGGTTGTACACCAAGGTCGTCGATCTGATGTTGGCAGCGGGGCAGGCGGATCCGAGTAACCTGTTGCCGATCCTCGATGCCGCCCGGTACGCGGGTGAGGGGGGCTTGCACGAGCGGACAATCGAAATCTATGAGCAGCTCCTCGCGATGAAGATCAGCAACGACGGGCTCAACGCGATGATCAGCAACAACCTCGCGATGACCATGGTCCGGGCAGGTCTGCGCGATGATCAGCGATCACGCGTGCAGGCGCTCGTCAACGACGCGACCCGGATGCAATCGCAGATTCCCACATACTGGGGGACGCGTGGGTGGGTCGAGCTTGAACTTCAGGAGCTTGAGAAGTCACGCGAGTCCTTTCAGCGGTGTGTCCAGTTGGATGCGAGCAACCCTGAGGGGTGGGTGGGGCTTGCGATCGTGACGCATCAGCTCGGCGAGGAGTTCGCTGAAGACGCAACACGAACCATGGAGCGAGTGCGTGACTTTGATGCGCAAGGAAAACTCACCGATGAACTTCGCCAGATGCTCCGAGATCATGGACTCGAGGATTGGGCGAACGCAGAACTGCCTTAGGGCCTTCTGTTATCAGACGTTTTCGTGCGATCTGTCCTGTCGAGCAGTACAAGCAGGTAGGGTTTTGTCTGGTTCAATAACTGCATTGTTTAAAAAATACTGACTGTTTTAGACCTTTTTCCTTCGACTTCTCTGACCGGCGCGATACTCTTTTCTACATGCAAGGGCGGGCTTTGCGCCCATTTCAGCGGCTGAGGGAGCTTTGCTGAATATCCTTGTATGATCAGGAGAATGAGCACCTCTATGTTTAGGTGCTCTTGAGAGCAGAACTCGGCACTCGTTGCCATTGAATGGATGAGGGAACAGAAATGAAGTATGTAGCAGTTGCAGCCTTGCTCGTGGCATCGAGCGGTGCACTCGCCGGCTTTGATGCGGATTTCACCGGCCTTTACGGGCGTATTGACGGGATCCGAGTCGATACCACCGGTTACGGCGGAACGCTCAATGAGACTTTCAACGCTGGCCAGTTCTTGTTCGATTACACCGATGTCGGTGGTGATCGCGGTATCGGCCAGTTCAGCGGTGGTTCGTTCGCGACCTTCTGCATCGAGCTTCAGGACATTGCTTCTGGTTCGGCTTCTTACGACATTGATCGTGTTTCGAATGCTCCCAACCCGACTGCGGGTGGTGGGCAGGGGCCATATGACGCAGCCGACGAAGCCGAAGTCAGTGCCGTTCTCGCAGCTGCAGTCGACCTCGGTTGGCTGAACTGGGACCTCTCTGCGACCGGTTCGCTCACGAAGGACCAGGCCGCTGCGATTCAGGGGCTCATCTGGAAGGTCGTCTTTGACAACGCTGATGTGACTGCAGAGACCGCAGGAATCGCAGCACAGATGGCCATCCTTGAATCCGAGTACAACGCGAACCCCAACGGTTCAATCGACCACCTCTATGCGATGATCAGCGCCGATTCGCAAGATCAGCTCTTCATCGTGCCTCTTCCGACTGCTGCTCTCGCGGGTCTGATGACCCTCGCAGGCATCGGCGGCATCAAGCGACTCCGTCGCAACTGATCTTTGAGATTGATCTCAAACACCTGGGAGGGTGAGACATGAAGAAGACGATGATCATCAGTGTCATGCTCGCAGCAGCGGGCGCTGCACATGCAGGCTTTGACGCAGAGTACACCGGGATGAATGGTGTCGACGGCGGTGTGAACATCAACAACACCGGGACAGGCGGATTCATCAACCTGAACTTCGACGCGGGCCATAACAACTTCAACTACACCGATGTAGGCGGAGATCGTGGTGCGGGTCAGTTCTCGGGTGGATCGTTCTCGACCTTCTGCATCGAGCTTCAGAACACCCTCGGTGGTTCACGGTCGTACGATGTGACCGGCATTCAGAACTCGCCCAATCCCTCGCCCGGCAACGGCGGCCCGCAGTACGACAGTGCTGACGAAGCCGAAGTTCACGCGGTTGTTGCAGCGGCGATCCGTCTCGGTTGGATCAATGATGATCTTTCTGCCGGTGCCAACGCGACCAACACGCGCCTCGCAGCGATCCAGGGTCAGATCTGGAAGGTCGTCCTTGATCTCGCGGTCGTGACCGGTAACGGGAGCGTTGGGACTGAGATGGCAGCTTTGCAGTCTGAGATTACCAATGATCCTTCCGCAACTGTTGCAGGTCTGCGGGCCATGCTCAATGCAAACTCGCAGGATCAACTCTTCGTTGTCCCGCTTCCCACTGCAGCACTCGCGGGTCTCCTGACCCTCGGCGGGTTCGCTGGGATCAAGCGTCTTCGTCGCAACTGATCCACACTTTTTCTGACTTCTGCAAGGGCATCCTTCGGGGTGCCCTTTTTCGTTCGCATTATGCTCTGCCGAGCGAGTTGGCCACGCCTGACTTCCAGTTCGGGCGAGCGCCGATCAACGACTCGGTCGGTGTGATGTCCAGCGTTGAGTACCCTGGGCGTTTGGCGGGGCGAGGGAACGCGTCGCTCGAGCATGCATGGACCTGGCATGGCGCATCCAGCACATCGCGGATCTCTGTCGCGAGCGTGTGCCAGGTGCATTCGCCAGCATCCGTAATATGCCAGGTGCCCAGGGCACCATGGGTGTACAAGTCAAGCGAGCCGATCGCGAGTGACACTGCGTTGGTAGGGCGTCCTTGCTGATCATCAACGACGCTGATCTCGTCGCGGGAAGTGGTCAATGAGCGCATCGTCAGCACGAAGTTCTTGCCCCACGGGGCGTGGACCCAGCTCGTGCGGATAAGGATGTAGTTTTCGGATACCGCTCTCAGCATTGACTCGCCGAGTGCTTTGGATCGCCCGTAGGCGTTGATCGGGTCGATCGGCGCGTCGATGGCGTATGGGGCGTTCGCGCACCCGTCGAACACATAATCAGTCGAGTAGGTGATCAGCATCGCGCCGAGCTGCTCGCATCGCTCGGCGATGAGCTCGACGGCATGCGCGTTCGCTTGGTTTGCGCGGTCTTCGTCCGATTCGGCACCATCGACATCCGTCCACGCGGCTGCGTTCACGACGAGGTCGTAGGGGCCATCAACGGCTCGAGTGATCGAAGCGGGATCGCTCAGGTCGAACTCTGGGCGGTGGGCAGGGGTGTGATCGATGTTGAGCGAATCCAGGTGCAGGCACCATGCTCGCCCGACCATGCCGGTGGACCCGAGCACGAGCACGCGACTTGGAAGATCGCGTTGAGGTTCGATGCGCTGCCATGCAATGGGGCTCATTTGTGCTCGACCTGCCAGGGGAACCCAGAGAACGCGTCGTGTGGGGCGCGTTCCTCGTCGGGCTTGGCGGGGTTGTAGGCGTGCGTGACATAGTACAGGAGCCCCGCGGGGGTGTTGCCTACGGTCGCGGCGCCGTGCCAGAGCGGGGGTGGAATGATGACGGTGCCAGGGCGCTTTTCGCCGATGACGATCGACCAGGCTCTATCGTTCTCTTGGTCGTAGATCCCGACCTTGATATGCCCGACGAGTGCCATCCAGAAGTCGGTCTGCAGGTGGTGACGGTGCCAGGCCTTGATGACACCCGGGTACTGCATCGAGAAGTTGATCTGCCCTTCGGTGTTCAAGACGCCCTGCATCTGGTTCATGAGCGACCACCCGCGATCATCGGTGAAGTGGGTGGTTGGGACGAACACCGGCTCGCGTGATTCCGTAGCGATGGTGAAGGATTCCGCAAGCGACGCGGTACTCGTTTGTGGGGTAAGGGTGTTCATACGGTCCCGTCTCAGGTTTGGATCGATGGGTGTGTGGGTGCGTGGCACCACCGGCTTCAAGTTGACAATCGGTCAGACTGGCACGATCTTCTCATGATTCATGATGATTTGCCCTTCATTCACCCAACGAAATGCACGGGATTTCCTTCGGAGGAGTGGGGACTCTTGATGAACTGTGTACGACCGGGTTGCCGATACAGGTATGGTCTCCCATCGCGCCGGGTGTTATCGGTCTACCGTTTGGTTGAGCACCTTGTGATGGTGTGGGCGATCAGGAGCAGGGATACGGATGTCCGGGCCGAGTGAGTCAATGAACGAGTTGCATGCGGATCAACCGATGGGGTCGACACGCGGGCGAATCAACGGGCTCATATCGCCGTTGCGTGGCGGAGGTCTCCGCGCACGCACGCTGCGGGGCGCGAGCTGGACCACGATCGGGTTCGGTGCACAGCAGATCCTGCGTCTGATCTCGAACCTGGTCCTGACCAGGTTGTTATTCCCCGAGGCCTTTGGGCTGATGGCGCTCGCGCAGGTGTTCTCGCAAGGGCTTGCGATGCTCAGCGATATCGGCGTCGGGCCCTCGATTGTACAGAACCCGCGAGGTGACGATCCTGACTTCCTCGCGACGGCATGGACGATGCAGGTGATCCGTGGGTTCACGCTTGCGATCGGGATGTGTCTGCTCGCGTACCCCGCGTCATGGTTTTACGATGAACCCGTGCTGTTCCCGTTGCTCGCAATGCTGAGCATCGGGACGGTGCTCAAGGGGTTCCAGAGCATCGGCGTTGCGACCGCGACGCGTTCAATGCAGCTCGGGCGCCTTGCTATTCTCGACTTTGTCGCCCATAGCATCGGAATCATCGCGATGATCGTATGGGCGTATTTTTCCCGAGATGTCTGGGCGCTCGTCGGCGGTGGGATCATCGCGGCGGTCTTTCGTCTCATCCTTGGATACATGATGCTGCCCTCCGAGGGGTCGCGATTCCACTTCGAGCGTGAGTCAGCAAGCCAGATCTTCCACTTTGGTAAGTGGATCTTCCTCGCGACCGCGATGACTTACTTTGGTGGGCAAGGCCTGCGTCTGATTCAAGGGTCACTCGTTTCCATGAGTGAGCTCGGGATGATCGCGATCGCGGGTTCGATCGCGATGCCTGCGCGGATTGTCATCGATCGGATCGTTGGCGGCGTGCTTTTCCCCGCGTTCGCGGAGATCAACCGTAAGGACCCCGAGCGATTCGTCAAGCGTGTCCGTCAGGCGAGATTCCGGGTGATCCTCGCGATCTTCCCGTTCTTCCTCGTCTGTATTGTCTTTGGGCAGCAGATTATCTCATTGCTCTACGATGCCCGGTACCACGAAGCCGGGATCTTCTTCGTGATCCTCAGTTCGTCAACCGCGATCCGAATGATGCGTGTGTTCTTTGCGGAGACCATGTTCGTCAAGGATGACAGCTATGGGCATGCCTTTGTCATGTTCTTCAGTTCCGGACTGCACATCCTCGGCGTGGTCTTCGGATACCTCGCGGGCGGTATCGTCGGGATGCTGCTGGGTGGTGTGATCGCAGAGCTGCTGATCTACCCGCTCGCGGTGATCCGCGTGCGCCGTCACGGCGTGTGGGTGCCTTCGATTGACCTGGTGATGATCATGATCTACCTTGCAATCACTGCGTACATGGTACATCAGCACCTGAACAACGCCGTCGTGCCGTTGGAGGGCATCAGTTGATGATTCCAACGCATCAACTCGCAGTCATAATCCTCAACTATCGCACGCCGGGTATGGTCATCGATTGCCTCGAGTCGCTTTGCAAGCAGGTTGGGGATGATCATCGGGTCGTGGTCGTTGACAACTGTTCGGGCGATGAATCTGCGGACACGATCGAGCGCGCGATCGAGAAGAACGGGTGGGGTGCGTGGGCGCGGGTCGAGCGATCACCAATCAACGGCGGGTTTGCCGCGGGGAACAATGTCGGGATCCGCTCCATCGACGCGTCCGTGTACCTGCTCTTGAACTCGGACACGATCGTGCGCCCCGGCGCGATCAATCAGCTGATGAGCACACTCGATGAACACTCGGGTGTGCACATGCTCGGGCCGCAACTCGAGTGGCCCGACGGTCAGCATCAGATCTCGACCTTCCGGTATCGAACGCCGATCTCTGAGTTGATCTATGCGTCCTGCCTCGGAGTGATTGGGCGCTTCTTTCCTCGCCATGTCGTTGCGAGGGAACTTCACGAATGGACGACTGGGATTGATTGGGCGAGCTTCGCGTGCATCGCGATCCGCAAGGAGGTGTTCGACAAGGTGGGGGTACTGGACGAGGGGTACTTCATGTACTTCGAGGATATGGCCTTCTGCCGCAAGGCGACTCGTGCCGGGTTCACGATTGCGTATCAGCCCAATGCCCGTGTCGTACACCTGCGGGGTGGTTCATCGCCGGTGAAGGAAGCGACCAAGCAGCGCAAACGCCGCCCGATGTACTACGCGAACGCTCGCTCGCACTACTTCCGTACTTTCTACGGCGTGCTCGGGCACATCGCTGCGAATGTGCTCTGGACGATCGGGTTCCTGCTCGGATCGATCCGTGGCAAGACCGGTGCGGTAGAGAAAGAGTGGCGCGATATCTGGGCGTCACCCAAGCACTCGATAGGGCCCAACGCATGATGCCCGACTTCGTCATCATCGGCGCGATGAAGTGCGCGACGAGCACCCTGCACGATCAGCTCGCGCGGGTCGAGGGTGTTTCGATGTCCGAGCCCAAGGAACCCAACTTCTTCTCCGATGAACTCAACTGGGCGAAGGGGATCGGGTGGTACGAATCATTGTTCGATTCGATGCCCGAGGATGATCTCAAGGGCGAGTCGTCCACGCACTACACCAAGCTCCCGACCTACCCGCTGTGCGTCTCGCGGATGCTCGAGCACATCCCTGATGCAAAGCTGATCTATGTCATGCGTGATCCGATCGATCGGATCGTGTCGCAGTACATCCACGAATGGTCGCAGCGTGTAATTGAGGACGGGTGCCCGATCGATGAGGCGATCGAGCGGTACCCGATTCTCGTTGAGTACTCGAAGTACGCGATGCAGCTGTCGCCGTATGTGGAGAAGTGGGGGAACGATCGGATCCTCCCGGTGTTCTTTGAGCGTTTGATGGCACACCCACAGAGCGAGTTCGAGCGGGTCGGACGGTTCCTCGGGATCACCACCGAGATGCGATGGGATACTGACGATGCGAAGAATGTCTCGTCGCAGCGTCAGCGCCGGGGCCCGCTCGTGAACGCGATCCTCGGGAATCGGATGATGCAGGTTGCCCGGCGCACGCTCATGCCCGAATCGTTGCGAGCGAAAATCCGGTCGCGATGGACGATGAAGGAACGCCCGGTGCTCTCCGATGCGTCGATCGAGCGCCTCCACGCGCTGCTCGACCCCGACATGCACCAGCTCGGCGCGTGGCTCGGGCGTGACCTGACTTGTGCGAACTATCGCGAGGTCGTCTTGCGCAGCGATACGCCGGAATGGGCCACGAAGGAGCCCGCATGACCGGAATGCTCGACGATGTGGGTGTTGTTGCCATCGGGCGCAACGAAGGCGAGCGACTCAGGCGGTGCCTGCGTTCTGCGATCGCGTGCACGGATCGTGTGGTGTATGTTGATTCGGGGTCAAGCGATGATTCAGTGGAGTTCGCGAAGTCGATCGGTGTTGAGGTGGTCGATCTCGATACCTCGATCCCGTTTACCGCGGCTCGAGCACGAAACGAGGGCATCGCGCGATTGACCCAGACATGGCATGGACTCAACTATGTCCAGGTCCTTGACGGCGATTGCGAGCTCCGCGACGGGTGGGTACAGACAGCGCACGCGTTTCTGGAGTCGAATCCATCCGCAGCAGTCGTCTGCGGGCGACGACGCGAACGACATCCAGAGCACAGCGTGTACAACCGGCTCTGTGATCTCGAGTGGGATACCCCGATTGGCAAGGCCCGATCTTGCGGCGGCGATGCACTCTTCCGACTCGACGCGTTCAACGCGGTTGGCGGTTACAACCCGGGCGTGATCGCGGGCGAGGAGCCCGAGCTGTGTGTGCGTCTCAGGCACGCGGGGGATGAGGTGCATCGCATCGATCACGAGATGACCTGGCACGACGCGTCGATGACCAGGTTCGGGCAGTTCTGGAAGCGAGCCAAGCGTGCGGGGCACGCGTACGCCCAGGGGGCGCACATGCACGGATCACCACCCGAGCGCCATGGGGTCAAACAGACACGCTCGGCGATCCTCATCGGATTCGTTTTTCCGATCCTCGCGATCTTTGCCGCGTACTGGACATATGGGATATCCGTCGTCCTGTATCTCGCGTTGCTTCTGGTTCAGGGGTATCGCATCCGTAGGCACGAGCTACGCCGGGGTCGTTCGAAGCAGGAAGCAACCCTGCTCGCCCGGTTCATCATCATCGCCAAGTTCGCGCAGGCGCAGGGTGTGCTGCTGTTTCATTGGCGCCGACTCACGGGGCAGCAGGCAACCCTGATCGAGTACAAGGTCGGTGCGGAGGGCGCAACCAATGGGGGTAACACGCATCGGCGAGTGCTGTACATGTCTGGGACGCTGCCTGTCCGCTCAGAGACCTTTGTGTATCGGGAGATCTTCGCGCTGCGATCGCTCGGCGTGGATGTCCGCACGGCCTCGGTGCATGCGCCCACGCACAACCTCGATTCGGGCGGCCCGGTCTCCGAAATAGCAAACCAAACGATCGAGATCTACTCAAAGGGAAAGCTCGCACTCATTCGAGACATGGTGAAGGAGCTGATTTCCCATCCAATCCGTTCGGTCAAGACCATGACGCGGTGCAAGCTTGACGCGCTATTCTCTTCCGAGGTCCCGCTCAATCGCAAGCCCAAGGTCATATGGCAGGGCACGGCGGCGCTCGGGCTCGCGCAGCGAATCCGATCGATGGGGATCACGCACATCCACGCGCACATGGCGCATGTCCCGACGACGATCGGGATGTATGCTGCCAAACAGCTCGGGGTCCCGTTCAGTTTCACGGGGCACGCGAACGATATCTTCCCGAACCGAACGCTCCTGCGGGAGAAGCTTGCGCGAGCCGCGTGGGTCAACTGCATCAGCGATTGGCATCGAGCGTTCTACCAGTCCATCGTCCCGCGCCCCGATGCGGAGTACCCAGTCGTGCGATGTGGCGTGGACACGAACGAGTTCGAGCCCACGCCCGCGCCCAAGGGAGAGACGCTCGAGGTGCTGAGCGTCGGTCGTCTGGTTGAGAAGAAGGGCATGGATGTGCTCATCCGCAGCGTGGGCGAGATCGCGCTGAGCGAGGGCCCGAAGATCCGCGTGCGGATCGCGGGGGATGGGCCTCAGTTCCTTGAGCTTCAGGCGCTAGTTGGTGTCCTGCCTCCGAACGCGGAGGTTGAGCTGCTCGGCGAGACCGATAACGACACGGTGATGCAGCTCATGACCGAGGCGGATGTCTTCGTGCTCCCGTGCCGGGTCGCCAAGTCGGGCGATCGCGACGGGATCCCGGTTGTGCTCATGGAAGCCATGGCGCGGGGACGGTGCGTGATCTCCGGTGATCTGGAGACGATCAGAGAACTCATCGAGCATCATCGATCAGGCATCATGATCCCACCCGGAGATCAGGCGGCGCTCACGGAGCAGTTGATCGCGCTGGCGCAGGATCGGGATTGGGTCGATGAACTGGGCAGGAATGCCCGGCTGCGGATTGAGGAGGAGTTCGATCTCAACCTCAACGCCCGGCGGATCGAATCCAAACTCAACGCCCAGGAGTCGGCATGAGCATGAGCAGCACGCAGGAACCCATTACGACACGCACCGAGTCCGTCCTGTCTTCTCAAGACGGGCGTCGGTATGTTGTGATCACGCCGTGCCGCAACGAGGAGGAGTATCTCCCGATCACCATCGATACCATGGTCAAGCAGACGATCCTCCCGTCGCTTTGGGTGATCGTTGATGATGGTTCTACAGACTCGACGCCGCAACTCGTGGAGGAAGCCGCAGCGAAGCATCCATGGATCAAGCTCCACCGACGCAAAGACCGAGGCGAACGAGCCGTGGGCGGCGGGGTCGTGCAGGCCTTCAACGAGGGACTCGATCAGATCAATCTCGACGAGTATGACTATGTCTGCAAGCTCGATGCGGACTTGGGACTCACGGAGAACTACTTCGAGTCCTTGATGAAGGAGATGGAATCCGACCCGCTGCTCGGCAACTTCTCCGGGAAGACATACATCCCCACGAGCTCGGGCAAGTGGGTCTCCGAGCGGATGGGCGATGAGAACGCGATCGGTGCCTCGAAGTTCTACCGGGTTCAGTGTTTCAAGGAGATCAACGGGTTCGTACCCCAAGCGTGCTGGGACGGGATCGATGGACACATGTGCCGCATGAAGGGATGGAAGGCGATGTCGCTAGATCGACCGGAACTGCGGATGCAGCACTATCGCCCGCAAGGCAGCAGCCAACAGAATGTCTGGGTCGGACGAAAGCGGTGGGGACGCGGGAAGTACTTCATGGGCTCGTCGTTGCCGTATGTGATTGCGGTTTCGTGTTATCGAATGCTTGAGCGTCCGTTCGTGAAGGGTGGTCTCGGTATTCTCGTCGGGTATCTGCAGGCATGGAAGGGCGAGCACGAACGATTCGGAGATCGCGCGTACCTCAAGCACCTGCATCGGTACGAGATGAGCTCGTTGTTCCTCGGTAAACGCCGCACGATGGATCGGTTCCACAAACGACTTGAGGAACAGGATGCACGCTGAGACACTCGAGATGACAAGCGGAATGACACAAGCCGATGCGTTCGACACCATGTCGTTGTTCGGCGTGGAGTTCGCGTGCATCACCGAGTCCCAGAGCGTGGATTGGGTGTGTGATCGTGCCGCTTCGGGTCAGGGCGGGTTCGTCGTAACCGCGAACCTTGACCACCTGCGCCGGTGCTGTGTCGATCCGAGTTATCGAGAGCTCGTCGATGGCGCCGATCTTGTCGTCGCGGACGGGATGCCATTGATCTGGGCTTCAAAGGTCCAGGGAGAGCCCCTGCTCCCCGAGCGGGTCGCGGGCTCGTCGATGACAATCGCCCTGTGCGAACGAGCAACTCAGCGTGGCTTGAGCATCTACCTGCTCGGCGGGGATGAGGGGGTCGCCGATCGTGCTGCTGAGGTGCTCCGGACTCGTCATCCCGGGATCCAGATCGCGGGATGCCATTGTCCGCCCTTCGGGTTTGAGAAGAGCGAGCACGAGATGAATGTGATCCGCGATGGGCTGACCGCCGCGTCGCCAGATATCGTGCTCGTCGCGCTCGGATCACCCAAACAGGAGAAACTGATCCGCGATATCCGATCAGTCTGCCCAAATGCGTGCTGGATCGGGGTCGGGATCAGCCTCAGTTTCATCACGGGTGATGTGTCTCGGGCGCCAGAATGGGTCCAGAAGGCCGGGATCGAGTGGCTGCACCGGTTGATCCAGGAGCCAAAGCGATTATTCAGACGATACATCATCCAAGGAATCCCGTGGGGTCTTCGTTTGATGGCTCATTCCGCCAAAGCACGAGTGAAAAAATCACGATAAACCACCCAGAGCCGGGGAAATCGGCGATCAGCAAGGCCACGATTGAGTGACGCACAAGCGCCGCTGCGATCAACGAAAAGGGATTGGCGCATAATGAGCACAACCATGACAAACTACGCGACAGAACTGGGTGACAAGATCACGAACAAGACCGCGATCGTGGGCATTGTTGGTCTCGGGTATGTCGGGCTCCCCCTTGCGGACGCGCTCCATACGGGCGGGCTGGGTGTGCTCGGGTTCGATGTTGATTCGACCAAGATCACCAACCTTGAGCAAGGTGTGAACTACCTCAAGCACCTCGGCGCGGACATGACCGAGCGTCTGAGCGCCTCGGACAAGTTCGAAGCCACGACGGATTTCACTCGTCTCGATGAGCCCGACATCATCCTGGTGTGTGTACCGACCCCCGTGGGCACGCACCTTGAGCCCGACCTGACCTATGTGATCAAGACCGCAGAGGCGATCGGCGCCCGCCTGCGCCCGGGTCAGCTCGTCGTGCTTGAATCCACAACCTACCCCGGGACCACCACGGGCGACTTCGTTCCCGCGATGCTCGAAGCGGCGCGGAAGCACAACCGCGGCTCGTTCACGCTCGGCGAGGATGTCTTCGTCGCCTTCTCCCCCGAGCGTGAGGACCCCGGGCGCAAGAGCCACACCACTACGACGATCCCCAAGCTCGTCGGCGGGACCGACGCGATCTCGACCCAGCTCGCGTGCGCCGCGTACAAGCACGGCGTCAAGGAAGTCGTTCCCGTATCCTCAGCCGAAGTCGCGGAAGCCGCCAAGATCCTTGAGAATGTGTTCCGCGCGGTGAACATCGCGTTGGTGAACGAGCTCAAGACGGTCTTCGATGAGATGAACATCGATGTCTGGGAAGTCATCCAGGCCGCCTCCACCAAGCCCTTCGGGTTCATGCCGTTCTACCCGGGCCCTGGCCTAGGCGGGCACTGCATCCCGATCGACCCATTCTACCTGACATGGAAGGCGCGCGAGCACGGATGCGTCACGCGATTCATCGAGCTCGCCGGCGAGATCAACCGGCGCATGCCCGAGTATGTCGTCGACAAGACTGCGGAAGCGCTCAACGACGATTGCAAGTCCGTCAAGGGCTCGAACATCATCGTGGTCGGTCTCGCGTACAAGCCGAATGTCGACGACACCCGCGAGACCCCAGCCGCGGAGATCATCGAGCTCCTCGCGGAGCGCGGCGCGAATGTGTCGTACCACGACCCGCATGTGCCGAGCTTCCCGAACATGCGGAACTACAAGTTCAACATGAACTCGGTGAACCTCGATGCCCAAACGCTTGGCAGCGCTGATTGCGTTGTGATCGTGACGGATCACGAGATCACCGATTGGCAATCGATCGCGGATCACGCAACGCTTGTCATTGATACCCGTAACGCGATGGCCAAGATCGATTCGCCCAGCGCCCGAATCGTCAAAGCCTGATCTGAGAGCGTTCGTATGACTCCTGAGCGTGCCATCGCGCCCCGCGTTTCGTGCATCCACGAGGCGTTCGAGCGCATGGTCGGAACTCGATCCGCGCACATCGCCGTTGTGTGCGGCGAAGAGCAATGGAGCTATGCCCACCTCAACGCGGAGTCGAACCGCATCGCGCACGCGCTGATTGCGCTTGGGGTTGAACGCGAAGAGCCCGTCGCGCTCGCCCTCCCGAGATCGTGCGAGCACATCGCGGCGATGCTCGGGGTGCTCAAGGCCGGGGCCGCGTATGTCCCCATCGTGGACAATCAGCCCATCCCGCGCCTGAGCGCCATGCTTAAAGATTCCGGCGCACGATTCATGATCGGGCGCAAGGGACATCTCACGGAACTGCACGAGCAGGTCGAACGCGTCCTCACACCATCGACATACCAGAATCAGCCCGACACGAACCCGCAGCTCGATAGTGACCCGAGTGATCTCGCCTACATTCTCTACACATCAGGGTCCACGGGTGAGCCCAAGGGCGTCATGATCGAGCATGAAGGCGTGCATCGGCTTGTTCACGATCAGTGGTTCCTGCCAACAAGTCAGGATACAAACTACCTCTGCGTGTCCTCGTTCGGGTTTGATGCGTCCACCATCGAAGTGTACTCAACGCTCCTGCACGGCGCGACGCTCGTCATGACGACTCGACGCGTCCCCGAGCCCGACGAGGTTCGCGCCATGATCGAGGCGCACGATGTCCGCGCCGCATGGATCGCGTTCGGATTCTTCGGCGCGTTGTACGAGTCCGATCCGGGTATGTTTGAGCGCGTCGAAACCATCATGACCGGCGGCGAGCCCGTGCACGCGGAACTCATCCGCCGAGCACAGCGTGCACTCCCGAACACAAGGTTCGTGAACAGCTACGGCCCAACTGAGTGCACAGCACTCTCGACCGCGTACGAGATCCCGGTGCTCGACGATGATGCAACTGGGATGCTCCCGATCGGGCGTGCTCTGCGGGGGGTGCGATGCGAAGTCGTTGACGCGGATGGAGCACCGGTTGGTGTCGGTGGTGAGGGTGAACTCCTGATCTCCGGGACAGGGATCACCCGTGGGTACCTCAACGCACCCGATCAAACTTCCAAGCGTGTCATCATCGATGAGGACGGGCACCGAACCTTCCGCTCAGGGGACCTTGTCCGCGTGCAGTCCGACGGAAACCTCATGTTCCTCGGACGCATCGACGCACAGGTCAAACTCCGCGGCAACCGGTTCGAGCTCGGCGAGGTCGAATCCGTCGCGCGAACGCTTCCCGATGTGGATGCCTGCATCGCGTGCATCGTTGGTGAGAATGGATTCCAAGAACTCGCTTTGCTCGTTTCGATGCGCAAATCTTTGTGGGATCCCGAACGAATCCGCTCGTTCCTAGAGCAGCGCATCCCCGAGTACATGGTGCCCTCACGCATCGAGCGGTGCGAGTCCATCCCGCTCACGCGTAACGGGAAGGCTGACCGATCGCGTGCCCGCGACATGATCGAGGAATCCGGTGCGTGTGAATCGCAAGCACGATCTGGAACACTCATTACGGAAACCGAGCGCATGCTCGCGAGCATCATGACCGATGTGCTCGGCGTAGAGATCACCGATCGTGAGGATCGATTCCTTGAGCTCGGCGGGCACTCGCTCCGTGCGCTCGTGCTCTGTGCGAGGATCGCAGAACGATTCAAGGCCCGCGTGCAGATTTCATCGATTTATACGCTCGGGAGTGTTCGGGAGATCGCTGACGAGATCGACCGGGTCACGAGGGGTGATCAGATAGACGATGATGAGATTCACGCCACTGAAAGCATGGAGCCGGCGCCGCTGTCGTTCAACCAGCTCCGCCTCTGGATGCACGACCAGATCCATCCGGGCGATCCGAGCTACACGATCACGATGCGCCTCGATCATGACGGAGTACTCGATCAGTGCGCGTTCGATGCAGCGTGGGAGGCCGTGTGCGATCGGCACCGAGTGCTGCGTTCACGCATCCAGATTGTGGGCGATGAGCCCTGCATGTTCGTCGACCCATCGATCAAGTGCGCACCGACCTGGTCGGACGATCAGGATCTCGGTGCGATCACCCACCGAGAATCGACACGCGGATTCGATCTTGAAACCGGACCGCTTGTTCGGTGCAGGGTCGTTTCATATACGCAAGGAGCTGCGGTCATCATCACGATGCACCACATCATCTCGGACGCGTGGTCCTGCTCGATCCTGCAGCGAGAACTCGCGGACGCGTACGAGCAGGTACGCACAACGGGCAGGTACGCCGCGAGCCCGCTCCGCATCCAGTACGCTGACTACGCCCGATGGGAACGAACCCTTCCGGATCGTGCATCATACGAGCAGGACCTGCAGGCTTGGAAGGACGAGCTGCGCGGCGCGCCGGTGCTCCGTTTGCCCGCGGATCATCCGCACGGCTCAGGGTCATCAAACGCAGGGATCCGTGAAGAACTCACCCTTGATCCCGATACGGCATCCCGTGTCCGTGACGGGGCGCGTTCGCTCGGGGTGACCCCGTTCGTGTTCATGCTCGGTGCGTTCAACGCGTGGCTTTCGCGCCTGACATTGAGTGAGGACATCGTGATCGGGACGCCTGTCGCCAATAGACGCTCGCACGACGCACAATCGCTCATCGGGTTTTTTATGGAGACGCTCCCGCTTCGAAATCGAGTCCCCGAGGGGATCACGGTGCGTGAGCTCGTGAACGGGGTGAATCAGAGTTCGCTTCGGGCGTTCGATCGGCGCGATGTCCCCTTCCAGCACATTGTTGAATCGCTCGGTGGGCACGGCGCCGAAGCACAGAACCCGCTATTTGAGGTCTTCTTCAACCACATCGCAATCCCGTTACACTCCGAGCCAGACAAGGCCAAGATCCTCGACTTCAGCGATCACGACATCGACAACCACACGGCGAAGTTTGATCTGACCTGCTATGTCTTTGAGGACGACTCGCACACCCGCGTCGTGTTCAACGCGCGCCGATCTCGTTTCTCTTCGCACACGATCCGCTGGTACCTCCAGCAGTTCGTCTCGCTGCTGACTCAGTTCCCCGAGTTGCCCGACACGCCGGTTCTTTCGATTCCTATGGACGACACGCCGATCCTGGGCATGAACCCTGCACGGATCCCCGCGCCGCACCTCCCGCCGGAGTACACAACAAACGGCTCGATCTGCGAACGCATCGAGCGCATCGTCAAAGCCCATCCGAAAAGAATCGCAGCCCAAAGCCATCATCAAAGCATCTCGTACGCCGATCTCTGGGATCGCTCGGGGTCGCTCGGCACTTCATTGATCAAGCTCGGCGTGACCAAGGGTGATCGCGTCCTGATCGCGACGGACGATCCGATCGAGACCTGCATCGCGACGCTCGCGACCCTCCGAGTCGGAAGCGTGTTCGTCCCAACAGACCCGCACTGGCCGACCCCGCGGTTTCAACTTATCACAGAGTCAGCACAGGTGTCCGTTGCAATCGTTTCGCATGACGATCGGCACCCATCGTTGACTTGCACTCGTCTCGTCATTGATCAAGTCCCAGCAGACCCAGATCCGATCACGATCTGCATCAGACCAGAGGATCCTGCCTACCTGATGTACACCTCGGGTTCGACCGGCACACCAAAGGGCGTGCTCCAATCGCATCGGGGTGTGGTGGGGCACATGATGACGCTCGCGCACGCGCTCGAACTCGTCCCCGGTGACAAGCTCCTCCAGCTCAGCTCGTTCGCGTTCGATGCATCGATCATGGACATGTTCTCGTGCTGGATGAGCGGTGCGACGCTATACGCTGCGGACCCCCGAACCCAATCGCCCGCCCAGATCGGTTCCTGGATCAATCAATCTCGGGTCTCGATCCTCCATGCCGCCCCAACCCTCTTCCGATGGTTCTGTACGGGCTTGGATGAAGAAACCACACTCGACTCAATCCGCGCCGTCATCCTCGGCGGCGAGCACGCGAGCGACCATGACATCGATCAGGTCCTCTCGCACTGCCCGTCGTGCGCATTGATGATCAACGGGTTCGGGCTCACCGAGTCGTCTCTGAACTTCCAGTACCGCATCGACCCACGCATGCCCACTGATTGGCCCGCGCGGCTCCCCATCGGGTACCCCGTGGAGGGCGTGCGTGCACGCCTCGTCGATGGCGTGGGTAACCCCGCATTCCCTTCTGGTGAGATCGAGATCGAGTCCGATCGGATTGCGCTCGTGTACACGAACCCGGACGCGCCGCTCGGATCTGAACATTCAGAAACCGGGACAAAGCGTTTCCGCACAGGCGATCTGGGGACGATCCGTCATGACGGCAGCGTGATGCACCTTGGGCGCATCGATGACCAGACGCAGATCAATGGATGCCGGGTGGAACCCAACGAAGTCGCGTCGGTGCTTCTCACACTCGAGATGATCAAGGACGCAGCGGTGCTGGTGGACACGCACGAGGGCGGGGCATCTCACCTCCGTGCCTTCGTCGTGTGTGAAGATTCGTGCTCGATCGAAGAGCTCACGAGCGCGTGTGCGCAGGTCCTCCCCTCATACATGGTCCCGAGCAGCTGGAAACGGGTCGATTCGATCCCGCGCGTCGGCGGCGGCAAGATCGATCGGCACGCCATCCGCGTTTCAACAACGCTTTCGTTTGCATCGGACATTGCACAGGCAGGTGCGCCAGTCGATGCACAGACTGAGCAGATCATGCGGGCCTTCCAAGAGGTGCTCGGGGACGAGCTGCTCGGTCCGGATGACCACTTCTTCCATCATGGCGGCAACTCGCTGCGTGCGATACAGCTCTTCGCCAAGCTCCGCGAACGCATGCACACCGATCTCCCAATCTCCGTGATCTACCGTGCCTCGACCCCTCGGTTGCTCTCCCGAGCGTTTGATTCACACAGAGGCACGCCCAATCAATCTCTCATCGAACTGAACACCAGAGCCCCTGATCGACCAAGAGTCATCGTGCTCCCCGGGATCGGAGGGCACCCGCTCGGGTTTGGACCTCTGATTGATCGGGTGAAAAGCGACGCTCACTTCGTCGGCGTGCAGTACCCGGACGAGACAATCCTCGACGAAATCGGACGATCCCTCCCCGCGCTTGCGTCTTGGGTGATCAATCAACTCAAACTCGGTGAGCACGACCCTATCCCCGACATGATCGGGTACAGCTTCGGCGGCTCGCTTGCGATGGAGATCGCGATGCAACTCCGGCGTGATCATCACCCGCACGGACGATTGCTCCTGCTCGATGCGCACCTCCCCTTTGGGCTCCCCCAGCGCGGGCGTTTCGGAAAAGCTCGCGTGCACCTCGCGCGGATCGTGGAGGGGCACGAGACCTCGCGCATCGCGTACATCGCCCAACGCCTCCTCCCAAATCAGCCCGATCCAAATGAGATTGTCAATCCACAGCACAACGAGCTCGACGCGTATCGTGCCGTTTCACGGATCAATCGTCAGATGGTGATCGAGTATCGCCCGAGCACAACCTACGACGGAGCAATCACACTCGTACGCGCCCGCCAGCCCGAATGGCTCCGGTTCCATCGCGATGACGGGCACAACGGGTTCAGTGCCATCGTCGATCCGTCCCGTATTGAGCGCATTGAGATCGATGCGGGGCACCTGGAGCTCTTCAACCCCGACCCCGCGATCCAGATCGCACGCGTTGTCGATCGATGGATCGGGCAACCCTGATCGCTCTATCGGGTATCATGGTGCTCTCTCAAGGAGCAGCGCATGCAACCCGTTATTGATCTCCGTTCGGATACCGTGACCTGCCCGACGCCGCAGATGCGTGACGCGATGGCGAACGCCCGCGTCGGGGACGATGTCGCGGGGGACGACCCGAGCGTGCAGGAGCTTGAGTCACGCGCTGCCGCGTTGTTCAAGAAAGACGCGGCGCTGTTCGTTCCTTCGGGAACCATGAGCAACCTCATCGCGATCCTGTGCCAGACGCGCCCGGGCGATGAGATCCTGACGCACCAGGAGAACCATGTCTACTACTACGAGGGCGGCGGGTACGCAGCCCTCGCGGGGTGCAGCGTCCGCTTCGTCGATGACGCCGACGCACCCAAGCGCGGGACCATGACACCCGACGCGCTGGATCGAGCGATGCGCGGCACAGACATCCACTTCCCTCACTCGACCCTGCTCACGATCGAGAATACCCACAACCGCGCGGGCGGGCTCGTGTGGGACGAGGACCAACGCCGATCGCTGTGTGATCATGCGCACGATAAGGGGTTGCGTGTCCACCTCGATGGCGCCCGGCTCTGGAACGCGTCCGTCGCGTCGGGCGTGGCGCTCCACGACCTAGTCGAGGGGTGCGATTCGGTGTCCGTGTGTTTGAGCAAAGGGCTCGGGTGCCCCGTCGGGTCGCTGCTCGTTGCGGATCGCGACACGATCGCGATGGCGCGACACAAGCGCAAGCTCCTCGGCGGCGGAATGCGCCAGTCCGGGGTCCTCGCGGCCGCGGCAATCCACGCCCTCGATCATCACCACATCGATCGACTCTCCGAAGACCATCGCCGAGCGTCACAGCTCGCCCACGACATCGCCCCGTTGTCGATGTTCGAGTTTGATCCCACTACGGTCGAGACGAACCTTGTCTATGCCAAGCTCAGCCCCATCGCGATCGAAGCGCGGGGCGATGCGTTCGCGTGGCAGGAGCTGCTCGATGAGGCAGGCATCCGGTGCTACGCCGAGAGCCGATCGACGCTGCGATTCGTGACCCACCTGGACCTCAACGACGAGTTGATCGCGATCGTCCCCGAGCGGCTCAAGGCCCTGAGTGAGCTCGTCGGCGCATGAAAAAACGCCGATTTCGGCGTTCAAAGCGGGAGACGAGACTCGAACTCGCAACATTCAGCTTGGAAGGCATTGACTGATAAGCTCAGAAGTATTGTTCTTCCATCAGTTTAACTTCGGAAATGGCCAGTTTCAAGTCGGTAGGTCAATCCGCATTTTCGCAGCATGGTGCGGGGCTTCGTACCGTGAAGTGGTAGAGAAGTGGTAAAGCTCAGCACTGTTCAGTCTCGGTTCAGTGTGTTTGATTCAAACCCCAGTTCGATCTCCAGTGCTCGCGAAGTCAGCGAACTCCTGGCACTCTTCCGTGGTTGAATGGGCTTGCTCGATACACATGGGCTCAGTTTCAGAGCAAATCTCTGCAACGCCTCCATAGATGTGTAAGTCGTGCCGCCAACCCGGAGGGATTCGAGCTTCACTCCGCTGAGTCCATTCTTGATCCATCGATAGACTGCGCTCACATGGATGTTCTTACCGTTTGGCCGCCGAGGCAGATGTCGCGGTGCATCTCGGAGTGGGATGAGGTTTTCGTTCTGGATTGAGATCATGATACTCCTTCCATTGCAAATCTGGATAACTGTTGAGCGAGTCGTGAGCTTCACCGCTCGGGTTCATACTCTGGTTCTGGCGTTTGACGGTCCTGCTGCACATCCTGCTCAGCGATGGTCTGCTCGACCTGCTTGAGCCGTTCGTTGAGGATGGAGGGGCGCTCATCGGGGTCACGGGTTTCACCTTCACGATCTTGCATGACTTCTCCTGGTGTTTTGGTCCCCCACACGCCGTAGGGGCTGTGTTGCTGGACGACATTCGATTGCGTGTACATGGCCGATCTCAGCTCCGCGAGACCAAGTCTCGCCATCGCGCTGAGATGCCCGGCACCAATCTTCTGTGGTTTCTTCTGATCTGACATGCTGATGCTCCTGAGTGGTTGTGAGACCGAGTTACTTCATCCAGCGATCGCGTAGTTGCTGGACGACCGCCTGCTGCTCGATCTGCGCGTCATGCATGCGCATAGCCCGCTGCTTTCGCTCACCGATGACCGAGTTCGAGCAGGCGAGCAACGCGAAGCCAGCGATGATCAGGTAGCCGCCGAGGGGGCCGTTGATCTCAGCAGTGAACGCTCCAGCCAGGATCACCAATGCGGGCTCAAGGATGCCTCGTATCGTCTCGTCCTTGAGCCTGCGGATCCCTCGGACGGAAGCGATCCGGGGCGTGCCCGCGTAGCGGGTATGCGGCTGTGGTCCGCCCCGACGCACTCGGGTAAAAGTCTGCAGCCGGATCCAGGAGAGCATGGCGATGTACAGCACCAGAAACACGCGGATGGGGTCGGTGTTGTGCCCGTGCCACCAGTAGACCGGGTAGAGAAACAGCAGCATCCCCCCAACCGCAACCTGCATCCCGGCGTAGCGCTGCCCAAAGGTCTTGGGCTTTCGGAGGAAGACCTCCACGGTCGAGCTGAGCCCGCTCACGCTGAGCATGAGCAGGAGCCCGAGAAGCTGCTCGATATGGCTGGTGCCCTGGCTGGTCATCTCCGACTGCTGCTGCGACATTAGTGGCTCCTTGCGTTCTTGAGGTTTCTCAGGCCTGACGCTGATCAAACTGCACCGGCATCCAGGTGCGCCCGTTCGACTTGAACAACCGCCCGCTCTGGATCACGATGGCATCGACGATGTGCTTGTTGCCCGGCCCGCCAGTCCTCAGCGTGGAGGAGAAGGTGTTCGGCTGGACTTGCAGCTCATACGACTGGGACCAACCTGCGGTGTCGGTGGTCTCGCGTTCCAATCCAGCGAGGGCGAGCAGCGTCTGGGGATCATCCTGCTGCTGGCTGCTGCCGTTGGCGAAGACCTGCAGGGTCTTGCCGATCAGGCCGGATGCCCATTCATTCGTGACCGGATCGCTGTTTGCGTGCAGAATTTTCGTGTTGAGGTTTGAGGCGAGGGACTCGGCTTCCGCGCGGCCCTTCTCGGATCCGCCCATCGCGGCGATGATGGTGTTGAAGTTTTGAGTTAGAAAAATCGTACTCACGCGGGCCGATCGGCAGGTCGTGACAAACGACGCGTCGTAGCTGGTGAGGAAATGTTGCGCCTCATCCGCCCAGAGGAACACCGGTCGAGTGCTCGCGTTCACATCCCGCCGCTCGATCGAGCGTTGGAAGGTGTGCTTCCAGATCAGCGATGCGATCACACCCACCTCGCCAAACTCTTTCGCGCTCAGATCGACGACGATCACCTTGCCATCCTCAACCGCCTGCGGGGTAATGGTGGTATCCGTCGAAAACAGCTCCCGCAGCACCCCGCGATGAAGGACATCGATCATCGAGGTAAACATCGAGGTGATACTCGATCGCGTCTTGTCGCTCAGGCGCGGGTACTCGTTGCACCAGTAGTCGGTAACGATCCTGAAGTCGTGCTCCTCACGCGGGGTCTTGAGCCGCTTGTCTGCCTCACTGAGCCATCGGAAACAGTCGGACTGTTCTTTCCATGGCTCCGAGGCGAGTTGGCCGATCTCCGTGGGTGCGGAAACCACCACGCGGTAGAGATCACCGACGCTCACCCGACCCTTGGCCATCGCGAGCAGATCAACCGCGTTGCGGATGAGCTGGCGCACGGCCCGCACCCAGTACTGCTCGCCGTTCCCGCTTCCTTGTGATGCGTTGCGCTCGGCGATCTCAAGCAGGACGCAGAGCATCAGCACGATGTTCTCGGTGATGCCGCCGCCGGGTCCGGGGCGGCTCATCTCAAAGTCAAGGAAGTTGAAGCGGTGGGTCGCTGCCGCGTCGAAGACCATGATATCGTCACTGCGATCACAGCGTGCCGCGTACGATCTCCAGAGATCCAGCTCCCCCGGCTTGGCGGTGAGCACGAGGCCACCCCATCCGGCTCTGAGCATGCTGCATGCAATGGTCTGTCCGCTGGCACTGGTCTTGCCCGACCCAGTCTGGCCGGTGATCAGGATGTTCTCCATGGCCATGCGCCAGGTGAACGCGTCCTGCTTGTTCCAGAAGAACAGCGGCTGATCGAGCGGGTCCTTGGGCGTGCGTGAGCGCAGCCATCGCGGGAGCGGCACCATGAGCGGGTCCTCCAATTGGTGTCTGATGCGTGAGTGAAACGGGCGGCGACCAGGGTGCCAGCCGCCGCCCGGGGGCAAGGGGGAGAGAGAGAAGGGGATCAGCTGCGGTGCTGGCGCTGCTGCTGCTTGCGTGCCGCGTTCTCAGCCATCTTGTTGCGGGCGAAGCCGCCAAGGAGCGTGAGCGCGAGCTTGGTCAGGGCAACCCCAAACCCTCCGTGGTGGCTGCTGCGGTGGTGGGTGTAGCGATGATGCGAGTGTGACATGGTGCGGTTCTCCATTGCGAAGCGTGCCCTATTGCACGCCCTGTCATCCATGAGTTGTCGCGAGATCGTCGTTCGTTGCAAGGCTTCGCAGGATTTCTTATTGTTCAGTGAGACTGGCGGAGTGACGCGATGCGCCCAGTAAGGCCGCCACAGATGTTCTTGCCAAACCACCCGATGTGTGGCACACTGGGGGACTTGAAACTACGCTGAGAGGGGATGTGCACAGAGAAGACGAACAAGAACTCAACCCGGGCGAGATGCCTTGGGGTGATGTCGATGAGATCGCCTTTCGCAGCAGCCTGCGTGAACGGCTCAGGGCGCTGCCGGATGTGCTGACTTACGAGCAACGGATGCAGGCCTTTATCAGGATGTCAGACATCATGCGCAATGAGATGGCTCTGCATGTGACACAAGAGCTCGGTACAAAGCTCAAGTATTGTGATGCTCGTGCAGACGCTGTGGAGATCGCCAAGGAAGTCAACCGGGACCTCGCGAGGTTGGGATTGGCCCTCAAGCACCCGGAAGCAGGGAAAGCTTCCAGGCTTGGAGTCGTGCCCATCGGGAAGTGGGGCGAAGAGAAGTTTCAGATCGAACCGATTGATCAGGCAGACCGCACGATGCCATACAGGGTCATCCCGTACTCATCCGATCCCAAGGATCGGTATGAGGTGATCCGCGCTCCGCTCGAAGAGATCATGCAAGAGCGCGGAAGAGATCGGGGCTGAAGAGGATCGGCGATCTTCCGCTCCCCGTTCCGTGCTTGATCAGTATGGGTAATCTACGACACTCGCGAGTCGCTTGCGAAGCCGATGCAGCCGGCATCGTTCTGTGCCAGTCATAGGTGCCATGTCATTGCAGCACCGGCAACCCGCCCCACGCCAGAGCAGATCCTGATCCGCTGGAGAGTAGGTACTGATTTCTGTGAGCAGGAGATCGAGAAGCTCACACACAATGAGTTGGCCAAGGATGCTGTCACGATCGGTGCAGGGCTCATACGGCAAGCTTGTTCGCTGTCTTGCCTCACGGCGACGGGTGTTCGCGGCTACTCGCCGGGCAACCCCGAGCGCGAACGCCATCACAGACCCACGGCCAGGATCATACCGATCCGACCCCGCGAGTAGGCAGAGAATCACCAGGGTGATGCCCGAAACTTGCTCCGGATCGTGGGTGAAGGGGGCGCATCTCCTTGTCAACACTGCTACAAAGTCACGATGATTGAGTGCTGTTTCAAGGTCTTGCCATTCTGGACATTGCTGCAGGCTCGTTGTGCCATTCATCGGAGAACTCCTGTCTCAACCGCGTCGTTCGCGGTGCACAGGCCCTCATGCCGCGGGCTGCATCAGCCTCAAAGCGGGCAAGGGCGTGTCATGCCCAGGCTGAGACAGATCTCGATCGATGAAGCAGATGGGGATGTCAGGGTTGACATGCAAAAACACGCCTTACGGGGCCGTACGGCGTGTCACTTACATCTTCAAAATGTGAAGTTGTCGGTGACTGTCAACGAGAACGGGCACCTTGACACTGCTTGACACGGGGTAACGCCGGGTCAGCTTTCGCGATTCTCCGGCAAGGGAACATCTTTCGATCGAACAACGGTTCCTTTGCGGGGAGACGCTTTCACGGGTGGGAAGGCTTTATCACGGCCGCGTCTCCAGCGAGCGTGATACGAATCCTGTTTGGTCGGGATCACATCATCACTCGTTTCCGAGCTGATATCTTCCTCAAAGATCAGCGGCTGATTGGGATTGATGACCTCCGCGATACACCTGAGCCTGTCCCGAGATTGCTGATCACGGAGCCATTGCCAAACAGCGGCATCTTTTGGTGTTCCTTGAATCCCCTCTCCGACAGCCATCACACACACCACGCGGTAGGCGTCCTGTTCTGCTGTCGCCGCCTTGCTTGGAAAATGAGACCAGAGTTCTGCAATACGCAGCTCGGAATCACCTCGCCGTTGACCGAGCCGTTCGAGCGCGTTGACCACCCGGTCCAAGAGCTTACCCGCACCTTCCTCAAGAACATCAAGGTAGTAGCCGAGTGTGCGTTCGGTTGTGCCAGCCGGCTTGGGCTCTGCCATCGCGGAACCCGCGGAGAGCCGGCCCGCGATCAGATCCGCGAGCTGTTCAGGCGAGAGCTGCTTGTCTAGCGCGGCCTTCATCGAGCTGACCGTGCTGAGATGCGCTTGCAGCCTTTTTCGCATCGCGTCGCATCGGGCCTTGAGCTCCGTAGATTCCGCCCGGTATCGTTGGGTTACTTCTTCAATCTGAGCGGCCAGTTCCTGGATCTCTCTCGCGGTCTCGTCCATGCTGGCGGTGGGTCCTGCACACGCCGAAGTCATCCGCTCGTGGACCCAGTCGTACACCTGTGATTCGAGCTGCTTCTGTTTGCCGCGGAGTTCCGACTGAACATGCTCTGCAACCCTCCCCTTGAGGCGGCTCGCCGCAGAACCGAACCCGAGCATGCCGCCGATCACGGCCAAGATGGCGATGGGTGGGAACACGATCTGTGAGGCAACAAGCAATCCCAGCCAAGCCCCGGCGACTCCACCAGCGATCGCGCCGACAAGCACACCGGACGCGGGCCCTCCGGACGAGGCGAAGCCATACGCCGTGCCAAAACGATCACCTTCTGAGTCGGTGCCTTCAATCTCACTCCCTGACTCTGAACCCAGATAATTTGCATCCTGCTTCAAGAGCCGAAGAAAGGTCTTCGCGGTCTCTTCCCGCATAAAGCTGAGGGATCGGATCGTCTCTTGCAGATCCAGATCGATACCGCTCGCGTGCTCCCGAATGATGGCATCGAGTATCTCGTTCTGCCAGGACCGGACCTGGTCGTCACACCATCTCCTCGCGCGGCGTTCGACCACACCAGCGGCGTACTCTTTGTCAAAGACCGCCTCACGGTTGGTGATGTCGGCTTTCTCCAGCGCACCGGGGATGCCTACGCAGAGCGTTTCGATGAGCTGGGGGATTGTGCGAGCAGCTTCCTTGGCCGCCCGGTCGATTGTGTGTTGTACCTTGTGCGTTGTGCGGCTCGTCGCCTCGCTTGCATGGTGTGAAGCTTCGCGGGCACTTTCGCTCGCTTTCTCGCTTTCTTTGAGCTTCTCAAACGGGAACGAGTCTTGCTTGACGAGGACCTCGGTGGTCGCTTCCTGAAGATATCGCTCGGTGGCGATCAACGGCCCCTGCAGCTTCGCTCTGGCCCGGTGCTGGAGCAGGTACTCGTGCAGTGCTTTCTCTAGCTCGGGAACACCGGACTGCTCCAACGCATCGGGCTCATGATCCCGCCGAGCATTCAGGGCTTCCAGGGCGCTCGTGAAGAATACTCGATCGAGCGGGACCCCCAGCGATGCCAGGGCATTGCGGATGTACTCCTTTGTTTCGTCGATGGCCTCGATATCGCCCCCGCATCGCTGGGCGATCAGGTCGGCCTGATTCGCGACGACAAAGAGGCTCGCGCGGTCAACGACGCTGCTGAGGAGGCGATTCAACGCCTCGAAGTTCGTCTGGTTGCTGATGCTGTCGCAGTCCAGCACGAGCAGCACGGCGTCGGCTTGCTGCTCGAGACTCTTCCATGTCTCATGCTTCCGTTGCCTTCCGCCAACCCCGTATTCGTCGAAGCCCGGTGTGTCGATCAGGACGACATCTTTCTCGCAGAGCTTCGCGGGCCAGAACACATCGACCCGTTCGTAAGAGCTCGATTGTCGATCTGTATCATCGGAAGCATCATCGAGCGTCGCGATACGCCTGAGGACCGCGAGCGGATCGACTTCAAGGCTCAACTTTTCCGGCTCAGCACCATCCCTTGGATAACACTCAGCGCGGCGAGCTTTGTCGTACAGCACCCGGATCGGCACCGCCGTCCAAGGCTTCGTGGGTTTGCTCGGCAACACCGTCTCGCCGAGCATCGCGTTGAGCAGGGTTGACTTCCCCTGCTTCATGGCTCCGGCAACCACGACCTGGAGCGCCTGGGATCGCAGCCGTGCCTGCTGCGTTCGTATCCCGTCGGTGTGCGAGCGGGTGCCGAGCTGCTCGAAGATGTCAACAAGGTCATCGTGCACGATGTCCAGGTCGCGTTTGATCGATTGATACAGATCAAGGGGATTGTCAGTTTCTGGCATGGTGCTTCCCGGATGCGTGGGTTTGTCCTTGCCGTACACCAGGGGTGGATGGCACACGAATATACCAAAGGGGAATGAATCTCAGAAGGGTGTGAGGCCCTGTTGTCCGAAGAAATGTTGGCTTCCCGAGGCGATCGCGGCTCTACCATTCGATCGCTGCGACGAGTGACTGGGGTTCACTCGCGCTCATTGTTTCTGCCCGTGTTGATTCCTGGATCCACACAGCTTTGTGCCGAACAAGACTTTGGTAGAGCGATTTTGTGTGAAAGTTGAGGTTTCTCCCTTTGATCCGAATGACCTGCCCTGCAGCATGGATGGTGATGCCTTCGTCGGGGTCATACTCAATGCGTTCGAGCCAGCCGTAGCCGATAGCGCGGATCGTCCCGTCCTTGCGTCGCAGTTCCAGCATCGTGGCGCGCGACTGGATCCCCCGGAGCTGCCCGAACGCCCCGCAATCCTCGGGGCCGTGCTCGCGCGAGGGCTCCTGCCCATCGCGTGAGTCAAGATACCGATCCAGCATCGAACGCTCACTCATGGCACAGCTGCTCCCGTTCACGATCGCGATGGGGTTCGGGTGCGGTCACTGGTTGTGCGAGCTCGTGCTCGATGCCCCGGCGCATAACTGCTACCCGAGCTCTGCCATGGTGCCTCCGCACCAGGTCGGTGGCACTGATCCGCTCATCGGCACGGCTCACCGCGTCGAGCAGTGACGCCTTGTCGTCCGTGTACACGGTGACGCTCTTGCGGCCACGGCTCACCGAGACATAGAACTGCTCCATGCCCGAAGCGGAGATGGAGTCGGCGGATTGTGCGATCAGCACATGATCCACGGTCCGCCCCTGAGCACTGTGGCTCGTGCTCGTGTAGCCGTGGGTCAGGTGCCCGTAGTCGCGGTCGACCACCCAGCCGTTGCCCAGCACGAGATGCCCACGCCGATCGAACCCCTTGAGCGTGTAGGTCGCGCCGTTGTTGAGCCGGTGCTTGCCATCGAGCGTAGCCCCGTTGCGTGTGAATCGCACAAGATCGCCCGGGGCCAGCCCGAGACTTGATGCTGAGTAGGCCTGAAACCGCGCTGCCTGATCGAGCGAGAGTTGCGCATCATCTTCGACCATCACCCGCTCGCCCTTGCGGTGCCCGGCGGCGTTCTGGTGGTAGACTAAGACATCGCCATCTTCGTAGCTCACCGGGTCGCGGCGTTGGGCCTCGGTGAGGTTCTTGCTGACGAGCATGGGGATCTCACGCTGCGTGCCCGTCAGTGCGCCGGTCTCGCGCAGCCGATCGCGGATCTCCTGGGTGATGCTCGCCGCCTCGCGGTGGGTGGGGGAGACCACCAACGCCCGCGCGCCGTGCCGTGTCCGCTTGATGTAGTCATCGGCGAGCTGGGCGTAGCGATCCTCATCGCAGACTTCACGCACCCAGCCCTGCCGGTCCATCTCCTTGAAGGCGTTCTCTATTCGGCCCTCGCTCAAGGCGTGGACCACTTCTTTGTAGGTGTCGCGTTGGCGTTTGATCTGGCGCAGCTCGGCGGGCACCAGCCCGGCCTCTGTTTCCAGCAGCCGCAGAGCAGCTCCGCGATCCACGGACCCGTGCTGGCGCCGGTCGCCTGAGAGGATCACGCGGGCATCGACCCGGTCGGCAAGGTCGAAGACCTTGGCCATCGCGCGGGTGCCCAGCAGCCCGGCCTCGTCGATCCAGATCACCTGGCCACGCGCCTGCTGCTGGAGCTGCTCATCAACGAGGAACCTCGACACGGTGTCGGCGCTGGTAAAGCCCTCTTCATCACGCAGCACGCTCCGGCTCGCCTGGGCGGACGGGGCAAAGATCAGCACGCGGCGGCCGCCTTCTTCGATGCCGTCCACCGCTTCCTTCATCATTGTGGTTTTGCCGGTGCCCGCACCGCCGCGGATGAGCGTTACCCGATCACGCGAGGTGAGCACATGCTCCACCGCGTGGCGTTGATCGCTATCGAGCATGTCGTGCTTGAACGCGTGGTCGCCCTTGCCCAGCGGCTGCTGGTTGCCGCGACCGTCCCGGGCAAACGAAAGCATGCGGGACTCTTCATCGAGCACGGCACGGCTGGTCACCATCCGCCGCCCATCGATCTTGGCGTGGATCAGGTCCCGATGCTTCACACTCCGGAGCACATCCTGATGGGTGGCTTGTCCCACGCCGTGCCTGATGGCTTCGGCGAGCAGCGTGCGTTCCGGTACGACGGACATCCGCTCGAAGCAGTGCTCGATCGCGTGCGTCGCGGCCAGCTCAGGCGCAAGCGGATCGCGAGTGCGTCCATGACTCCCAATCGAAGATGCGGCGAGGTTGATGCTTGTGCGTTCATCGCCGCTCATGCGTGCGGCCCACGCGTCACGCAGCTGGCCCATCGACATCCCATCGGCTTTGGACTCGCGGGTCTTCGCCCCCAGCTCCGCCTTCGCCTCTGGATTCGCGATCCTGCGTGCCTCGGCTTCCTGCTCGATCAGGCTGGTGCGTCTTGAGAACTTTCCGATCAGCTCGGGTGCGATCCCCTCGATCTCCCATCCGGACTTGGTGCGTTCGGTCGAGATCCCGAGCTGTTCCAGCTGATGGGCCAGCCGTGAATGGAACACGGCCTCAAAGTAGGGCGCGTCCCGCTTGATGCCCGCGAACTGACCCGCCTTCCAGCGGGACTCTTGCGGATCCCATGTCGTATTGAACACGAAGCAGTGGGCGTGCAGGTGCGGGTCGGGCACACCATCGACCGGCCGGGCGGTCAGGTGCACAAACTCTCCCCACACCATGTTGCCGCTCGTGCGGTCCGTGTCCCTGCCGCCGGTCCGCACACGCGTCTGCATCTCCGATTCAATGTCCCGCATCGTGAGACGCACCGACTCCTTGAACGCGTCCATGATCCGCTCATCGCCGGTCAAGGCATACAGAAGCGAGACGCTCTTGGGCACATGGAAGTTGAAGTCGTACCCCACACGGCGCAGATCTTTCCGCCGCACGCTCAGCGGCTCGCCGGAGTCCGGGCGGCGGTGCTCGCACATGGACTCCCAGTCGTCCCGCTCGATGGTGCCGCGCAGCCCGAGCATCTGCGCACCGCGTCCGTGCCACACACCGGGCATCTCCTGCCCGTCGATGTAGTAATCACTGGCCTGGTAGTAGCGTCGTGCCCCCGAGGCAGAGTTGTTCTGAATGATGCGCAGCATGGTCGAGTACTGTTCTCCACCATGCACTTGTCGCTCGTCAACGCTCCGTTGCTTGGATCCGCACAATTTGTCGTGGATTCCGATGGGACTTGCAGGCTTGATGCGTTTCGATGCTCAGCCCTCGCGGTCAGGTGTTCAAGTATGCGGCTGCTCGCGTCCATGTCTGGGTTGAGCCGGCGTGTGGCATGCGCACCCGGTGCCCTTTGCGTGGCCGCCTTGACCTGTTGATGCCCACATCCTGGCGTCCGTCGCCCCCGTGTACGGCCCCTGGCCTCAAGGGGACCGTGTTGTCGCGTGCGCCCTGACGGGCTTGCTCCTGCCCGCACCATCCCCTTGACACGGCGGCTTGGTCCGGCCGCCTCTCAGTGTGCATCGGTCAACACAACCACGAAAGGAGAACCACCGATGAGCACTCAATCACACAACAAACCAGCTGCAACCCTCCGCGACGGGGCGATCAACGCCACCATCTGGAAGAACACCGGCGAGAAGGGGAGCTTCTACAGCGTCCGCATCACCCGCACCTGGAAAGACCCCGACGGAAACTTCCACGACAGCAGCGACTACTCCGGCACCGACCTCTTGATCGTCGCACGGCTGGCATCGAAGGCGTACGAGCACATCGCTGAGCTTCGTCAGCACGAGCGAGCCTCGGAAGGAGGGGCACGATGAGCACCCCAGCCTCAAACCACAACGACGAACGCAGCGTCTACCAGACGCTGCTGTCGGCGATCCGGACACACTCGGACATGGATGATGCCCAGATCATCGAGGCGGGCACCCACGGGGCCGACACCGGGTGGCCGGGGTTCAGCTACACGGCGGACTGTGTCGAGTTCTATCGCGTCAACGAGCGTGCGATCTGGGACCTGCTGGAAGAATCCGCCGACCAGATGGGCATGAAGCCGCTGGAGCTGGTTTCGACCTTCGGTCGCAGCGACATGGCCGTCGATCTCGACGGGCTCAGCAACCTGCTCGCGTGGTTCGCACTCGAAGAGGTCGGGCGGTGGCTCGAAGACACTCGATCCAACCACACCTAACCCGCTCCCGCCATCCCTCAGCAGGGATGGTGGGGTTTGCACAAGCATCGAAAGGAACATCCCATGCCAAACAAGAGAGAACTCGCGGTCACCGAGACCTCCCCCTCCCGACTCCACAGCGGATGGTGGTCGCACGATCTCAAACGGACGATTGGAGAAGGGGACATCGCCGCCTCATACAGCGCGGATCGGATCGGGATGGGCAAGCCCATCCGCCGTCCGTTTCTCCACGAGGGCGTGCGGTGGGTGTGCGTCGGGCGACGCGGTGACCACGAAGCGACAGCCTATCGGCTCATCCATAAAGCACAGTTCGAGGGAGTATCGATGAGCTACACGCAGAAGACGGGTGCCGATCGCATCGATAACGCTCGTTTGGACCCGATGGGCTTCTATCACGGGATGCTCGTGCGAGCAGGTCAGGAGCAGCTCGTGCTCTGCGGCCCGCCCGTCCGGTTCATCGATGGGCAGGAAAGCCAGTGCTCGTTGTTCGATTGAGCCCATGCCCGACGGCATGCCATATAGCGGTTTACTTCGTGACCGTGTTCAGGCATAATGGAATCAACAATGCAAAGAGGTTGTATGAGTACTATTCCCAACGGGTTCGATCTCACCGGGCTCTCGGAGTCCGAGCGACTGCTGCTTGCGGGCGAGCTGCTGGAACTCACGCACGCGCCGGCGGCCCCCCTCACAACTCAGCAGCTCGCTGAGATGCATCGTCGTGATGCGGAAGCCGATGCAGGTAAGGTGAGCGGCATACCCTGGGAAACCGTCAGAGACCGGCTCCGCCCCTGATGCTCCCGATTCTGATTCTTCCCGCCGCTGAATCGGATCTGCGGTTCGCGATGGCTCATTATGACGAGGTTCGTTCAGGCTACGGTGAGCTGTTCCGTCTTGAGATCGATCGCACACTCGGTCTGATCCGCCGCTGGCCCAGCGGCTAAGAGCAGGTCAGCCCGACTCTGCGGCGGGCCGTGGTGCACAGGTTCCCGTACACGGTGGTGTACCGTGTGCTGCCAGATCAAGTTCGCGTAGTGGGCGTGGTACCGACCCGGCGCGATCCTACACAGTATTCCGCCCTCGACGATCCGGCTCAGCACTAATCGATGGCTAAGCCCTCGATAGCTTGGCAGCTCTGACATACATATTTCTGTGGCATGGATGGCTGCCTCACTTCCTGCTTTTGAGCCGGTGAACCCTCAGGCATCCTGAGTTAATCCCCTACATCGCACCTGAGGTGCTATATTGATTCGCCATGAGTATCAGACTCCCTATCGAACCCGAGAAGCTGCAGGAACGCTCGATCAAGGACCGGTTCTGGGGCAGCGATCCCAAGCAGCACTACTTCGCCCGGGCCAAGAATGTTGTGCTCTCACCCAGCTTCGATGCCGCTTTGATCGCGCAGATCGAGCATGAGTACGGGCGTGATCTCGCAGTGGACTTCGCGGACGAATGGCACCAGCTCCTTGAAGACATCGTGTTCTATATCGCCCGTGACGGGCACATCGATAGCGACGAGCAGGCGTTCTTCCGGCAGTTCATCGGTGTCTTCCGTATCCCGGGCGACACCGCCAAGGAGGTGTACAAGAAGGGCGCAAGGCGGGCCTACATCGCGATTGCACAGCAGCTCACACGCGATGGACGGTTTGATCAGCAAGACTCCGCATCGCTCAGCAAGGTCGCCAAGCACTTTGGCCTCAGCGAGCACGAGCAGGCCCAGAGCCTCAAGCAGTCGCTTTCTGCGATTGTTAATGCGAGGCTTAACGACATCATCAGCGATCGGATGATTTCGGATGCCGAGTGGGCCGATCTGATGGAGTTGTGTGATGGACTGGGCATCAAACTCCAACTCAGCCAGAGGGATCAGGGGCTGGTGGATCAGGCACGCATGCGATGGCGTGTGATGTATGGCGAACTGCTGCCAATCGAAGTACGGGATGTCAAGCTGAAGGGCAACGAGCTGGCTTACATGCGGAGCCCAGCGGATTGGCTGGAAACTCGGAAAGTAGAGGGAGTGGATACCCATGTCATCATCGCCAGCGGCACGATGATCCTGACGAATCAGCGGATTCTCTTCTTTGTATCCGGCGGGAACAACAAGTCGTACGCCTGGGGCGAGCTTTTGAGCGTCCGCATCCACGCCCCCGATGAGTTTGAGCTGGAGCGGAGTCGGGGCAAGTCACCGATCGTGGCTGTGAACACCGCCTCGTCCGCTTACCCGGGTTTATCCGCGAGGCTCGCTGCGAGGCTGTTCAACGCCGGGTGACACGCGATGTGCTTGCCGATCGATGACAGGGAGAGAAGGCTATGAACTCAGAGTCGCTGCGTGCGCGGATCTACAAGGTGATCGAGCCCAAGTCGGACGGCGGTAGGCTCAGCACCGCGTTCGATATCTTCATCATGGCCCTCATTCTTCTGAATGTGCTGGCGTTGATCCTTGAGAGCGTGCCCGAAGTAGGGGATGTTTGGGCGAGCGAGCTGGCGGTGTTCGAGCTCGTTTCGGTCCTCATCTTCACGCTTGAGTACGGGCTGAGGATCTGGGTATGCGTGGAGGATGCCCGGTACGCCAGTCCGTTCAAGGGGCGAATCCGGTACCTGGTCACCCCGTATGCCATCATCGATCTGATCGCGATCGCACCGTTCTTTCTTCCGTTCGTCGGCGTGGATATGCGATTCGTCAGATCGCTGAGAATCATGCGCCTCGCCCGGGTCGCCAAGCTCGCACGCTACACCACGGCGGTGGGGAGGATCAAGAAGGTGATCTTGGCGAAGCGGGATGAGCTGGTCGCGAGCCTAAGCTTTATGGTCCTGCTCATCATCGTTTCTTCGTGCCTGCTCTACTACGCCGAACACGACGCCCAGCCGGAGCAGTTCGCGAGCATCCCCGCGACCATGTGGTGGTCCATCGTGACGCTCACCACGGTGGGTTATGGGGATATCTACCCAGTCACGGTTGCCGGTAAGATGCTCGCTGCGGTGATCTCGCTCCTGGGAATCGGCATGGTGGCCTTGCCCACCAGCATCCTCGGGGCGGGGTTCATTGAGGAGGCTCGGACAGCGCAGGCAGAAGGACCGGTATGTTGTCGCCACTGCGGCAAGCCGATCGAGACGCAGTCTCACGAGACTTGAGCAGGTCTTGAGTTCGACGAGAGAAGGGATCCTACCAGCCACAGGATTGGGAACATCCATCGCGGCGATCGTGCTCCGACGGGACTCCTTGGCGGTCCCATTCTCGCACGATCGGGTGGGGTGGTGCATCAATCGATTCGTGTCAAGATGTGGATAGATCGCTCTGAAGAACTTCGTTCCACACGAGCTACATGATGAAAAGAGCTCCGCACCGACGCAGTCAGCACCCGGTTCAGTGGTCAGAGAGCGGTGTCATGATTGTTTACAGACATCTCCCCTAAGCGGTGCTTAAGCCTGTCTTTCACGGTGAAAGCTATACTGTTTGGATAGCAGTGTGTCAGAGCAGAGAGGGGACAGTGGTGTTGCGGACAAACTCGCGATATGCCATGGCTGAATCCCAAGTTCTCTGTCTACGGATCAGGAGGTAGAGGGTTCGAATCCTTCCGCCCGTGCTAGAAATTTCCCTTTTTATGGGGCCTTTTCTATTGATGGGTCACTAGAGGGTCACAAAAACTAACTTCAAGAGACTTCCAGACTGGCGAATGTCATACCGCCACGAAGTTCAAGGCCCGCCGCACGAAGGGAGCCAGTTGCCCATCCGTCACTGTCATGGTGTCGGCAGCAGGATTTGTGTCGTGGTGAAAATCGTTGCTGAACTCTACCAGTTGATCTAGTTCGGTGAATTTGGCCTCGCTGATGATAGGCGACCCCTTATCTCGCTCTGAGCGAGCACGATTCCGAAAATCTCTGAGCATCTCCCCATCCATAAACTTGTCGGGACAAGAAACCCGCAAGTAGTACTCCAAGTGTGGCCCGGATACTCTGGGCGACCTTTAGACGATCCCCTGATCCATCAGCCGCATACTGCGTAAGCAGGTAGTGCCGCTTGTCGTGTCGCCCCAGTTTCTCGCTCTCGATATCCCATGCGGCTGATTGTCGATCCATTTGCACCCCTACTCACTGTCAAGCAGGTGGTGTCGATGACGACACGCAATCTGTCTCGTGGTGCAACGCGGTCATATATCTGGAAAAGGAAATACTCATCGTGTGACAGAACAATGATCTGGGCAACTTGGGGCAGAAGGGTTCGTATCGCTTGGATCGTCTGCATCCGCCGATGCTTGTCCAGGCTGGACATTGGATCGTCCAGGACCACCACCCGAGCTTCACGGTTTGGGTCGTGCTCCAGGGCGGCGAGAAAGAACGCAAGCGCCAGTGTGTTTCGATCTCCTGCACTCAGTGTATTCTTGAATGCCGCGCTACCCGCTGCAGCTGTTGGCCCAACCGGAACCTCGTGACCATTGATGAGTAAGCGGTAGACGCAGGCCGGACGCCCCGCTGTTGGCTGGGGCGTGATGCTCACGAGAGTGAAGTTTGCGCCAAGCCGCGAAAGGTACATGTTGATCGCAGTTTGGATATTCGGGAAGGCTGCGTCACGATGAGCATCAAGTGCCTGCTGTGCCGCCACTTTGTCTGCTTCCGATGCCTCCTTAGCCGCCTTTGCATCTGAATACTCTCGACACGCAGTCACATTCACGCTTGTGTGTCGCAATTTGGTCGCTCTAAGTCGTTTCAGTTCTGCCTCAGCCGTAGCAGGGTCCCCTGTCTGCGCCGCTTCTTTGACTCTACGAATAGCCTCATTGCACTCCGTGAGAGATGTACTTGCGGCTTCCACACTCTCAGTTGCAGCAAGGTACTCGCGTATCTTTGTTTCGGCATCATCGCTTAGGGTTGCTGCGATCAAAGGATCAGCACGCTTGCTACGCAAGGCTTCCAAAACTGCGTCTCGTGCATTCTGCCAAGCACTCGCTATAGCAGTATTCTCGATGGTGATTTCAGGCATAGGGGTCAGCGGCGACCAAAACGCGCGACGTTCTTTCGCAGCACTCACCTGACGCTCAAAACCTGCTAGAGAATCACCATCGAGCGCAGTTTCAATACGAATCACCGCTGCGGCAAGGTCTGCTTGCAACTTCGTATATGCTTCCCCGAAGTAGGCGCGGTAATGAGCAAACAGGGTTGATTCCGAGAGAGGTTGATCGCAGAAAGGACAACCTGCTTCCATATCCAAAGCCGCACCATCTGGCTCCATTTGCATACCCGTGCCAACCCACCCCTCCGCACCCTCTCCAAGCGATACAAAATGCTCTCTGACTGCTTCCGCTGCGGTTGCATCTAAATCATCAACGGTCCGACCGAGCAAGGTACGAATCGCAGCAAAGTCCGCTTCAGGTAATGCCAATGACGAGAACTCAGGAGTAGTGCGCACCGCTTCCACGTTCTGGAGGGCTCGAAGTCGTTCTTCAGCACTCTTGATCGCTGCATCTATATCCGCACGCTCGGCGAGGCCACAGAAATCATCTATGCTCATTCCATGCCGGTCCTCAACCGGGATTGCATCACCTTTCTCTCGCAAATTACGATTGTGATCTCGGATGTCTGCGGCGAGACTGTCAACCCGACGAGCAAGGGTGACGCCTGTTGATCCCAGGATGAGTTCGTGGAGGTTTTGCCGATGTTCGGCTGCCACATCCATCCCGGAGTAGACGTTCTTGTCAACGAAAGCATCATCGAACACCATAACATCCGCGCAAGAGCGTGACCAAGCGCCATCCCGAAAGATCGCGGGCGGTGGTCCGCCGGTGCACTCAATGATTGCCTCTGGGTCCCGAGTCGCGCCGAGACGCCGCCGCTCTGTGATGGGCAGTGGCTCGCCCGTTGCGAGCGACCGCATGACCGCCGCGAGAGTTGTTTTTCCTCTCGCATTCTCCGCGTACACAAGATTCAGTTTTTTCAGATCAAAATTAGCACCATCGACAACTGCATCGAACTGGCCGATGGACCGCAACAGTTGGAGTTTCTGGATCATGTGTACCTCGCAATAAACAATGTCGTGCCGCGATGACAGTTTATGCAGATCACATGACCAAGGGTGATTCACCCTATGCTTCACAGTCCCAGCCGAGAGACACCTCATTTCTGAGTGCTAGGAAGTGTCAGCACCTCCAGCACCTCATCAAACGCCGATCCCTTTATGACGTACCACCTAAAGCGGCGGAGTCCGGGGCACTCGCCGCGATGAATGAGCCCCCAGAGAGCCATCGGGTTCGCACCCAGCCGCTACGCCGCCTCCGAGATAGTCAGGTTTGGGCAGACGACCAGGAAGTTCTGGGCCCTTTCTTTGGCCACTTCTACCCCGCTTCCTGATCGGTCACGGTGGTTCTGGGCACCGGGGCGTGCGTTAAGTACGACGAACGATCAGATACACCCAGAACCCACTCAACAGTATCAGGTTGATGTGTGATTGATGGATCACCCAATCCTCAGGCATACCCGCTTCGCCTCCTGCTTGGCCTCGTATTGGCTCATGAACCGCTGCACCTTCCGCACGGTTTTGATGAAACAGTTCCTGCCGTTTCGCAGATCGAAGACGAATCTCGAGTCGTCCATGGCCCAGAGCCCGAATGTGGTGGGGGAGAGGCCATGACGCTCGATAAACGCTTCTACCTGAAGTTGAAAATCTTCGTCTGTCATAGGGCTGTGGTGATACCGATGAATGCGGTGCCGGTCAACGCAAAGTTTGTTGGACGCGTCCAACACGATGTGCGGCGCAAACGCGCGACGAGCGCGATACTGCGGGTGTGAGCAATCTTTGTGATTGGCGCGATCCAACAGATCATGTATTGATGATCATCACGCTTTGCGTACCTTGTGCACGACCAATCAGTGCGGGAGGAACATGAGCACGAAACAGAAGACACCGATCACACGATCCCCGATCGACAGGCTGATCCGCCTGCTCGCCGAGGTGGAGGTGGAGCGGTATACCAATGAAATCATCAAGAAGGAGCTGAGAGAGGGACATGGGCAGGAAGAGGGCGGTGATCTACGCACGCTTTAGCGGCGACAAGCAACGGGAGACATCCATCGACGATCAGGTGCGGAACTGCACCCGTTTCGCGGAGTGCGAAGGATTGCGAATCCTGGAAACCTATAGCGACAGAGCGATCTCCGGATCGACCCGCGCCAGACCCGGGTACCTCGCGCTGCGAGATTCGGCATCATCCGATGGGTTCGATGTGCTGCTGGTGGACGACCTATCTCGTCTGTCTCGCGATGACTACGAGATGAAGGGATTGCTGCGAGCGTTCGCGTGGGATGGGTTACGCGTAGTCGGGGTGAGTGACGGGTACGACAGCAGCCGCAAGGGGCACAAGATACACGCGGGGTTCAAGGGGCTGATGAACGAGCTGTTCCTCGATGATCTTCGCGAACGCACGCACCGGGGGATGACCGGTCAGGCGATGAAGGGGTACAACTGCGGCGGTCGAACCTACGGGTATCGCAATGTGCCAATCGAGGACGAATTGAGGATGCACGAGCACGGGCGTGCGGCGGTGGTGGCGGTGCGGTATGAGATCCACCACGAGCAGGCGGAGATTGTGCGGCAAATCCATGCGTGGTACGCGGACGGCTACTCGTACAGATGGATCGCATCCGAGTTGAATCGATCAAGGGTGCCGTCTTCTCGCGGGAGCACCTGGGCGGTGAGCGCCATCAAGGTCGTCCTGGAGAATGAGATGTATGAGGGGCGATTGATCTGGAATCGTCGTGAATGGATCAAGCATCCGGACACGGGCAAGCGGGTCTCGAAGCAGAGGCCGCGAGAAGAATGGATTGTACGGGACATGCCCGATCTGCGAGTCGTGCCAGCAGACATCATCGCACGCGTTCGCGGCAGGCAGCAGCGGAATCGGGCAGGCCAGCTGGGGCAGCCCGGTGTTTCACCGGCCCAGCGGTACTTGTTCTCTGGGCTGATGCAATGCGCGGAATGCGGCGGGAGCTTCGTGCTGGTGAGCCACAACAAGTACGGCTGCTCCATGTACAAGAACCGTGGCCGAGCGGTGTGCGGTAATAGGTTCACCGTCTCGCGGCACATCGTTGAAGAACGCCTACTGCGAAGCATTAAGGAGCGTCTGAACAAACCTGAGAGCCTGCAGGTCTTCAAGCGAGTGGCGACCGAGCTGATCGAGTCGAGGCACACCAGCCAGCACACCGAATCGCTTGAGCAAACGAATCAACGCCGCGAAGACGGTACGCGACAACCTGCTCGACGCGATCAAGCAGGGAATCGTCACGCCGAGCACCAAGGATGCGTTGCAGCGTGCGGAGAAGGAGATCGAGGATCTGGGCCATGAGCTATCGCGTGCGGAGCACTGGAAGGTCTCGGCGATCCTGCCCGATGCGGTTGCTCGGTACAAGGCGGCGGTGGAGCAGCTGCAGGCACGCCTCGATGAGCATGTCGAGCCCGCCCGTGAGATCCTGCGTGAACTCATTGGTGATCGGATCCGGATACACCGCAAGGGCGATCATCTTGAGGCCGAGCTCCCGCGTCAGGCGTGGGCGGCCTTGGTGAAGTCTTTGAACTGCCATGACGATTTGGCTGGTTGCGGGGGCGGGATCTGGAACGAATCGTACCGGATCTGCCTCGCACCCACACGAGCTGACTCCACGCCACTCAGGCACCGGCGAAACGGGTGCTGATCGACGAAGCGTCGCGTAGGTCACCGTGGCACTTCAAGACGGGAATAATGAGGCATCGGCCTCAGCAGGTTGCTCTGCGCAAATGCGTCGGCTGCTCGAAGCGAGCACCATCATCGCTGCCGAGGCACCGGCCCGCATCGCTTATCAGCACGCGGTGCTCTGTCAGGTCGGCCTGCCACGCCGTTATACTGCCGAGCGGGTATTTGAGCGTCGGTGCGGCCATGCTCGGGTGCGGCTGGAGGCTGGTGTGCTCTTTGATGGGCAGCGTTTCATCGAGCAGCCGCTCCCGTACGGGGTGATCCCCCGGTTGCTACTGATCTATTTCTCCACGCTGGCTGTGCGGGCCCAGTCACGCGAGATCGAGCTGGAGCACAGCGTGCGGGGTTTCTTGCGATCTATGGGGATGAGCACGGGCGGTGGAAAGCGGGGGGGCTACGCCGCGCTGCAGCGTCAGCTGCGGGCGCTCGCCGCGTGCAGGATCACGATCGGGCTGGAGGAGCGGGGCCGGGCGATCACCATCGACTCTAAGCCCGTAACGAGACTTAGCGCGACCGTGCATGAAGAGCATTCGACTCGGTACATCGATCCTCGAACATTGGTGCTCTCACAGGACTACTTTGAGACCCTTACCGAGCATGCGGTCCCGCTCGATCCCAGGGCATTGGCCGTGTTGCGTCACTCATCGATGGCCCTCGATATCTACACCTGGCTCACGCACCGGCTTCGTAGAGTCCAGAAACCCACCAAGCTCAGCTGGATGAATCTCTCTGGTCAGTTCGGGCAGGAGTATGGGTGTACCCGCGAATTCAAGCGTCCGTTCCGCGCGAGCCTGCGTCAGGTGCTCGTGGTCTACCCTCAGGCCCGGGTCCGGCTGGTGATGGGCGGGCTGATGCTCTACCCTTCGTGCCCGCCGGTGCGCCGCGTCTAATCTGATTCATAGCTCTCCAATCTCTGCTCATTGCACATGCGCATGACTCGCCCAGAGTCAGCGGTCTGACTGATCGGTTATCCACGCTGCGTTACCCCCCATCCCTGCGCTGCGCGACTCCCACCAGCACGCCATGCGTGCGCTGCATCGCCCCCCCAAACCTATAGCTATTCTCCTATAGATCTTCTGGTAGTGGGTCTTGCACACTGTGGATCCTTTTGACAAGCACACGAATCAACAAGCAAGGCACCCGATGGGGGCGGGTGCCTTGCCGATAGAAGGGGAAGTTGGTGAAAGCTCAGGCAATCCGGCGGCGGCGGGTCATGACCAGCACACCAGCAGAGATCACCCCCAGCGTACCCGATGTCGGGACCGTGACAAACGAAAAAGTCGGAAATCGTCTGGCTCGTGCCGATGTTGTTGTTGGTGGAGCCGGTAAAACCCACATAGGCCAAGGATCCGCCCATCAGCGATTCGATGTCGATCGCCACCAATCCCAGCTGGAACGCCTCGCCGCTCACCGTGTCGGTCGCCATCATCGACAGCAGCGTCCCGTCATAATCGATCTCGACCTCGATCGGGTTCCCTGAGAAGAAGTTGAGCAACTCGGTGCTGGTCGATCCGCCCGCGACGCTCCCCCCGGTGTACACCCCCGAACTCGACGAGCCCGCCCCAAGGTAGCCCGACTGCATCGATACCGCGAGGCTCGGCCCGCTGAAGGCACCGAAGAGATCGCTGTATCCGAAGTTGGTGCTGACGCCGCTGGCCGAGCCTGTCGCGACGGCGCTGGCGCCAGCTGGACGGTTATGCAGCACGAAGGCGGCGCCCATGGGATGGTGCTGCTCGCCGGTGAAGGTATATGTGTACTCGACGCGGAACCGCGAGATGTCCTGCTGCGTCTCATAAAACATGCTCCGCGACTGCCCGTTGGTGTTGGTCGTCAGCGTAATCGAGTGGGGCGGGTTCACGGGGGAGAGGGCGGCTGAGTCCCACTGGTTCACCTGCCAGCCGGGGATGGGCAGGCCGGTGATGTCGGCGGATGCGGTCGTCGCGATGAGGCAGGATGAGATGAACAGGGCCGCGTGGATGGGTGTCGTGGTGCGCATGGTGCATGATCCTCGGTCTGTGATGTGTGTTGACTCGGGCGAGCACAACGCCACCCGATCACACGAAATCTACAACGCCCGTTGTGGGCAGGACAGGGTCGGATCTGGTGTCAGCACTCTGGGTGTCACCGTCATTCGGGACACTACGGAGTTTCGCGGCAGACCTGCTGTGCGACCGCGACGGCGGTGAGCATGAGCTCGGTGCGTCCCTGTACCCCGAACTGCCTCGACATGCGACGCAGGTAGGTGCGGACGGTTTTCAATGCTCAGGTTCATTTCGCCGGCGATCTGCTTGTCGCCCATGCCATGGAAGAGGCACTCAAGCACACGGGCGTGCTGCGGCGAGAGCTGCAAACGCAGCAGGGTGTGTGTCCAGACTTCACGCTCAAACGGGAAGAGCTCGCTCGGGGAACGCAACGGGGGTGGATGGCGGTGCATGGCGGGTTCCTGAAAAAGGGGCGTCGGACCAAGGACGCTCACGGAACCTCCGCCAAGAGGTATGAGAAACGCACCCCGGCCGACGCCCCTCTGCAGGGGGCGCGGCGACCAAGGCGCTGCATTCTCATTCAAAGCTTGGCGGTTTTCCGTGAAGCAGCAGCTTGACGCTCACGCGTCGATCTCAGTTGTCATCCGCGATCACTCTGGATCGCGACATCGTGATTATATTCTCACCGGGCGATTGGGTGAATAGAGAAATGGGCAAAGCGCAAGAAACCGGGTCACCGCGAGCTATTGCTCTGCAGCGACCCGGTCTCGTGGGGTATCGGTGCGATGATCTGGGCGATTCAGGCTATGGCGTAAGTTCAGTTGCTGAACGCCCCTCGTACTGCATCGAGGTTGTAGAGGAGGTTTGAGCGTGCCTGCTGCACCGCGGGGAGGTTGCGGTAGCGGCTGAGGGTGAGCTGGGTGTCGGTGTCGGGCTGGGTGCCTTCATCGATGGCTCGTTGTTCCGCCAGCAAAGCGGCAAAGATAACGGAGTGATCCTCCGGACGCAGCTCGATCACGCGAAACTCCGCAGGGAGCAGGCCTGAGAGCCCGCTGGGCATGCAGACCCGCTCAATCTGAGCAGAGTGCGAGATCCCGAGGAAGGTCGCGCGAATCTCGGTTTGCAGAGAACGGATGGTCCCTTCAAGCGAGCTGATCTGGGCCTGAAGCTGCTCGATCTGTTGATGGGCCAGCTGGTCTTCGCTCTGTGATTCCACGAAGCGGATTGTCCGCTTGGCCTCGGTGAGCTCCGTCATAAGTGCTTGTCGTTGCTGCTCGCGTTGCTCAAGGAGATCGATGCTGGACTCCGCGTCATCGAGCCTCTGGAACGCGAGTTGGGTTTGCTGGGCATTGAGGCCGAGCACCGTAACGGTTTCGGGTGTGAGGCCGAGCTTCGTGCACACCGCTTGTGCGGTGATCTGGTTGATGTCGGCAGCAGCGGAACCGCCGAGAGCAAGGGCTGCAAGTACGAGAGTGGACTTCAAACGCTGCATGCGGGGATCTCCTTTCAGGGAGTATACCTCGAGGTGATGATCAAGGTTCCTGCAGATTTCTGATGACGAACAGAGTCACGAGCAAAACCCCTGTTGAGAGAATGTCGTATACTCCGCGGGTGATTCTCGTACAGCGTGTCACGGCGTTGTCGACTGTTATTGTTTAGGGGTAACTAATGCGCATGTTCTCGTTGTTTGTCGGTCTTTCAGTTGTTGTTGCTGGGGCATTCAGCTCGGCACATGCACAGTCAGTTGCACCCTGCGAGTGCGGGTGCCCCGTGAACCAGCACTCCATGCCGGGCAAGCGTACCTTCAAGATCGACTATGAGCGGGAATGCGGTAGTTGCGAAAATCCTATAGTTACCGATAAGTTTGTTGCCGAGGAGTACACTGATAAAGCGTGCGCCGCAAACTGTCGACATGAGCAGTTCGCAACCTTTGGTGTCGAGGGTGAAGAGTGTCCTGATGTTACTCCTCCGTTAGCACCAACGTCTTCTACAAGCACCGGTGGGTTTGTTGCAGAGCTCTTCAATGTGGGGCCAGATGAAGAGGATTTCTATTGGATATTAACCTTTAAAGCTGACCACTGGTTTAACAGAATTGTCGGTGGCCAAGTGTATCCCAACGGGGATGTGTATCTCGTCGATTCGACTGGGACATACACCTTTAACGAGGCTGCTACAGGTACAATTGAATGCTCTGGGCTTTCGACTACTGTTCAGATTCAGTACACCGAACCCGATGATGATCCATGCTCGAGAGAGCGATACACGATTTCAATGACGCTTGATCGAATCTCGAACTGTTCTTCACTCAATCCGCTCGCAGAGTTTGGAGGGTGTGAAGAAGCAGATCCGGAACCAGATCCTGAGGAAGAGATTGGGCTCGACCCAATCATTGGAATTCCTCCAGTCGAGCCGAATCCATGGCCCGATTTTGTCATCGGTGGTATTCTGCCGCCTGATTTTCCAGAGGATGATGAAGAAGAGGGGGGGGGGGTGTGAAGGCGACGATAAAGAATCGGGATCACCGGTCTCGTATCTCACAGGCCACAAAGTCGAGCGTGTCTCGGATCTTTCTGTTGCGCTCCCAGGCCGCGACTTCAGGTTGGTGCGAGAATACACCAGCGATCCGAACTTCTACTCCAAGGACAGCTCTGATAACTACTACTGGAACAGCGGATTCACCCAGATCATCCCCGGCCTCGCGGGTGTGAACTGGACCTTCAACACGGTCTCGCAGTATGTGCGTGCAGGCGACTCCGCGAATGCTGAAGAAGTATTCGTGCATGGGGGGCAGATGCGATCTGTTTCCCGGTATGAGTACTACCAGACCGTTGGCGGTGAGAAAATCTTCGTGTCCGTTGGTAACGGCAACGCAACGATCGAAACGGGAACGCACAGCAGTGTGATCGCCTGGCTCGATGCGGCAGGTGCAACTGAAGACGGTGCAAATGTGCCCGTCTGGATCCTTCGGGCACCGGGCGGCGGTGAGAAGGTGTTCCTTCGATTTGAAGAGTCCGGCACCCAGATCGCCAACCAGCTCGACCGCACGGATCTCGCGGGGCTTCTGCTCTACGAGCGTGATGCGTATGGAAACACTTTCGAGTATGTCTGGAAAACGCTTGGAACGGGGAGTTCCGGGCGGGAGATCGTTCGCTTGGATCAGGTCATCGCGTCGAGTGTTGGTGGCGGCGATCACGCGGTCATCGAGTTCGACTGGCATGGCGAGTCAGGGACAGGCCTTGATTCTGCCTCAACGAGCATTGTCTCGGATCCGTGGCTCTATGGCCGTATCGATGAGGTGCGCGTTCGCCGCCCGTTGAGCGGGGGAGGATGGTCCAGCCCGACGCAGCGTGTGCGTTATGTGCACTTTGATGAGATCAAGGACATCGAAGCGCAGGATGTTCTGGGAGTCGGGCTCGCGGATCCTAACGACAAGCTCCGTGATTTCTACGACGCTGAAGATGGTGATCTTTGCGAGGTGATCGTTTCCAAGCTGGTTGACGAGGGTGGTGACGCTGATGGGATGCATCACACGGTTACCCAGTACCGCTACTACAGCACAAACAACAACTTTGGCCAGCTCATTTCTGATGAGACAATGAACAGCGCGGTGAGTGAGCTCAACGGCTTCGTGTCTGCCGGCGAGCGCCACCAGCTTATGGCCGTGATCTACCCACAGCAGATCGAGTACTACGCCAGCAGTGTGTTTAACGAGTTTACGGCGCTGGGATCAAACACCGGGGATATCGCCGCGGCGCTCGACATCAACACGAGTCAAGTCAGCGGCTTCCAGAGCGATGTGTACACTTCGGGGCAGGCGTTTGCGACGGTGATCGACGCCGCCGAGCGGCTTCGATGGGTGAACTTCCAGGACGGGACGGGCGATTATGAGTTCAGCCAGGCGTTGCTGCTCCCGAACAAGAACTGGTCCTCGTTGTTCGATTTGGCGGGCAAGTTTGTCTCGTACTACACGAGCAGCTCGGGTTTGTATGGCGAGGAGCACCGCGTTCGCACGCAGCTGGTCTCGTCCGGCGCGAATGGCTGTGGATGCGGCGGCGGGGGGATGCTCATCGGGCTCGGCAAGCGATATGACTACATGTACCGCCGGTACGAGCTGGCACAGGATTACCCGCGCCCCGCGTCCGTGGATGATCGATTCAACATCATTAGCGATGGGTACAGCTGTCTGATCGCTGAGTCGTACCTGAGCCTGAACGGCAGCACGCTTGAGTATGTGCCATACCGCGTGCACTGCCACGATTACTACTGGCCGACTTCATTGCCCAACGGATATCTGGTTGCGCCCGTGGGGTGGGAGGGGAGTGCCGAGATTTCGGGTCAGGGTGTGCGGCGGATCGCGCGGGCGCTGTGTACCGCCGACCAGAGCTGGGGCACGGGGACAAATGCGTTTGACCCGTTCGGTGACCCCATCGATCACACCGGCCCAAACTGGGCGGCAACCCGGGTGTATGGCTACGACGATGTCGATCCATCGGCGACGCAGTTCAACAACTTCGGTAAGCTCACCGCGGCGTTGACTCCAGAAGCGGTGGCGGCATCCGGCTCCGGCTACATCGCGGTCGCTGACTCGGGCGAGGACACGCTCTCGGGCTCATACCCCCAGACCTCCAACAGCGGTCGGGTGTTTACTTATGACTATGACGGCGGATATCTGACCACGGTATCGGTGAAGGACGGGACCGAGAGCGTGAACGCAGAGGTGCTGACCCAGAAGACCCTTGGCAGCAGCGGTGATCGCCCGGATGTGGTGACGCAGGAGGTGCGTGACGCGGGCGATGGGGTGGTCGAAACCAGCTCTATGGACTATGGCTATCACAGCACCGCGAACATTAACGCGGCGATTATCGCGTGGACCAAGAGTGAGATGACCCCCGAATCTCCTGCCCAGAACGGCCCCGCGAGCCCGGGTTCGATTGATTACGCTCATTGGTCGCTGTTCGATGAGCTCGGCCAGCTCCGCTGGGATCGTGATCCGGATGGGACGCTGACCTACTACGAGTACGATCTGCACACGGGCAAGACGACGCGGGTGACGCGTGACATGGATCCTAGTGATTCGGGGCTCCCCTCCGATGTGCTCATCAATGACACCAACTTCCCGGGCCTCAGCAGCGCGGGGTGGAGCCTGCCCACGCGCACGAGTTACGATCAGCTGACGGATACCTATGAATACGACACCCTTGGTCGCCAGACCAAGAGCACGGATGCGGCGGGTGTTTCGCGGTACATGCGTCGTGTTGTCATGGGGCCGGGTTCCTCAATCGATTCAAACTATGTCCGCGAGTACGACCTTGGCCTTGGCAATATCGTGGGTCTCGTCACTGAGTACGGTGTTGGCTTGTACGCCAACCTTGATTTCCCGCACCGGCTTGGTGATGGGAGCTTTGATGGCCCGATCTCGGTCTCGTGGCAGGACGCGGCGGGTACCTCCCTGCGACAGAGCAGCTTTGCGTGCCAGAGCGGTGGGAGCGGGTACAACCCCGTGATCGGTGAATACGGGATCGGTGCCGAGTACGCTCGATCGGATTCCGAGCTTGCGGTGACCGGTGCAACGCTCCGCTCACGCCAGTGGTTTGATGTCACGCAGACGGTCAACGCCGATCTCGGCTCGTTCTTCTCCGAGACCCGCTACGACGGGGTGGGCCGCACCTATCAGGTGATCGATCCGCTCGGTGGCGTGACGCAGTACGGCACCTCGCTGGTGCCCGGCTATGACATCATGGACAAGCCTCTGGCGATGGCCCAAGGAGTGATCGATTCTGGCGGGATGATCGATGTCGAGCTGATCTCTGAAACCTTCTATGACAGCGACCATACCGAGACGCAGGGCATTGGGAATGGCCTCGTTTCCGTCACCAAGCAGTACACCGGCGAGGGTAGCGAAGCCCGCGTCACCAAATACTGGTACGACTACCGTGATCGTCTAATCGGTCAGCTCAATCCGGTGGCACCGCATCAGGTGTTCGGGTACGACATCCTCGGTCGCCAGGTGGAACAAGCCACCTGGATCAATAGCGCCGATTTCGTGACCGGTGCGTCGGGCTCGGTGCCGGCACCGTCTGATTACGATGCGGACCGCTCGACCTACAGCAAGAGCTTCTATAACAACCGCGGCATGGTGTACCGGCAGATCCAGGCGATCGATCCGACGATGGACCCGCTTGACTTGAGCTACCCAGGCTACCTCGAGACATTGACCTGGTACGACCCTGAGGGCATGGCGGTCGCGACCTGGAGCCCGAGTTCTCCGGCAAGCAAGACGCTTTACGATCATCTCGATCGCCCGCTCAAGTCTTATGTCACCAACCGCAAGAACGATGGGTTGTGGGGCAGCGGCTCGTATGAGCAGGTGTTTGACAGCTCGGGCACGCAGGTCGATGTCAGCGACGATCAGGTGCTGGCGCAGACCGAGTACCGCTACATCGCCGGTGGCAACCCCGGGGCAGGCCAGGCGGATCTGGTGACGAGCCGTGTCCGGTTGCATAACACCTCGGTGCAGGGCGATCTCGGGAGCGCCAACAGCATCGCGATGTTCTCGATGAGCAACTTCGATGATGCGAGCCGCGTGATCGATTCGCTCAGCTACGGCACGAACGACACGACGACGAATAAGTTCAAGTCGGGCACGAGTGCCCCGTCCTCGATTGATACTGATCGCTCGACGAGCCCGGCGTTGATCACCTCGGTGCGGTTCGATGCGATCGGTCGCTCCAGGATCCAGATCGATCCGGAGGGCAAAGAGACGCTGACCATGTACGACGATCTGTCGCGTTCGGTCGCGATGGTCGAGAACCGCACCGGCAGCTTTGATGAGGACGATATCAGCTGGAATGGCAGCAAGTGGTCTGTCAACTGGGGATCGGGCGGCACGCCGCCAGCGGACGAGAACCGTGTGACGAGCTTCGTCTATGACAACAACTCCAATGTCATCTTGCGGACAGCCCATATCAATACCGGTGATGTCCAAGAGACGGCCTACGAGTATGGTGTGAGTGCGACGAGTGGATCGGGGACGATGGAGTCTCGGATCGATTCGCCGAGCATGCTCGCGGAGGTTCACTACCCCAACGAGAGCACCGGGTTGGCGGATAGCTCGGCGGCATATACGGTGTCATACGCGTACAACCGTCTCGGCGAGATGCGCGGGATGACCAATCAGAACGGCATCGAGCACGCGTACACCCGTGATGCTGGGGGACGCGTGATCTCAAACAAGGTGAGCTTCCCCGGCGGCACCGCGATCGATGACTCGGTGGCCGAAATCACGACGACTTTCGATACGCACGGTCGTGTCCTGGGTGTCTACAGCTGGGATGGCTCTTCGACTCCGGTGGAGCTCAACTCCGTGGAGTACGAGTACACGCCGCTGCATCAGCTCGAAGCGATCGTGCAGAATGTTGATGTGGACGGCGGGGCGAATGATGAACGCGTCGAGTACGACTATGTCAACGCGGTGCCGGGTGCGAGCGGCGGGAACTACTCTCGCCTCGATGCGGTGCGATACCCGTCTCAGGCTGCGGGCACGACGAGCTCGTACGAGCTGGATTACGGTACGGCGGGATCGCTGAATGACCTGATCAGCCGCGTGAACGGGATCGATGTGCCCAACTGGGCGGCTCCTGACGACGAGCTGGTGCGGTATGTGTACGCGGGCACCGGGTTGCCCGTGCGTGTGAATTACACGGCGGGCTCGATCCGCTTGGATGCGACGAAGGATCATGAGGGTGTGTCGACTTCGGGGACCTACCCAGCGTTTGACCGCTTCGGTCGCACGGTGTGGCACGCCTGGGTGCATAACAACTACTCCACGGGTCCCAATGCGAATATGCCGAACGCTTCCCCGCTGGTTGCGCGTCGCTACAGCTACAACGAGACCACAAAGCTGCGAGATCGCGACTGGGACGGTCGGCCGGGTGTGGTGCTCAGCGACCGCGATTGGGAGTACGACTACGACGGGCTCGATCGCCTGACCGAGGCGTCGCGGGGCTTGTGGGACGCGTCGACGATGACCTTTGGGCAGTCGGAAGACTCACGCCAGTGGGACCTGGACATGCTGGGGAACTGGAACGCGGTCATCACCGACCTCGACGGCGATGGCCTGTTTGAAGCCGGAGACGAGACCGAAGACCGGGGCTTCAACCTCGCCAATGAGATGAACAGCCGAGAGGGCCCGGTGGGCACCGGGATCACCTTTGCGCCCCAGTACGATAATGCGGGCAACTTTGTCAGCAACAACGCGACGGGCAGCTCGGACCTGGAGTACACCTACGACGCCTGGAACCGATTGGTCCGTGTGGAGAAGGTGCTCAGCGGCGGTGCTCGCACCACCGTACTTGAGAACGAGTACAACGGACTCGGCTGGCGTGTGGTCCGACGGATGGATACTTCCGACGGTGCGTACGACGGGCTCGACGAGCGGCGGCACTACTACTTCACGCCGAGCTGGCAGATGATCGAGGAGCATGTCGACTCGAACAACGATGGTGACTTCGCAGATGCGGGTGATTTCAAGAGCCAGCAGTTCTGGGGGACACGGTACATCGATGATGCCGTAGCCAAACGGATAGATCGCGACAACGACGGCGATTGGGAAGAGGCCGGTGATCAGTACTACTACCTGACCGATGCGATGTACAGCGTGCGTGCGGTGGCGAGCAGCGCCGGGTATGTGCGTGAGCGCATCGATTACACGCCGTACGGGCGTGCGATGCACCGCTACGCCGGTGATTACAACGGGGACGGCCAGATCGATCTGAGTGACATCACAATCCTCAACTCGCAGGGCAGCAAGAAACCCGGCGACGCGGGCTATAACCCGCATGTGGATCTCAACGGCGATGGCTCAATTAACGGCTTTGACACCTCGGTGTTCTCGGCGGACTACAACTTCGTGAGCACAAACGCGAACGGGGTGCCGCCGAGCGGGTGGTTGTCGGATCATGCTCGCACGAGCGTGGACGGCACGGACAACCAGTATGGGTTTGATGGCTACTGGTTTGATGTCGCGGGGGCGACGGATGGTGGGAGTACCGGGCTGTACTGCGTGCGGAACCGGGTGTATGACAGCGGGATGGGGCGATGGTTGACGAGGGATCCGGCAGGATTCGCAGATGGCACTGGGTTGTTCGAATTTACATCCTCAAATCCTGTTGCTTACACAGATAGTGCTGGCTTGTGGAAGATAGATCTGAGTATAGGAGATTTCTCTGCCGTTATGGGGCCTGATGGATCCGCGAATGCCGTGCCATATGCGTCATCTATTGAACTTCGATTTAACCACAAAAGGGAAAAATTTGCTCCAGGAGCCGGTCATTGCTGCACTGAAATCCGATTCATTCAGATTCATATACCTAAGGATGATTTGAGATCTTCTTCTTACAACAGTTGCCCTGGAGACGGCAGCAGATGGTGCCTGGACAATGTGGGCAGTGATATTCGCAATCCTTTTTACCCTTATGGCGCATGGAACAATCCATCAATTAGTGCGTTTCCATCACAGATGAATGATTCTCCTCGCGCTGCCATGGCTATCAACCGTAGGACATCAAGTTATCTTCATGAGTTTGAGGTGTGTGCAGTTTGCTCTAAGGGCATTGACGCCAAAGATGTTTATGGATGTATGACATGGGGGCACGACATGAGGTATAGGGCGTCTGGCTTGTACTTTCCAGACTATGAAGGATGGCATGTTCGCAGATGGATAAATGGCGTGTCTCGGACTGATGGAGCTTCATTGACGGTGAATAATGCCCGGTCGAAGTACCCATCGCATGCATGGCTTGCAAAGCACCTGTTTTGGGAGCCCTAAAATGAATGGCTGGCTGCTTCAATCTAGAGTTGTTCCACTGTTTCTTTGCGTGATTACACTTGTCGACCGCATTGTTATAGAGCGGCTTGCGCCATGGCGTCACGCCGATAATCTCTCCATGTTGTCTGGTGATATTGTATTTATTGTTACTCTTGTTCTTTTTAGTTGTGTCGTCTTGGCTGCTTGTTCGGTGTGTTTTGGTACGCGGGTGGAGGATAAAAATTATGTTGTTAAGCCATTGCTGATTTGGATTTTTGCCTTGGTATTTACGGGCATACTATCTGTGATGTGAGTTCTTTTGGTGTATTTGATTTCGGGCTGCTGCAGCTTTGATATCGTATTTGCGTAGGATTTCTGCAATCTAGTTCGTCTCATTCTGCTGCGGTCTATTGGCGATTTGGCTATGGGCTACGATATATGTATATGCGGCTGTTGCTATAGGTCCTTATTCAGTAGGGTTTGCATTGCTTCTGTTGCTGGTGAGGTGGTCGCGTGCATGAGGCCTGATGTAGTGTCACTGCCTGGTAGTTTCCTAGATACAGCTTGACGGCTTGTGCCTGGGGTGCCTGTTGTTTCATTATTAGAAAACGAGCAGGGTAATGTTTGCTTGCGTTATTCGTAACACAAATAATTTTAAACGACAAGGCCGTGTGAAGGTGGGTGCGAGAGGAGATATGGGCCTAATGTCTCATGGGAGAAAGCGGTTTCGGTAGCGTTCTACGGCAGTGCATTCTTGGCTTCGGCGGTTTACATCTTTTCTACACAGAAAGGGCTGGGTATGGCAGTCGTGGAGGATTTCTGTGATCTAGCCCGCAGTTCAGCTCGTTTTCTTGAACATTGTCGTTCAGGCTGTGGTTGCCTTAGTTGTCATGGTGTGTTTCGTGAGATCGAGTGATGAGTACTGAACTGTGGATAGATTTATACTTGAGCAACTAGTCTACGAGAGTGAAAGCGTAACGCTCGATTTCAAGAGAGAGCAGTATGCGATTAGCAAAGCGGATCCAGATACGAGCTCCGAGTTAATCAAGGATATCCTCGGTTTCGTGAATGCGTTTCGTCGATCCGAGGCTTTCATACTCATCGGGGTTCAGGAAGTAGTTGGTTCTAGGGCGGAGGTGGTGGGGATCCCGCGCGATGATCATTTGGCTGATCACACTTTGCAACAATTTGTATCCAGCAAGACAAACAGGCCCGTTCGGTTCCACTATGAGGCGGTCGAGTATGAAGGCAAGCAGGTCGGTGTGATTCGAATCGAACTTCAGCAGCGACCAGTTTTCTTGAAGAAGGATTTTGGCAGGTTGAAGGCCAATCAGGTTTATGTCAGACGAGGGAGCTCAACAGATCTTTCTCGCCCGGCTGACCCTGATGAAATTTCTACCATGAGGGAGGTTTCTCTGCAGCAAGTTGCCGAACTGAATGTTGAGTTTGGGGATGCATTTAAAGAGGTCGCACTCGGCTCACAGATCACATTCCAAGCTGAGCTCTGTGACATGCCGCAGTCTGATGATCTTCCGGATTACGGTTCTCATCAAAGTATGGCGCCAAATCTTGGTCTGCTTGTTGGGAATTATGGCAATCGGCCAAACCGCGATTTCTATCGTGAGTTCGCAAACTACCAGGCACATCAGCGAGCATTTCATACTGTGCGATTCATGATTCACAACACAGGCAGTGCTGTTGCACGCAATGTACGGATCGAAATCACGCCCCAGTTGGTTGCTCTGGATGCCATAGATCTGCCCGAACATCCCGAAAGAATGCGAAGCAGTTTTCATATGCCGCAGATCCCCTCTTTCCATTCCTCTTTGAATCCTCGCCCAGGGAGAGTGACAGTTGAAAACCCTGGGCATCACAGTCTTGTCGTTGTTGAGTGTGACGATCTTCAGCCCGGACGGCAAATCTGGTCAGAGCCCATTTGCATGGGAGCTGGGGAGAGTCGGGACTTTGAGCTCGTTGGATTGATCTTCGCAGATAACCTGCCTGAGCCAGTACGGTTTTCGCTTCTTGCCAAAGTAGAGGTGATGAGGCGTACGATCTCCGTGGACGAGCTTCTGGATCTTGCTCGGGATAATCCGGCAGGCTGAGTGCGCGTGGTAATTGGCCTCGGAAGCCAGTTTTATCGAGCATTGCGGGAATTTTGCAGAAATAAGATGACAGAATTGGCGATTTGTGCTTAAATGACAATGTAAAGCGACAGAAATGGCACATTATGAACAGGATGCACCACCTGACAGATCCAGCAGTGTTGGCCGAAATTGGCCAACGACTCGCACAGTATCGCCTCGACCGAAACCTCACTCAGGCTCAGTTGGCCAAAGAGGCTGGGATATCCAAACGCACCTTGCTCCGGTTGGAGTCAGGCGAGTCGACGCAACTCACAAACCTTGTTCGCGTTGTTCGAGCACTTGGGTTACTCGGGAACCTAGACCGGTTCATCCCTCCTCCAGTGCCCAGCCCGCTTGAACAGCTTAGGCATGAAGGTAAAAAACGCAAGCGGGCATCAACTCGTTCAACTGCTGATGAAACTCAGCAAAGCTGGGTTTGGGGTGATGATAATCATGATGGAGAGCAGTCATGAGCACTGCCGCGGAGGTCCGGTTATGGGGTACTGAGATCGCCGCCGTCACTGTGGATGGCCCAGGGGCGGTCGCATCATTCCAGTACACCGACACTTTTCTTCGCAGCGGGATCCAGATCGCTCCGCTGATGATGCCGCTCTCAGATCGGATCTATAGGTTCCCGGAGTTGGCAATGGAATCGTTTCATGGCCTGCCGGGGATGCTTGCTGACGCATTGCCAGACAAGTTCGGGAATGCGGTTATTGACGCATGGTTAGCAACGCAAGGTCGCCTGCCTGGTGAGATCGATGCCGTTGAGAGGCTTTGCTATACCGGTTCACGAGGTATGGGGGCGCTTGAGTTTCGTCCGGCCAAGGGCTTGCAGGCGGATGAATCGATACGGGTACAGGTGAATGAGTTGGTGGAGCTCGCTTCCTCGGTGCTGCAAGGACGCAAGGAGTTACAGGCATCGTTTAAGGATGAGAATAAGGAACACGCGCTTCGTGAGATCCTTCGCGTGGGGGCTTCGGCGGGCGGAGCACGCGCCAAAGCGGTCATTGCCTGGAACCCTGAGACTAACGAGGTGCGATCAGGGCAGGTCAAGGCGTCGCCCGGTTTCGAGTACTGGTTGCTCAAGTTTGATGGTGTTGCCAACAACAGCGACAAAGAGCTGGCAGACCCCGCGGGCTTTGGTGCTATTGAGTATGCCTACTCGCTCATGGCTAAAGAGGCAGGGATTCAAATGACAGACTGTCGACTCTTTGAAGAGGATGGGCGTCGCCACTTCATGACTCGACGCTTTGATCGATTGCCTGGGGGGGAGAAACTGCACATGCAATCGCTCGGCGCGATAGCACACTTTGATTTCAACGCCGCTGGTGCGCATTCGTACGAGCAAGCATTGCTTGTCATGCGACGGATGAAGTTGCCAATGGAAGATATCGAGGAGCAGTTCAGGCGGATGGTGTTCAATGTGCTCGCCCGTAACCAGGACGATCATGTGAAAAACATCGCATTCCTGATGGACAAGCAGGGTAAGTGGCGTTTGTCGCCGGCATTCGATATGACATACAGCTACAACCCTTCGGGGGCTTGGACTTCACACCACCAGATGAGCGTGAATGGTCAGAGGTCATTCTTTCACATGGACGATTTTAACGCTGTTGCCGAAACCGCATCCATGAGAAGAGGGCGTGCAAAAGAAATCGCCAACCAGGTCATGGAAGCGGTTATACAGTGGCATTTGTTCGCCAATCAAGCAGGTGTACCTGTAGATCAAGCCGACAAGATTGGCCAAGCACATCGTGTGGCGCTTTTTCGCTGATCATTGAGCAACGCCGGTCATATGCAAAGCGATTTACATTGAACGAATCGGAGGGCACGCCATGACAAATGAGTGGCTTGAGGAAATGATCCGTCGATACAACGCGAATGATTTTGTGTCGCATGCTTGCTTCAGAGATCTATCAGATTCAGTTCGGTTTGGCAAAGTGTGGAGACGATCACCTGCAGGAACGGTGAGTTATGAGTCAGGTGACAGTCTGTACTTTATCTTAGATGGCAAGGACTGCGTGGGGATTGTCTACGACATGAGGTGCTTAGGACAGGATGTGGGAGGCGATGATCTGCACTGGTTTGTTCTCGAAGAACATCGGCACAGAGGGTATCTGCATCGTGCCTTGCATAGCACGATTTTCTTGCACATGTTTCAAGATGGGCGAAAGAGTCAGTACGCAACGGTGAAAACACATGACGAAAGAGCACTGAGGTACGCATTACGGCAGGGATTTCAGGTGGTTGAAACTCAGCGTGACGAAACGCTGTTGCTGCTGAAATCGGTAGAGCAATACAAGGATCACGATATGCCGGGTCAGAATCGAACGCTCACAATCGAAGAGCAAGATGGACTCAAACAGAGAGTCTGGTTAGCGAAGGCATTACTCGTTTCAGTTCGTGAGTCACTCGAGTGCGCATACGGTGATGATCTAGAACTCGATACACAAGTGACTGAGACTGATCTGTGGCGCATTGCCGATGAGATCAACTTTCTAAACTAGAGTTGTTTGAGTTTGTACTGCCTGCCTTAATTGCCTCACCCGACCTTCGCCATGATTTCTGCGGCTTTGGCAAGGTCTTGTTCCGCATAGATCTCAGTGATGCCTGCACTACTGTGGCCGAGAATTACACGGGCAGCTTCGATCCCAAACTGTTTTCGTAGATGCGTCGCGGCGTTGTGACGCAGCTGATTCGGTGACCAACGGTGCTGTTTGCGCCATGAATCAACTTCAAATTGTTGTTCTTGAGTTAGCTCGCTGTACTTCTGCTCGCTGAGCAAAAAATGCGGCATTGCTCGGTCACAGGCGTAGAGGATTGCCCGTGCGTAGGTTCTCGTAGTGTAGCAACTCCCTGGTTGCTTCTGCGGATCGGTCTTCGGTGAGCGGTTGCGCTGGCTCGGCGTCAATGGCGTGATTCGTGCTGCTCGCCTTTCTCGCGATCTGTATGCAGCCACATCGCGCGGGCTGAAGATGAATGCTTCATCGTCAACACTCAAGTAGGGTATCAGCACAGCTTGTGCTTGTGGCCCCATGTAGATTATCCGACTTCTCCCGTGATGCTCTGTCTTGTGTTCAAGCGGTGCATACGACCAGGCAGCCTGTGATCTCTCGATATCACAGCCTCGCATACGGACCACTTCTCCCGGACGCATACCGGTCAGCAGCTGCAACCGGATCATCGCACAGAGCTGCGGCGGAGCAACTCGCAGAACCGCTTCAACCTGCTCATAGGGCACAGGGGCAACGGGGGCAACCTCACGAGCCTCACAACGCCCACGCTTGAGTGGTGCAACTGCTTGTAAACCGTGCAGCACCGACGCGGTAACAATTTCGTTCTCAACACCCCATTTGAACACACGCCGGATACGGTTGATTCGGGCATTGATGACCTTGCGTGAGAGATCGGCACGGATCATCTCGTCACGAACGGCTTTGAGTGAGCGCGGGGTGAACTCGCTCACCTCAACATGCCCGTGTAGCAAGACGAGCGGTTTGACGGCATCTTTCATGTTGGCGAGCTCGCCTGTTGCTCGCCCGTTCTTCGTGTAATAGCTCTTGGCATACTGGAGGTAGGCCAGCACCAGCTCATTGATCGTGGACCGATCCTGATAGCATGCGATGCTGAGTGATGGGGTAGGGGATGCCAGCCACTCGGCAATGACGCGTCGATACTCGGCCTGACTCTCTGGTGTGCCGTGTTTGCCGAGATAGACATCCTTGCCGTTCAATCGGACCACAGCCAAACCAGAGGGCTTGTGCAATCGGTAGCTGGGAATACGCTGAGTGGTACGGTGCTGCATCGGAGAGCTCCAAACTCCAAAGTGGTAACTACCACATTGGAAACTTCAGAGCCGCTCTGCCGCACGCGGGCAGGTTCGTGTAAAACACGATCAGCCAAGGGGTTTCAGAAAGCGGGAGACGAGACTCGAACTCGCAACATTCAGCTTGGAAGGCTGACGCTCTACCATTGAGCTACTCCCGCGGGCATGCCAGTATAGTGCCATAAACGCGAGTGACCACCGGGGGCACGGATATTCCGTACGGGGTTGATCATCGTCAAACAGTAATCTATACTGTATTGCGGGAATGGTTCCGGTAGGAGAATACGATGAATGCAACCATCACAACACTCGCCCTCATCAGTGCTACTTTGCTCGTCGTTGGGTGCGGCGGCGAGGAGAAGTCCGAGACCGTGAAGCCGGCCCAGACGCCTCAGGTCGACACCGACATGCTCGCTCGCGCCAAGGGCAAGCAAGTCTTTAAGCAGACCTGCGTCGCCTGCCACGGCGAGGACGGCAAAGGCATCGAAGGGCTCGGGAAGAACTGGACGACAAGCGAGTACATCGCTTCGAGCACCAACGATGAGCTCATCGAGTTCCTCAAGGTCGGGCGCAGCATCGAAGACCCCGCAAATACCACCGGCGTCCTCATGCCACCTCGCGGCGGGAACCCGAACCTTACCGACGATGACCTGCGCAATGTGGTCCTCTACATGCGCAAGCTCATTGAGGGATAATCGCACAACCAATCGTCACGCGTGAGAACGCGGGACAGATGTCCACCAGAAAACCCCGAGGCGCTGCGTTGCGTCCCGGGGTTTGTGCGTGATTGGTGGTTGTGAGAACTACTGCTTGGTGAACCGCAGCGCCATGAAGAGGGGGATCTCTTCGCGGGCCTGGTTCTCCGCGTTCGCACGCGGCCCGGGCTCGCTCACACGATCCGAGACCCATTCCTCGCACCCGCTGAGCATCATGCCCGCGTCGGTGCCTGCGCTGATGTACGCGCTCATCGGGCGATGGTGCGTGATCGTCGTAATCGCGGGAGCGCCCTTCGCAACCTCACCCGGGTTCATGACGATGGGGGTGCTCGTTGTGCTCATGTACCGATCGATGCGCCGGAACTGCACGGGCAGGTTCGAGCGCTCGTCGTGCGCCCACCCCCACGCGCTCCCGCCCATGACGCGATACGCAGGGTGTGAGATGACCGCGACGAATCGCCCGCCGGGCTTGAGCTTGGACGAGACGCCCCGCATCACGGAACCCAGATCGTCTATGTTCATCAGCGCCATGACGCAAACGCCCGCGTCGAACGCGTCCGCGTCGAGTGTGTCGAGCTCCAGCGCGTTGTGCACCCGGAACGAGGTACGCTGCGTCGATCGCTCGTTGGCAGCTTCGATCAAGCGTTCTGAGACATCCACGCCGAGCACTTCGACATCCGCGTGGTGTGCCAGGTGCTCGCTGACGATCCCCTGCCCGCACGCGACATCGAGGACCCGCTCGCCCTGGTGCAGATCGAGCATGCGACGCACGCCGGGGAGGATGACCCGCTCGTGATGATCCGAGCCGCGATCCTGCAGCAGGTTGTCGTACCAACCCGCGACATGGTCCCACCCCTGCTGGGTTTCCTTGTTGGGATCGTGCTCGAGCCCCGCCGCGTCCAGCGGCGGTTCCTTGCCCATCGCACGCCAGAACGACGCGGGTGGGGGGGCTTTGTAGCGCTGCTGCGACCCGTCCTCTTCAGGGTGGACGAGTCGGATCTGATGCGCGTGCAGCCCGAGACGATGCAGATCGTCGCGCGTCGATTTGTTCTGGTGATCGCCGACGATTGGGTGCCCGATCATCGCGAGATGCTCGCGGACCTGCCCTTGCAGATCGGGTCGGGCACGCACCTGCACGAGGGTCAGCCCGTTCCCCGAATCCATGATCCGGATGTGCGAGCTCGGCGTCGCGCCCTGCCCCGAAGAACGGGATGTCGGCGCGGAGATCGTCTCTCCAGTCCGTGACTTCTCTTCATCAAACACGCCCTCAACGAGCGCGAGATAGGTGGTTTCTGGGTGCGTCTGATCGCGGGGGGAATCGCTCGTGTTGCGCGTCGCGACATAGAGCACCGCGCCCGAGCAGGTGTCGTCGATGATGTGCGCGACGCGCATGAGGCGTCGCCGAGCGCCGGTCAGCGCATCGACCATCTCGCACAATGTCGGGGACGGGCCCTTGAGCACGGGGATGCCCGCGGGTTTGTTCACGATCAGGATCGAGTCGTCCTTGTGGATGATGTCTGGCTTGGGCGGCTTGGGCATCCGCTTGCGATCTTCGTCTCCGAATCGATCATCGAAGCGTGGCCCGCCCGGTCGTCCGCCACCGAAACGCGGCCCTCCTCCTCCGCCGCCGCCGAATCCACCCGGACGCGGACCACCTCGGTTCGGTCCTCCAGGTCGGGGTCCGCCTCCGAATCCGCCTGGCTTTCCACCACGAGGCGGGCGACGATCGCCGCCACCACCGCCTCCGGGGTTGCCCGAGCGTTGTCCCTTGCCGAAGTATCCGCCTTGCCCACCGGATCGGTCGGGTCGTGAGCCGTAGTCATTCGCCATGCGATGCGTTTCCTGTCAGTGAGCGGGATCGCTGTGTGGTGAGGGGGGTGAGCTGCTCAATGAGCCATCGCGCGAAATCGGGTTTGGAGATCGGGCCTGGCGTCTGGAGCTGGACTTCGAGCCCCCGGGTCGGGTTGCCGATCAGTGTTGCCTCGATTGAGTCCGAGTCCATTGTTTCCAAAGGATTCGCGACGATGAGATCGATGTTTTTTCGCTCAAGCTTGCTCAGGGCAGAATCGATCATGCGATTGCGAGGCTCAAGCGCGAACCCGACGAGCAACTGATCTGGACGGGCCATGCCTGAGCACCCCTTGAGCAAGTCGGGGGTGGATTCGAGCTTGATCGAAAGTTCGCCGGGCAGACGCTTGCGTTTGCCCTCGAGCGTGACTTCCTCAGCGACAGGTCGGTAATCCGCAACAGCGGCGGCCATCACAAGCGTATCACAGTCTCCGAGGTGCTCGCTCAGGCGATTCTGCAGGTCCTGGCACGACTGGAACCGAACGACGCGAACGCGTGCGTCCTGAGGCAATACGGCGTTGGGGCCGAGCAGGAGGGTGACATCCCATCCCATTCGGGCAGCGTGGTCCGCCAGTGCGCTTCCCAGACGCCCGGACGAGCGATTCCCGATGAATCGGACCGCGTCGATTGGTTCATAGGTCGGGCCGGCGCTAATCAACAGTCGAAGTGTCGCATCGTCATTGGGCATGGATATTCGGGTTCCTCATGCATGGATCTGTGTCTCGCGTGGAACTGAAATCGGGCCGATCGCGTAAAGTTAGGCAGGATCATCTTGGCCAAAATCCTCGCTTGGGCATCCTCACGCCTGTGAGGGTGCGATGAGTCCGTTTCACGCACCTATAGTGTAAGCCCGTCAATCTATGCTCCCCGCTTTTTCAGAGGATTGAGCTCACATATGGCAAGAAGTCGCAAGAAGCTTGGACAGATCCTGGTCGCGCAGGGCGCCATCAACGCCGAGCAGGCCGATCAGGGTGTCAAGCACGCTCAGGAAACCGGGAAGCGGATCGGCGAGGCCCTCGTTGATCTCACTTTCGTCGATGAGATGCAGGTCGTCAAGGCCCTCGCGGCGCAGTACGGCATGAAGTATGTGGACCTGAGCAACGACAAGGTCCGCAAGCTCATCGACGACAGCGCCCTTGATAAGTCTGTCATGAAGAAGAATCTGGTCATTCCCCTCGGCAAGTCTGGCGGGAAGATGCGTGTCGCGATCCATGACCCGATGGACCTGGAGATGCTCGACAATCTCCGTTTCCGCCTGAACATGGACATCGAGCCCATGCTCGCGACCAAGACGCAGATCAAGGGGTACCTTGAGAACAATGGGGGGGCAAACCCCGCAGGGTCGGGTTCATTGACAGCCCCCGCTCCGGCAGACCAACAGGGGTCGCTTGTCACGGACTCGATCGATCGTTCGATCGACCGATCCCTCGATCGTTCGATGGACCGCTCGATCGATGTGAGTTCGGAGGACTCGCCCGTCGTCAAGCTCGTGAACCGGATCCTTGACGAAGCGGTCCGCAACCGGACAAGCGACATCCATATCGAGCCGATGGAGGATCGCGTGCGTCTGCGCTACCGCATTGACGGGATCTGTATCGAGCGAGATAACCTTCCGAAGCGCATGCAAAACGCGGTCTTGTCTCGCCTCAAGCTGATGGCGGGGATGAACATCGCGGAAAAACGCGTTCCCCAGGACGGGCGTATCAAGATCTTTGTCGATGAGGTCGGGATCGATTTCCGTGTTTCGGCGTGTCCGGCGTACCATGGCGAATCGGTGGTGCTGCGTATCCTGCGCCCAGACGCGGTGCGTATCGGTCTGGAAAACATCGGTTTCGAAGCGGAAAACCTCGAAGTCTTTAACAAGATCATCCGCCGACCCAACGGGATCTTCCTCGTGACGGGGCCGACGGGTTCGGGTAAGACGACGACGCTGTATTCAGCACTGGATGTGCTCAACCGACCCGATCGTAAGATCATCACGGCTGAGGACCCGGTCGAATACAACTTCGAGGGGATCAACCAGTGTCAGGTCCGCGAGGGGATCGGGCTGACCTTCCCCGCGATCCTGCGATCGATGCTTCGCCAGGCGCCCAATGTCATCCTCGTGGGTGAAATTCGAGACCGTGAAGTCGGTGAAATCGCCATCCAGGCGGCCCTGACGGGTCACTTGGTGTTCTCGACCCTCCACACCAACGATGCGCCCAGCGCGATGACGCGACTGATCGATATGGGGATCAAGCCCTTCCTTGTTGCATCGTCGATCCAGGCGGTCATGGCCCAGCGACTGATCCGTGTTCTTTACAAGAGCAAGGTCATCGCGGATGAGGCGGACCTTGATCCCAAGTACCTCAACCTGATCCGTCTGAAGATGGAAGACGCGATCGGCAAGGTGTACAAGCCCGTGCCGACGGACGAGGCGCCGACGGGGTACAAGGGGCGAAAGGCTGTCTTTGAGATGATGGTCATGAACTCGGAGATCCGTGATCTCGCGTTCAATCGGGCGCCTTCCTCACGGATCCGAAAGGCTGCGATCCAGGCGGGCATGAAGGAGCTCGTCGAGGACGGGCGGACCAAGGTGCTCAACGGCGTGACGACCCCCGAGGAGATCGCACGCGTCAGCCAAGCAGACTAAACAAGACCCAACCTGGGCGGGCACGGGCCCGTCCGACAGGAGTTAGAGATATGTCCACAGTTCAGATTGATCGCCTGCTCGATACTGTCGTGAAGACCGGCGGTTCCGACCTTCACCTGACGACGGGGCGTCAGCCAACCGTTCGTCTGCACGGCGGTCTCCGCAACCTCCAGACGAAGGTGCTCGATTCCGACGACATGGTGTCGTTGATGAAGTCGATCACCCCCGAACGGAACCAGCAGGAACTTCAGGAAGAGGGCGGCACCGACTTTGGTTTCGCGTACGGCGATGCGGCCCGATTCCGTGTGTCCGTGTTCCGTCAGCGTGGCGATATCGCGATCGTTCTGCGTCAGATCCCCAACAGGCTGCTGACCTTCGATCAGATCGGTCTGCCCGACATGTGTAAGGACCTGATCCGGCGTCCTCGAGGGATGTTCCTCGTCACAGGGCCAACGGGGTCAGGAAAGACGACCTCGCTGGCGACGATGATCGATTACATCAACATGTACATGGATCACCACATCGTCACGATGGAAGACCCGATCGAGTACTACCACACGCACAAGAAGTCGATCGTGAACCAGCGTGAAGTCGGGAACGATGTTCCGAGCTTCGCGGAGGCGCTGCGTCGAGCCCTGCGTCAGGACCCCGATGTGATCCTCGTGGGTGAAATGCGTGACCTGGAAACGATCGAAGCGGCGGTTCGGGCGGCGGAAACGGGTCACTTGGTGTTCGGGACCCTCCATACCACCGGAGCGGCCAAGACGATCGACCGACTCGTGGACGCGTTCCCTGTTTCCCAGCAGAACCAGATCCGGGTTCAGTTGTCGACCTCGCTGATCTGTGTGCTCTCGCAGGTCCTTATGGGACGCATCGACACCAAGGGCATGGTCGCGGCCTACGAGTTCCTCGTGGTTACCCCCGCGATCGCGAACCTGATCCGCGACAACAAGAGCTTCCGTATCGATTCGGCGATCCAGACCGGTAAGAAGTACGGGATGCAGCTGCTCGACGATCACCTTTGGTCCTTGTACTCCAAGGGCATGATCAGTGCCGAGGAGATGGTGGATAAGTGCAAGAACCCGTCGGTTCTGCGTGACAAGGTCCATCAGGCGGGCGGCGTTATCGGTCGTCCAGAGCTCGATGATCCTGAGGCCAGTAAGGAAGTCGAGTAGTCGATACGCCGGCGTATTGATGCGATTTCCATTTGTCGCAACGATTGATTTGCGAATAATCGGTATGAAGTTGGCAGCTCGCTCGTGTTTGTCTGCGAAGGTATAGGTGGGCCAGTATTGGCCCCGCGCGGCAATGCCGCATGGAGTGAAACGGTATGGATCCTTCTGAACTCAAAGGTCGCAAGATCGGTCGTGTGCTCACCAAGCTCAAAGTGGTGACACGCGAACAGGTCCACGAGGCGCTCGCGGTCCAGAAGGGGCGTACCAACAAAGTCAAGATCGGTGAGATTCTCAAGGAGCTCGGGTACTGCACGCAGCTCGACATCGATCGGGCGCTCGCGGGTCAGGCCGGGATGGAGTATGTCGATCTCAACGGGGTCGAGCTCGACGAAGAGACGATTGGGGCGATCCCGGCGGAGAACGCCAAGGCGTACCAGTGTGTCCCGATCGAGTACGACCCGAGATCCCGCAAGCTCAAGGTTGCGCTCAAGAACGCTCAGAACTTCCAAGCGGTGGACGATCTTCGCTTGCTCATGGGGGCGGAAGTCACGGCGGTCGTTGCATCCGCCCAGTCCATCGATGCCCTGCTCGAGAAGCATTACGCGAAGGATTCATCCCTCAGCGACGCGATGAGCGCCCTCGCGAAGGACGAGAACCTCGCGGAACTCGGGAAGCATTCGGACCAGTCGATCGACCTCGACGCGGTTATTGACGCTGCGGGTGACAATCAGGTCATCAAGCTGCTCAATCTGGTGCTTCTTCAGGCCATCCGTGATCGCGCGTCGGACATCCACTTTGAGCCCTTCGAAAACGAGTTCAAGATGCGTTACCGCATCGACGGCGTGCTTTATGAAATGGTCCCGCCGCCGAAGCACCTTGGCACTGCGATCACCTCGCGTGTGAAGGTCATGGCGAACCTTGACATCGCGGAGCGCCGTCTGCCTCAGGACGGTCGTATTGAGCTGACGGTCGGCGGGAACCCGGTGGATCTTCGTGTCGCGATCCTCCCGACGATCTACGGCGAGTCATGTGTTATGCGTGTTCTCGATCGAGGTAATGTTGAGTTGTCGCTCGATCGAGTCGGTTTCCGTCCGGACGATCTCGAGCTGTTCCGGAGTCTGATCGCCAAGCCAAACGGGATCGTGATCGTGACGGGCCCGACGGGTTCGGGGAAGACGACCACGCTGTACGCGGCGCTCGCGGAACTCAACGATATCGAGACCAAGGTTCTCACTGCGGAAGACCCCGTCGAGTACGACATCGATGGTTTGTGCCAGGTGCAGGTGAACTCAGAAGTGGGTCTGACCTTCGCGGCGGCGCTGCGAAGCTTCCTTCGTCAGGACCCGGATGTGATCCTCGTGGGTGAGATCCGCGACCTTGAGACGGCGCAGATCGCGGTCCAGGCATCGCTGACGGGTCACTTGGTGCTCTCGACTTTGCACACGAACGACGCGCCGAGCTCGATCATCCGTTTGGTGGACCTTGGGGTGGAGCCGTTCCTTCTTACGGCGACGATCGAAGGCATCGTGGCCCAGCGCCTCGTGCGAACCCTCGACGCGAAGACGAAAGAAGCGTACATCCCCACGGAGCAGGAGCTCATGGAGCTCTCGTTGCGTCCGGGTGATGTGCAGGGTCGTCAGTTCTATCGCCCGGGAGCCGCGGCATCGGTCGGCGGCGGGTACAAGGGGCGTATGGCGCTCTTCGAGATCATGACGATGGACGACGAGATGCGCGAGCTCGTGATGAACGAGGCGAGCACGAGCGTCCTTCGGAATACGGCACGCAAGAAGGGGATGCGGAGTCTGCGTGAGAGCGGGCTCATGGCGATTTATGAAGGGCTCACCACGATCGACGAGGTCGTTCGCGAGACGCTTGAAGAAGAGTAAACCCTCCGGCGGGGGCGTGCGGGTTCCTGCTGATGAAGTGATGTGAGGATTGAGTGATGGCGACATACACCTACCAAGCGCTCAACGCGTCCGGCAAGACCCAGAAGGGTACGGTCGAGGCATCGAGCTCCGAAGAAGCGATCCAGCGCATCAAAGCGCAGGGGTACTTCCCGACCTCTGTTCAGCCGCAGAAAGAGAAGAAGCCCAAGGGTGCCGCTGCGGCAGAGGCGAGCGCCAAGAAGAAGAAAAAGAAGAAGGGCGGCGGGTTCTCGATCGGCAAGGTCAAGGCGAAGCACCTGACCCTGTTCACACGCCAGCTATCGACGCTCCAGGACGCGGGTCTGCCGTTGCTCCGCTCGTTGCAGATCCTTGAGAGTCAGCAGAAGCCCGGGCTGATGAAGAACATCCTGATGGGTGTCTGTGAAGAGGTCGAGGGCGGTAGCTCCTTGTCTGAAGCAATGAACAAATACCCCAAGGCGTTTAACCATCTCTATGTCAAGATGGTGAACGCGGGCGAGATCGGTGGCGTTCTGGATGTCATCCTCCAGCGACTCAGCGAGTTCATGGAGAAGAGCCAGAAGCTCAAGGCGAAGATCAAGGGCGCGATGGTGTACCCGATCGTGGTTCTGGTCGTCGCGATTACGATCCTGACGGCGATCATGCTGCTCATCATCCCGAAGTTCGAGGAGATCTTCACGGACTTTGAGATCGAACTCCCGGGTCTGACGCAGGGTCTGATTTCGACCAGCCGGTGGGTCGCGGGCTCGAACCCCGGTCAGGATATCCCTGGGTGGGTGTTCATGGTCTTCGGTGCGCCGGTGATCTGGATCTCGGTGAAGATCCTGCGCAAGACGCCTCCCGGACGCGCGGTGTTCGATTACATGATCCTGTGGACACCGGTTGTGGGCAAGCTCATCAAGAAGACGATCATCGCACGCTTTACCCGAACCATGGGGACGCTGATCAGCGCGGGTGTGCCGATCCTTGAGGCGGTCACGATCACCTCGCAGACTTCGGGCAACTATGTGTTCGAGAAGGCGCTGATGAATGTCCACGATTCGATCCGTGAGGGCGAGACCTTCGCGGTGCCCTTGCGTGAGAGCAAGACCTGTGATCCGATTGTCGTCAACATGATCGATGTCGGCGAGGAGACGGGCGAGATGGACGCGATGCTCCTGAAGATCGCGGATAACTACGACGAGGAAGTGGATGTCGCGGTCGCGGCGCTGGTCTCGCTGCTTGAGCCGATCATGGTCGTGCTCCTGGGCGGCATGGTCGGCACGATCGTTGTGGCGATGTTCCTTCCCATGATCAAGATGCTTGAGTCGCTGAGTAGCTAAGACGAGCTCAGCGGAGAGCACACACCCTCGGGACGATTGAGGATACCCAATCACGATGAAGATTCATCACCGACATCACGCAGGCACACGCCGAACAGGGTTCACGCTGATGGAACTGCTGGTGGTGATCGCGATCATTGTGGTGCTGATCACGCTCGTTTTGTCCGGGCTCAGCCGAGCAACCCAGGCGGGGCGTCGGACGGCCACCCAGGAGTCGGCGTCGTCGTTGGCCAAGGCGGTTGATCAGTTCAAGCAGGAGTTCGGGTTCCTCCCTCCGTTGGTGCATGACGGGATGCCGATCAGCGCGGGCGATGACAACTTCCGTCCGATGGACTTCCTCAACGGCGGATCTCTCGAAGACGGTCCGACCTTCCTCATTACGGATGGGCCGTATGAGTACCAGACGCTGATCGTCTGGAACGAGGGTGTCGATGCGGAGTTCTTCCGTGGGCGGAACCCCGATGGACCATACGACGCGGGCTGGAACGACGATCGCTCATGGAATGATCGACGCTACTCCAAGTACGCACTCGCGTACTACCTCACGGGCGTGCTTGAGAAAACTGTGGACGGCGTGAGCGGCCCGGGCATGACCCGCCCGATCATTGACGGCTCGTTCCTCGGCGTTGGGTACCCCGTCGGATCCGTGCGTGAGAAGTACGAGCCGATCATGGATACCGAGCGCCGCGGCGCGCGGATCGTCAACGGGTATGTCGAGCCCAAGGAAGTCCCCGAGCACGATGAAGCTGCGGACGGCGAGGACCTGCCCGACTACGACATCGTTCGAGGGATGTACGACGACGAGCAGCTTGAGCAGCTCTTTGCGTTTGTGGACGGGTTCGGGAACGCGTTCCGGTACTACCGGTGGGAGCCTGGGCGATTGGTTGGGTTGCAGCTCGTGATCAACTCCGAGCTCGATCTGAACATCCCGCCCGTCCTGATCGACCCTGTTGAGTACCAGCGCGTGCAGAATGATCCGATGAACCTGGAGCTCGCGAGCGTGAGTTTCATCGGCGAGAACGCCAAGCTCCGCGACGCGCGATACGCGATCGTCAGCGCCGGTCCTGATGGGTATTTCGGGACCGAGTCGATCGAATCGATCGCGGCGTACCTCCGGGTGGATGTCCCATCCGCGGGCGACGAGCAGGCCCTCCTGCGTCAGCAGGTCTGGGAAGACAACCAGTTTGAGGTGGGACGATGAGAAAGAACACGCCCATGCTCAATGCGAATATGGTCCGCAGCGCGTACACCGTCGTTGAGCTGCTCGTGGTCATCGTGATCGCGGGGTTGCTGTTGACGATCGCGGTTCCCGCGTTCCAGTCCACGATCTATTCGTCGAACCGTTCACTCGCGGTGAACGCGATCCAGGCGGCTTCTGTCATGGGGCGCGATGTCGCGGTCAACACGGGCAAGGACGGCGCGATCGTGTTTGTCTACGACCCGGATGTGCAGCGCATCCAGATCATCCCCGCGATCCGCGTGGGCACGATGCGTGAAACCACCACGGCGCCTACGGGGCCCGGGAGTGGGGGAGGTCCCGGTTCGGTCGGGTTCGGTGATCAGCCGTACTTCGATCGCGATGTCTTTGTCCCCGCGCCCGTAGGTGAGATCCTGACCCTCCCTGATAGTTGGATGGTTCGTGGGTACGCGCCGCCCGGATTGCTGCTTGACTATGACTCCGCGGGTCGCGCAGCAGCGGACTGGTACGACTCCGATCTCTACGGCGACGATGATGTCAATGTTTCTAATGCGAGCAACCCCAAGGGCAAGGCGAACTGGTTGTTCCCCGAGACAGGGTTCTTCGCACGCAACGCGCAGGTCAACGGCGGTTCGCTCGATGGGACCTTCTCGAATGTGAACCCGAACCTGCCCACGGCGCGTCAGTCGTTCATGATCCGGTTCGACGGGCGCACCGGCGCGGTGAGCCGAGACACGCGTTCGGCGCTCTTCGTGAACCCGCGTAACAGCAACCAGCGCGAACCGGGCGGGAATCGTCCGAGCGGCTACGAAATCACCCTTCGCGTTGATCTCGCGGAGGACATCGAGGTCTGGGCGTCGCGCGTACTGAGCTCGCCCGACCTGACCGACGATCGGATCGCGTACGGGCGCGACGACGGCGAGCTCCGCGAGCAGCTCATCGGGAACGCGAGCAACGACACGATCTTGGTCAAGCCCGTCTCGCGGATCGCGTTGTACGACGAGAACAAGCTCGCGCTGGGCGTGGGTGCTCGGGGCGTGAACCGAGAGACCGGGACGCTGTACCTGCCTCGTGATCAGGAACAGCGCAGCGGCGATATCGAGCTCGATATGACGCTCTTTATGAACTCGGCGTTCCCGACCACGAATATCGATGAGGTTCTTGAGCGGATCAACCAGTGGATCGATGGCAATACCACCTTCATTGCAGATGGTGACACTCAGATTGACTTTGACGACGAGCCGGATTCTCGCCTCTTTCTCGTTCAGTCATACACGGGAGAACTCAAGGAGATCCTCCGATGATGACAGATAGACGGACAACACAACGGCGAGGGTTCTCCTTGATCGAGGTATTGATCGCGGTTCTCGTGCTCGCGATCGGGATGCTCGGTCTGGGCGCGGTCTTCCCCGCGATCATCGCGGAGCAGCGCGACGCGTTCGCCGCGATCGAAGGCGAGAACGCGGCGGCGTCCGCAGCGGCATTACTGCAGAATCCGGAGTTTGTGGATTTCTCATTTGTTGACGAGTCATTCAATAAGTTTCAAGACGATATCGCGAATCGTTATGAGTACATGTGGGCTGTTCAAGAGTTCAGTTCGAGCCCGTACGATTTGGGTTCTGTACACATCCCTGGTTTTAACTTCGTAACGGGCTTGTGGACTTACGACATCAATGGAGATCTCTTCAATGGGGCATCTGGAAACCCGGATGCTGGGGATGTCTATGTATCACAGATTCCCCTCTCTGCTCGCTTGTTCCCGCAGCCATACTCGGGTAAGGATCCGAAGATGGTCTGGGATATCGCGCTGCGGCGTTCACCTCAGGGCGATCGATTGCAAGCCGCGATCTTTGTTCGACGCATTGACGGGCGCATTCGTGTCCCCGATGACCATTCACTGAGCGATGTATTGACCGGTGGTGGCGGGATCGATGTTGAAAAAACGAGATTGCCTGTCGGGATTTTCAATGATCCCGGCGATGCACGAAGCGGTACAATCGCGGTGGATAGTGGCCCCAGCGACATGATTTTCTATGGGGTCATCCAGGCGTTAAAGGTCGAAGTTCATCCCGAGCATCTCGATTGGTTGATCTTCAGCGATGGTCGAGATGGCAATGTCAATAAGTCAGTTGAGTTCGCGACACAGATTGGTCAGAAACTCGTTGACAACACAGGCACTGTGCGCACTGTGGTGGGTAATGCCCAGGCATCTTCGGGCGATCCGCTTGAGGGGTTCCTGAGCTCGGCGCGAGTTGTGATCGTTGATCCGCCGTTCCTCCCGAGCAACGCGGGTGGGAACGACACCGATCGTGTGTACCCGGGATCGAACTCGCAGAACAAGGAATGGGACGACGAGCGGGCGAGTTGGGTGCGTCAGGTCATCTTCACCCCGCGTGAACCCGTCGCGGTCAAGGTTGTGACGATCGGGGGTGAGTCATGAAGGATCATGTCCCCATGAATCGTCGTCGCGGTTTTACTGTGGTCGAGATGCTCGTCGTGATCGGGATCCTCGTTGTGGTGTCGCTGGGCGTCGCGACGATCTTCCAGAGCGTCGGCGAAACCGTCTCGCGCGGTCGCAAGCTCTCGGAGCTCAATCAGTTCGCATCGCGCATGGAACGCGTGATGCGTCAGGACTTCGAGCAGATGACCCGCGACGGGTTCCTTGTCATCATCAACAAGAACGCCGGCGCCGGGCGCGATGTCCAGCTCTACCGCGGCGAGACCACCGATCGCGACGGGAACGGGATCGAGGGATCCCCGCGCCGGAGCGATGAAATCATGTTCTTCGCGCGTGGGAACTTTGTGTCCCAGCGCCGCGCGATTGCACCGAACATGATCGCGACCTCGAACGAGGCGTCGATCTACTACGGGCACGGGCAGAAGCGCCGCCCGCAGATCTCGGTGTCGGACCCCGCGTTCGATCAGCCGCGCAACCTGTTCTTCAATCCTCAGCCGTGGGACAACAACTTTGACGCGACGCTCGACACGCGCGTCGGGTTCAGCACGCCCGGGTTCGTGAATCCCAACGAGTTCGCACGCGACTGGTCGCTGCTGCGTGTGGTGACCCTGCTGACGAACCCGCAGGGCTCGGGTCAGCAAGTCCCCGCGGAGTTGTACGGGTTGAGCAGCGATGACTTTGGTGATCGTCCGCGCCTCATCGATTCCCCGCGTCAGATCATGCTCCAGCCCGCTGCTCGGAGCATCTTCAAGTCGCTCAACGGGAGCGCTCGGATCGATCCGAGCGTGGGGGGGACGATCAACCGATCGTTGTACGACCTGACTTATCAAGGGCAGCCTTCGTCGCCCGCGCAGTACCCGTTGTACCTCCCGACAAGCGGGATGGTGGACATCGTGTCGCAGGACCTCGCGTCGATCCGGGCGGAGATCCAGGCACTCGCGGTGTCGCAGTTCCCGTCTGCGTACATGAACTACAACTCCGCGTATGCGAATCTTCCCACACCGTCGCCGCCGAGTGGGATCGGGACGCGCGATCTGTTCGAATACCAGTTCTATGAGCTGCCCACGCCACCTAATCCCGCACAATCTGCGGCACTTTCGCTTGGGAGTTACCAGAGCACCGGTGCATGGGATGTCGGGGCGATCAACACGACACATGTGCAGCGCATTCGCTCGTGGATGATCGATGCGTTGCCTAGCGCATGGAACACGAGCAGCAACACGGGCACGCTTGGAGCAAATGACTTCTTTGCGGGTGTTCGGTACGAAGACATCCCGACGCGTCTGTTGTTCAATGAGGACGACTTCGCGAGCACGGATCGAGGATCTCTCGAACGGGCGTACGCCGAGGCGAACCAGGAGATGCTCGGGTCATCCGTGTTTGTTCCTCGCTGCACGGAGTTCATCGTTGAATGGTCGTTTGGATTTACGAACTATGGCCTTGCGGATACCGATCCAGAGTTCAAGGAAACCATCTGGTACGGTCTCCCCCGGTTCGAGCGTGACACCAACAACGACGGCATCACAGATAGCGCAGACAGACCAACGACGCGCCGGTATGGCCCGCGTGGTATGGACCCCAATGCCAACCCCGCGAACGATCAGCCGAGGTTGACCGGGCCGCCCCAGCTGTTGGTGGTCGGCGGGAGCCCGTTCTCGGGTTCAGACGCGTTCGTTGAGGCGACTTGCTTTGGGTTCTCGACGAACCCGAGCGCGACAAACCCGGCCGGTGCCTACTGGCCCTGGCCCAAGCTCATCCGCATCACGATGACGCTCGGCGACCCGACCGATCGGGATGTCGAGGAGACCTATCAGATCATCTTCGAGGTCCCCGAGCCCGAGTGAGCTTGGGGATGAATCGAGGGGGACACGACATTTGGGGACGCTCGGCAGGGGACGCCGCGGGCACCTACGCGGGAAGGTTCGCCGAGCAGACAACCCATGAGGTGCGCATCGCCCGGGGATCGGGCGAGGAGTAAGAGGCATGATGAAGACCAATCGACGCAAGAACATCTCGGCGCTCCAGCTCCGATCGCTCGCGGGTCGCGCCCCGCACGAGCGCGGGTCGGCGCTGCTGATCGTGATCGGCACGCTCGCGCTCGTCGCGGTGTTCGCCGCGGTCTATGTCTCCATCGGACGCACGGACCGGCGCGCCGCCCAGACCTTCCGCAACCGGGTCGAGCAGCAAGACAAGTCCTTCCAGTTCGCGGAGTACCTCTCGGGGATCATCGGCGACGACCGACTCGACGCGTATGTCCAGTACGACATCAACGGCAATCCCTTCGCTCGCCGCGAAGTGGTCGATGTGGTCTACACGGACTGGTCGCGACGGAGCGAGGTGAACCTCGGCGTCAACTCCGAAGAAGCGCTGCTCTTCACACCGACGGGGCGTCCGTACCGGATGGAGGGTTTGACGGCGGATACGGACTTCCGCGTGCAGAACGACCCGTGGCTCGCGGCGACGACGCCGACATTCCTTGGGGATCCTGGCGCATCTGATAACCCTTTCACAGGCGTCGATGAGCGCCCGTTCGGGAAGATCATCCCGGGCGATCTGTCGAGGCCCAACGGGGGGAGCTATCTCGATCAGCGCGATTGGCTGCAGATTTCGAACTTCGCGCCCGATGGGCGTCCGGTGAATCTGTTCAACCTGCGTCCGAACACTTCCGACTTTGGTGTGCGTGGCGTGAACAACGGCGATGTCGGCGGTTTTGATGCGGAACCCGGCATTGGGGTTTCGCCTCGTGCCTCCGATGGGCGCCGTATCCGTCGCATGAGCAACTACCTCTCATTGCTCAATGTTGCGGATCCGACCGATCCGCAGACCTTCCTTCGCGCGTTCGACCCAACGACAGATGGCATCTGGGTCGCAGGGTACAACACGCCGATCGCTGGTCCAGATCTTGGGATTCCTGCGAACGAAATCGCGAACACCCCCGCAGTGTGGACCATGAACCAGCGGTTCATGTTCATGCCAATGAATCAGCCGTTTGTGATTCTCAATCGTCTCGGTGAGGAATCGAGCTGGGCGGACCCGGACTACCCTGCGTACCAGTATGCGGATGCGGACGGCGATGGGTTCGCGGACTCGCGCTGGTTCGAGCTCCGCTCGGCGCGTGACTTGGGCGCGGGCGATGCGTTCGGGAGCGCCCGCGACGACATCCAGGACCTGTTCGAGCAGGGCGACATGCGGTACTTCTTCGCGGCACGCGCGATCGACCTGAGCTCGATGGTGAACATCAATACCGCGACGGATGGGCTGGTCACGCCCAGCGTGGCGTACCCGATGGGTTCTTCGCCTGCGGAGATCGACCTGCGTCGATTGCTCACGATGCAGGACCAGGCCGAGAACTATGTCGCGATGACCTCGACCGCGGGGCCCAACTTCTTGCCGCTCTCACTCAACGCGGCACCCCGCCCGTACGCGGAGACCGAGATCATCGCGACCCCGCGCGTCTGGGATCTGGCGACCCGCCCGGAAGAGGACTTCCGTCGTGCGCCGGAGGATTACCAGTTCTACCAAGCGGATCTGGCAAGTACGAGTACAAATGATCTCCGCTCGCCTCTTGCGAACTCGCCTTCGATGCTCATCGGGCGGTACGCGTATAGCGCGCTCCGGCGCGCGATCCGGATGGGCGGAACGCCGGGCAATCAGTTCCGTGGGTTCGATCTGGAGAGCGGCGGGAGCGCCTCGAGCGCACGCGATCTGATTCAGTTCGAGACGATGGATCCCAACAGCCCGACCTCGATGCCGATCACGGCGCAGGAACGGTACGAGCAATACATCGAGATCGGGCGTCAGTACAGCGCGAACCCGGGGCTCATCACGAGCAGCGCGGGGCTCTTCGGGATCGATGATCTCTCGGAACTCCTGACCTTCCACGGGCTCAACGACCCGGACTTCACGAGCCGACTCGAACGCGTCGCGGATGGACGCTTTGAGAGCGGCACGGGCGACCCGATCCAGACCCGTCGCCTGAGCCCGCTCCTGAGCAATCGCGATCTCACGCTCGACCGGTTCGGTCATACCCGGATCCTCAGCACCGTGGACATGCGGACCGCGCCGTACCTCGACAACCTCACCGATCTGACCCGGATCGGCGAGATCTCCCGCAACTCGATGGCCCTGATGGCGCTGACCCCGCGCAAGCGGATGACGACGCTCAGCGGATTCGTGCCGTTGTCTCCCGACGAGCGTTTGACGGACGCATCGGAACTCAGTGCGCTGACGGGCGGTTCGGCGCTGCCGACGCTTGAGAACCTGATGCAGGATCCGCAGGCGTTGTTTGGGCTGTACTCCGGTGCGCTCGCGGGTGAGATTGAGGACCTGCGTGGGCTTGGTTGGGAGAACGATATCGGCCTCTTCGATAATCAGTTCTACTCGCCGTTGTTCTACGGGTATCGTGGCCCGGAGCTTGCGTTGCACACCGCAGCGAGCGCCGCGGTCAACATGAAAGATATGGCCGACGCGGATCGCACCCCGACGATCGCAACGGTGCTGCTTGATCGGAACCAGCGGAACAACCTCACGAGCACCGCGAACTTCCCGACGGATCCCAACCAGGCGCAGCCGGGCAATATCTGGTACCGCGACTTCCCCGGTGCCGCCGATGGGCAGCTCTTCGATGCGGAGACCAATACCGCTGCACCACAGACGGTTCTCGCGGATAACAACCTCGATATCGATCGTCAGGCGGTCAATGTCTACGGGTTCGAGGCCTCGCCGATCATCACCGAGGTCGCGACGCTCTACCTCTACACCGACGCGCCTGAGGGCGCGGGCGGCGATATGGATTACAGCATCCGCCGTCATCGTCGATTGGTGAGTGGGGATATCACCCCGCCGCCACCGTTCCCTGGGAGTCAGACGAAGCTGACGATCAACGGCGATGTCGATCCGTCGAACCCGGACTTCCTGATGGCGTGCGTTGCGTTCCAGATCCATAACCCATGGGATGTGCCGATCTCGCTCGGTGGCGAGGGGCGCGCCCAGAACGACGCGCTGACGCGAATGCGTGAGCCGAACAACCCGAATGTCGTTGATTCCACGACGGATCAGTACGAGTTCGAGTACTACATCGATTGGAAGGGGCACTTCTTCAAGCTCGCCTCGTTCGAGCGGTATTACGCGCCTTCCTTGAACACGGCGAACGATCGACGCGCACGCGATTCGGTCATCACTGGTGTTGATAACCCCGCCGATGACTTTGGCACTGCCGGCGGAGCGTTGCTCCCCTCATCGGGCACACAGTATCCCGACTTTGTCGCACGCAATGTCGTCCTCGCGCCGGGTGAGACCCGTGTGTTCTACGCGATGACAGACGCGCGATTCAGCGAAGCCGATAGCGAGTTGGAAGTTGAATCAAAGTGGAAGGGCGTTCTCGCGGATTTTCCTTTCTTGATCGACCCGTACACAAGCGGCGATCCAACCTTTGATATCGACATGGATGGTCTCCCCGATGGAAAAGACGGTCGAGGCTGGACCGGCCCGTCGCAGGAGTGGTTGCGGGATCAGTTCAGCGTTGCGGGTTCAGGTGAACCCGTGATGATCCATGCGATGAACCCCGAGACAGGCGAGTACCTCGATGACACCCTCCCAATCGATTACTTTGGGACGAATGGTGACACGAGCACCCTGACCCAGCTCCCAAACCCTCTCCCGATCACCAGCGATCGCGCGAACCCGGACGAGGTCCGTCTGTGGCGCAAGATCACGACACCGGGTGAAGAGGAAAACGATCCGGCATTTGCAAACCGGATTACCGAGAACCTGCTGCATAACGATCTGCTTGTTGATCGCATCCGGATCGACGGCGTTGCTCAGCCCTTAGCAGCGGGCAATAACGAGATCGCGAACACCTCGTCATTCCCCGAGGACTATCCAAGCACCGCAGACGAGGTCGCTGCGAGTATTCGCAACGACAATATCGGTTTCAGTATCGTCAAGTGGGCATCGTCACGCCGGAAGGGCTCGCCCGATGGAGCGTACGACGGTGATCAGTTTGAACCTTTGGATCGGCACGCCGGGCAGATCCGCGAGTGGATGCTCTCTTCGACATCTGATCCCTTGGCATCGGTTGTTTCGGTACGAGACATGTACACGCAGAATCCCGTTGCGTCGGACTTCCGTGCGATCGCGGGCAACCCGGACAACGCGCAAGACGGCGCTGGGACAGGTCCGCAGAGCGATTTTGAGGTCCACATCGAGTTTGACACGATGTTCTCGGGTGAACCGGTCGTTGTCACGATGGCGCTGGCACCGTACCGTAAGGATGACCTCGATTCTCGCGCAGGCGGGAATGGATCGGGATCGAGCACCAAGTTCGATGAACCCAACGCAGAATGGACACACCCGAACAGCGCGGTCACACTCCATGAGGGCGGCACGCAGGCAACCCCACCCCCGAACCCAACGCGGACGAATCTTCGTCCGCAGATCTCGTTGCGTGTGCCGACGGACAAGTACCGATTATCAGATCTGTTGTTGACGACGGGGATCGCGGCGATGAAAGCGCCGGATGATTCTCTGGTCGATGCCAACGCGACCTATTACGCGGACGAGTGGGTGACTTATACCGAAGCCCTCGCGATCGCGCTCGGGTATGACCAGCCGCTCTCGAGCAGCACGGGCGCAAGCCGGATCTGGGCGGATACATGGGATCTGACACCCACGGAAGATGAGCGTCATCTGAATGATCTGCATCTTGCGATCGATCGATTCGTGCCGTTCAGGAACGCCAATACATCGGAAGACCCGATCGAGTTTAACCAAGGATTCGATCGCATTCGCGGCGCGGGTGTTCCCGCAGCCCTGGGTGTGCTCGATCGCGCTCGCGTGTTTGAGCCGCTTGGTCGGGTGACGGACCCGGTTGCCAACCCGCCGGCGACGCTCGGGCTCACGCGTCCGACATTCGGCACGATCAACATCAACACCGCACCGGTCGAGGTGCTGCGACTCCTGCCCGGGCTAACCCCGAGCCGGGCGCAGTACTACAACACGACCGGAGGCGCGGGCGTGGCATACGAGTGGTGGGGAAACCGCCTGACGGACTCGGAAGCCGCGGACACGAGCGTGCTGGCAGCAGTGAGTGGCCTCGACGCGAGTACCCTGCTCAAGAACCCGGATGTCGCGGCAGGGATCGTCGCGTACCGTGATCGTGTGATGGCGGCGCCCATCACCGGTGCGCACGCGACTGTAGCGGGAAGCGTGTATTCGAGCGCACCGCTCAATCCGGGCGTGAATGACGATGTGAACAACCTCCAGTCAGTCGCTGACAACTTCATGACGGAGGATCCGTTCTCGTTCCCAGGGACCACGAACATCACGCTTGATCGGCGGACGATGACGGGGATCGAGGGATTGCGGATGACACCCGGGTTCGGTTCCGTCGGCGAGTTGCTCGCGGTTCGTCTTGATCCGGAGCTCGAAACCTCGAATCCGCCGGCCTGGACAAACCTCCGCAACCTCACCATAAATCTCTATGGCACCGACGGTATCGCGCAGGGGATTCAGGATGACGCAACAGTCGTGCCTCAGGTGTACGGGGATGCCGGAAGCTATTCCGTTGGTGAGACCGTGGACGATTACGCCGAGCAACTCGCGATGGCGAGCAGCGTGCTCAACATGGTCAGCGTCCGCTCGGACTACTACGCCGTCTGGTTCGTGATTCAGGGGTACCGCGAGTCTGATGTGGCGAATCTCCGCCCCGAGGACCCGCTCGTCCCGACCCTCCAGAAGCGGTTTATGATGGTCGTGGATCGCTCGAATGTGATCGAGCCGGGCGATAAGCCGCGGATTGTGCTGCTCAAGGAGGTCCCGCTCTAACCCGATAGGTGCCAAGAGCCGATATTGGGTCTACAGTTACCCGAACAGAGTGTAGCTCAGCTTGGTAGAGCGTCTGGTTTGGGACCAGAAGGTCGCAGGTTCAAATCCTGTCTCTCTGATTTCTTCTCACGAGCGTGCGATGATCGCACGCTTTTTTCATGGATTCTCGTGAAATCCTGTCAGGGAATACCCGCGCGTTCGGTCAGCACAAACACGCGTGTTTGGATAAGGTGTGCACATGCCAAGCGGGACGGCGAATCCGAAAATGCAAGGGGACGATCACGAGCCGGTGCTCGCGATGCGTGCGCCCACGCGCCATCGGGATAACCCGCTCACGCGATCCAAGCCGGGTATGGTCGGGTTCGCGGTACTCGCGCTGATGTTCATCGCGTGCCTCGGGACCCTCCCCTGGACCCTTCGACCCGTAGATGGGGTCCCCCGATACGACGCGGGTGCCCCGATCGAGGGACGACTCCCCCCTTCGTGGGTGCCGTTCAATGATCGGGATGTCGAACGCGCAAACAACGCCGTCGATCGCGAAGCGCTCGCGCGGGTCGCCGCGGAGAATGGCGTCTCGATCGATGACCTGCTCGCAGCCCGCTCGGGCGATCCGGAGCTCGAACTGATCAAGCCGCTCTGGCCGAGTTACGCGTTCGGGTCGGACCTGCTTGGGCGATCGTTGGGGATCCGTCTGCTCGCGGGCGGGGGGATCTCGCTGGCGATCGGGATCGCGGCGGCGCTGTTAAGCGTGAGCATCGGGACGATCTACGGCGCCCTCGCAGCCTACATCGGAGGCAAGGTCGATTCGTTCATGATGCGCGTCGTCGATGTGCTCTATGGGCTCCCGTACATCCTGCTGGTGGTCCTGCTCGCGGTCGCAAGCAACGCGCTCGTGGACGAGTGGGTGACCCAATCGAGGGCGAAGGAATCATGGATGCGGGCGCAGGTGATCACGCAGGCCGAGCAGAACGGCGAGACCATGTCCAAGCTCGAAGCGGTCGATGTGCTTGCATCGGACCAGTCTCTCCGTGATGGATTGCTCGCAGAGGCGAACACGATCTATCCCGCGCGGGACCTGAGTGTCGGAAAACGCACGGCGCTCGATGTGCTGACGCTGCTGATCGCGATCGGTGGCGTGAGCTGGCTGACAATGGCGCGGGTCATCCGTGGGCAGGTCCTGAGTTTGAAGAATCAGCCGTTCGTCGAAGCAGCGCGAGCCGTGGGGAGTTCGCCCGTGCGGATCTTCGTTCGGCACCTGCTCCCCAATCTTGTCGGCCCGATCGTGGTGTACGCGACGCTGACCGTGCCTCAGGCGATCCTGCAAGAGAGTTTCCTGAGTTTCCTCGGGATCGGGGTGAAACCGCCCCTCCCGAGCTGGGGAAACCTTGCGGCAGAAGGACTTGGGGAGATCAATACCTACCACAGCCATTGGTGGTTGTTGCTGTTTCCGTGCTTGTTGCTCGGAATCACGCTTTTGTCGATGAACTTTGTCGGAGAAGGACTGCGTGAAGCGTTCGATCCGAAGCGATCGAGATGATAAACTATCTCTCCCCGCATTCCGGGTGTGAGAGTCTCCAATCCACGCAAGTGAGAGTTGTCTATGCAGAACAAGTTCGGGTTGAAGGATTTTGTGCTCCTGGTCCTCGTCGTCATCGTCATGGTGCTCGGCGTCTTGGCCATGAAGCAGGACGATCGGCGCTGGGATCAGAACGAGACCCTCGTCGCCAAGGTGGACTCCATCGAGCAGCAGCTCGCGCGAATGGAATCCAAGCTCGAATCGGGGATCGTCGTCTCCAACAACGCGGGCTCGAACGGTGCCCCCGCGGCCCGGGACGAGTCCTGGGTCCGTGATCCGAATGTCAAGGTCGAGTGGTTCGACATGCCCGGGTTCGCGTCCGATCCGCGCAACAACGATGACTTCCGCATCGGTGGGACCTTCCAGGAAACCTTCGAGGCCCAGCCCGCCAAGCTCACCCCGATCCTCGGCGAGGATGTCTACGGACGGCGCGTACAGGACCAGGTCTGCGAGCGCCTCGCGGAGTTTGACCCCGAATCGCTCGAACTCATCGGGTGGCTTGCTGAAGCATGGCAGTACGACCCGAATGGGTACTGGGTCCGCGTGAAGATCCGCGACATCGCGCGATTCTCCGACGGGCAGCCCGTCACCGCGGAAGATGTCCGCTGGACCTTCCACGATTACATCAACAACCCTGAACTCGAGACCGAATCCCTCCGCTCGATCCTCACCCAGATCGAGAAGGTCGAAGTGATCTCTGACAAGGTCGTCGAGATCACCTTCAACGAGCCCGACGCGTACAACCTGCAGGCGGCGCTCCAGTTCTACATCCTCCCCAAGCACTTCTACGAGAAGTTCACCCCGACACAGATCAACCAAGCGACCGCGCTGACCATGGGGTCCGGGCCGTTCAAGTTCGCGAACCTGAACCCTGACAATCAGTGGACGCCCGGCGAGACCGCGGTGCTCGTCCGCAACGAGCAGTACTGGGGTGTCAAGCCCGCGATCGCGGAGCTCCGGTTCAATGTCATCCAGGAAGATGTGCCCAAGCTCACCGCGTTCACCAACGGCGAGACCCACATGATCAACCCCTCCGCGCCGCAGTTCGTCGAGATGACTGAGCGTGCGGATTGGGAAGATCGCGCTCACTCGCTCAAGTGGCTCAACATGCGATCCGGGTACCTCTTCATCGGGTGGCAGTGCGGCCCGCGCGACGGCAAGCTCACCCCGTTCCACGACAAGCGCGTTCGTCAGGCGATGACGCTCAACCTCGATCGTGAACAGATGATCCGTGATATCTGGGCGGGTCTCGACTTTGTGGCTGTCGGCCCCAACAACCCGCCGTCGCCCGCTGCGAACCCGGACATCGAGCCCTGGCCGTACGATCCAGAGCTCGCGCTCGAGCTGCTCGCCCAGGCGGGGTGGGAAGATCGCGATGGGAACGGGATCCTCGAGAACGAGGACGGCGTCGAGTTCGAGTTCGAGTTCACCCGCGCATCGGGTGGGCAGACCGCTGAGCGGATGCAGAAGTACATCGTGGATCGTTGTGCCGCGATCGGGATCCGTTGCACGCCCAAGATCGTGGACTGGGCGTTGTACGACCAGATCCTCAAGAACCGCGACTTCGACGCGATCACCCTCGGGTGGTCCGCGTCAGCGCCCGAGTCCGATCCCAAGCAGATCTGGCACACCGATTCCATCCAGAACCAAGGCCACAACTTCATCCAATGGGATGCGGGGCAGGACCAGTACATCGATGGGATCAAGGCCGAGCTCGATTACGAGAAGCGCATGGCAATCTTCCACCAGTTCCATTCGCTCGTGCATGAAGAGCAGCCGTACACCTTTATCCGCGTCGTCCCCTGGAAGCGTTTCATCAGCAAGGAGTTCACGAATGTCCATCCCTACCCCAAGGGACTGGAACAGCGTGAGTTCTATACATCGCCGATGCAGGCAAACTGATCACGCGAAGGGACGAGGCCACGCATGGGCGTATATATTCTCCGACGCTTGCTCCTGATGATCCCGACTCTGATCGGGATCACCTTCGTCGTGTTCATGATCATCGCGCTCGCACCCGGCGGGATCGGGGCGTCGCTCCGTGTCGCTGGTGGCGAGATGGAAGCGAACACCCGCGCCATCCGCGAGGCATACCTCGAGGACCGGTACGGGCTCGACGCGCCCGCCCCGGTGCAGTATGTCCGTTGGTTGGGGCGTATCTCCCCCATCAAGTTCGGCACGCGCGACCAGATTGACCCGACGGGCGAGTTCATCCGTTCACCCAAGAAGCCCAAGGACCCGCCGATCTGGGACCTCTTCGTAGACGAGCTTCCGCCGAAGGTTAATCCGATCACCTACGAGTTTGTGCTCAGGGACGCGACGGATCCTGTGGAGATCGCGGAGATCAAATCCCGCGCATATCGCCGCCAATCGCAGGTCTACTCGCAGGCCCGTGCCGCGATGATCGCGAACAAGGCGATGCTCGACGAGATCCTCGGGTCCATCGCGGACCGTAACGAGATCCGAGGCATCCGTGACGGTGCGGGAAAGATCAAGTACAACATCGTCGAGAAGAACCTCGATGTGTTCCAGGGCGACGAACGCTGGGAAGAGTTGCAAGCCCAGGGGCAGGTCCTCATCGATGCGTACGCCGAGGCGTGGCAGCAGTGGGGCGTCCTCAAGGGCATCTTCGACGCCAAGCCCTTCCCCGAGGCGGGGATTGGTGGATCGTGGGTGAGTCTCTCGAGCCCGGACTTTGGTCGTTCATTCACCAAGTCACGCCCCGTCGTGGATCTCATTTCCGACGCGATCCCGATCACGATCCTGCTCAACCTGATCGCGACCCCGATCATCTACTTCGTCGCGATCCCGTGCGGGATGCTCGCCGCGGTCAAGGCCGGTTCGTTGTTCGATCGATTGAGCGGCGCGTTCTTCATCGCGCTCTGGTCGTTCCCGATCCCCCTCGCGGGCGTGCTCGCGATCGGGTACCTCGCGAACGATGATTACCTGGGCATGTTCCCCGTGTCGGGTCTGCACTCCACGGCGTCCGAGGGGTACACCTACCTCCCCGGGTACAACGCGCAAGGGGTGTGGGAGAAGGGGTACCTGCTCGACATGGTCTGGCATGTGTGTCTCCCCGTCTTGTGTCTCGTGTACGGCGGTTTCGCAATCCTGTCCAAGCAGACCCGCGCCGCGATGCTCGACAACTTCAATATGGACTATGTCCGCACCGCGAAGGCCAAGGGCGTCGCCGGGAACACGATCGTCATGCGGCATGTGTTCCGCAACTCCCTGCTCCCCCTCATCACGATGTTCGTGTCGATCTTCCCCGCGATGCTCGCGGGCTCGGTCGTGATCGAGCAGATCTTCACCGTGCCCGGGATGGGGCGATTGACGCTTGAGTCGATCAACCTGCGCGATCGTGAGCTGTTGCTCGCGAACACGCTGATGATCGCGGGCGTGAACCTGATCGCGCTCCTGCTGGCCGACATCCTGTACGCGCTTGCCGATCCGAGGATTTCGTACAAATGAGTAAGAACGCAAATCCACAACAGGATAAACCGAGCTCTGTCACGGGTGTGCAGCTCGCACAGGGCATCGGGCACCAGCCCGCCCAGAGCTTCTGGGCCGAGGCGTGGGCGCAGGTCTTCAAACGACCCGCCGCCGTCGCGAGCATCGTCTGGATCGCGATCGTGAGTTTCTTCGCGATCTACGCGCCGCTGATCGCGTCGAGTCACCCCCTGATCCTCCGATCAGAGGGCGGGACGAGCTCACCGTTGATCGACTCGCTCAGCGCATCGGATGTGGCGCTCTTGGTGATCGGGACGATCGCCCCGTTCTTCCTGTTCCTCAAGACCGGTTCGTTGACCTTTGGTCCCAAGCTGCGCCTCGTGATCGCGGGTGCTGCGCAGATCGGGCTGGTTGTGATACTCGCTCGGGTCGTGGAGAGCACCTTCACGCACCGCGACGCGGTCGGGTTCGTCGCGAGCTGGGGTCGGAATGATCTGTTCGTCCCCGTTTCCGTCGCAGCGCTTTGTGTCTTGACGATGATCCCGTTCATCCTGATCTCGGTGTTCGTGCACCGCAGCGTTGGGCGTTTCTTCTTCGTGATCGGGGTCGCGATTGTTGCTGGCGCGATCGTGGGTTGGAAATGGACGCCTTCGCTCAACAACTTCGATTACCGCGATCGCGAATCGAAGGGGCTCGTGGACGCAACATATACTGTCGTGCCGTTCTCGCACTCGCACTCGATGCCCGCGATGTTCAATCGCCCGCCGGGCGCTACCCCGATGGACGCGGTCTGGTCACGCCTTGAGTCCTGGCAACGCCGGACCGAGGGGCGAAGCGCAAAGTACAACGAAGAAGAACTCGGCGCGATTGCCATCACGGACGATACTTTCAAAGAGCTCCGCGCCATTGGGCGTTCGGTGGACGGGCTCGTCTCGTACCCGATCTCCGAGTTCATCGATGAACTGGATGCCCGAGTAAGCAGCGGAGAGATCACGAACCTGCTCGAGATGCAAACCGCAATCCTCGATCACAGCGCCCCCATCCACACGATCGGCACGGACACGCTCGGGCAGGATGTGCTCTCGCAGATGATGCACGCGTGCCGACTCGCGATCTCGATCGGGTTCGTCTCGACGGGCATCGCGGTGGTGATCGGGGTCACGATCGGTGCATTGATGGGCTACTTCGGTGGGTGGGTCGATCTGTTGCTCTATCGCGTCGTTGAGATCTTCATGGCCATCCCGGTCCTGTTCCTCTTGATCGTCGCGGCGGGGTTGCTCCCGCGCAACACCTACTTCATGATGGCGATCATCGGGTGTTTCACATGGACCGGTGCTGCACGATTCATCCGCGCGGAGTTCATGAAGCTGCGTCACACGGACTATGTCCAAGCAGCGCAGGCGATGGGGCTGCCCCTCTGGTCGATCCTGTTCAAGCACATGCTCCCCAACGGGGTGACGCCGGTGCTTGTTGAGTCGTCGTTCCTCATCGCTGCGGCGATCCTGATCGAAGCAACCCTCTCCTTCCTCGGGCTCGGCCCAACTGGGCAGGCGAGCTGGGGGAGTCTGCTGCGGAACGCGTCGGGCGAGGCGGGCGGGTTCCTGTGGTGGCTGGCGATCTTCCCCGGTGCCGCGATCTTCCTGACGACGCTCGCCTACAACCTGATCGGCGAGGCGCTCCGCGACGCGATCGATCCCAAACTCAAGAAAGCACGCGTCTGATCCGTGATAGACGCGAGGAGTGATACATGAGCGAAGCAACGATGCAACAACCCGGGAATGCGAGCATGCACAAGGTCGCAGAGCAGCCGATCATGCAGGTCCAGGACCTCGCCGTTTCGTTCGACAACGGCTCGGGACCTCGCATCCAGGCGGTCGACGGCGTACGCATGACCGTTTACCCCCGACAGACGCTTGCGGTCGTCGGCGAGTCTGGGTGCGGCAAATCTGTGACCTCGATGAGCTCGATGCAGCTCGTCCCACGCCCCCCCGGGCGGTTCGATCGTGGCAAGATCATGTACCGCCTGGCCAACGGGAAGGTCATCAACCTCCTCGAGCAGTCCGAAGCGGAGATGCGCCAGATCCGAGGCAACGAGATCGCGATGATCTTCCAGGAGCCCATGACCTCGCTCAACCCGGTGTACACAGTCGGCGATCAGATCATCGAGGCGATCACCCTCCATCAGGATGTCAACGCGAAGGAAGCAGAGAAGATCGCGATCGAGGCGATGGACGCCGTGGGCATCCCCGACCCGGTCGGACGCATTAAGGCGTACCCGCACCAGTTCTCGGGTGGTATGCGCCAGCGCGTGATGATCGCGATGGCGCTCGCGTGTCAGCCGCGTCTGCTGCTCGCGGACGAGCCTACCACGGCGCTCGATGTGACGATCCAGGCGCAGATCCTCGAGTTGCTCCAGCAGCTCAAGGAAGAACGCGACATGGCCGTCATGCTCATCACCCACGATCTGGGTGTGGTCGCGGAGAACGCGGATGTGGTGTGCGTGATGTACGCAGGACGCGTGGTTGAGTTTGCCCCAGTGTACACCCTCTTCGACAACCCGATGCACCCCTACACCAAGGGGCTGCTCGCGAGCATCCCCGTCGTACATAAGAAGCTCGATCGTCTGACAACGATCACCGAGATCGTCAACAACCCCGAGGAGTTCAAGAAGCTCCCCGGCGCGGATCAGGGCATCACCCCGTGGTGGCCTTGGCAAGAACCGCCGGCGGACCTGCGCAAACGCGACGAACCCGCGGGTGATTATGTGCTACGCAAGGTCGCGGACGATCACTGGGTCGGGTGCTGGCGGACGGAAGCGGTCAAGAACGATGACTCTTCGCCGCCCGATCTGACCTTCCGTGTGAGTGATCACAAGAAGGCGAAGGGCTGAACCGAATCAACGGGGATTGTTCCCGGGAATGAGGGCACGCGATGCGGGTGCTGATCCTTGCAGACGCACAGTTCGCCAAGCACGAGCGGGCGCTGATCGAACGCGTCGTGGTCGGGCTGACGGTCGAGGGCATCGACGCGCAGCTCGTCCTCCCCAAGGATCGAGGGTTGTCCTCCTTCCGTGTCGGCGTGCTCGGCGACCCGATCTGGTACGCGGATCGGGGGCTGCTGATTACCCGCAAGATCCGGGCGGCGCAGATCGCGCGGAGTATCACCGAACGATTCGGCGATTCCTCACGCCCCGTTGACATCGTGCATGTCATGGGCGGCGGCGCCTGGGGCATGGGGCTCGAGCTCGCGCGGACCCTCGACGCGGGTCTCGCCCTTGAGGTCTGGCGCGCCGGGCTCGCGAATCAGGCATCGAACCTGAACCTCGACGATGAGGATCGGGTGATGTTCCTCGTCCCCGAGCGTGGGTTCGAGGACTCTGTCCGCGAGAGTCTTCAAGACGCGAGCGTGCAGCATGTCCCATGGGGCGCGTCCGTCTCGGACCAGCCTGTCCCGGTGTTCCGCGAGGGCAAGCTCTACTCCATCGTGCTCATGGGGTCCGGGCGTCAGCAGGACCACTGCCTCGCGGCCTACAACGGGATCGCGGAGGCGCTCTCGGCGAGGACCGACACGATGCTGTTCGCGAATCAGGAACTCGTCGAACGCGTCGGGCTCTGGAATCGCGTGAAGAAGGACAAGCTCCAGGACCGGTTCACGGTCATCGATCGCTCGGAGGATCGGCGCGATCTGCTCCTGCGTTGTGATATGCTCGCGTACCCAGAGACCCTCCACGAGGAACGAACCCTGCTGCTCGACGCGATGGGCGCGGGGCTCGTCGTGATCGCGGGCAACGACGAGAAGATCCAGCCCATCGTGGACGACTCGGGTGTCATCGTCATCCCGCGTCCGAGCCCGGAACTCTGGAACGAGCAGGTCGGGGCGGTGATCGCATCGAGGGATCGGGCGACGGAGCACGCGACCAAGGTACGCGAGTACATCCGTACGCACAGGCGCTCGGGGCTGCACATCGAGGCCTTGAGCGACGCGTACGCAGATCTCGTCGGGCTCCGTCAGGCGACGGACGCGGGGTGATCGATATCGGGCGTCGTGCCGTCCGATAGCGCTTCGCTTGCACGGTTTCTTTCTCCCTGATCGTCAGAGTCGTTGGTGAAGTCGCGGTTTTCGTGCATACTCCTCATGTGACGAGCGACGCTGCGTGTGCGCGTCGGCATCGTCAAACAACCCAAGATCGGAGGCACGAAGATGTTGTTCACAACACTCATCGGTGCAGCGACACTCGCGCTGGGACCATGCAACGCGAACGGGGCAAGCAACAGCCATATCACCACCCCACGGGTCATCGAGATCAACCCGGACATGTTCGACACGACCGCCGTCAATCGTCGGCAGATCCGTTTCTCGAACGAAACCCAAGGCGAGATCGTTGGCGTCGTTCACCAGAACGGGATCGCCGAGTGGAACGCCAAGAGCGATCGTGAGGCGCTCCGTGGCGAAGACGCGCCCGCGATGATCTATGTCCGCATCTTCGACGGCACATTCGCGATCGATCCGTTCAAGCCCATCCCCGCGGCATCGGACGCGACGGCGCAGCAGCTCTTTCGAGGGACATCGCTCGAGACCGATCGCACCCAGTTTGGGCGTCAGCGCATCGATCGCACCAAGGAGCTCTTCCGCAAGCTCGAGCAGGCCCGGATCAACTGGCTGCGTGACAACGGGTACTACAACGCCCGCACCTTTACGCGTGATGGTCAGGCCGTGGAACGCAAGGAGGCCAAGCTCCCCGAGCCCGCAGCCTCGTTCCGTCGCCCGGCGGATGTTCCCCGCGGCAAGTCCCGCGAGCAGGTCAACGCGAACACGAGCCCGATGGGTTCCGTCGCGTTCCTCATGAACGCGAGCGACGAGTCCGTGCGTGTGTCGCTCCCGGCGCACCTGGACACGACGAGCCGGATCAGCGTCATCCAGCGCAACGGCACGGACAAGAAAGAAGTCGCGATCAACGAATGAACGCCCGCGTGATCGGCGGTATGCTCTGGGTATGACAGGGCGACTCCCGTTCGATCCCAAACGCATGAAGGGCGCACAGTCTGGACAGAGAGCCGACGACGGGGGCAACGCGCCCTCGTCGTCTGGTTTTGGTGCGTCTGGCGATCGCCCGATCTCGGTGTCCGAGCTCGCGACGAGCATCGATCAGGCGCTGCGATCGGGTCTGCCCGCGCGGGTCATCGTCGAGGGGGAGATCAGCTCGCTCGCCCATCGGACGCACTACTACTTCTCGCTCAAAGACGACAAGTCCGTCATCAGCGCGGTGTTCTTCGCGTCCGCAGCGAATCGGTCCACAACCAAGCCCGAGCACGGGCAGCGGGTGATCGCGAAGGGACGCGTCGAGTTCTACGCGCCCTCGGGGCGAGTCAGTCTTATCGTCACCTCGATCACGCCCGTCGGCGAGGGGGCGCTGGAGCAGCGTTACAAGCAGCTCGTCGAGCACCTTCGCGCCAAGGGGTGGTTCGATCCGGAGATCAAGAAGCCGCTCCCGACCTTCCCGCGTCGCGTCGCGATCGTGACGAGCAAGGACGGGGCTGCGGTGCAGGATGTGATTGATACATTCGCGCGCCGGTGTCCCTCGATCGAGCTTACGATCGTGGATGTCCGCGTGCAGGGCGATCAGGCCAAGGTGCAGGTGAGTCACGCGATCCGGGCACTCAACGCGAACCGCGAGCGCCTCGGTCTTGACGCGATCATCGTGACCCGCGGCGGCGGATCGCTCGAGGACCTTTGGGCGTTCAATGAACCAGAAGTTGCTCAGGCGATCCATGATTCGGTGCTGCCCATCGTCGCCGCGATCGGGCATGAGACGGACACGACAATCGCGGAGCTCGTCGCGGACGAGCGGGCCGCGACCCCAACGCAGGCGGCGATGAGGTTGTCGCCCGATCGCAACGCGCTGGTCGAGCAGCTCAGCTCGCTGCAGAACCGGCTCGCGCGAGGAATGGGGAACCGGGTCCGATTCGAACGACAGCGCTTGCATCAGATCCAAAGCTCGCGATCGATGGGGGACCCACGCGAGGTCCTTGGTGTCCATCGTGATCGTCTCGAATCCTTGAAAGGACGCACCCGATCCGGGGTGCGTCACCAGATCGCGTCGCAGCGGGCGTATCTTGACAAGCTCGCGATCCGATTGACGCGTGTGCAACCCGCAGCCGTGCACGCCCGCCGTCAGGAGCGGATCGATCAGCTCAGCGCCCGATTGCATCGCGTGATGACGCGCGCGATCGTGATGCGGCGGGAGGATCTCGAGCACACCGCACGAGAACTGCACGCGATCGGGCCGGCGCAGGTGCTTTCGCGCGGGTATTCCCTGACCCTCGGCGAGGACGGCAAAGCGATCCGCTCTGTCGCTCAGGCCCAACCCGGGACGGCGCTCGAGACCGTGCTGCGGGATGGACGAGTCCGATCGCGTGTCGAAACAGAAGGCGGCGGGGCGGACCCGCGACTCAGCCCAACCAATCCAGCGCCGCGACGCACAAAGCGATCCGGGAAACCGGACCCGAGCGACGGCCCGGGGTTGTTCGGGTGAGCTACACTTCTCTCGTGAGCAAGAAGAAACCCAACGCCGAGCAGGAGATCCCCTACGAGCACCTCATCGAGCAGCTCGAGGAGATCGTGGACCAGATCGAGGGCGGCGAGCTCGGGCTCGAGGACTCCATCAAGGGGTACGAGCAGGGGATTGAGCTCGTGAAACGGGCCCGCACGATCCTCGATCGCGCCGAGCAGCGGATCACGGAACTCAACGCCGACGCGTTGGGTGATCAAGGCAACTGATCCGGCGTACTTTCGAGCGGATTCGACCATCTGGCCGATGAATCCACGATGCCCGACTGGTTCATTTACATGCTGCCTTGGCTGACGATCCTGCTGTTTGTGATCGCGGTGGGGGCGTGCGTCGGGTCGTTGATCAATGTCCTCGTCTATCGCATGCCCCGGGGCTTGGATGTGGTCGTGCCGACCTCTCGTTGCCCGAGCTGCGATCACAAACTGACATGGCGCGAGAACATCCCGATCTTCGGGTGGATCCTCTTGCGCGGCAAGTGCCGGTTCTGCAAGGTGAAGATCTCCCCCGAGTACCCGATTGTCGAGACGATCGTCGCGGCACTTTTCGGCGGGATCTGGGCGCTGTGGTACATTGTCCCCGACGACGCGATCTGGGGGCTGGGCACGCTTGCGCCCGAATGGGCGTCCAACGGCGCCGCGATGACCTGGCCGGCCACGGTGGTGCTGTTGGTGCTCGTGGGGTGCCTCGTCGCGATGACAATCATTGATGCGCGAACCTCGACGATCCCGCTTGAACTCACCTGGGTCCCTGCGCTGACCGCGTTGATCCTGCATACCGGGCACGCGTTCTGGTTCCATCAGAAGTACGGGAACCCGGCCTATCAGCTCGGGCTCGACGGGATCTGGGGCGTGCCCAACGGGCACGGGATGCGGTGGGTGACCGCGCCCGGCGAGGTCTGGACCCTCGCGACGGGGGGGCTGCCCGGGTGGAAGTTCATCGGCGTGGGGATCGGCGGGATCGTCGGGCTGGGGATCTCGAACCTGATGCTCAAGCTCGGGTGGTTGACGCGGAGCTTCTCCGACTTTGATGAGTGGTACGAATCCCACAACAAGAAAGAGCCCCAAGAGGCTGAGACCCCGAGCGAGGCCCAGCAGAGCGTCGAGACTCCTACTCCAATCGAATCAGATGAGCCAGAATCACATACCCCTGAAGAATCGGGGATGGAAGACTGGCTGATGTACCCGCACGCCCGGCGTGAGATGATCAAGGAACTCGCGTTCCTGTGCCCGCCCGTTCTGCTCGGGTTGCTCGGGTCATGGGCGATGGTGAAGTTCGTCGCGGCGCAGTACGGACCTTGGACGATCGATCAGGCGGGCAACATGTACGCCCCGGTGAATGCGCCGATCTGGCTCGTCGTGCTCGGCGGGGTGATCATGGGGTACCTGATCGCGGGCGGCGTCGTCTGGGCGGTCCGGATCGGCGGGTCCCTCGCGTTCGGGAAAGAAGCGATGGGATTGGGCGATGTCCATATGATGGCCGCGGTCGGCGCCTGCCTCGGATGGATCGATCCGACGATCGCGTTCTTCCTCGCAGCATTTGTGGGGGTCGCGTACGCCGGGGTCGCGATGATCTTCAAAAACAAACTGACCAAGGCGATGCCCTACGGGCCGTTCCTTGCGGTGGCGACCATGATGGTCGTTCTTGGCAAGCCCTTGGTAGAGATTGGTTTAGGGCGGATCTTCGGGATGGATACGCCTCTGAACTTGCCGTGAACTGAGACGATCACGCGTGTTGGTACGGGATGCGACCCGCGTGCGCGGATCAGATTGAATACAATGTGTGACCGAGACACATCGGTTCTCACAGGACCCTGCTACGCAACCGGGAGGTGCATGGATGAAATCGCCGAAGTTCGTACTCTTGACCCTTGGAGCCCTGAGCATGATGCTCGTCGGGTGTAAGTCCGTTTCACAGCGTGACTACGACGCCGCGATCGATGAGAACACCCAGCTGCGTGAACGCATCGCGGGTCTCCAGGAGAGTGTCCGTCAGGCCAACGAGAGCAACAGCGCGTTCCAGAGCCAGAACGAGCAGCTCCGCAACGATAACGCACGCCTGCAGGGCGAGCTCAGCTCGGCCAACTCCCAGCCCCGAACCGGGTTTGAAGGGATTAACGGCGTGGATCTGAGCACCCGCAACGGTGCCATCGTTGTCGGGGTCGCGAGCGAAGTGCTCTTCGCATCCGGTTCCGCGGATCTCCGATCCAACGCCAAGAGCACCCTCGATGAAGTCGTTGGCGTGATCCGCTCGCAGTACGCGAACAACGAGATCCGTGTCGAGGGGTACACCGATACGGACAAGCTCGTCAAGACCAAGGACAAGTGGGTCACCAATGAGCGTCTGAGCGCGCATCGCGCACTCGCGGTCGAGGAGTACCTTGTGTCCAAGGGGATCAACAATGATCGGATCTACTCCGCGGCGTTCGGCCCGTCCAAGCCCAAGGGCAGCAAGCAGGCCTCGCGTCGAGTCGAGATCGTGATCCTGGGTCAATAACCCGTTTTCGTCCCGATAGGGTGGGTTTTGTTGATCCGATCGGGTCGATGAGTTGCATTTTCTGGGTGGGGGGATACAATCTCCCCGCTTCTGGGCTATTGGCGCAGTTGGCTAGCGCACCAGTATGACACACTGGGGGTCACAGGTTCGAGTCCTGTATAGCCCATTGAAACTAAGCCTCGCATCCGCGGGGCTTTGTTCATCCAAGAGGCAGGTGGTTTTTGATCACCGGGATGAATGACAAGTGAATACGCCACCTTAGCTCAGTTGATAGAGCAGCTGATTTGTAATCTGCAGGTCCTCGGTTTGAGTCCGAGAGGTGGCTTTGAGTCAGGGATAGAATCCTGCTCGACAACACAGGGGCGTGTATCCAAGCGGCCAAAGGACGGGGATTGTAAATCCTCTCACGTTAGTGTTCGGTGGTTCGAATCCACCCGCGCCCATTCACCTGCTCAGTTCGATTCATACGGACTGGGCGGGTCTTTTCTTACAAGGGCGTGTACCCAAGTGGCCAAAGGGGGCAGACTGTAAATCTGCTGGCAATGCCTTCGGAGGTTCGAATCCTCCCGCGCCCATTTCAAGTGCATCACGATCAGTAATGCACCAGCACGCGATCACAATCGATGGCGTGTCCAGAGCTAAAGAACAACTCGGCGAGCTTGCTCAGCTATCACGCGGTGCAACCACGACGCGGCGTTCGAGGTCGGGGACCCAGGTTCCGCCCGGGTTCTCGACGGTGACCGCAAAGAGCGCGACTCGCCCGACATCGATGCCCGGCTCGATCGGAACGATGACCTCGCCATCCGCGGAAGCGTTGAAGATGCCGCCCGAGACCTTCTGCTCAAGACCACGCTCGTCGATGACCCAAACCTGATACTGCTCGACATTGGGGTCGTTGGGGTTCAAGCCGACGAAGCGGATGTAGCCTTGCTGAAGCTCATCGCTCCACACGACATCGCCTCGAACATTACGCTGCTCGGCGGGTGAATCGGGGAGATCGAACGGCTGCCATGCGATCTGGATGGAGTCCGGAACTTCAAGCAGCTGCTGGCGTCGCTCTGCGAGCACCGCTGGATCGGTCGGCTCTTCGTACTTCGCGATCTTGAGCTGGGCGTCTTCCAGATTCATCGTCGCGTCAGCGAGTCGTTGCGCCAGTCCGAGTTTCTCGGCTTCACTCGCCGCGAGCTGTGCCTGGGCTTGAGAGAGCTGGGTGTCGAGCGTCTCAAGCTCACTCGCGGCTTCGGCCGCAGCAAGGCGCGATCGATCCAGGAGCTCCTGGTTCTCGTTCATTTGCTGACGCAGGGACGCGAGTCGTTCCTGGTAACTCGCTTCACTCGCGTTCTTCGAGTTGAGTGTCGTGAGCGCAAAGATCCCCGACCCAATCGCGATGATGGCCGCCAACCCTGTGATCCATCCCAGAGCGGAGGAAGGTCGAGCGTGTCCTTGTGTGATCGGGATCGGGCCTTCACCAATTGGATGTTGTGACGCGATCGCTGCTCGCCCGCCTTGGGTGAGCTTTGCTCGGAGATCTGCGGGGAGGTCTTCCTGATCGGTGTCCTGCTCGTCGAGCATCACAAGGAGATCACCGAGGATGTGAGGAACAACCTGTTCGCCAGAGTCTGCGAGTAGCTCGTCGAGCTCGGCCTGCTCATCTCGATCCAGGTCGTTGAGCTGCGCCGCGGCGAGGAGCTCAGCGAGACGATCGCGATGCGGTTCATCATGATTCACGCTGTACCTCCCTTCTCCACGGTGTCGCCCGCTCCTTTCGAGATGATCTTTGTCAAACGAATCATTGCCCGCCGGAGTCTGGACTTTACAGTCCCGATAGGAACCTGGGTGACTTCGCTGATTTCACGATGACTCAGTCCTCGATACACCGAGAGCCAGAGAGCATTGCGTTCTTCATCGGGCAGCGAGCGGAACCCCTTCTCAAGAGCTACCCGGTGGTTCTTGTACTCGCTGATCGTGGAAGGGCCCGCTGATGATTCTTCGGATTCCGAGGGCGAATGGTTTTCCAATCCCTTCAGTTCTTCCGCATATTGATGTACAGATTTGCGTCTGGCGCGAATCCGTCGTTGGCGATCCGTCAATCGACGATGGGCAATGGTTGCAACAAATGCGGCTTCCGAACCCTTTGATGGGTCGAAGCGTTTGGCGTGCAGCCAGATCTCGATGAATACATCTTGAACAGCATCATCAATCTCTGATTGTGCATGATCAAGATAGCGCCGGCTCAATCGCCAAACGAAACCGCCGTAGGCGCGAACACAATCATCCGCTGCGGATTCATCACCATTCGCTATGCGTTGAAGAATGCTGATCAAGCAGTTTCCCTCGGAGGTCGCGGCCGGCAGGACGCACTGATGTGTCAGAGTGTACACGAATCAGCAGAGAGAATTTCGAAATTTGCAAAAACGAGCAAGCGATGGGGTGCGAAGTCGGGGCGAGGAGAGAGAACTCGTCAGCAGATGAGAGTGATCTCAGAGATATTTCGTACATATGTGTCCTTTGGGACTAGAGGAGAAAACAGACATGAACATCAAGAAGAACACGCTCTGGAGCGTGGGCGCGATCGCTCTGGTTGCCGGTATCGCACAAGCTGAACTCGTTTACGGTGTGACCAACTCCAACAACCTCATCACCTGGGATTCCGGCGATTCGACCGATCTCCTTGGCGGCGTCGCGATTTCGGGGCTGATGCAGAACGAGCAGGTACGCGGGATCGATTTTCGCCCTGCGACAGGTCAGCTCTATGCGGTCGGAAGCTTTAACAACCTCTATGTGATCAACACCGATTCGGGTGAAGCAACTCGTGTTGGGGCGGGCCCATTCGCACCGGGTGCGAGTGGTTCGAGCTTCGGGTTTGACTTCAACCCGACGATCGATCGCATCCGCTATGTCAGCGATGCAAATCAGAATCTGGTCCTGAACCCGAACGACGGCACTTCGACCCAGGTGACAAGCCTCTTCTATGACGGGAGCGATGTGAACGCTGGTATGGATCCGAATGTTGTTGGTTCTGCATACACCAACAGCTTTATGGGTGCGACCTCAACCCAGCTCTACGGAATCGATTCGGCGCTCGATGTGCTCGTCACACAAGCCAACAGCGCGGGGACGCTGATGACCGTCGGTAGCCTTGGCGTCGATGTCAATGATTCCCTGAGCTTCGATATCTCCGGCGCGACCGGCATCGCGTACGCCACCGTTCAGAGCAATGATCTGTCGCGATCGACATTCTGGATGATCGATCTGAGCACTGGTGAAGCCACCATGCTCGGCGAGATCGGCGGCGGTGCCATGGTTTCTTCGATGGCCGTCACACCTGCGCCAGGGGCGTTTGCCCTGCTTGGGCTTGGTGGCTTGGCAGCGACGCGTCGTCGACGCTGAAAAGAGGAATCAATGACAGTTACATCATCCAAATAGAGGAAAGGTTCTCACCATGAGCAACTACACAACTTCAGTAAGTCTAGTAAGCATCGCACTCATATCGGGTGCGGCGAGCGCTGATCATGTTCAGGAGTTTTCAGCAGTCATCTCAGGTCTCCAGCAAGTCCCCGATATCGTCGATACCGACGCGATGGGGACCCTGACGGGAACTTATGACACGATCCTAAACGAGTTCAGCTTCAGCTGGGTGATCACGGGGGATTTGGAGGGAAATCCCTCGTCACCCGGTGCTCACTTGCACAATGGACCCATGGGGACCAACGGGCCCGTTGTCTTCGGGTTCAATAACCCTGATGGGACTTGGGAGTTGAGTGGAAACGCGACATGGTCAGGACTCACGCAGGGTGATATCGACGCACTCTACACGGGAGAGATCTATGTGAACTTCCACACAGACGCGTTCCCAAGTGGTGAAATCCGTGGCCAGGTGATCGCGGTACCAGCACCCAGCGTGGGAGCAGTTCTCGGTGTAGTCGGTCTCGGTGCGAGTTTCCGGCGTCGTCGCTGAAACCCAATCGTCCTCCAGCACGACGCATGTGCGAGACGCCCCGCCTTTATCGGTGGGGCGTTTTTTCATTGATCTGGATCACAGAAGGTGCAATCGAACCAAGTCCGAGAACTTCGAGATACGCCACCCTGATTGGATTGCCTTGAAGTCAGGGCACAATCGGTCGATATCAGACCTGCCCGATCCAACGGGTAGAAAGCAGAATCATGAGCTCGAACGCACTTTCTTCCAAACTGAATCTGCGGCGGTACTTCCAAAGGGGTGAGACCCTTGTCGCGATGACCGGGATGGCCTTCATCGCAATCCTTTCCTTTGTTGTGGGTGGATTTGCGTGGGTCTCTGCGCGATCTATTGAGGACTCCGCCGCGGCGCAGGCAGAGCAACGGGTCAGCGAGACCGGGCACTTCCTCGCATCGCAGGCTGAGCTTCGATTAAGCGATCGTGATATCTCCGGGCTCCGACGCATGCTGCTCGATTCCGTCGCGACATCGATTGTCTCGAACGGGCGTGTTCGGATCCCGGGCGTGGGCGTCATCGCGTCGAGCGAACCAAACGAGATCACCGTCAGCGAGATCCCCAGCGACCTTGCCTTCACGGCCCAATCGCCCGCGAGCATCGTGTTCGATCCGGAAACGAAGGTTTCGAGGGTGACGGAGTCGCTGCAGGTGAATGGGAACCACGCGTTTGTGCTCGAGCTAGAGATCGATCAATCACAACGCATCGCAGGATCGGACACGATCAGGGCATCGTCCGTAGGGATTGTGAGCGTGGGGATGATCCTGACGCTCGTTGTGTATCGTCGATTCAGGAACCGCCTCGGTGCGCTGGCGGCGATTCAGGAATCGCTCCGTCAGGTCCAGGCCGGCGAACGGCGCACGGACTGCCTGCGTGTGGGTGAGTCATTGGGCATCGAGGCGGTCGCATGGAATACCCTGCTTTCGGAGCGTGATGAGCTCGATCGAGAGGTTTGTGAGGATGAGGTCGTCGCGATCAGCACGGGCTCGGGCACAGACCCACTCGGATTGCCGGTCGCGTGCAACGCGCTGACGCAGGCGATCCTTCTGATTGATCAGGACCTGACGGTCATGTACGCCAACGGCGCTGCTGCGGTCATGCTCGGAACCATGCGCGACGAGTTCGTTGGTATGTCGATCCGTGAACTTAAGGGGCAAGAGAAGCTCGTGGAGAGCGTTGTTTCGATGCTCGGGGGGAGCAGTTCCTCAAGGATACTTGTCGAACTCGGGGAACAATCGAATCTTGAAGTCAGCGGGTCAGTCCTCCGTGCGAATATGTCTCTCGTTGACGATGAGGGGCTCGCACGCGTGATCGTTTTCATCGAGGATATCACACAGCAGAAGCTCTCGAACCAGTCTCAGAACGCGTTCATCGCACAGGCGACACATGAGCTTCGTACGCCGCTGACGACGATCCGTCTGTACTGTGAAGAAGCGATTGAGGCTGACGACGACGACGATCAGATCGTTGAGAAGGCGCTCAATGTCATCTCGTCCGAATCCCGTCGATTGGAACGCATCGTTGGGGACATGCTGTGTGTCTCGGAGATCTAAGCGGGCTCTTTGAGCATCCGTCGCGACAAGTTCCGTACGGGGCAGCTCTTCGAAGAGCTCGAGTTCGATTACGAGGCTCAGGCGCGCGAGAAGTCGATCGAGCTGAGCTTCGATCTGCCTCCCAAGTTCCCGACGATCGATGCGGACAAGGACCGGCTCGGTCAGGCGCTCCACAACCTCCTGGGCAACGCGATCAAGTACACGCCCTCGGGAGGCAAGGTTGCCGTTACTGCGAGCTTTGACGAGAACGACGCGATGACCGTCGAGATCCGTGACAACGGGATCGGGATCGATCCATCCCAGCAGGAGCGGATCTTCGATCGCTTCACCCGCGCGGACGATCGACGCATCGCTCATGTCACGGGGTCCGGACTCGGGCTCGCGTTGGCTCGCCAGATCGCCCGTCTGCATGGCGGTGACATCACCCTCGAATCAGAGATCGATGAGGGCAGCGTCTTCACGGTGTTCATCCCCGGCAATGCCGAAGCGAAGCAGGCGGCATAAGGAGGCGATTCGATGAAGATCGAAACAAGCAGACACGGCGCCGTAAGCGTCGTCCGCCCCGACGGGCCGGTGATTACCGAAGATGATGCGAAGCTGTTCCGAACAGAGTCGTTCAATGTGCTCGGGAGTACCCTCGGGCGATTTGTCGTTGATGCCAAGGAGATGACCTTCGTGGACTCCAATGGGCTCGAAGCGCTCGTAGACATCACGAATGAGGTCTCCGCGGGCGGGCAGCAGCTCAAGCTCTGCGCCGTGAGCGAGACTCTCCGTGAGATCCTCATGCTGACCGGGCTTCTGAAGAAGTTCCAGCAGTACGAGGATGTTCAGTCCGCCGTGAGGAGTTTCCTGTGACCCACTCGGGCATGCCCAACCCGGAAGAGCACACCCCTGACCAAGGAGTACCGATCCGTCGTGCGCAGCGCCCGCGTCTCGTGGGTGAGGTACTCGTTGGCGATGGACATATCACCGAAGAACAGCTCTCCAAAGCGCTCGCGGAGCAGAAGACCGCGGGGCAGATGCTCGGCGAGCTGCTCGTCGATCAGGGCACCATCTCGGGATCGGTACTCGTTCACTCGCTCGCGAAGTGTCTCGGTGTCCCCGGTGTTCAGCTGCGCCACGGGCTCATCGACCCGAACCTACTCTCCTTGATTGGTTCGGACGAGGCGGAGCGGTTGAAGGCGATCCCGATGTTCCGTGTGCACGGTAAACTCACGGTCGCGATGGCCGAGCCGCAAAGCCTCCCGACGATCGATCGATTGCGTGAGCTCACGGGGTTTGAGATCCGCCCGGTCCTCGCCCTGGAGGCGAACATCCTCGAGTTCTCACGCAAGTACGCCGAGGGCATGGTGGATGTCGATGCGTTCCTGACGAGTCTCGCGGAATCGGATGTCGAGGTCGTCGAACGCGAGCAGATCGATGAGGGCCCGACGACCGATCTCGATCAGATGATCGAGGGTTCCCCGATCGTCAACCTCGTCAATGTTGCGCTGCTGACCTCGGTGAAGGATAAAGCGTCGGACATCCACATCGAACCGAGTCACAAGGGCACGCGTATCCGGTACCGAATCGACGGGTCGCTGCGCGATCTCATGAAGCCCCCGCCCGGGATGCACGCGGCCATCGTTTCGCGTGTCAAGATCATTGGGAAGATGGACATCGCGGAGAAACGACTCCCCCAGGAAGGGCGCGTGCGGATCGTCGCGGAAGGGCGAGAGATCGACCTGCGTGTATCGAGCATCCCTACGCTGCTCGGCGAGAAGCTCGTGATCCGTATCCTCGACAAGCAGAACCTGCGTGTGCGGATGGAAGACCTCGGGTTCAGGACCGAATCGCTCGAAGCGTTCCAGCGCACGCTGCGGATGTCGCACGGCATGGTGCTCGTCACCGGCCCGACGGGTTCGGGTAAAACGACAACACTTTACTCGGCGCTCGACCTGCTGCGTTCGCCCGAGCTCAACATTGTGACGGTTGAGGACCCTGTCGAGTATCAGCTCGAGCTCATCAATCAGATCCAGGTGCACGAAGCGATCGGGCTGAGCTTCGCGCGCACGCTGCGATCGATCCTTCGCCAGGACCCGGATGTCATCATGATCGGTGAGATCCGCGACGAGGAGACGGCGCATGTCGCCGTGCAGGCAGCGCTCACAGGGCACGGGGTGCTCGCGACGCTGCATACCAATGACGCGCCCGGCGCGGTGGCACGACTCTGCGACATGGGTGTCGAGCCGTACCTGCTGAGCAGCGCCCTCAACGGCGTCGTCGCCCAGCGTCTCGCGCGAACAATCTGCCCATCGTGCTCGATGAAGTACTTCCCGAGCGAGATGGTCCTCAACGATGCGGGCATCCCACAGATGAACGGCAAGTCATTCCGCAAGGGCGCCGGGTGCAGCAGCTGTCACGACTCGGGTTTCCAGGGTCGAATGGGTATCTATGAGTTCATGGAGGTCACGCCAGAGCTGCGTCGCCTGATCTACCGGAGCGCGCCGACCCACGAACTCCGTGGGCTCCTCAAGAAGCAGGGACAGATGTCGCTGCGTGAAGAAGGCGTACGACTCGCGATCAATCAGATCACAAGCCTCGAAGAGATCATCCGCGTCACGCAGGTCGACGACGGCGACGGCGGTGAGGTCATCGAGCCGAGGGGGGTTGCTGCATGAAGTTCAGTTACGAGGCATACAGCAAGACCGGGACCGCGAAGTCCGGGACGATCGAAGCGGGCTCGAAGGAAGAGGCGACCGATCAGCTCCGCAAGAAGGGGCTCTTTGTTACAACCCTCACCGAGGGCGGTGCACGGGGAGGCACCGCAGGATCAAAGGGCAAGAAGAAAAAGAAGGGTTCGTCGAAGATCGGCGTGCGCGTCGTCGCGGAGTTCGCACGCGAGCTTTCAGTCCTGATCTCAACGGGTACACCGCTGATCGACTCGATCTCGTCAATCGAACGACAGAGCAGCAACGAGACATGGTCGAAGATCCTGAAGGATGTCCGACTCCGATTGGAAGAGGGCGATTCGCTGACCGCATCGCTCGAGTCGCACCCCGAGGTTTTCGACGCGGTGTTCCGCTCGCTCGTTGCTGCGGGCGAATCTTCGGGACACCTCGACTCGATGCTTCAACGCATCGCGATCCTGACGCGCAAGCAAGCCCAGATCCGATCAAGTCTATTGGGTGCCATGGTGTACCCGTTCCTGCTGATCGGGGTCGCGATCGTCGTCATCGGGCTTCTCATTGGTGTTGTCCTCCCGCGATTCGCTGGGATGTTCGAAACCCTCGATACCAAACTGCCCGCATCGACCGCGTTCCTGATGACGATTTCGAACTTTGTCCGTTCATACTGGTGGGGCGTCATCCCCGCATCGATCATCGGGATTGTCATGCTGATCCGCTGGGTTCGCAGCGAGAGGGGGTCGCAGACGCTGAGTGTCTGGGCGCTCAGTGTCCCGAAGCTCGGCGATATTCAGCGTTCGTTCATGACTGCGCAGATCACACGACTCATGGGCGTGCTCCTAGAAGCAAAGGTGCCGATGCTCGACTCGATCGAGCTCACGCGTGAGTCCGTATCGAATCCGAAGTACAAAGATCTGCTCAATCGTGCGGAGGACGCGGTCACGCGAGGCGAACCGATCAGCAGCGCCTTCAACAAAGGCGGGCTCATGATCTCCTCCGCATGCGAAGCCGTCCGAAATGGTGAGCAGACCGGACGATTGGCGGAGGTGCTTGTGCACATTTCTGACTTCCTGGACGAGGACAACGAGACCTTTGTCAAATCCGCATCGTCACTGATCGAGCCGGTCATCATGGTCGGGCTCGGGCTCATGGTCGGGTTCGTCGCGATCAGCATGTTCTTACCGTTGTTCGATCTGACCGCTGCGGCGGGTGGAGGTGCGCCGTGATCCGCACGATGAAGAGTGTTCGATCGAGCATCGGGTTGCATGTCGATGCTCATGAGTTCCACGCGGTGCAGCTCGTTCAGACCGGGAGCGAGACCCGTGTTGGTGCATGGGCCGTATTCCCCAGACTGAACAGTGCAAAGGAAGATAGTAACGCCGTACACGCTCTCCCCGGTGAGGAAGAGCTGAACTGGGCGGCTTCGATTCTTAACCGGCGCGGCTTTTCTGGATCTGACATCTCCTACGCTGCTCCAGAGCGTATCTGCACGCAGCATGTCTTCGAGCTCCCGCCCGCGGACAGTGGGGCGCCGCTGGAGATCCTCGCCCGTGCCGAGGTCGCGCGAGAGCGTCGTTGCGACCCCAACGACTTTGCGATCGGTTTCTGGACCCTGCCCCCGCGCGGACGCACAACAGAAACAATGGCCGTAGCGTGCTCAAATCAGGTCATCTCTGAGATCATCGAAACGACACACGACGCGAATCTCGAAGTCTGCGGGATCGATCTGGCGGAGCTGGCGATCTTGCGTGCGGTCCACGAGCACCTGCCCGAGACGACAAAGAATGGTGATACGCCCATCAACGCGGTTCTGCACATCGGGTGGGATCATTCGCTCGCGATCGTGACGCTCGGTGCACGATTGATCTATGTTCGCAGGATCCCGCATGGTGCCGAACCCGCGTGGGTGCAAGCAACGACTCGGTATGGATTGAGTGAGAACAGTGCTCGTGCGGTCCTTGGGGACTACGCACTCGAGAAGTGCTCGGATCAGCTCTCCAAGATCCGCAACGCGTGCTGGAAGTCCACGAGTAAGCACCTTGCATCTGAGTTGGATGTCGCGTTCGCCTATGTCTCGCACTCGTTCCGCATGGCGCCGCTCGGGCGGATCGTGCTCTGTGGGTACGGTGCCCAAGATGAAACCCTATTAGCGCAGGTCGATCAGGTCATCGGGATCCCAGTTGTCAACGGGTGCCCCGAGATGTTGCTCAACTCGATCCCAAGCGAGAGTGCCCCGATGCTCGGGTCCAGGCTCGCATACGCGTACGGGCTTGCGGCGAGGTTTGACGCATGACACATACGATTCCACAGATCAACCTTGTTCCTGTTCGTATCCGTCAGCAGCGTCACCATCGCACGCTCATCGTTCGATGGTTCGGAGTCGTTTGCGTAGCCTCGGTGATTGTCGGGATCCCCGGCGTGTACCTGGGCGGCAACGCAGCCCTGAGCGATCCCATGATGGGTGCCCAGATCGAGCGTGTTCGGGGTCAGCTCAGTGCGAACCAGTCCGAGATCCCTCGATTGCAGGCCCGCATCGGGGTTCTTGAAGAGAAGCGTAAGACCCTTGATCTCGTCCGCAATCGGATCGACTGGCAGGAGCTCTTCGCGCAGGTCGTCAGCGCCAGCGATCAACAGATCCACTTTACTGGGATCCAGGCGAGCGGCGGTGGGATCGAGGGTACCAACCCGATCCATGTCAATATGGTTGGGATCGCAACGACCCAGACCGAGGCTCGCTCTTTCGTCGTGAACCTCGAGGCGCTCGGGTTATTCGATCATGTTGAGCTCATCCGTACCAATCGCCAAGACCTCCAAGATCAGGAGATCATCGAGTTCCAGATCCAGGCGTACATCGGTGAGCCGAACGGAGGTCGCCCATGAGTGACAGTCAAACCATCAAGGATCCTGTAGTGATGCGGATTCATGTCGTCGGGGCTGTGCTCTGCCTCGCGATCGTGGGGAGTGCGATCTGGTTCGCATCGGACTCGATCGCGAAACGGCGAGGGCTCTTCCTGAGTGCACGACATGAGCTCACGACCGTTCGATCGGATCTCGATCAGGCGGTGATTTCTCGGACGACGCTTGCCAATCGTGTCAATGCGCTTGAGGACGCGACACGCGATTCATTGGAACTCTCACCCGTCAAGCGTCTGAATAAACGCACCCAGGAACTCTCTCGGATTGCTGAGGGCGTCGGTGTTGAGGTTGACACGCTCCAGCCAGGGGAGATGATCCTCGACTCACGCGTTCCCGTTCAGCCGCTCGAACTCGTTGGGAGCGCAATCGCTAGTGATGTCTCAAGATTACTGGACCAACTTGATGCGCAGATGCCCGATATGCATATCCAATCGATCGATATGGCAAGCGAGGCGCTTGGCGGTACCCGAGTCCGGTTGCGTATAAGCTTGTACTGGTTTGTCGATCCTACGGACAAATCATAAAAAACTTCGAGAAATCGTTCGCACCTCCCGCGCGCGTAATGGTTGTTGTACGCATGGGACTATCAACAGAACGCAAAGTGTTTCTCGCTGTACTCGCCGTTGCTGGCGGTGCGCTCATCATCGACCAAGGGATCTTGGGGCCTTCGGAAGCATCGGCACTGCCCGACATGCCAACCCCGAGCGCCGAAGCAGTGATCCCCGAAGCTCCAGTTCCAAGCGCACCGACCAACTCTTCCGAGACAATGGCTCAGGTGCTCATGGATCGACTGGACGGGATCCAATCCGAGCGGGGAAAGGGGCACTCGCTGAGTGCCGCGTTCTCGCTTGAGCGGTTCATCGATGAACCCGAGCTCGCGCGCAGACAGAGGGCGATACGAACGAAGCGCAGAGCGTCGGGAATCGGATGCTCGATCTGATCGTCGCGGATACACCCCAGATGCCTACCCTGAGCGCGGTCATGCCCGCGAGCAACGGTGGTGGGGCGGTCCTCAATGGAAAGCTCGTTCGTGTTGGCGGGCAGGTAAGCGGCGGATTTACGCTCGTGGAAGTCCGAGAACGATCGGTCATCCTCAGCCACGATGGGCGGAACTACCCACTCGAGATGCCCATGCAGTCGCGTCCCTGAGGGTTGTACGGATTGGGTGGATACCCCACTTCAAGGAATGTGCGAAAGCGTCAACTTCTCACGCGGATCGCCCGATGTGTTGAGTGGACAGATCAGTGGTACTGATCACAGGATAGGAGATCCAACATGCACGCAGCTATGACTTACAACGCGGGCACTCGCCGGAGTGCATTCAGTTTGATCGAACTCGTGATTGTCGTCGTGATCATCGGGATCATCGGCGCGATCGCGATCCCCCGAATGAGCCGCGGTGCCGCCGGTGCTGCCGATTCGGGGCTCGTCGCGGACCTCGCGGTGATGCGCAGCGCCATCGACCTGTACAAGGCCGAGCACGGCGGTACGCTCCCCACATTCGCGGACATCGAAGATCAACTCACGACCTACACCAATGACGCGGGCACCGCGAACGCCACCAAGACCACAACCTACTACCTCGGCCCATACCTCCGCGAGATCCCCAAGCTCAAGGTTGGCACCAACAAGGGTCTCGCCGGGTTCGTCGCGACCCAGGGCGGCACTACCGAGGGTTGGGTGTACAACGCAACCACCGGCGCGGTGAGCGCCAACCTCCCGGGCACCGAGGTTGATGTCCGCGGCGTTGCATACAACACATACTAAACCCGTGGGTGCCTGATCTGTCCAATCCGCCCCGCCCTGCTTGCAGGGCGGGGTGTTCTGGTTTCGAGGAGACGATGATGATCAACAACGCAAGCACAACACGCAGCGCGTTCTCGATGATCGAGATGGTCCTCGTCGTCGTGATCATGGGGATCATCGTCGCGATCGCTGCCCCGAAGTTCGCCGACGCGGAAAGCGGGCGAAAGCTGAGCTCTGCAAAAGGAATCGTCGAGAGCGATATCCAGACGATCAAGCTCCGCGCCCGCGCGACGGGCAAGCAGCACATCATCGCCTTTTACCCAGACGAGGAGATGTATGTGTGCTTTGAGGGATCGGACATCGATCGCGACGCGATCGTCTTTGCTCGAAAACTGACCGATGACCCAATCAATGTGGAGCTCTCGCGAACAAACATCGGCGGCGATGAGAACATCGTGGTCAGCCCCTACGGAGAGCTCGAGAAGGACTTCACTCTTGGGGTTCTCAACAATGGGACCGAGATCGCGATCAGTTTCGTCGGCACCGGGTTCACCCGTGGCACCGTCGCCGAGGTTGACACACCCGTCGACATCGTGACCGAAACCGCCCAGAATCTCCTCAGCGGACTCGGGCTTGATCTTGGTCTCGGGCTCGGGAAGTCGGGCAAGTAATCAGGAGTGACACGAGGGAGCTTACACGAAAGCCGCTATGCGATACACACACGCCCATCATGGTCGCACGATGAATCGACGCGGGCTCACGCTCATCGAGTCGGTCGTGAGTCTGGTGATCATCTCGGTCCTCGTCCTTGGGCTCAGCAGCTCCGTCATGCTCGGCGTCCGTGCGATGCCCACCGATACCGAGCTCGGCGCGACCGATCGACAGGTGCAGGAGCTCTGCAATATACTCCGTGACGATATCGCATCGAGCACCTCGGTCACCTACCAGAAATCCGGAAACACGATCCGTCTCAACCTCAAGATGATCTCCACCGGGGTCACGGGTGAGCATTCGGACATCGGGTGGGAGTTCATCGGGGATGCGAACATGATCCGTCGCCGAGTGAGCGCACGCGCGTACGAGATCATCTCGAGCACCATGAGCGACTACGCGATCACGATCCAGAGCGAAGACTCCAGGATCTCCCACATCCATGTCCAGCTCCAGTACGACGACACCATCCAAAGGGTGTTCGAGCTCTTCATCCAGACGCCCTACAAACCGGAGCTCAAATGATGATCGCGCAGCGCAACCATCGCCGGGGCATCACCATGGCCGAGACGATCGTCTCGACGCTGCTCGTTGGGATGGTGCTCGTCGGGACCATCCAGCTCGTCGCGCCCATCGTCCGTTCGGGGTCCGTGATGAGCGACAAGCTCATCGCGACGAACCTCGCCCGCGAGCTCAGCGAGGAGATCGCAACGAAGTACTTCACCTCCACGCTCACCGATGACCTTGAGGTCCTTGGGCCTGGTCCCGGCGAAACGCGCGACACATACGACGACATAGACGATTACCACGGGATCAACAACTCCCCGCCCCAACTCTCGGACGGACGCGTGATGACACACCTGGGCGGGTGGGCACGCGTTGTGAAAGTGTCTCATGTCTCATTGAATGATCCAAACGCGGAATCCGTCACCTACACCGGGCTCAAGCGGGTCACGGTCTCGGTCACCAAGGACGGCGTGACCCTCGCAACAGATGTCACGATTCACGCGCATGCCGCCGATCGAATCGGATTCGTGAATCAGGAGCCATAATCATGGTTGTGCAACAACCCCGACAACGCGGATCGATCTATGTGCTCACGCTGCTTACCGTCGCGGCGGTCGGGTCCATGGTGCTCATCGGGGTCTCCGTCCGTACCGCGACGAGCGCAGAATCCACGATCACCGAGAACATCAACGCCAATAACGACGGCGTCGTCAGTGCTGCAGAGTTCGCGATCGCCAAGATCGTCAGCGACGAGAACTGGGTCACTAACGCACAAAAAGGTTCGGTGTTCTCCGACTTCACACTCGGCGATCGGAGCTACTCGAGCACGGTGGTCGATGCGGACACACTCGCGACGCCGACCGATGACTCGGATTCGTACCGGATCACCATCACCTCCACCAACGGGGTCGCGTCCGAGTCGGCACGCTTTGAGCTGCAGTGCGAGAAGTTCGATTATGAGGCCTATCTCGTCTCGCTCGGGGCGGAGGCGTTCTGGTGCATGGATGAAGACAGTACATGGTCGACAGCGAAGGAGAACATCGATAATCGTAACGGCGCTTATCCATCGAAGAACATCGCGGGCATGGGAACCAACGACGAGGGGGGACTGGTCCCGGTGTTCAAGAACAGTTCCGATCACCTCGAGACCCCGTACGACGGGGCGTACCAGGACGACACCCAAGGAACCGTCTCGTTCTGGATGTACTTCACAGGGAACAACTCGACGCCCTATGGAGTCTTCGGGCAGCAGTTCGAGACGGGTGGGAACGCGAATGTCGCGATGATGCTGATGAATGGTGTCCTTACCGTCTACATGGATGACTCGGGGAGTTTCAGTTACTCAAAGTTTGCGTGGACCGCGTCGAAGGTCATCAGCAATAGCCAATGGCACCATGTCGCGATGACCTGGGGTCCCGCCGGTGTCACGATCTATGTCGATGGATCGCAGGTGGGCTCGAACCCGGCACTGACGGAGTACTGGGACACAAATGACTTCATTCTCACGGGTAGACAACCCGTCACCATCGGTGGGTGCAATCAACCGATTGCCGGAACGCAGCCGTTCATCGGTTTCGAGGGCTCGATCGCCCGATTCGCCATTCTCTCGGATCAACTCGGTTCCGCAGCGATCGCGGAACTCGCCGCAACAAAGCCCGACGCGGCACAGATGGTGCTCGTTGAGGAGTCCTGGGCACCCGTGTTCGAGTAACCAATCACCTCGCCGTTCGCTGAGCAACTTCAGTATTGTCAAGCAGCTTCGGGCAGCTTGAACGCGGGTTTCTGCGCCTTGTGGTGCGCCACCATCTCATCGAACACGCTGAAGTCCAACGAGAGGAATGGTTCAACAAGGTCCGGATCGAACTGCGACCCCGCGCACTTGCGGAACTCCGCGAAGACCTTCTCACGCGGGAGGCCGGACCGGTACGCACGGTTCGACGACATCGCGTCGAAGGTGTCCGCGAGCGCCATGATCCGCGCCATCTCGGGGATGTCCTTGCCCGCGAGCCCGGCGGGGTACCCGTTGCCGTCCCATCGCTCATGATGGTGGAGGACGCCCGGGAGCAGGTCATTGAGATCGGGGATGTCCTTGATGATCTCGTACCCGATGGTCGGGTGGAGCTTGATCTGCCCGAACTCCTCGTCCGTGAGACGCGAGGGCTTGCACAGAACTGACTCGGGGACACCGATCTTGCCCAGATCATGTACGAGACCGGAGATGCGGATGCGTTCCGCGGCTTCGGGCGTGTACCCGATCTTGAGCGCGAGCATCTCGGAGAGCTTCGCGACGCGCTCGGAATGGCCTCGGGTGTACTGGTCTTTCGCATCGATCGCGCCCGAGAGCGCCTTGATCGTGCCCATGAAGGTCAGGTGCTGGCGGTGGTAGAGCGCCGCGTTCTCGAGTGCCGCGCCGAGCATCCCCGAGATCGACTCCATGAGCTTGGTCTCATGGCTCGAGACCTGCGGGTCGTCGCCGCACTTACCGCCGGCGATGAGGAACCCGAGCTCCTCTCCATCACGAGTGAGCGGGTGCACCAGGATCTGCGGCTCGAGCTGATAGAACTCGAGGGGCACGGAATAGATCGCCGTCGTATCCGCGTACCCGATCGGTTCGGTATTCTTGATGTGCTCGAGAACGCGCTGGTTCTCCTGGGGCGTGAGCTTGCACATGCCCGATTGGAACAGGTCCGTGCTCAGGACCTGGCGTGCCTCGGTCTCATCACGGATGCAGCACGCAACCCCATGAATAATCGAGCGTCGAGGCGATCTCGCAGATCCCGTCCTCGATGATCCCCTCGGGGTCATCGAGTGCGCCCATCGATCGACCCAGATCCTGCAGCGTCGTCACGACCTCGTACGACTCGCCGAGCTGCTCACTGAAGAGCTCGATCGTCTGCTGGTCCTTGCGGAGCTGTCGGATATCTTCGAGCATCCAGGTCAGGGTGTCCATCATGTGCGTCGCGTGCGACCCATGGAACTTCGCGCGATCCCGCAGGATGTGCAGCAGCGCCTTGGTCTGGAGCTGATTCCCCCGGCACCCCTCCTCGATGAGATCGCTCGTGAGCACCTCGGGTGAGAACCCGAGCACCACGAAGTATCCCGTGCGTCGGTCGCGATGCACTTCAGCAAAGGGGAAGAGCCAGATGCCCGGCTGAACTTCGAGCGCGTCAATGTTTTCGCTTGCGGCCCAGAGCATGGCGGGACTCTGCCATCATCATCCGGAGCGGACGCGAGCTCAGCCACATGCTGAGAATCCCCGGCGCAACCGGGTCCTCGATGGGCATCCCGTTGAGATCGAGCCTCCAGCAGATCAGACCGAGCTGCGAGCAGCGATCGATGAACGCTTCGGGGAATGGGTCCTGTACCTTCGCGTCTCGTCGGATGTTCATGCGGCCATTCCTTCTCCGCCATCGAGCAGGGCGTTGATGTCCTTGAGCAGGTCCTTCGCACTAAAGGGCTTGGAGAGCAGTTTCTTTACAGAGGGGAGCTTGGCGATTTCCTCCTCGACCGTGTACCCACGAGCAGTGAGCATGATGATCGGGATGTCCTTGGTCTTTGCGTTCGCGTACAGCTGTTGCGCGAGCTCGATCCCAGAGAGGTACGGCATCTGCAGATCCGTGACGATCGCGCTGGCATGCGCTCCAGCGCCGTCTTGAAGGCCATCTCTCCGTCCTCGACGACAACGACCTCGTACCCTGCGCGGGTGAGCTTGTGAGAAATGATGTGCGTGATGTGCGGCTCGTCGTCTGCAAGGAGGATCAGATGTGTACTCATGGCGTAGCTCCGAGATGATCCAACTACGGATCAATCAAGAGCAACATCGGTAAACAACTGCGATCACTTATCCTGCATCTCAGGAATTGACCCGTTTCCAAGCCCATTACTCCCCTCATAACCGGGCGGCGAGAGGCGCAGATATCGGGCCAACAACCTTGATCCGATCATGAATGGGATCGTGTCGAACAATGCCATGACAAGCTTAAATGCGTACCCCGTCAGATGAACATCATCAGTTGCCCCAAAACAGGGTGCTCGTCGCTGATCGGGAGCGCGTGCGCGTAGTAGTGGGTGATCAGGATCACCGCCGTGGTGTCCACGAGCTGGCTCACCAGGGTTGACCCGTTGTTCCGCAGCCAGAGATGCTTCCCACGAGTCAGTCGTTTCCAGAAATGGAAGACCTGCACATCGACCAGCTGGGCGACGAGATACGCGATCATGGACGCAGTCACCGCACCGAACGCGAGCGCCCGGACCTCATAAAACACCGGTAATCGATCGGCGGAATCTCGGATCATCTCGCCGTTCTCTTGCGCCTCAAACCCAGGCAACATCCCACCGATCCAGAGAATAAAGACGACCCACAAGTTGAGGATCAACCCGATCCACACCACGAGGTTCGCGCGTCTGCGTCCGTATAACTCCGAGATGAAATCCGTGCAGAGGAAGGTCATCGGGTACGGGAGCACCCCGATCGCAACCGCAAAGATCAGGGGCACGCCCCCAATCGTGACCGGGTCACCCTGGTCGTTGGTGATCTCAAAGAGCTTGATGAACCGGGTGATGCCCAAAATGTTGAGCATCGCCAAGGTCCCGAGGAAGATCCCCGCGAACAGCAGGAAAAGCCCTTCCCGCCGACGGTGCAGGATCAGTGTAGAGAGCTCATCGAGCCCCTCGTATCGGTGCTGGTGCGTCGGGAGTGGTTCATCGAGGTGATCGTGCATGGTTTCAGAGGATAACACGCGTTTCGAACGAGCATGGAGATCGGACGCGTGATACAGTGTGGGCATGAGTGTTGAAACCAAGGATCAGGTTGAGAACCCCGCCGAAAACGCTGAGAATCAGGACGATTCCAGCCGATCACCCGACTCGGAGGCAACGCCGATCGATCTTGGATCGATCCTCGCCCCGATTGAGGCGATGCTCGTCAGTTCCGATCGACCCCTCAAGCCCATCGCGCTCGTGGACGCGATCGGGGTGCACCTCGATGTGCAGCTCACGGAATCCAACATCGCGGACGCGATCAACGCACTCAACGAGCAGTATCTCGATACAGGTCGGGCATTTACGATCGAATCCGTCTCCGGCGGGTATCGCATGATGACCCGCGCGGAGCACGCCCCGGTGATCGCCGCGATGCACCGATCCCGCGCCTCGACCCGCCTGTCAAAGCCCGCCCTCGAAACCCTCGCGATTATCGCGTATCGCCAGCCGATCACCCGCGCCGAGCTCGAAGCAATCCGAGGCGTCGCGTGCGGCGAGGTCGTCCGATCCCTCATGGAACGCAAAATGGTCAAGATCACCGGGCGGGCGGAGGAACTCGGACGCCCCATGCTCTACGGCACGACGCGTCAGTTTTTGGACACTTTCGGGCTCTCGAGCGTGAAAGATCTGCCCAAACCCGAGGAGTTTGCCGATCAGATGATGCAGCAGGGCATCTGAGCCCCGCGATCGATCCCAAGTCGGATCGAGCTGATCGACAAGATCCCGGAGACCAGATATGCAACCAATCTCTCGCCGATTCGTCATGTTCCTCGCGCTATGTGCCGCATGTCTCCCCCTCGTCGCGTGCGGCGCCGGTGCCAAGAGCATCGTCCGCGGACGGATCATCGCAGGGACGGTCGGGCAAGCGGTCTCGGTGTCTCCCGAGGACGAGCGACTCCAGGGCGAAGGGCTCCCTGAGCTCGATGTGGTGGTCATGACCAAGAGCGGGAGTGCCTCACAAGGGCGGGGTGTTTTTGCCCGCGCGACCTCCGACGAGCTCGGTGACTTCGAACTCGTCTTCCCCGGCGGCACTTTTCCCAGTGATGTCGTAACGATCCAGGTCTCGGGCGAGGGCATCTTCACCGCACGATCCTCGACCTACATGCCCACGCAGGGCGGGAGTCTGCTTTGCATTGTCATCCCACGCCCGGGTTATGTTCGCCCAGAGCAGAACCGCGAGCCCGAAAAGTGAGTATGAATAGGGTGTGAGCGCCCTCCATGCCCAACACGCGCGAACCACCCCGATCTCGGATCCATCCTCGATCGAAGATGATCGTGCCGAATCTCATGACAGGGGTGGGCGCGCGATCCGGAGAGAATCCAAGCTGACATTCGGCGGCCTGATCTACATCGGGGTTACGGTTTTTCTTGCGATCGGTGCGGTGAACTCGCAGAACAACCTGCTCTTCTGGCTCTTCGGCATCGCGATCGCGACGATCATTGTGTCCGGGCTCTTCTCGGGCAACGCCCTCATGAAGACCCGATTGCGAGCGCGCGTCCTCCATGAGGTCCACGCTGGGCAACCACAGCGTTTGCACTACTCAATTCGGAACCGATCCAGGTTCTTCCCGTTGTTCGCGGGGCTCGTCAGCGAGGAGTCTGAGAAGATAGTGAGCGCGGGAAAGCTCGTACCTGCAAGTGTCGTGCATGTCGCGCCCAACGGGATGACCTCAACGCAGGGATCGTTCACACCGCTTCACCGCGGGCGCTATGTGTTCCGCACGATCCGGCTCTCGACCCGGTTCCCGTTCGGGCTTCTCCAGAAATCACTGATCTTCGAGCACCCACGCCCGCTGCTCGTGCTCCCGCATCAGCTTCATCTCCGCAAGGACCTGATCAACGCAACCCCCGCACACGGCGAGCAGGTCCTCCGCAAGTCCGAGCGAGGCGGGACGAGCAACGAGTTCTGGGGTCTGCGTGAGTATCGCCCGGGAGATCCTCGCCGACGGATCTCATGGAAGCACAGCGCCCGAAGGGGTGACCTGGTTGTGATCGAGCACGCGGAATCGTTCGCGATGCGGATCTGGATCGTCATCCAAGAGCCCAGCGCATTGAGCTCCGAGGAGGATCACCTCCACGCCGAGCGTGCGATCGCGATCGCGGCGGGGCTCTTCGAGCAAGCGGGCAAGCAGAGCACCCCGATCGGGCTCTGGTACCCGCAGCGATCATTGCGCCAAGAACCACTCGCAGGGCGAGCATCGAGCGGGCGGGCAATCCGCTCACTCGCATTGCTCGATCTCAATGAGCCAGCAAACCTGTTCGTGCCCGCGCCGCTGCGTACACGCGATCGGGTCGTTCTCATCCAGCGCGGCGGGCGGGCTCCAACAGGCATCGCCGCGTCGCGTCTGATCGATACGGATCACCCCAAGGCATGGTTGTCTGGCGCTGGCGTGCTGCCCGATGGTTTGCGGGGTGAACCATGAAGCGTGCCAATCGATCTCAACGCTCGGTCGCCGCGATGTATCGCGCCGCAATGCTCTGGGCGATAATCGGGGCGATCATCACCTTTGCGATCGCCGACTCGAGCCCCTTGTACTTTGTCGCGTTCCTCGGGTCCACCCTCGTCGTCTGGATTGGCTCGGTCCGCCCATCGCGCCCCGCGCCCCGGCTCATGATCAACGCGGTGCTGATGCTCGTCGTCGCGATCGCGGGCATAGAACTGCTCCGCTCAGGCGTGGGCGTGAGCGCATTCGCGGTCTTTGTCGCGTTGCTGCTTGTCGTCAAGCTGCTCGATCTGCGGACCCCGCGAGACGACGGGCAGGTCCTCGTCCTGTGCCTCTCTATCCTGGTCGCGGCGGTCCTCACGAGCAACAGCTTAATGACCGGCGCAATGATGCTCGTAGAGTGCGTGCTGCTGCTCCGCGCGTTCGTGTTGTTCCAGTTGTACGCCGTCGTAAAGCTGGGACGCACGCCCAGTGCCCGTGTCGAAAAACGCACCCGCATCGATGTCCGCTCGATGATGCTCGGCGCAGGGTTCGTCTGCGTGTTGATCGCGAGCGTGTTGTTCGTGATCCTCCCACGCAATGTGGGCAATCAGGCCTTCGGACAGTGGGGATCGGGAGGATCCATTTCGGGGTTCTCAGATGAAGTCGAGCTCGGGCGTCCGGGTCGGATTACGATGTCGCCCACGCCGGTGCTCGATCTCGTCGTTCGAGATCGCGACGGCAAGAACATCGGTGAGATCAACTCCCCGCCTGTGTACCTCCGGGGCGCGGTGCTCGAACAATACGATTCCGGGAACTGGAAACGAAGCTCCATCATGCAGGTCCCGCTCACCGAACGGATCCAGTTCGTCCAGCACAACAAGACCCTCCGCCCATTCGGCGAGTACGCGTACACGGACTGGGACTTTGAGTACCACATCAGCATGCGCTCCGTGAAGCATGGGCCGGTCTATCTGTTCACACCATGGCGACCAGTCGAGTTCCGCGCCCTGCGTCAACCCATGCAACTCGGGTACGACTTCGCACGAGGGCTCTTCCTCCGTGACGGCGTCGGCGCGACAACGCTCGAGTACGAGGTTCGAACCATCAGCGAAGAGTACCGCGTGACTCAGTATCTGCCCGACGAGCCGCGGGGCAATGTCGATCGATCGGGGATCAATCCTCGGATCATCGAGCGGGCGTTCGAAATCGTCCGTGCCGGCGGCGTCGATCCGGACCCGGCAACCAGGCCGGTCAGCCGGGATGCGGCTGCGGTTCGATTGCTCGAAACACACCTGCGGACCCGGTACCAGTACACCCTTGATGCGTTGCCCGTGCCTCGCGGGCGTGATGCGACAGAGTGGTTCCTCTTCGATCGACAGGCGGGTCATTGCGAGTTCTATGCCTCAGCCCTCACGCTGATGTGTCGATCGATCGGGGTTCCTGCGCGTGTGATCACGGGGTACATCGCTTCTGATTTCAACGAAGTGACTGGTCAGTACATCGTCCGCGAAAGCAACGCCCACGCGTGGGTCGAAGCAGAAATCGCACCCAACCAATGGCGCACTTTTGATGGAACGCCGCCCAACGATTTTCATGACATCCATATCCCCGACCCAGGGATGATGCGCTCGATCGCCAAGGTGTACGAGTCCATCGAGTTTCTCTGGGGGCGAATGGTCATCGGGTTTGATTCGGAACAACGCGAACAGATCGTTGGCGCAAAGATGGGCGACTTTGGTCTATCTGCCCTGAGCGATCGGTTGCTCGCACGGTTCGCGGCGGGCAGGCAACGCCTGGTTTCCCGCGCCGCGATCGTGGCGATCATCGTGTTCGGAGGGTCGATGTTCGTCGGGCTCTTGCTCATGCGATCGGATGCCATCGCGCGATGGCTGAAGGGCTTGATCAGCACGACCCTCGCTCGATTCGGTGTGCGATCAAGCGCTGACACCACTGGATCGCAACCCATCCGTCGGCTTGAGCAGGCGATCAACGATCGATTGGATCGGGCAGGCACCCCGCGTCCAACCTGGAAACCTCTTAAGCAGCACCTCCACGCGTGCACCCCTGTGCTCGCGCAGGACCCCGACACCCTCCGCTCGCTCCGAGATGGGGCAGAGATGCTCTACGCTTCCCGCTTCGGGCGAGCGCATGCGTGTGACGAAGTGCGAGTCGCATCGATTGTCGCATCGCTCAAGAGGTCCGAGAACGCCCCACGGGTGACCCAGTCAGAAACTGCTTGAGCGAACATATCGCCTTATGCTCGATCGAGTTGCTCGCACGCCCGATGGTTCACTCTGACACCCAGAGCTGAAAGGACACATCGTGCCTGCGAATCGTTCACGGACAGATCGTTGGAAAGACAGCCTTCACCGCATCTACGAGAGAGGTGGCGGGCTCGAGTTCGCCATCAAGCACGACAAGCAAGACGGCGTTAAAGACCTCGTCTGGCGGGTCAAGCTCCTCCAACTCACCGAAGACGAGATGGTCATCGAGCACCCCGGCGCGATGGGGCAGGCATTCCGTATCGACAACGGGATCAATCTCATCGGAATGATGTCCGTTGGGCAGAACCGGTGGATGTTCGAGACCGTTGTCCTGGGGAAGACCGAGAACGCGACCCGTCACGGGAACTTCCCCGCGCTGCGAATCAAGATGCCACAGAATGTTGTGCGCTGCATGCGTCGAAACGCGGAACGCACCTCAATCGCCCATCTCGAACTCCCGAGTGTGGAGTGCTGGAAGCTGCTCGAGCCGCTCAGCGCCGTACCGATCGAGGTTGCCAATCGAGTCCAGATCGAAGAACTCCACCGCAACGGCGGCACCGCGAACGCAAGCTGCGACCCGATGGCCCTCCCGAGCGTTGGACCCAAGTTCGAGGCGCGTCTCGCGAACCTCGGCGGCGGGGGTGTTGGGCTCATCGTGCCCCAGGAGTACCGCGCCGAGATCGACTCGGGCAAGGTCTTCTGGATCCGCATGGACCTGCGTCCATCCATCCCGGCGCCGCTGGTCATGACGACGAAGCTCGCGCACTCGCACATCGATTCCACCCAGAACACCATCGCGGGCATGGCCTTCGAGTTCGGGTACAACAATCAGCACAAGGGCTTTGTCATCCAGCAGATCTCCAAGTACCTCGGGTCGCTCCAGCCCCAACGCAAGGCCGCCTGATCCACCACAAACGACATCATCGAAAAAGCCCGCTCGAAAGAGCGGGCTTTGTTGTTCTTCAAAGGAAGCGAGTTACCAGGTCTTGCCCGATGAGTGCATCACGGGGTTCTCAACCACGATGACGCTCGCATCGCCGTCCTGCGACTCGAGGTAGATCGAGTTGGTGCCGTTGTTCCAGATCCCCGTCCAGTGCCCGAGTTTGGGGAGGGAGTGATCGACCACGCCGTACTTCGAGCTGAACGAGGTCTTCCCGCGTGGTGCGACGAGCTCAAAGGTACCCGCCGATTCTGGCCCGGTGACGAGGGTCACATGCCCGCCGTTGGACATCGCGTAGATCTCCTCGACCTGCTCCTTGTCGGTGCGGATCTCGATCGGGCCGCCCGCGACCTCGTCGTCGCCTGACACGACGCGGATCGCACCCTCGACCCCAACGATGACGACCTTGCCGCCCGCGTTGCGGACCTCGATGCCGTCGCATTGCGGGATCTCGATCGTCAGATCGATCGGGGGACGGTACCCCTCGACCGTGAGATCCGTCGGCATGACGGTCAGGGTCGAGAGCTCGCCGTTGTGCGAGTGGAACGCCTTGAAGTACTCCCCGACCGCGTCGAACTCGAACCCCTGACGGGCAGCCCGCCAGCGGAGTCGTCGTTCCTGTTGAACGCGGAAGGTGATGTGCGCCTGCTCGTGCGCGGGCTTGGCGTAGACCTTGACCTTCCCGTACGGATTCTCGACAACGACCGCGTTGAGTCGCCCGAGGATCACCGGGTCACCCTGGATGGGGACGGTGTGGGCAATCTCATTCGCGGTCATTCGGGCACGAAGCCCGCCCATGCGGGTGCACCCCGTGAGGGTGACAGATGCGAGAGAAGCGAGGATGATCATCGAACGGATCTTGAACATGCTGTGCGTTCCTTGATATGCCCGGCGTGGGTCAGACCCCAAGATCGGGCGGTTTGGCATGATTCTGGTACGAAATGGGGTGGTTCGTGTTCTCGTATCCCGCCCAAGAGATGCTAAGATAGTGCTTCGTCGGGTGCTCGGGGGGCCGAACACCCGTGAACAATACGCATTTCCACCCGCCGGGCGTGGTATCCACGCCCTCTGATCGGGTGTCTTTCGGATTTATCGGTTCATGGGCATCTCTGCTTGCATTCCTTTTTCGACTCAGACCCACCTTTGCGGGGGATCTTGATCCGTTCCTGATTTCTGATTCACGCGCAGACTGAACCCCATAGAACCGCCGACAGACGCCGATCGAGTGACTCGATCGCACGGGTGCCAGATTGATACGCACGCGAACCCACGCGTTTCGTATCGTGAGGCCGATTCATTGAACCACGGACTTGCACTCCAAACACTTGTGTCCCCAGTGCTTGCGCAAGACAGCGCCAGCTCTGCTGGGACCATGACCGTGATCGTTGGGCTCGTCGCGATCGTTGCCGGCCTTGGGCTCGGGTATTTGCTCGCCGGGATGATCGGGGGTAAAAAGCTTGAACGCCAGAAAGCCGAGGCCGATCTTCTCGCCAGCCGCGCCAAGGAAGACGCCCAGAACGCGGCGGACAAAATCCTGATCGACGCGGACCGCAAAGCCCTCGAACGCAAAGAAGCCGTCGACAAGGAACTCGAAGCCGCCCGAAACGAGCAGCGCGAGTTCGAACGCCGACTCGCCAAGCGTGAGGACATCCTCGATCGCAAGGAAGAAACCGTCTCGCTCAAGGAGAAGAACCTCAGCGAGCAGAGCGCCCGTGTCGAGAACGAACGCGAGCGTTTGGCAGCCCGTGAGGAAGAGATCGCCCAGATCCGAGAGAAGCAGCAGCGCGAGCTCGAACGCGTCGCCCAGCTCGATCGGGATCAGGCAAAGGAGCTCCTCCTCGATCGCGTGGCTGAGCAGACCCGCGCCGAGATGGGCAAGGTGACACGCCAGATCATCGAGGACGCTGAGGAGAACGCGAAGGACGAGGCCAAGGAGATCCTCATCAACGCGATCCAGCGCTACGCGAACGAGCATTCTTCCGAGACGACCGTCCGCACCGTGGCGATCCCCTCCGACGACATGAAGGGGCGGATCATCGGGCGTGAGGGGCGCAACATCCGCGCGATCGAGAAAGCAACCGGCGCCGACATCATCGTCGACGACACCCCAGGGGTGATCGTCGTCTCCTGCTTTGACAAGGTCCGTCAGGCAATCGCCGTGGAATCGCTCGAGCGACTCATCGCGGACGGGCGCATGCACCCGACCCGGATCGAAGAGGTCGTCGAGAAGGTCGGTAAGGAGATCCAGGAGAAGATCGTCAAGGCGGGCAAGGACGCGTCTGTCGAGCTCGGGCTCAAGGGGCTGCACCCCAAGATCATCGAGGCGATGGGTCGCCTGACCTACCGCACGAGCTACGGGCAGAATGTACTCAAGCACTCGATGGAGGTCGCGTACCTCTGTCAGATCATTGCGGATCAGCTCGGGCTCGACGGCAAGCTCGCCAAGCGCTGCGGGTTCCTCCACGACATCGGCAAGGCGATGGATCACGAGATGGAGGGCGGTCACCCCAAGATCGGGATGGACTTCGCGCGTCAGTACGGCGAGAAGGAAGAAGCCGTCCTCAACGCGATCGGTGCCCACCACGCGGACATGCCCTCGACGACCTGGTACACCCCGATCGTCATGGCTGCCGACGCGGTGAGTGCTGCTCGCCCAGGTGCTCGGCGAGAATCCATGGAGCGATACATCCAGCGCCTCAACGAACTCCAGGACATCGCGCTCGCAATCCCGGGCGTGTCCGAGGCTTACGCGGTCCAGGCGGGGCGCGAGGTGCGTGTCATGATCGATGCGGATCGGGTGAGTGATGACGAGTCGTACCTGATCGCCCACGAGATCGCCAAGCGCGTCTCCAACGAGATGACCTTCCCCGGCGAGATCCGCGTCACGGTCCTCCGCGAGACCCGCGCGATCGAGATCGCCCGTTAACGCATCATCGTCCCAAGAATCACGATTGGCAGCAGACGCGCATCGATCAGATCGCGTCTGTTTTTTCGTACGCGTGTGGGGAGGGCGCTGACCCAGATCAGCAGACCCACGACGATCATTGGGACAGACAGCGCATCCTTAACCTGCAAAAACGCGCACCCAAGACCCAAGGTCACGATCGCGACGACCCACGCCGGGTGTTTCCCTATGAGGACGGGGAGCGAACGGGTCTGGTAGATCGCGTCGCTTTCGACATCGTCGAGGTCACACAGGATCGCGTCGGCGGACACGATCATCCAGATCCCGACGAGCGACGCGACCGTGACCCATCGCGGAAGCGAGAGGAGATCGTGATCGTTCCCCCAGAGCGTCGCGATCACCAGCGCCAGATGCGCACAGGCGATGAAGAACGACTTGAGCGCCGGGAGGTCCTTGAATCGCGGATCACCCGGCGACGCGCCGCGACCCGCGTACAGGTACACGCCGATCAACGCACCCACTGGAACGAACGCGAGTGGGGGGGCGATGAGAAATCCGAGGGCGATCGAAACGAGCATCTCTAACACGAGCAGCAGCCGGATCATCGATGCGTTGCGGGCAAAGAACAACGCCCGATCCGGGAGCGCGAGCGCGTCCGCGGGGTCCTGGTTCGCGTCCGAGACTTTCACTCGATCGAGCAGGTAGCACGCGTGCGCGACGATCAGGATGAACACGATCGTGATCGTGCCCGGGTTCGGATACTCCATCGCGAGGATCGCGAGCAGGTACACCCCGAGCGTGTAGAACGCGGGGTAGATCGCAAGATGACTCAGGATCGACGCGATCGGGTTGGGGCGCGGATGGGCCATCAGGGACGGTTTGTCCATGCCCAGTGCAGCGAGCGATCCATCACGATCATCTCCTGATCGTCGAGTATCTGCTGCGCCAGTCGCTGCATCGCGATGCGCTGGGTGTCGAGCCCGAGCTGGGTCAGCACCCGATCGCGTTCCGCATCGCTCGGCGATCGCGCCGGGTTCACGCGTTCCACGAAGAACACCACGAACCCCGATTCGGTGCTCAGGACCTTCGAGCATGTGCCCGGCGGGGTCTGGGGGAGGGCGCTGAGCAGCGCGGAGGGATACCCGAGCGAGATCGGGCTCAACGACTCGATGAGCCCACCCCGCGCTGCGGACGGGTGGGTGGAGGCGGCGGCGCACTGTTCCGCGAAGACCCAGGGCATGCCCTCGGGGTCACTCGCACCGACCCGCGAGCGCATCTCTTGTGCGACTTCGGAACGATCCGACACGAATAGGCGGATGCGGTATGAGACCCCGAACGCGTTCTGGACGGCACGATCGATCTGGGCGTCCGATGGGGTCGCGTCTGCGACGAGCGCTCGGAGCATCGCGGATCGGCGCAGGAGTCGCTCGTACCGGATCGGTCCGAGCCCGCGCTGGGCGCGGAGGTTGTTGAGGACATCGGTGGAGAGCGTCGCGATGTCGTTATAACCGAGCGTCTCGCCGAGCAAGGATCGTTCCTGTGCGAGCAGATCGTTGGTGATCTCGATCCCCGCGTCAGCGCATCGTTGCTCGAGTGCTCGATCGAGAATGAGTTCACGGAGAACCTCGTCGCCCCCGAGTTCGTCGAGGGCGGGTTGGATGGCCTCGCGGTGGATCGCGTACCCGTTGAGGATCGCGACGGGACGCTGCGCTCCTGATCCGGGCTCGGCGGCGGGTGTCCGGTTCGGGGTGGAGGCGCACCCAGAGAGCGGGGCAACGAGGAGCAGGGTGAGCGCGGCGTGGATCGTGCGGTGCATACACCATTCGAGCCGATGGATGGGTTCAGGTCAACCGGATTGAGAGAAGATGCGTAGGGTGTATACATGACGACGACGCAAGGCGGGATGGAATCAGGATCGAGCGTGCGGGATCGCGCGATGAGTGAAGCCCACGCGATCGCCGGCGATCCGCCCACGCCCCGTCTCCGCTCGATCGTGTGCCCGTATTGCGGGCGTGTCACCCCGGATGGAGGACGCTGCTTGGGGTGCGCGGGTCGGTTCGATCCGCTCAGCCGACAGGCCACCCAGAACCAGATGGGTCCTTGGGAGATCCGCGACGAGAAAAACCCGTTCCGGCCCGGGTGCAGCTACGCGACGCTCGTGCGCCTGATCGATCAGGGCGGGGTGAAGGAAGAAACCGTCCTGCGTGGGCCGAGCACGCGTCAGTTCTGGATGCTCGCGAAGCACACCCCGGGCGTGGGGCACCGGTTCGGGTACTGCCACAACTGCCGGGCGGAGGTGAAGAAGGACGCGTTCTCGTGCCCGAGCTGTGAGTCGTCGTTCGAGGTGGAACGCGATCGCCAGCACATGGGGCTCGGTCCGGCGCGCCCGCTCCCGGGTCAGGGATTGCCCGAGGTGCTCGCGCTGCACGCGGAGCCCGCGAGCCCGTCACGAACGAGCCCCGTCGCGTCCGCGTCCATCGCGCCCGCAAGTCCGGGCGGACGCGTTGAGTCTCCGAATCCGGGGGGGAACGAGGACGATCGCAAGCGGGTGGAGGACTCGCTGCGCTTGGTTGAGCTCTGGCGATCCAAAGCAAGTTCGGATCGTCAGCACGCGTACGCGGTGATGGTGATCTCGATGCTGATCACCCTTTCAGCGCTGGGATACATCCTGATTGGTGGGCAAATGGGACAAAGTGCGCCGGAAAAGGCATCCGGAAGCGTGGGGATCGTCGAATAGTCTGGTATCTTGGACGCGTTGTTCATTCGGACACGATCTATGCGTATTGACGAGTGCAAACTTCGGGGGCGATTCGGGCGCGATGCGTTCACGCTCATCGAGTTGCTTGTCGTGATTGCGATCATCGCATTGTTGATCGGGATCCTGCTCCCGGCGCTGGGGAGTGCGCTCGGGTCGGCGCGCACGCTCAAGTGCCAAACGAACATGCGTTCGATGGGGCAGGCCGCCCAGAACTACGGCGGGGATTACCGCGACACGATCCCGGCGTTCAGTTGGAAGCCGGGCAACTACGACACGCGATACACGGATCTGCGTTTCGATGGGATCACGGATGAACGGCGGACGGTGCAGTTCCAGGCAGTCGGTATCATCCGCGACTTTGTCGGCAACGAGTTCATCACGCGAGACTCAGGCGGAACGAACTGGAACGCTCCTCTCTGGTTTACGCACATCGTTTTCTTCGATTACCTTACGGGGAATCTGGAGGAGCCCGTCGCGGCGTGTCCTGAGGATGATGAGCAGGTTGAGCGGGCTGAAATGCCAGTTCAAGATTACGAAAGCAATCGAGTTTTTCGCAAGTTTGAGAGTTCCTACGAGACATCGGTCGTGACATACTCTCTTGATACAGCGCGTGCTGGCATACGCCCCTTGAATCAGCACAACAATCCCTATGGGCAGTTCGATCGTGACCCGAGGTTTTTAGAGAGCCGAAGGTTTACCGAGGTCGCGTACACATCGGGCAAGGCGTACATGTTCGATACCTTTGATCGGCACTACGCGGAGGTGCCGGACACGGTGTACTTCCAGACCGGCGCGCGTCAACCTATTCTGTTCTTTGACGGATCGGTTTCTGTCCGATCATCATCGGATTCGAACCCAGGCTTCCGCCCGCGCGATCCGAGCAACCCCGAGCCCTCGTTGATCAAGCTTTCCACTCGTTCCGACGAATCGTTCCCGGGGTATTACCGATGGACGCGCGGCGGTTTGCGCGGGATTGATTTCGGTGGCGACGAGATCGGGACGGGTCAGCCCCGCCCATAAGACCAAGACGATTCAGAGACAACTTGTCCAATCTTGTACACCAGACTCGTGAACCCGCTTTCGTGCGCGATTGGCGGGGTTTTCGCGTGTGCACGACGGGGACAGGTTGGGCGGGTGTCTACCATTGATCATTCAAGCCAAACTCTTGTGTGAGGAGATCGACCATGAGCTCGGAACAGCGGATCAATGTGCTCGTCGCGGACAAGTTTGATGCGGGGTGCATCGCTGGGCTCGAGCGTCTTGGGTGCAATGTGCATGTGGATGCGTCGCTTTCGCCCGACACGCTTGCCAACGCGATTAAGGCTACGGACGCGCAGGTCTTGTGCGTGCGATCGACCAAGGTGCCCGGTGATGTGATTAACGCGGTCGATTCGCTCAAGCTCATCATCCGAGGCGGCGCGGGGTACGACAACATCGATACCGCCGCTGCGGGCGCCAAGGGGATCCCCGTGAGCAACTGCCCCGGGATGAATGCGGTCGCCGTCGCGGAGCTCGCGTTCGGGCACATCCTCAACCTCGATCGTCGGATCGCGTCGCAGACCAGCGAGCTCGCGGGTGGGCATTGGAACAAGAAAGAGTTCTCGAAAGCGAACGGACTCAAGGGGCGCAAGCTGCTTGTTGTGGGGATGGGGTCGATCGGTACCGAGGTGTGCAAGCTCGCTCAGGCGTTCGGGATGGAGGTCTCCGCCCAATCGCGTTCCCTCCGCGAAGACACCGCCCGTGCGCTGGGAATCAAGCTCATCCCCTACACCCGTGAGGCGCTGAGCGCTGAGCTGGGTGAGGCGGATGTCGTCTCGGTGCATGTCGCGGCGACCCCTGACACGAAGGAACTCTGCGGGCCTGGGTTCTTCGCGGCGATGAAGGACGGCGCGTACTTCATCAATACCTCCCGCGGCGAGATCGTGGACGAGAAGGAACTCATCAACGCGATCGAGACCAAGGGGATCCGTGCGGGGCTCGATGTCTACAACGACCAGCCCGGCACGCCCGATGCGTCGTGGCTTCCCGAGATCGCCAAGGTCCCGGGCGTGTCCCTGACGCACCATGTCGGGGCGTCTACGGAGCAGGCGCAGCTCGCGGTCGGCGAAGAGGCGGTACGGATCGTGCAGGCTTTCATGGAGACCGGCGAGCCCCTGCATGTCGTGAACTCGAAGGAGCTCAGAGACGCCGCGGCGTTGGGCGTCTGAGCGGAATACGATTGAACTCAACACACACCCCTGGAACAGGGATCAGGAGCGAACGATGAGCGAACGCGTGTACAACTTCTCCGCCGGGCCCGCGTGCCTGCCCGAGTCTGTCATCAAGCAGGCCCAGAAGGATGTTTGGAACCACATGGATTCCGGGATCGGGATCATGGAGCACTCGCACCGCAACAAGTATTTCGACAAGGTGACGGAGGAGACCGAGGCGCTGTGCCGCGAGGTCGGGAACATCCCCAACGACATGGCGATCTTCTGGATGCAGGGCGGCGCAACGAGCCAGTGCTACTTCGTTCCCGCAAACTTCCTCCCGAGCGATCGGACCGCGGACTACTTCCAGACGGGCAAGTGGGCGCAGGATTCGATCGATGAGGTCCATCACTACGGCACGGTGCACATCTGCGGGTCGTCCAAGGACAAGAACTACTCCTACATCCCTAAGGGTGATCAGGTCAAGTACTCTGATAACCCCGTGTATGTGCAGTTCACGAGCAACAACACAATCATGGGCACGGAGTTCAAGCAAGAGCCCGTCGCACCCGGGAACGCGTTCCTCGTCGCGGACATGTCGAGCAACATCTACTCGCGTCCGATGGACTTCTCGAAGTTCGGGCTCGTGTATGCGGGTGCCCAGAAGAACCTGGGCCCGTCGGGTATCACGCTCGTCATGGCGAAGAAGGACATCATCAACAATCGAGTGCGTGATCTTCCTAAGATGATGCAGTTCGATCTCATCGCGAAGAAAGAGGGGCGTTACAACACGCCCAACACCTTCGGCGTGTACCTGATGGGCGAGATCTTCAAGTGGATCAAGGCCGAGGGCGGGCTCAAGGCGATGGGTGAGCTCAACCGCGAGAAGGCGGCGTTGATCTACGACTTCATCGATTCCCAGGACTTCTTCACGCCCCACGCGGCGAAGGAAGACCGCTCGGACATGAACATCACCTTCAAGTGCCCGAGCGAGGCGCTCGACGAACTGTTCATCGAGCAGGCAGAGGCCAAGGGGCTGACCACGCTCGCGGGGCACCGCTCGATCGGTGGCATGCGTGCGTCGATCTACAACGCGTTCCCGCGTGAGGGGTGCGTGGCGCTTGTGGAGTTCATGAAGAGCTTCGCGCACGAGCACGCGGGCGCGACCGCCTGATCAGATCGGATACCGGATCTTCAGCCGCCCGAAGGGGCGGTTTTTTTGTGCATGCTGATCACGGGTGTGATCATGCGTGATTCGCAGGCCTCGATGACCTCATCGAGCGTGATGCGTTCCATAACCTGGGCGCTCTCGGGCTTCTTGAAGTCAAAGTCGTCATCCTCGCGGACATGGCGGATGACATCCGCGTCGCGTTTGTATGGCCCGACGAGGGCGGGCTCGGTCGGGCCGAGCAGCGCAACGAGCGGGCGATCGAACCCCACAGCCATGTGCAGCGCCGCCGAGTCGTTGGCGATGACGAGCTTGGCGCGTGAGATGATGGCCATGAGCTGGGAGATGCTCGTGGATCCGACGCGATCCACAATCTTTGGATGATTTTCTGCGAGCTCGAGCAGGGGGGCGCACTGGAGGCGCTCGCCCGGGCCTCCCACGATGATCACGCGATCGAGGTTCGGATTGGTGACGAGCGTGCGTGCGAGCTCGGTGTACCGATCGATTGGCCAGCACTTGCCCGCCCAGCGCGAGGTCGGGGCGATGACGGCATACCGGTCGGGGTACTCCATGATCACCTGGGACAGGTCGTCGGGATCGGTGTGCAAGCGCAGGTCCGGGTGCGTGCTGTCCGCGTCGAGCGCGTCGGCGAGGCGCATCATTCGATCCACGGTGTGCATCGTGCGCGGCGCTTCCACCCGCTCATTAAGGAACATCCAGGAGAGTTCCTGCGCGTCCTTGTACCCGACGCGGCGTGATGCCCGCGTGCACCAGGCGAAGAAACCGGATCGTGCGAGCCCCTGGGCATCGATCGCGAGATCGTACTCGGCGCTGCGGAGGGTGCCCAGCCATTCGCGGACGGGCTTGAGCTTGCCCTTTTTGATCTGCTTGCCCAGCGTCTTGCGATCGAATGGGATCACGCGATCGACGGCCGGGTGCTGCTCGATCGCCTGGATGAACGAGTTCTGCACGAGCCAATCGATGCGGGCGTCGGGGTATCGTCGTTTGAGGGCCGCGACCACGCCGACACTTCGACAGACATCGCCGAGTGCGCTTGGGCGGATGAACAGAATTCGTTGGGGATCGGGCACGACGGATTGTTGGTTCGTGCCGGGTGGTTGTCGGCATTACCCCGGGTAGATCGCGGATGTTTTTTCTGTTTCCCACGCCTGGATGCGTTCGAGGCGCATCCCGTGCCCGATCGATTCGATCGCGGGCGCGAGGTGCTCGAAGCAGATGCGGGCGATGTGCTCAACAGAGGGGATGACGCCGCCCTTGGATTGGTCGAACCAGGCGCAATCGGTGTTGAGGAACTTGTGATCGAGCTCGTCGAGGAGCGTCGCGTTCACGCGTCGTTGGATCTCGATCTGTGCGTTGATTGCATCGAACTGGTCCACGGGGATGGAGACTGTGGGTTCGATCCGGTAGTTGTGCCCATGCCCGCTCAGGTTGTTGCACTTGCCGAAGAACCGTTGGTTTTCATCGTCGGAGAGGGATGGGGAGTGCAAACGATGCGCCGCGGCGAACTCGAAGCTTTGGCGGATCAGGACGCGTTTGTCGTGATGCGTTTCGGTGCTCATCTCCACTCCATAGTATGGGGACAGCGCCCAGCGGATTATCGAGATCGGGTGTGGGCAGTGTGCGGCTGCTGACTCCCAGAGCTTGGGAAGCAGCGTCGCGGGCTCGGTGGTGGGGGCGTCGACGCACGCATGGGCGATGATCGGGACGAGGTGATCGCGGACGAGCCGATCGATTTCCTGGATCCCGATCAGGTACCCGGTGTCTCGATCGGGAATACCGATGACCCCGAGGGTGATCTCGTAATAGCGAGCGAGCCCCGCGAATGATGGGGTACCCGCAAAGTTGTTGTGCCCCTGCGTCGAACCGTCGGGGTTGATCGAAAAGCGAACGACACGCTGCAGCCGGGTTGGTATTGATTCGGTATGCATCATCTGGGCGTGTTCGTGGAACCGCATATCATAGTGAACTATTCGAGAGAAGGAGCCCAACCGATGCGAACCTGTTTGTGCCGAAAGACCAGCCTGACACCCGCGATGATGGCCGCTGTCCTGATCCCGATGTGGGCGTATGCCGCGAACAACAACAATGAATCCGATACGCAGGTGCCGCCGAGCGAGGCGGTTGCGTCCGAGGAGAAGCCCGTGTCCAAGTATGTGCTCGATTACGAAATGAAATCGATCGATGGCAAGCCCGTCCGTCTCGATGCGTACAAGGGCAAGGTCGTCCTGATGGTGAATGTCGCGAGTAAGTGCGGTCTTACGCCGCAATACAAGGGGCTTGAGGCGCTGTACGAGAAGCACAAGGACGACGGGCTGGTGATCATCGGATTCCCCGCGAACAACTTCGGGAATCAAGAGCCGGGCTCGGACGAGGAGATCGCGGAGTTTTGTTCATTGAACTACGGCGTGTCGTTCCCGATGATGAGCAAGATCAGCGTCAAGGGAAAGGACGCGCACCCGCTCTATCAGCAGCTCGCCAAGCAGCCCGAGCCCATCGGCGGCGAGCCGCAATGGAACTTCGACAAGTTCCTCGTGAATCACAAGGGTGAGGTCGTTGTTCGGCATGGTCCTCGGGTGACCCCCGAAGACCCGGCGCTGGTTCAGGACATCAAGAGACTTCTTGAAGCGGCTTCATGAACTCCTCACATTTGGGTGTCCGCCGCGGAGGTGGCGTAATTCCTCAATCAACAAGGGTTTAGGGCGTCGGCGGGGTCCTTGGCGGGGTCTTTGCGCAACCTTCATCTTTCGTGACGCGATTTGTTAAGAGGCTCTGGGATTATTCGGTTGAAGGGATCGGTCATTCGGCCGTCTTCGATGGAAACCAACTTCCAGGAGAATCACAGATGCGAGCGAAAAAACTGTTGAGTGCTGTTGCCGCCCTTGCCGTCATCCCCATGGTCGCCATGGGTACCGCGAAGGACGAGCTTCCGGTCTACACCCCCTCGAGCGGCGTCTCGGGCACGATCACCAGCGTCGGGTCGGACACCATGAACAACCTCATGACCCTCTGGGGCGAGGAGTACACCAAGTTCTACCCGTCCGCGAAGATCTCGATCGAGGGCAAGGGCTCCTCGACCGCGCCACCCGCGCTCATCGAGGGTCAGTCGAACTTCGGCCCGATGAGCCGTCCGATGAAGTCGTCCGAGCTCGATAAGTTCGAAGCCGCGTTCGGGTACCAGCCCATCTCGCTTCGCACCGGGATCGACGCGCTCGCGGTGTATGTCCACAAGGACTGCCCCCTTGACGAGATCAGCATCGACAACCTCACCAAGGTCTTCTCGGTTGCAGGCGAAGACTTGACCTGGGGCGACCTGGGCGTCAAGGACGCGGCGTACCGCACCCGCAAGGTCAACCTCTACGGTCGTAACTCTGCTTCCGGTACCTACGGGTACTTCAAGCAGGTCGCGCTCCAGGGCAACGATTACAAGGCCTCCGTCAAGGAGCAGCCCGGCTCGTCCGCTGTGGTCCAGGGCGTGACCACCGATCGGTTCGGCATGGGTTACTCGGGTCTTGGGTACATGACCGCGGGTGTGAAGGCACTCAAGATCTCGGTCGATGGCGGCGAAGCATTCCCCGCGGACGCTGAGCACTCGCTCTCGGGTGAGTACCCCATCGCTCGATTCCTGTACCTCTATGTCAATGTTGATCCCCAGACGGGTGTGACTGATGCACTCCGTCGCGAGTTCATCAAGCTCATCTTCTCCAAGCAGGGGCAGGAAGTCGTCGCGAAGGACGGATACTTCCCCGTTCCCGTCTCGGTTGCTCGCGAAGATCTCGAGCGTTGTGGAATCGAAGTCGACTTTTGATCCAGATTCTCCGGCACGACCGGATGAGTTGTGAATAATGAGGGGAGCGGGTGAAGACTCGCTCCCTTCTTTCCTTACGAAGCAGATCGCATGAAGAAGACGCAGAGCACAACACGCAGCGCCGCCTCCCGCCGTCTGCACGCGATGGATACCGCGGCTGAGTTCGTGGTCACGAGTGGCGGGTTCCTGGTGCTCAGCGCCGTGCTCGGGATCTGCTTTTACCTGTTCTGGGTCGTGCTCCCGCTGTTTGAGCAAGGCACGATCGGTGAAGAAGTCCACGCGAAGTCGAATACGAATGCGACGCCGGAGTGGGTCGTCGTCGATCCCTATCTTCACGCCGCGGCGCTCGTCGAGCCCGACCTCGATGCCACGCTTGTGATGCTCGAGTCAGGCGAGGAGATAGCACGCATCGAGACGAGCGTTGAGGGGCAAGCGATCACCAGCAGCAGCTTCGCCCGCGGCGGCGAGCTTGTCGGCGTTGGATATCAGGACGGCACGGTCCGCCTGGGTGCGTTCGAGTATGCGACTAAGCTCCGTACGCCGCCTGAAGGTGCATCCGTCGGCGAAGTCGTCGCGGGTGAGTCCGGGTACATCGAGGTGCTCGAGGAGGGGCGCGGGCGTGCGGTGACTCTCGAGCTCGAACTCGGCGAGCCGATCGAGTTCGACGAGGGGACCGGCGCGATCGTCCGCATGGATTACCGGCGCGATCCGACGGGGAAGAAGGTGCTCGCGGTGATGCGCGAGGACGGAACGGTCCTCGTCAGCACGGTGCGCACGATTCGCCCGCTCGGCGGTGGCGCCGCTCGGACCAAGCTCACGACCAAATCGTTTGTGTTCGAGACGCCCGATGGGTACGCGATGCCCGATTGGATGTACATCACCGCCGACAGCGATCATGTCCTCATGGTCTGGAATGATGGTCGTCTCAATCGGTACGCGCGATTGAGTGACAACCAGTTCACGCTCGCGGAGACCACCCAGCTCATCGAGCCCGGCGGCGAGATTGCGTCTACGAACATGCTCCTCGGGAGTATGTCGCTGCTCGTTGGGCAGCAGAGCGGCGAGATGGGTGTATTCCACATTGCGGATGATGTGCATCGCGAGTTTGTTGATGAGCGACGCGTTGCTCAGGCGCACAGCATCGATGGTGAACCGAGCCCGATCGTGTCCATGAGCCCGAGCACGAGAGACCGATCCGTGCTCATCCTGCACCAGAACGGAGTGATGGCATTGCGTCATATGACGAGCGAGAAGCTCGTCGCTCGGATCAAGACCGAATCACCCGATCCGATCGCGGCGTCGATCACGCCGAAGAACGATGGGCTGATGGCGCTCAGTCGGGATGGTTCGTACGAACTGCATGAGCTGGAGCCCGGGTACCCGGAGTTCAGCATCAAAGCGCTCTTTGGGAAGGTGTTCTATGAGGGGACCGAGTCGCCCGAGTACATCTATCAGTCGTCCTCGGGTGATGACGCGTCGGAAATCAAGCTGAGTCTGATGCCGTTGATCTTCGGCACGCTCAAGGCGACAGTCTTCGCGATGATCTTCGCGATCCCCATCGGGGTGCTCGCGGCGATCTACTCGAGCGAGTTCGTCTCCAAACGCGTCCGGCGTAAGGTCAAGCCCGTTGTGGAGCTCATGGCATCCTTGCCCTCAGTCGTGCTCGGGTTCATCGCCGCGATGGTCGTCGCACCGTTCATGGCGGAACATCTCGATGCGTTCGTCATCGGGCTCGTTGTGGTGCCGATCGCGATCCTGCTCGCGGCGCACCTTTGGCAGCTCATCCCCTTGTCCGTGCGGCTTCGCACGCGGACCGGTCAGCATGTCCTGCTCGTTGCGGTCGCGGCTGGCGTGGGGGTGCTCGTCAGCATGCTCATCGGTCCCGCGATGGTCAAGAGCTGGTTCCTCCCGGATTCGTTTGATGCGGCGGTGCTCGCGGGGACGCTTGAGCCCGTTCCAGAGAATGAGATCCCCGCATGGGCTTCGGACGCTGCGTACAACGAGCGGACACAGCGTCGCCTGCGCAACTCGGAACTCATTTCCTTCGACGGCGATATCTATCGCGCGATCGAGGGGGAGGATAACGCCGAGACGCTCGCATCGCTCGGGCTTGAAGACGGGAGCCTGCGGCGTTGGCTCAACGGGGAGTACGGCGTCGCATGGCCCGGGTGGATCGTGGTGTTCTTCCCCGTGATCAGCATCGTCGTCTGGTTGCTCCACGCGATCCTGATCCGTCGACGCATCGATCTGTGGGTCGCGGAGCGTGAATCACACATCGGCGCAGTGGTCGTCCTCGCGAAGTTCTTCGCGCTCGCGATCCTGAGTCTGGTGCTCGCGTACCTCGGTGCGATCATCGCGCAGGCGTTGGGGTTCGATCCGCGCGACTCGATCTTCGGATCATTCTCGCCTCGCAATACGCTCGTGGTCGCGATCATCATGGGGTTCGCGGTGATCCCGATCATCTTCACGATCTCGGAGGACGCATTGCAGGCCGTCCCGATGACATTGCGAACCGCGTCGCTCGGGTCGGGGGCAACGCCTTGGCAGACCGCGACGCGTGTTGTGCTTCCTGTTGCGGCGTCGGGGATCTTCTCCGCGTGCATGATCGGGTTCGGTCGTGCGGTGGGCGAGACCATGATCGTGCTGATGGCGACGGGGAACACGCCGGAGATGAACTGGAATATCTTCGCCGGGTTCCGCACGCTCGCGGCGAACATCGCCGTTGAGCTTCCCGAAGCGCCCAAGGACGAGACGCACTATCGCGTGCTGTTCCTGTGCGGGCTGGTGCTGTTCCTGATGACCTTTGTGATTAACACGCTCGCGGAAGTTGTGCGTCGTGTCGTTCGTGCGAGGAACGCTGGGCTATGACATCAACCACGCTCGAACCACCCAAGCCCGCCCCGGCACCGGAACCACGCCCCGAGCCGGTTTCGCCGAGCACGCACAAGCGTCGCCGAACCCTGCCCAGTGCGCTGGGCGAGCCCATGGTCTGGTTGACAGGCGGGGCGCTTGTGACCTGTTTGGTCATGATCATCCTGCTGTTCTCGATGGTGATCATCAACGGCTCCAGCACCTTCTGGCCTCGCCCGATCGATCGCTTGGAACTCGCGTCGGGTGAGGTCCTTCTCGGGATCGAGACCCAGCATGAGCAAGCAACCCGCGACACACAAGCAAGAACGCTCTTCCGTATTGGGAACAGGGATATCGGGCAGTCCTCGTTCCGATGGATCAATGACGCGGACATCCTCGATCGGACCCAGCCCGCTGACGCGGTGATGCTCGAGCGTGAGGCGTGGGGGGTCTGGTTCGGTATCCCCGAGCAGATCATCCGTGTGAACCCTGACACGCAGACCCCCGAGGTCATCGCGGAGGGAGCGGATACCTACTTCGAGTCGTTCGATGCGCTCCACGCTCAGGCGCGTCGCGACAAGGCGACGATCGATCGGATGAAAAAGCACGATCTCGGGCGGATCAACGCGCAGATGGATCGGGCTCAGCTCGCACTCCGTCAGGCCGAGATCGACGCGGCCCGCGATGATCACGAGCTCTTCCGGTTCGGGGTTGTCGGGTGGGGGCTCGTGCTCGCGCTCGCGATCGCGTGTGTGGGTTCTCTGGTCAAGTTCCGTCATTACGGCACGGAGATGGGGTCACCCGTGGCTCGCCAGGGCAAGCTCATCCGTGCGTCGTCAACCATCGTCCTCGTGCTCGCGATCGTTTCGCTCTGGGTCGGCGCACCCTGGGGCGGATCGAAGATTGACGAGACCTTGGTCGAACAGATGCAGGCCGAGGTCGCAGCGAACGAAATCGAGCTGCAGACACAGTACGACCAGGTGCTCACACAGGTCCGCGCCATCGAAGACGCAGACTCGCGTTTGCGTGTCAATGTCATCGAGCCCACTACAGGTCGGTTCGCGCCGACTTCGCAGACGCTCGCGGATCAACGACTCCACATGAGCCAGATCGTGCGTCAGGTGCGTCCGAACACCATGGGGTTCGGGGAGAAGTTTGGAGTGTACCTCTCACGCTGGTGGGAGTACCTCTCCACCTTCCCGCGTGAAGCGAACACCGAGGGCGGCGTGTACCCCGTCATCATGGGCACGGTCCTGCTGACCCTGCTTCTCACAATGGTCGTGACACCGATGGGCGTGATCGCGGCGCTGTACCTGCGTGAGTACGCCAAGCAGGGGTTGATCACGAGCATGATCCGCATCGCGGTCAACAACCTCGCGGGTGTCCCGAGCATTGTGTACGGCGTGTTCGGGCTCGGGTTCTTCTGCTACACCGTGGGGTCGTATGTCGATGTCGGCCCGTCGGAATCCACGCGGATGAATGTCGCGTCGTGGTGGATGCTGCTCGTGATCAGCGGGATGTTGATCATCGGCGCGATCGCGACGCGTCTCTGGAGCAAGCCCGATCCGGGCAAGCTCCCGGGGACGATGAATGTGGTGCTCCAGCGTCTGTCGTGGCTCGTCTGGGGCGTGAGCGTGATCTGCGTGGTGATGCTGATCGCGGGGACACCGTACTTCAGCGGGTTGTTCGAGGCGCGTGCGAGCGCCGGGACCCCGACATTCGGGGCGCGTGGTCTGCTTTGGGCGTCGTTGACCTTGGCGTTGCTGACCCTTCCCGTAGTGATCGTTGCGACAGAGGAAGCGATCGCGGCCGTCCCCAACTCGATGCGTGAGGGGAGTTACGGGTGCGGCGCGTCGAAATGGCAGACGATGCGTCGGATCGTGCTTCCAGGGGCGCTCCCGGGGATTCTGACGGGCGCGATCCTCGCGATGGCGCGCGGCGCGGGTGAAGTTGCGCCTCTGATGCTCGTCGGGGCGGTGAAGCTCAATCAGGACCTCCCGATCGACAGCGAGGCCCCGTTCCTGCACGCTGATCGCAGTTTTATGCACCTCGGATTCCACATTTATGACCTGGGATTCCAGAGCCCGGATTCTCAGGCAGCCCGTCCGCTCGTGTGGACCACGACGCTGTTGTTCCTGAGCATCGTGTTTGCACTCAATCTGCTCGCTATCGTATTGCGGGCCAAAGTCCGTTCTCGCATGGCAGGGCCCACGGTATGACGATCATGGATACAACCCCAAGCAATCAGAGCAGTACTTCCTCGGGGATGTCCCGGACGGTCGCCTACGAGCCCAAGGGCGAGGGGAAGACGGTCAAGTATGAAGTGATCGATGCGATCCGGGCCGGGGCAGTACCTGCGCCAACGGTGCATCAGGCCGTCCAAGCACCCGATGCGGTCATCGATGTCCAGAAGTTCAACCTGTTCTACAACCAGAACGCCAAGGCGCTTCACGATGTGCAGATGAAGGTCCCGCGCGGTGCGGTGACGGCTCTCATCGGGCCTTCGGGGTGCGGCAAGTCCACGCTCCTGCGTTCGATCAATCGCATGAACGACCTGATCGACGGCGTCCGTGTCGAGGGCGAGATCACCCTCAACAACTCTCCGATCTATGCCCCTTCGGTGGATGTGATCGAGTTGCGCAAACGCCTGGGCATGGTGTTCCAGAAGCCAAACCCGTTCCCGATGTCGATCTTCGAGAATGTGGTCTACCCGCTTCGGATCGACGGCGAGCGTCGCAAGTCCGTGCTCGAGGAGGCCTGCGAGAAGAGTCTCCGGGCCGCGGCGATCTGGGACGAGGTCAAGGATCGACTCAAGTCTTCCGCACTCGGGCTCTCCGGCGGTCAGCAGCAGCGCCTCTGCATCGCTCGCGCAATTGTTGCAGACCCCGAAGTGCTCCTGCTCGACGAGCCCTGCTCGGCGCTCGACCCGGTCGCGACCCTCAAGATCGAGGAACTCATCAACGAGATCTCCGAGCGCTACACAGTCCTGATCGTGACGCACAACATGCAGCAGGCTGCCCGTGTCTCGGATTACACGGCGTTTATGTACCTTGGGCGACTCGTTGAGTATGGCCCGACGGCGTCGATCTTCCAGCGGCCCAAGCTCATCGAGACTGAGCACTATGTTTCGGGTCGATTCGGATAACGAAAACGGAATAGACAACCCTGTCTAGAGAATCTTTGTACATCTGCGTAAAGCATGGTGATTTCGTGGACTGCGCGGATGAATTGTCGATAAGTAGGACTACGATTGTATTGGGACCGGTGAGTCTGGTCCTTGAGTCCGATAGTCGATTGCAAAACCGGCGTGGAATCGAGGGTTTTGCGGTTTGACAAGGGAGAGTCATGAGCTCTGCACCTGAACCTACCGTCCCGTCAGTGAACCAGTGGAACGCAGGGTACCTCGAAGAGCAGTACAAGCTCTACCAGCAGGACCCGAACCAGCTCGACGCGGCAACCCGCTCGTTCTTTCAGGGCTTTGACCTCGCCCATGCGGGCGAGCTTCGGCTCTTCGGGACCGGGTCCAAGGCACCCGCCGCATCCGCTCCGGCACCCACGAGCACGGGCCCGACCAAGGTCACGCCGACGATCGGAAGACCCGCGGGCAAGGCCTCGCACTTTGAAGCCATCGTGGATGACTTTGTTGGCGCGTATCGCGACCAGGGACACCTTTGCGCGAAGATTGATCCGTTCGGGCGCGATCGTGCTCGTCCGGACTCGCTGTCGCTTGGGTATCACGGGCTGAGCGAGCATGATCTCGATCGGACAGTCGATGGGTCGAGTATGGGACTCGGGTCGAGCATCCCGTTGCGTCAGGTGATCGAGCACCTCGAACGGATGTACTGCTCGTCGATCGGTGTTGAGTTCATGCATGTCGCAGACATCGAGCAGCGTGCATGGTTGCTCGAGCGATTCGAGACGATCGGCGGCAGGCTCGATCTCAACAAGCCACAGAAAACAGCGATCCTTGAGCGTCTGACCCGCTCGGAATCATTCGAGAAGTTCCTGGGTAAGCGGTACCCGGGCGAGAAGCGGTTCTCGCTTGAGGGCGCGGAGTCCCTGATCCCGATGCTCGATCACATGATTGAGGCTTTCTCGGATCTGGGTGTCGAAGAAGTCGTGTTCGGGATGGCACATCGTGGGCGTCTCAATGTGCTCCACAACACGATCGGAAAAACGCTTGAGCAGATCTTCACGGAGTTCGAGGAGAACTGGTCGGAGGGGTTTGCCGACGGTGGCGGCGATGTGAAGTACCATCGCGGGTACTCGGGCACGCGTCGGTTGAGCAACGGGCGCATGGTCCATGTCGCGATGGCGAGCAACCCGAGCCACCTCGAAGCGGTGAACGGCGTTGTCGAGGGACGTTGCCGCGCTAAGCAGCGCCTGCGTGGCGATGAGAACCGTGAACGCGTGGTTCCGATCCTGATTCATGGCGATGCCGCGATCATCGGGCAGGGCATCGTGCAGGAAGTCCTCAACTTCTCGCAGCTCCCCGGCTACACCACGGGCGGCACGGTCCATGTCGTGGTCAACAACCAGATCGGTTTTACGACACTGCCAGAAGAAGGGCGCTCGAGCCGGTACTGCACCGACATCGGCAAGCTCGTCGATGCGCCGATCTTCCATGTCAACGGCGACGACCCAGAAGCCGTCGTCACGGTGGCGCAGATCGCGTCGGAGTTCCGTCAGAAGTTCAAGCGAGACGCGTTCATCGACCTGATGTGCTTCCGCAAGTATGGGCACAACGAGCAGGACGAGACGAGCTTCACCCAGCCGATCATGGCGGGGAAGATCAAGAAGAAGCCTTCCGTGCTCAAGATCTTCACCGAGAAGCTCCTCGCGGAGCAGGTGATCAACGAAGCGGATCGCCAATCGATCGTCTCGCGTCTTGATGAGGCGCTCGAGAAGGCGCAGCGAGCAGCGCAGGAAGCGCCAAACGATCCCACGATCGATCCGGGCAGCGCGCGCTGGGACGGTTTGACGCACAAGTTCAGTTACGAGCCGGTGAAAACCGCCGTCACGATGGAGCAGATCGAAGAAGTCGCCAACGCGATCGGTTCGGTTCCCGACGGGTTCAACCTGAACCCCAAGCTCCAGCGCCTGCTTGAGGATCGCAAGAACCTCCCCAACGCGGAGCTCATCTCCTACGCGGACGCGGAGCAGCTCGCGTACGGCACGCTGCTCGCGGAAGGGCATCCGGTCCGTCTCTCGGGTCAAGACTGCATGCGGGGAACCTTCTCACATCGCCACGCGGTTGTTCGGGACTTTGATACGGGCGAGCCGTTCACGCCGCTCAACTCGATCCGTGAGATGGGCACCGAGGGCACCGCGACCCCGCCCGGGAGCGAGGGTTCCGACGGCAAGCCGCGCCAGGCGAAGTTCTGCGTGTACAACTCCCCGTTGTCCGAGGAGGGCGTGCTCGCGTTCGAGTACGGGTACTCGCTGGGT
>CBDDIA010000023.1:0-30041 GCA_965228685.1 Phycisphaerales bacterium
CGGGAACGAGATCGAGGTCTTCGATGTCGGGATCGGTGTCGTCTCGTTCCTCGAGCTCGGTTCGGAGATTTACCTGCTCGATCGTGACGGTGGACTGTATACATTCGACACCGATACGGGCGCGACATCGCTGTACGGGAATCTGAGCGGGTTCCAGGGCGACCTGCTCGGGGCTGCGAACACCCAGGTCTTCCGCATCCCTGCGCCATCGGGCGTCGCCTTGCTCGGGTTTGCGGGCGTGATCTGCGCTCGGCGACGGCGCTAACCGGATCACATACCTCCACGCTCTTCCAGCGCCCGGTGTCAAACTGGGCGTTTTTCAATGGATCGAGCGCGGTTCACCAAGGACGCAACCCGGCAGATCCACCCGCAAATGTGTACACTCTTTCATCATGATTCAGTACCACAACATTCTTCAGCGGGTGCTCGCGGAGGGCACGCCCTGCGATGACCGGACCGGGGTGGGGACGATCTCGGTGTTTGGGCATCAGAGCCGATACTTTCTGTCCCCGGACGCCCCTGGGGCACGCCAGGCCTTTATCGAGAAGGGCATCCAGGCGGGGTTCCCCGCGGTGACGACGAAGAAGCTTCATCTGCGATCGATCATCCATGAGCTCCTCTGGTTCCTGCGAGGCGAGACGAACATCGCGTACCTCAAGGACAACGGGGTATCGATCTGGGATGAGTGGGCGGACGAGAACGGGGACCTGGGCCCGGTGTACGGTGCCCAATGGCGATCGTGGGCCACGCCCGATGGGAAGACGATTGATCAGATCGCGGATCTTGAACGCGCCTTGCGAGAGAACCCCCACTCGCGTCGGCACATTGTGAGCGCGTGGAACCCGGGGGTTGTGGACGAGATGGCGCTCCCGCCGTGCCATTGTCTGTTTCAGTTCAATGTCCAACGATCCAGCGACGGCGGCCCGGACTGGCTCAACTGCCAGCTCTACCAGCGCTCGGCGGACCTCTTCCTCGGGGTCCCGTTCAATATCGCGTCGTACGCGCTCCTCACGATGATGCTCGCCCAGACGACGGGGTATCGCCCCGGCGCGTTTATTCACACGCTCGGCGACGCGCACATTTACATCAATCACCTCCCCCAGGTCGATGAGCAGCTCTCCCGCGAGCATCGATCGCTGCCCACGATGAAGATCAACCCCGATGTGAAATCCATCTTCGATTTCAAGTTCGATGATTTCGAGCTTGTGGGGTATGAACCCCACCCGCACATCAAGGCCGCGGTCGCCGTGTGATAATTGATACCTGATGATCCGTTTTTTATCAGAGATTCACACGGATTCCAGGAATCGAGCGATCCGACCGGCTTGTATTGGTGTATCCCCGTGATGCACACCCCGTTGCGATCGGGTAATGTGTTGTTTTCCCACACGCGACTGCGTCGCTTCCCCTGTTACGAGCCTTTCATGCCCAACTCATCGAACGACGCGCTCCGCGTCAGTCCCCCCCCCGCAGTATCTGCCCCAAACGACAACTCTGAACATGTCCCATTGCAGGTCCGGATCATCAACCTGATCGGGGTGGTGTTGCCGTTTGTGGGGTTGATCGTTGCGATCTCGCTCTTGTGGGGGATTGCGTTCAGTTGGGTGTACTTGGTGCTCCTGTTTGTGATGTACCTCATCAGCGGGCTGGGGATCACGATCGGGTATCACCGGTACTTCACGCACAAAAGCTTCCAGACTTCTCGGTTCGTGCAGGCGTTGCTCGCGATCTCTGGGTCGATGGCCTTCGAGGGATCCGTCCTTCAGTGGGCTGCGGTGCATCGGAGTCATCACCAGCACAGCGACGACGAGCACGACCCGCATTCGCCCCACACGCACGGCGCGGGTGTCTGGAACGCGATCCGCGGGATGTGGCACGCGCACATGGGGTGGCTGTTCCGCTCGCGATCGATTTCGCTCCAGAAGTATGTTGTCGATCTGAAAAAGGATCGCCTGATCACGACGATGAGCGCGTTGTTCCCGTTGTGGGCGTTGCTCGGGTTAGCGATCCCCGCGGTCATCGGCGGACTGATCACCATGTCGTGGACCGGGGCGTTGCTCGGGTTCATCTGGGGCGGGCTGGTCCGGGTGTTCTTTGTGCACCATGTGACCTGGAGCATCAACTCCGTGTGTCACATCTGGGGCACGCGTCCGTTCAACAGCCACGACGAGAGCCGCAACAACCCGATCTTCGGGGTGCTCGGGCTCGGTGAGGGCTGGCACAACAACCATCACGCGTTCCCGACGAGCGCGCGTCACGGGTTGCGCTGGTGGCAGCTCGATATCAGCTACATCATCATCCGGGCCCTGAGCTGGGTCGGGATTGTCTGGGATGTCCGTGTCCCCTCGCCCGCTCGCGTGGCTGCGAAACGGGCGAGCGCCTGATCATCGCGATCGGCGCCCCATAAGCCCGAGCCCAAGTCCGAGCAAGGACAGGGCACCCGGTGCGGGTACGGACGGGATCGAGAGCGGCGATACGGGATCGATGGCATCGATACGAATGTTGTCGATCCCCCACGACTCGTCCGAGATGGACTGGTCGAGGGTGCCGATGAACTCGAAATCGAAGTGGTCCATCGCGCCGGCGACCTCGAAGTAGACCGTGATATCGCGATAGATCTGGTCCTGCCAGATGGCGCTGTACGCGTTCTGGGTCGGGAGTTCATCGGGCATGCGGAAGTTGTTCTCGAGGACATGGACTTCGAGGAGCTCGTGGAACGCTGTATCGCCGTTGATGTTGACGCTGAATGAGTCGGGCCCGAACCCCTCGTTGTTCGCATCCCATGAGTCAAAGAGCATGAGATCGAAAGTCAGGGCGTAGGTGCCCTGGGTGAACACGGGTCCATCGCTCGGGGGTTCGCCGCCGGATGATCCGCCGCCGTTGTTGAGGGCGCCACCGAGATTCAGACTTGGTCCGTTGTGGTCGTACGGCCCCCCGCCGCCTGGGTTCCCGCCGCTCCCGCCGCCGCTCGAATCGGGGAGGGGGATGGGTATTCTGTCGCGATTAACGGGTTTGGAGGTGAGGTTGAATGGGCGTGGTCCGCCGCCACCGCCGCCGTCCCCCTGATCTCCTGGATCCCCGACGCCCCCGCCGAGTCCGGCAGTGTTCGCCGCGGTGGCGTTGAGTCGGAGGGATACGGATCTGTTTGAGTATCGCCCGAGGAATCGGGTGTAGGGCCCGCCGAGGTTGCTCCGGGTGAGATCGGACCAGACGCCGGCCTCATCGCCTCTTGAGGTCTCGAAGTCTCGCTCGTAGATGGGGCCTGCGAGCGCAATTGATGTGGTCAATGTGGTGCCCGCGCAGAGCGCGAGCAATGGAAGTCGGGTTTCCATAGCAGTGATTCCTCTCTGGAGATGTCCGGGCCGGGTGTGGCCCGCGTGAACCATGAGGGGTCGATGGGTCGGGTGCGAGTGGGTTTGCGGATTGCTCTGGTGGTGTGTTCGGGGTGTAGGGAATAGGACGGATAGCGAAGTGTTTTCGCGATCGTTCTCGACCCGATAAGCGGCGTGTATACGATTTCTCCCCAACGATCCGGTACGGATCGGGAAGAACCGAAACTGCCCCCGCACAAGCATTTGGAGCCGACATGGCCGGACCCCGTCACGAATCGAGCAGCGACATCGCGTCGCTCCGCAATGTCGCGATCATCGCGCACGTTGACCACGGCAAGACCACGCTTGTGGACAACCTGCTCAAGCAGTCAGGAAACTTCCGGGCTGGGGAACTCGAGAAGCTCGAGGGCGGGCAGCACGGGCTGATCCTCGACAGCAACGACCTGGAGCGCGAGCGCGGGATCACGATCCTCTCGAAGAACTGCGCCGTGAACTACCACGCGCTCGACGATACGGACTACCGCATCAACATCATCGACACCCCGGGTCACGCGGACTTCGGCGGCGAGGTCGAGCGCGTGCTGCAGATGGCCGACGGGTGCATCCTCGTGGTGGACGCGTACGAGGGCCCGATGCCTCAGACCCGGTTTGTTCTGGGTAAGGCGTTGGAGAATAAGCTCAAGCCGGTAGTCGTCATCAATAAGTGCGATCGCCCTGACGGCGACCCGGATCGCGTCATCGGCGAGGTCTTCGACCTGCTCGTCGCGCTGGGCGCGGACGATAGTGCGCTCGACTTCCCCGTTGTTTACGCGTCGGCGCGTGACGGATGGGCGATCGATGAGTGGGATGGGAACACGAAGGGCGAGAACCTGCAGCCGGTCTTCGAGGCGATCGTCAAGCATGTCCCCCACCCCGATGTCTACATCGAGAAGCCGCTGCGGATGCAGATCACGACGCTCGGGTTCTCCGAGTATGTCGGGCGCATCGGCGTCGGGCGTATCTACCAGGGCACGATCCACGCGGGCCAGCCCGTCGTGATCGTCAAGCACCTCGAGGGCGGCAAGACCAAGGAGGTCCGCGCCAAGGTCGGGACGCTCGAGGGGTTCCAGGGGCTTGGCAAGGTCGATCGCGAGTACATCAGCGCGGGCGACCTGTGCGCCATCTCCGGGCTCGGTGAGCTTGATATCGGCGACACGATCTGCGACCCCGATCACCCCGAGGCGATGGACGAGGTTGCGATCGATGAGCCCACCGTGTCGATGGCGTTCCGCGTCAACGACTCGCCCTTCGCGGGCAACGAGGGCGAGTATGTCACTTCGCGCCAGATCAAGACGCGTCTTGAGCGTGAGCTCGAGCACAATGTCGCGCTGCGGGTCGAGCCCGGACGCACGATGGACGAGTTCATCGTGTCGGGGCGCGGCTTGCTCCACCTGGGGATTCTGCTCGAGACCATGCGCCGAGAGGGGTACGAGCTCGCGGTCGGACGCCCGATCGTCATCGAGCGCGTCATCGACGGCGTCCGGTGCGAGCCCCTCGAAGAGCTCGTCATCGATGTGCCCGATCACACCGTGGGCAGCGTCATGCAGATCGTCGGTGAGCGCAAGGGCGAGATCGTCAAGGTTGAGCAGCGCGGCGACGGGATGACCCATTGCGTCTTCAAGATCACCTCGCGGGCGCTCATCGGGATGCGTGGTCGCGTGCTCACCGCGACGCAGGGCGAGGGGATCATGCACCACACCTTCCTTGAGTTCGTCCCTGTGACGGGCGAGCGTCCGCACCGGCACCTGGGCGTGATGATCTGCACCGAGACGGGGCAGGTGACGAGCTACGCTGTCGAGAACCTGCACGATCGCGGGCTCATGCTCGTCAAGCCCGGCGACAAGGTCTACTCGGGTCAGGTCGTGGGCGAGCACAACCGGGGCACGGACATCGATGTCAACGCGGTCCGCGTCAAGAAGCTCGACAACATGCGCAGCGCCAACAAGGACGCGACGGTCACGCTCAAGCAGCCTAAGACCCTGTCGCTCGAGCAGGCGCTCGAGTACATCGAGGATGACGAGCTGGTTGAGCTCACGCCCAAGTCGATCCGCATCCGCAAGATAGAGCTGAGCGAGTCGATGCGCAAGCGTGCGGCCCGTCAAGAGAAGTCGGCGAAAGCGAACGCATAATCATCATTTAGACAGACTGTCTGTCCTTTTGCAGGATTTTCCGATTTTTCAAGCACCATTGCATTTACGGATGCAATGGTGCGTTTTAATTGTGCGCTGCAGCAGGGGCGCATACATAGGAGATTGACATGCGTCACACACTCTTCGCCGTATTCTGTTCTTCCATCGTGATTGCGAACTCGTCGCTCATCGCAGGTCCTGATGGTGGCGGATGCCCGATGTGTGCTGGTGAGGTACAGGCCGGGCCGGAACAAACGCTTGATCAACGCGTCATCGACACCCTCGTCGCGATGCGTGAAGAGGAGAAACTCGCACGGGATGTGTACCTGACACTCGGAGAGAAATGGGACGAACGCGTGTTTGCGATCGCGGAATCCGAGCGCAGGCACCTCAACGCGATGAAGGGCTTGCTCGATCGGTTTGGGATTGAAGATCCGATCAAGGATGATACGAGGGGTGTCTTCACAAGTGAACGGTACGCAAAGCTCTACCAGGAGCTCGTCGCACGGGGATCGGTATCTCGTGTTGAGGCGCTGCGTGTCGGCGCGTTGATCGAGGAGCTCGACCTGACGGATCTCCGCGAAGCGAGCGCACTGACCCAGGACGAGTCGATCACCCGTGTGCTCAACAATCTCCGTCGAGCGACACGGAACCACCTCCGCGCGTTCGCAAACGCGATCAAGGCACAGGGCGCGAGCTACGAAGCATCGCACCTGAGCCAGGAGGAGTTTGATTCCATCGCATCAAGCCGGAACGAGCGGGGAGGGCATGCTCAACGGCGGCAACAGGGAAGCGACTGATTCTGATATGATGCGTTCATGAAATGCATGACTCTGACGATGACGCTTGCCCTGCTTACCGGGTGTACCGCTGGGCCTCGTGTGAACCAGCAATCTGAGCTCTCTCAATCCACGGAGGACCGATTGATCTCGGATGTGCGAACGCTTTCCGAGACCTTCGCGGAGCGCAACGCGGGTGATCGCGACACGCTCGATGAGTCCGGACGATGGGTTGGCGAGCGTCTGAGCTCGATGGGGTACACGGTTGATCTGGCGATGGTCAACGAGCGGAACCCTCGACGCGGGTTCAATGTCGTCGCGGAACTTACCGGCACGACGCGACCTGAGGAGATCATCGTCATCGGGGCGCACTACGACGCGGAACGCAACACCCCCGGCGCGGACGACAACGCGTCGGGCGTGGCGGCGATGCTCGAGCTTGCGCGTCGGTTCGCGGGGTCGCCGATGGATCGCACGGTCCGGTGGATCGGGTTCACCAACGAAGAGAACAGCAACAGCGTCGGCGGGGTCATGGGCTCCTTCGCGTATGCGCGCGACGCGCTCGCGCGTAACGACTCGATCGTCGCGATGATGTCGCTCGAAATGCTCGGGTACTACGACGACACACCCGGATCGCAGAGGTACCCGTTCGATACGAGCATGGCGCAGCGTCTGGGCATGGACCTGCCCGACACGGGCGACTACATCGGGGTCGTGGGTCGGTTGGAGGATCGTGATCTCGTGGAGCGCATCGGCGCGTCGATGCGTTCGAGCGGGCGGGCGAGCATTGTCGAGGCGCCGTTGCCTGCGATGGTCAGCGCGATCTGGCGGAGTGATCACGGGAACTTCTGGATCTCGGGGTACAACGCGGTGATGATCACGGACACGAGCGAGTTCCGCACCCCCCACTACCACAAGCCCTCGGACACGATCGATACGCTCGACTTTGAACGCATGGCGGGCGTCGTCGATGCGCTCGAGGTCGCGATCCGTGACTTGGCGACGCTCAACGAGGACGAGTGATGGGACGGTGCTCAGGGGGCGTCGTTGCCGAGCTTGGGTGACGACGCGGACTCGGAGAACTGGATCTCGAGTCGCCCACGGATCGGGGCGTCGATCCCGCGACGGATGCCCATATCGAATCGGTGGATGATCCTCGCGAGCGCGATGTCCATGATGTCCGGGTCGTTGACGATCTTGAGCGTGCGTGATGGGTCCATCGAGACGCGCAGGAGCACGCCGGATCGGGGTTGGGCTGCGAGCGCATCGAGCGTTCGGGCACTGTCCTCGATGCGTTTCACCCAGATCGAGGGCGCCTCGCTTGTTGGGGCGATGCTGGCGATGACCAGATCGTTGCGTGAGGTCGTCGTCGTTTTCCACGCGAGCGAGGGTGACGCGCTGGGCCAATCGCGCGGGTCGCGTTCATCGCTTGTGGGTAGGTTCAGGTCGAGTTGACGGAGCGCGAGGGGGAACTTTCCGCCGAAGTCGGAGGCCTGCGACGGGTCGAACGCGTGGATCATGGATCGGACGGTTTCGTCGCACATCGCGGCGGTCTGGCCCGGGTCGCGACGCGGGTTGACGAAGCAGGACGCGATGCTCATGGTTTGGGCGTCGCCCGGGCTCAGCGCGAGCAGCGCGGGCGCGTCGAAGATCGGATCGCTCGGCGACTCACCCGTGCCCGAGGAGACGGTGAGATTCAGGGAGAACGAGTCCCCCGAGATCCCCATGCTCGGCGCTCGCGCGCTGGCGATCGTGAACACGGACTCGGACGCGATCGCGTCGAAGAGTTCGATGGGCGCGTCGGGCAGACCCGGGTCTACCTGAAGATTCGACGCGAATGTGCATCGCATCGCGTCGGGGTCGAGTTTGACGATCCCCGCGAGCGTGCTCGTTGGTTGCTTGGATGCACCCTGTGGGAGGTTGAAGAAGGCGCGGAAGATGTCGAGTCTCGACATGAACACGAACGACCACGATCCGTCGCGGAGGGACTCGTGGTATGCTCCCAGTTCCGCGAGCATGGGCTCGTGCCCCATCGTGATCGGATCGGTCGCGGCGCGTTGATGTGCGTGCTCGAGCACCGCACGGAGCAGGTCCGTCCCCGATCGCGGGGCGAGCAGGACCGTCGCCTTCTGATCGGGGGTGGGCGGGTCGATGATCGTGAGTGCGTAGCGCCCCTGCTCGATCGCGTACACCGCCCGGTTGTGGACGATCTCGCGTTTCACGGGGCGGAGTGATTGGCGGATCTTGGCGGGGTACGACGGATCGACCTTGCAGATCAGGGTCCAGTGCGAGTCGAACGAGTCGGACATGCCCTCATCGTTGGGCGCACCGAGCCCGTCCCAGACCACGGCGACCTGATCGCTCAATAGCGCCCTGATCGTGTCGTCCACGGGTTCGTTGAATGTGCGCGCGAGCGCGCCCCACGCGTTTTCTGTCTGGGTGAACACGCCTCCGAGCGCGAGCATCGATCGCATGGAGCGCCCCACGGGTGAGAGCAGGATCGCCTCAGCGGGGTTGTCAAAGACCGCGGCGGCGTCGACACGATCGGGGATGCCCGTCATCGATTCGAACGGGCCGAGGTCTCGTGCGCCAGCGCTCGCAGGAAGCGTGATCAGCGTGATCAGGTGCGCGGCGATGACGCGGGCCAAACTGGTTCGGCGTGTCGTACGCATGGGATCGTGTTCAAGAAACTGGATCAATGGATCGTTCGAGCGATACGCACTCAAGGGAGGTCGATGGCCTTATCGATCGGTTCAGACGGGTTGGAAGCACGAGGTGGTTGCGGTGCCGAGACCCACGACGCAAGGAGGACGCCTGAAGATTCGGGGCGCTGGGCGAGCCCGATGCGCTGGCGCGATGCCCGCGCGGGCGAGGCGTTGGAAGCAAGGCTGACGATCGCGTAGCTTGGGTGCAAGGCTGCGAGTGGATCACCGATCTCGGGCGATGCGCTCATCGGCGCGGTCACCACGCGAAGCTCGTAGGAATAGTTGTTCGTGCCCGGGCGATCGAGCGAACCCGCGAGCAACCCACGCACCGGCTGGGCAACGCATTCCTGGACTTTGTGGAAGTCGCTGGAGAGTGTTTGGGCGATCTGTTGCCCGCCCTGCTCGACGGCGGACTCGATGTTCGCGACGGGGGTGGGTTGCGCGCCGAGCGTGGTCAGGCGCGGAAAGGCGCGTTGCAGCCCCGCGACCCCGAGCATGGTGGTGAGGAGCAGCGCGGCCATGACCACGCGTCCGGCGCGGACCTGCTGACGGAGCTTGCAGGGGATGAACCGGCGGTGGCGATGCGCCCGCGCAAGCACACGATCCGAAAGATCGGGCGTGTCGATGGGCATCCGAAGCGCGTTGATCGCGTCGCGGGTGTCGTGAAACTCCTGACGGCGCGCCGGGTCGTACTGGAGTGCGCGACCGATCTCTTGCTGGATCTGCGGATCGAGTTCGCCGTCCATCGCGGCATCGATGAGCGACTCGGGGATCCGTCCGGGCGCGTCGTGGCGCATGTCGGGGTGATCCCGTCGGGGACGGCTCATAGCGCTACCCCCTCGAGTTTCTTCGCGAGGGCGGACTGGTCCTTGAAGAGCACCCGAAGACGCTTGCGCCCGCGATGGAGATGACTCTTGATCGTCCCCTCCGGCATGTCGAGGTGCGACGCGATGAGGGAGATCGGCCAATCGAGCTGATGGAAGAGCACGATGATTTCTCGTTGCTCTTCGGAGAGTGACATCAGGGCGGACTGGATCGCGTCCTGCTGGATGCTCTGACGCTCGTTGGTGTAGACGGGCTGCTCACCCGGTCCGTTGGCGTTGCCCATGGATCCAACAAAGTCGGTGTCGTAGGCTGGGCGGTTCTTCGCCATCGCGTTCATATACAAACGACGCGCGATCGTGAAGAGCCAGGTCGAGAACCGGAATCTGAAGTCGAATCGATGGAGGTTCCCGAGGACTCGAACGAAGGCTTCCTGGACGATGTCTTCCGCGACATCGGGGCGACCCGACATGCGGAGGATGTACGCGTAGACAGAGCGCTGGTGTGCGCGGATCAGATCTCCGGCGGCGGTCCGCTCGCCGGCGATGGCGCGTTCGATCAGGGCTCGTTCTTCGTTTCGATCCATGGGTCCGCCTATGGGTGTGCGATGGGCACCTCGAATATACCACGCACGGGGAGGTTGGTTGCATCAGAAAACCTTGATTTCGGACAGAAAATGCCATTCTTGCCCAAGAAAACGCCCCGGTGTCTGTTGAACACCGGGGCGGAGGCAGAGAGATGATGCTGGTGGTTTGATCGGGTCAGGCGGCCTTCTTGGTGGCGAGCTTGGGCTCGCTCTTGGTCGCGACCTTGCGGGTGCGTCCGACGGTGCGCTGATCCTCGGGTGCCCGGACGGTGGCTTCGTCGATCATGCGATCCACGAGTTCGAGCGGGTGGGATGCCCACAGGTCGGCACCGATCTCTTCCGCGAGCCCCTCGGCCCGGTTAAAGACCCCGCCGCCGACGATGATCTGGGTGTGGGGGCATGCGCCGATCTCGTGGAGCGAGTCGATCAGGACGCGGATGTCGGGGAGGTCGCTAGGCTCGGAGCAGAACATGAGCAGCGCGTTGGGCTTGTTCTGCTGGACGGTGGCGCGGATCTCGTCGATCGGGAGCCCGCCGCCGGCGAACTGGACCTCAAAGCCTGCAGCTTCAAGCAGGTCGACGGCCATCTGTCCGCCGAGTTCGGAGCTCTCGGATGGGCCGCAGCAGGCGAAGACGGTGCGTCCGACAGGGGGGGCTTCGGAGCAGGCGATGAGTTCGCGTGAGGTCTGGTCAACGAGAACACGCAGCAGACGCGAAGCCATGTTGTGTGCGAGGGTGGTGATCTGATCTTCGCGGTGCAGGCGTTCAACGAGTTCGTAGGTCGGCCAGAAGAGGTCGGTGAGGAGGATCTCCTGGGAGACCCCGGCGTTGGCTTGTTCTTCGACGATGGTGCGTGCGGTCTGGCGATCCCCTGAGATGAGGGACTCGAACAGGCGTTCGATCAGGATCTCTGCGCTCATGGTGAAAACTCCGGTTGGATGCCCCGCACGAGATTGCGGGAGTTGTGTGGTTGTCGCCGTGTACTTCTCGGCGGTGCATCCGCTATCGAGCAAATGTCAGCGACAACGCGAGGGCACAGGTTCGAAAATGCGCACGATTGACTTGACCCGTTTCTGAGCGTGCAAACGCGATCATTCTCGGACTTACACGCACCATTGGGTGGGTTGAGTCCGAGAATGTCATATCGTCCGAGTAATGAATCGGTTGGTGTTTGGGGGATGGGTCCCCCACTCGCCCGCTCAGGTGCCCTTGATCCCGCGATAGAGATTGCAGATTCCAAAGGTCAGGGGCTTGGACCAGAGCTCTCCGAACCCTGCATCTTTGTAGGACGCGTGCATCTCACCGCGCGTCTTAAAGGAGGATACGGAACGGGGGAGGTACTTGTACGCGCCCGAGGTATCGCGTGCGATCCAGGTTGCGGTTCGGGGCATGATGGTGCCGCAATAGAAGGAGTTGAACCATCGCATGGGCGGGAACGAGGGCTGCCCGAACTCGAGGATCATCAATCGTCCGCCCGGTCGGAGGACGCGATGGAACTCGCGCATCGCCTTGTCCGGGTCTTGGACATTGCGGATCCCGAAGGCGATCGAGACCACATCGAAAGACGAATCCTCGAAGGGGAGCTGCTGAGCGTCGGCCTGTTGGTACTCGATGCGGGATTGGATCCGATCGTGCAGGTGCTCGCGTTTGTGACGCGCAATATCGAGCATGTTGGGCGTGTAGTCCGACCCGACGATGCGATCCGCTTTGGAGTATCGAGCGAAGGCCTGGGTGAGATCACCCGTGCCGCACGCGCAATCGAGGACGGCATTCCCGGGTTTGACGCGGGCTTCCAGCACGCAGCGTTTCCGCCAGGCCTGATCGCGCCAGAGCGAGTGGACCCGGTTGTTCAGGTCGTAGGAGCGCGCGATCGCGTTGAACATCGCGCGGACCTTCTCGTGCTTGTCCGCGTTCTCGTGGAGGGTGTCGAGCTCGCGATCGACCCACGCGGGGGACTCGGGTTTGCTCGTTTCGGTTTGCAACATGGGCTCGGGCATGGAACAATCATGGTAGGACCCCGCGCCAGAAGACACGGCGTCTGGGGGCGTATTCGGACACACACGCACCACCGATGCGGAAGGATAAGCGATGATCACAGGTTTGAATCGATGGGCACGCGTCTTGGGGCTTGCGTTGGTGGGTGCGATCATGCTCGTCCCCGTTGGGTGCTCGGTCAACCCCGCGACGGGCGAGCGGGCGTTCATGATCTACTCCTGGGATCAGGAGATGGAGATGGGCGCGAGCGCTTCAGCCGGGCTCGCGGAGCAGTTCGGCGGCGAGGTCGAGGCCGAGATCCCCAGCGACTATGTCGTCGAAGTCGGGATGAAGCTCGTGCAGGGCGTTGAAGAGGGCGTGCCCGAGCTCGATTGGGAGTTCACCCTGCTCAACACCGATGTGATCAACGCTTTCGCGCTCCCCGGCGGGAAGATCTTCTTCACCCGCGGGCTCGCGGAACGGTTGAGCGACGAGGCCGAGATGGCGGGCGTGCTTGGGCACGAGATCGGGCATGTCACGGCCCGTCACGGGAACCAGCGGATGAGCAAGCAGATCGGGTTCAATGTCCTGCTCGCGGGCGCGGCGGTCGCGGTTGGCACTTCCGGGTCGGACTCCGAAGTCCGCAAGTACGGTCAGGTCGCGATCCCCGGGATGGCGATCGGGGGGAACCTTGTCCTGCTCAAGTACGGGCGCGATGACGAGAGCGAAGCGGACATGCTCGGGATGCGCTACATGGAGCGCGCCGGGTACGACCCGAGCGGGCAGCTGCGGGTAATGGAGGTCCTGCAGGCGGCGTCGGACGGGCCTCGCCCGATCGAGTGGCTCGCGACGCACCCGTTCCCAGAGACCCGCATCGAGCGGATCGAATCCATCCTGGCAGAGCAGTACCCCAACGCGGGCGATCGTTCGGTCTATGTGATCAACTCCGTGGAGTACCAGCAGAAGATGCTCAACCCGCTCAGCCGACTCGCGCCGGCGCCCGATGCCCAGGCGTCGTTGCTCGATTTCCCCGAGCTCTGGTGCGGGCACTGCCGGTCGGTCGCGTCGGCGGAGTAATCCGCGGGTCCGCGTGGGGGTTGATGCGGAAAAACCCCGCGATCTTGCCAACAATCTCACCCACCACGCGCAATGCCGCGGGTGATACTCGCATTCATCGCAGGAGCGAACGCAAATGGCTGGTCATAGCAAATGGGCGAATATCCGTCACCGCAAGGAACGCCAGGACAAGAAGAAGGGCAAGGTCTGGTCCAAGTGCTCCAAGGCGATCATGGTCGCGGCCCGTGCGGGCGGGGGTGACCCCGAGACCAATCTCGCGCTCCGGTACGCGATCGACGAGGCGAAGTACGCCAACATGCCCAAGGACACGATCAAGCGCGCGATCGAGAAGGGATCGGGCGACGCGGGCGGCGCGGAGTTCCAGACGATCGTCTACGAGGGGTACGGCCCGGGCGGCACGGCGCTCATCATCGACGCGCTGACGGACAACAACACCCGCACCGTTGGCGAGGTCCGCTCGATCTTCAAGAAGGCGGGCGGATCTTTGGGCACCGCGGGGACTGTCGCGTTCATGTTCACGACGAAGGGGCAGATCTTCATCGACGCGAACACCTACGACGAGGACCAGGTGATGGAAGCGGCGCTCGAAGCGGGCGCTGAGGATGTCCAGGCACCCGAAGCCGACGGCACTGACAAGGGCGCGTGGGTCATCGAGACCGAGCCGACGGAGTTCCAGGGCGTCAAGGACGCGATCGAAGCGGCGGGGATCGAGATCGTGGAAGCCGAGATCACACGCATCCCGGGCAACACCGTCGAGGTCACGGGCGACGATGTCCGCAAGTTGATGAACCTGATCGACACGCTCGAGGACAACGACGATGTCCAGAAGGTGTACTCCAACGCGGACTTTGACGCGGAAGAGCTCGCGAAGCTGGGATGAGTTGATGATCTTTGCTGTCTGATTCGTGTGTGATCTGCACTATGATCAGGCATGAACAAGCACGCCCTCTCGCGCATCGTCCAGATCGCACACCTCCTCGCCCTCTCCATCTGGCTCGGCGCGGTCGCGATGTCCGGCGTTGTCGCGGCGATCGTGTTCCCGCTTATGCGTGAGCTCGAACCCACGCTCGGGGCGTACCCCAACTACGAGGGCGATCACGCGCTGCTCGCGGCGGGGCGCGTCGCGTCCAAGGTGTTCTTCACGGTCGATGTCATCCAGTTCGTCTGCGCCACGATTGCGTTGGCGACGATTGTCGTGCTTGTCGTGTGCGGGTACTCGCTCAACACGCTCGCGCGGGTGCTGCGGGTGATCGTGCTGTGCATGACGCTCGCGCTGTTGAGCTATCACCTGTTGTTGTTCATGCCGGGGCTGATGCAGATGCTCCAGGGGTACTGGGACAACGCGGCGATGGGCAATACACAGGTCGCGGACCGGTTCAAGGACGAGTTCCTTGCGCAGCATTCCAAGGCATCCAATATTCTCGGGGCGCTGGCGCTGATGGTCATGGTCAACATCGTGGTTGCGGGGATCACCCTGACCGGGCGTGCCAAGGGCGAGTCCTCGGAACAGATTCCCGCCAAGAAGTAACCGCGTCGATTACTCGGCGCGCCAGTACCGTTCCCAGTTCGCGTGCGTGAAGTTCGCGATGTCGTCGTCGGACCAACCCATGGCAATCAGCGCATCGGTGATGAGGCGCAGGTCGTTTGGGGTGTTGATGCCCTCGGGGAGCCCGTCGGCGCCGAACCCGCCGTCCATGTCGGACCCGAGCCCGATGTGGTTTGTGGACCCGACGAGCGAGCAGATGTGCTCGATGTGTTTTACACAATCCGCGATCGGTGCGCGTTGACCCTTGGGCAGACCCGGGGTGATGAAATCGCCAAGCAGGTTGAGCCCGATCACCCCCCCACGACGCGCGATCTCTTTGATCGTTTCATCCGTGAGGTGGCGCTGGTTGGGTTTGGAGTCCGGGTCACCCATCAGGGCCCGGCAGTTGCTGTGCGAAGCCATCACGACCGCATCGGTGGCGGTGAGCAGCTCGTCCACAGCCCGCTGCGAGAGGTGCGAGAGATCGTGCACGACGCCGAGCTCGTCCATGCGTTTGACGAGCTCGCGCCCGAGATCGGTGAGCCCGTTGCCGGGCTTTGTGTGGTCCGTGCCATTGCCGCCGGCGTAGCGTGATTGGTGCCACCACGCCATCCCGATCGCGACGACGCCCAGATCGACCCACTGCTCGAGCTCGTCGGGCGTGGTGATCGGATCGGCGCACTCGACGAGCACGCCCAATCGGATCGGCGCATCGGACGGGGTTTCGGATTGCCCGCGCAGCGGTATGCGGGAGATCACATTCGCGTCACGCCAGGCACGGTAGAGCAGGAGCTGGCGCATCCCGGCGCGGTAGGCTGCGTCCGCGTCACCGAATGGGTAAGTGAACGCGCCGGTTTCTGATTCGGGTTTCGTGGGATCGATCGCCTCGGTGAACACCGTGCCCAGGCACCGGGTCACCTTGCCCTCGATCATCGAGGGGAGGGTGATGGACGCGGGCTGGTACCGTCCCCGGCAGTCCTTGAGGGACGCGTGCATGTCGCGACCGTTTTCGGCGAGGTACGCGAGATCGAGGTGTGCGTCGAACCAGTGCATGGGTGCTCCTCATGAAAAAACCGTGCGGGACTGCACGGCTGATGGTAGGAACAAAGATCTCGCGACCGGATCAGTAATGAATCGCACGCGGGAGTGTCTTGGCGTGCTCGATCCACTTCTGAACCTCGGCTTCGTTGGGGACGCGCCGGGTCAGGCTCTTGGCATCGTTCACCTCGATCATCTTCGCGGCGAGGTTGTCCGCACGGCGCTGGGCGAGTTCGGGGACGGTATCAACGCCCGATGCTTCGAGGAGTTCGGAGAACTCGGAACCGACGCCGTTGATTCGGTACAGGTCGACCATGTTCGCCCACTTGAGGATGTGGGTGTCGGAGATCCCGGTCTTCTCCGCGAGCTCTCTGCGCTTGGCGGGTGTCTCGCATGCCGCGAGCAGCGCATCCGTGTCGTTGATCCCCGCGCTGCGGAGCTTTTCGCCGTAGGTTGGTCCAATGCCCTCGACATCCTCGATCTTGTAGTTGGCCATGTTGGTTCCCTCTAATTTGGGTGAGTGTGTGTGTCCCCAACAGTGTACATGCCACACAAACTGGGACGAGACCCCCAACTTGTGAGATTTTCGTGTTGTCCGGATAGGGCCAATGGGATTCAATTGCGCCCCGAAACCGGCTGGATCGGATTCCCAAAGACAGGGCACACATGAACACACACCACGCTTCAGATCGTAAATCGTTTTCTTCTAATCGCTTAAAGCGGAATCGACGCGGCAACCTACTCGTCGGGTGCCTCACGGCCCTCGGGATCTTCTTGATCGTCGTGATCATCGCAACGGTCTTTGTGATCCGTATGTGGCGCGGCTGGGCTGCGGGATGGATGGAGTCCGGGATTGAAACTGCGCTGGTCGAGATGAAGATCGACGACGCGGAACAGGCCGAGATCATGGGTCATGTCAGCACGCTCATGACGCGATTCAAGGACAAGGAGATCGGTTTCGAGGAGCTCGCGCTGATTGCTGAATCGATCGCGGAATCGCCTTTGCTCGGGGCCGCGATCGTCGGCGGCGTCGACGCGATGTACTTCAAGGAGTCCGGACTCTCGGAAGAAGAGAAGGCCGAGGGTCGCGTGCAGCTCGCGCGATACGCGCAGGGGCTCCGTGAGAAATCGATCGACCCCGACACCCTCGATTCCGTGCTCAAGAGTGTGAGCACCTCGACACCCGATTCCAATGACATCCAGATCAATGTCCCCGAGAAACTCAACATCATTCTCCGCTCGGCGGATGAGGTCTCGGACGATGATCTGCGAGAAGTGATCGCGCAAGCAAGAGCAAAGTCGGATGAGGCGGGGATCGGTGAAGTCCCCGAGGAGATCGACATCTCCGACACACTCGGCGTCGCGATCGCCAACGCCTTGGGTGAAGACCCGAGCGATTGGGTCCCGGGGTACGAACTCCCCGCACCGGTTGTGGACACGGAACCGGTTGTGGAGAATGAAGTCGAGCCCGAGGCCGATGACGAGCCGTAAAACCTCGTCGCGTTAGATCATCGCGACGAGCATCGAGATCCCGCGATCGATCCAGATCGCGAGCAGCACAGCGATGGCAACAGTCAGTATCGGATGACGGAGCAGGAGTGAGCGGAGATCGCTCGCGACCTGCTCCTTTTCAATCGCGCCCGCGAACATGGGCTTGGTCTCGGTAGGGCGGATCCGGTGCGGGCGATGACGCGAGACCGCAGCGGAGTCTGAGTTCAGGAAACACTTGAAGTCCATCATCAGCACATCGCGCTCGGAGTAGGGGTGGAGCTTGATCTCCGTGAGCCCTTGCATCGCGGCAGTGTCGATGGCTTCGAACTCGGAACGGGCGCTGATCTGTACGGACTTGGGCTCGAGCGTATCCATATCGCGCCCGGTGGCGTTGTAGAAGGGCATGTGCGGACCTCCGTGTCGTTTATGAAAACTACCACTTCTCCACCGGATCTGCACGAAACTGTTCCCCCCGGAATGAAAAGCACACCCGGTTTCCGGGTGTGCTATGGGTGAAACTGCTTATGGAATCAAGAGTTATCCACGACGACGACGCGTTGCGACGAGTCCGAGCATCCCAAACCCTGCAAGCGCACCGGGTGCGGGAACCGCACCAGTGACGACGACGTTATCGAGCGCAGCACCAAAGACGCCGCCGGAGATCCCTCTGAACTCCAAGGTCGAGGACGACCCACTCGCGACGAAGGTAAAGGTCATGCGCTCCCACATCGGGTCCTGTGCTGTGGCGCCTGCCGCGACGTAATCGAACTCGAACTGTTCGCTCATGCCTGCTGCGGAGACTTCCATGATCTTGGGCGTTGGGCTTCCGAACATGTTTGCGGACATATCGAACTCAACGGTGTAGATCCATCCCGCGTTGGTCGCGAAGGTCTGCGCGATCCCGCCACCGGCGGAGAGGTTGTTGATATCGATCGAGTGGGTCCCGTCCGAAGCGGTAATGAATGTCCCGAAGTAGTCGATCCCTCCACCGACTGTGGTCCATCCATCGATCGCGGAGCTGCCGCCTGAGACGACACTCCACGAGGTTCCCGGGTTGAGCGAGGATTGCTCGAATGAGCCGTTGACGATGATGTTCGCATTGGCCGCCCCGGTGAGGACGGCTGCGCACGCAAGGGTGATGCGTACTGTGTTCATTGATGTTTCTCCTATTGGAACAATGAAAAATGGGATATCCCTGCCACGGAAAAGGACCGTGGAGGCAGAGGATGATATACCCCAGAACTGGGGATCAATACATGAAAAAGGGCGATGATCTGGGTGTTTTCGCCCGATAACAGTCCGTGGCGACGAGGGTCTAGGTCATCGGCATCTCAAAGACAGTCAACCCGACAGCGGCGAGAGTCATCGCGAACAGAAACCATCCTGCTGTGTGGGTGATCGATTCGGGATGGACCTGTTTCTCGAACACGGGTCGCAGCGTTCGTCGGGCGAGCATGATGCACGCGATCCCGAAGATCGCCAGCAGCCATCGGGGTGAGCCGAACATGATGAGACTCTGGGCATCGCCAACGGGGTAGATTGCGCCGAGCCCTATGTAGAGCCCGTTGGCGAGTAGGACGAAGCCCGCGATAATCCGGAGCGAGAAGCGGAATCCCGTCAGTGCTCGCATGAGCAGCAGCGGGATGCCTGCGCCGATGATAACGCCGAGGACCGGTCCGCCCCAGGCCGCGATGAGCGGGCGTGGTGTGGATTGGAACTGGGTCATGGAGAAGGTGCGCGGGTCGAGGATGACACGGTCGATGGTCGCGCCGGATGCGAGCCCTGCGAGGATGTGGCCGAGCTCATGAGTCCACTGCATGTAGAGCCAGGAGAAGATGACAAGAACGACGACTTGCAAGACAAGCTGGGCACGCGATCGGTTGTCCTGATTGCTCGATACAGCCGGGTCTCGTTTCATTCGATTTGAATACCTGTGCAGGTGGGCACGGATGCACAAATACAGACCGGACTTATTAAAAACACATCCAAATTCGATCAGCGTTGCTTACTTGTTTCAGAATCTTGCGCGGATTCGTTGGCTTCAAGATCTGCCAACCCATCTGTGCGCGTCGTTGCGAGTGCAACACAAACTCAGTGAACCGGCTCGAATCCCATTCTCTTGAGAAGCTGCACTTGTTCTTCTGGATCTGCTGACACTGCAATATCAAGAAAGATCAACCGGTACTCTTGATCCGACGCGACCAGGTACTCACGGAGATTCATCCCCTCGTACTCAGGCATGTAGGGCTGGATCTCTGCAAACTCATCTTGAACACTGCTCGCTCCAGCAAATGCGCCACAATGATGCCGCTTTGACTCCAGTAATCGACCATCACGCATGCGAGCGATCGCGATGTTGTCGATCTGGATGTTGTGCGTGTCGCGATACTCGATCGCGACCCAGTTGCTCTCAGGTGTGCCAAGCATGGTCCCCAAACGGGAAATCAGAGGCTGAATATCTTCATACCGATCTGAGCTGGTCAGGTCCGCGATGATTTCCTGCTTCCATCGCTCGACCATTGCGGATCGTTCGAGTTGGAAGCGCATTCCCTTGAACGCGAAGTAGCCTGCAGCGAGCATGACCACGACCACTCCGATCATGATCGGCTTGGTCAGGATGCGTTTCACACGCTCACCACCGCCGGCACATCGCTCGTGATGATCTCGGCCTCGGTTTTCTCGATGACCTCTTCAACCGTCACGCCCGGGGCGAGCTCGGTGAGGCGGAAGCGTTTCTTGGATTCGTCGAAGACCAGGACGCACAGGTCCGTGATGATCATGTCGATGCAGTTCTTGCCCGTGAGGGGGAGGGTGCACTCGCGGAGGATCTTGGGATCGCCGTTCTTGGCGCAGTGGTCCATCGTGACGACGACCTTCTTGACGCCCGCGACGAGGTCCATCGCGCCGCCCATGCCCTTGATCATCTTGCCGGGGATCATCCAGTTGGCGATGTCGCCCTCTTGGGAGATCTGCATGGCGCCGAGGATGCACATGTCGATGTGGCCGCCTCGGATCATGGCGAAGGACTGCGACGAGGCGAACGACGACGCGCCGGGGACGGCGGTGATCGTCTGCTTGCCCGCGTTGATCAGGTCCGCATCGACCTTGTCCTCCGAGGGGAAGGGCCCGATCCCGAGCAGCCCGTTCTCGGATTGCAGCCAGACCTCCATCCCCTCGGGGATGTGGTTCGCCACGAGGGTCGGCATCCCGATCCCAAGGTTGACGACGAACCCGTCATGGAGTTCCTGAGCAGCCCGTTTGGTGATTTCATCGCGTGTGAGTGGCATGGGGGGATTATAGACGATCTGGGCGATCCTGACGGGCATTGCGTTTCTGATGAAACCACACCACAATGACACCAACCCAGATGACCCCGAGCACCGCAATGATCGAAGTAAACACCGTTCGATCTCGCCGAAAATCGCCGTGCGTTTTGAGTTCGGTATCAAAGATGTAGTGCCTGTCGAGTTGCCGCTTCCACTCATCCTTCGTGCGATATCGATCAAGGGCGCCTGAGGATGTATTGAGAATAAACCAGTCGCCAATCGTGTCGTTCGATGGGACTGGACTGGATCGCCCATAGACGAACCAGTCCTGCCAGTTCACTTCCATGACGACGAGATCGCCTACCCGTTGCCCTTGTGGGTTGAGTACCCATCCCTGCCTCGGCCCTTCATGGATGAGTCGATAATTGTCTGGGAGCTCGGTTGTGCTCTCGGATCGACCACACCCCGCAGCACTCAACACGCATGCAATGCACAGCACCAGTGCGGATATGCCGATTGCTCTGTTCAAAATCTGCATCGTGTGTTTACGCTGGGCGTTTCCGCTTGTTCACGAACACCCACAATCCGAGTCGCACTTCGATCGCTTCTTCGCGGACACCGTGAGGCTCGTGCGTTTGCCCTTCTTCTTGGGGACAAACATGCGGAACAGCGCGTACACCGCGACGAGCGCGATGAGTGTGACGACCCAGAACTGCCAGTCACCGATCGGCATCGTTTACCCCCCCACCGATCCGACGATGGTGTACGCGATGAACGCGCCGGCGTACGCGACGAACGACATCCACCCGAGTTGGAGGAACGCCCAGCGCCACCCGCCGGACTCCTTGGCCGTCACGACGGTGGTTGGCAGACAGAGCGACGCGAAGACATAGAACACGAGCAGGGACCACGCCGTCGGGGCATTGAAGAGGGGCGAGCCGTCGTCGCGCGTCGCGTTCTCGATGGACTCGAGGACGGTTTCGTCTTCGACATCGTCCGTGCCCGCGACTTGTACGGCCATCGTGGAGACGAAGACCTCACGGGCGGCGAAGGATGCGAGCACGCCAACGGTAAGCTCGTCGTTGTATCCGAGTGGGGCGAAGACGGGTTGGACGGTGGAGCCGATCTTCTGGAGGAATGAAGTCTGCGATGCGAGTTTGATCTCGTATTCCTGCTGTCGCAAGGAGTTGGTCGCCTCTCCTTGGAGTATCTGCATTTCATCGCCTTCGGTGTCGTAGATGTACTCTCGAAGCACCGGCTCTTCGAACTGCGGGTACGCATCCAACCACCAGAGCACGATCGAGATCGCGACGATGAGGGTGCCGGCCTTCTTGAGGAATACCGTGCCCCGATCGAGCGTGAGCAGCAACGCGGACTTGAGGTCCGGGATGCGATAGCTCGGGAGTTCAAGCGCCATCGGGCGCGACTTACCCTTGAGGATGGTGCGGCGGGCAATGAGGGAGGTGACCAGCCCGCCCGATGCGCCGAGGACATAGCACCCCGTGAACGCGATCGCCTGGGTGCCGGGTTGATCGGGGAACAGGATCCCGATGAGCAGCACATACACAGGGATGCGTGCGGTGCAGCTCATGAATGGCGCGATGAGGATCGCGGCGAGTCGATCGCGTCGATCGGGTATGGCGCGGGTGGCCATGATCCCGGGGATCGCGCACGCGTGGGCGCTGAGCAACGGCACGAAAGCGTGCCCGGACAAACCGAACGGGCGGAGCAAGCGATCGATCACGAACGCGGCACGCGCGAGGTACCCGGTGCCCTCGAGCAGCGCGAGGAGGAAGAACAACAGGCAGATCTGGGGGAGGAAGATGACGGTTCCCCCGACGCCTGCGATGACGCCGTCGACGAGGAGGTCCTTGATCGCGCCCTCGGGGAGCAGGCTCCCTGCGCCGTCGCCCATGGCCCCGAACCAGACATCGATCAGGTCCATCGGGATCGCGGCGAGCTTGAAGATCACATAGAACAACCCCGTCATGACGAGCGCGAACGAGCACACGCCGAGGATCGGGTGCGTGAACGCGCGATCGAGCCGGTCCGTGACATGATCATCGTCGAGTGTTTCAAGCGGTGCGCACGCGTTGAGGTAGACATCCTGCGACCAGCGTTCGATCCCGGACTGATCCGTGGGCGCGGTTCGATCGGATACGCGGGCGCGTTGGAGCGCTCCCATGAGCTGATCGATGCCCTCACCCGTCCTTGCGGAGCAGACGACGACCTCGCACCCGAGCATCTCGGAGAGTCGTGCCGCGTCGATCCCGATCCCGCGCCGGCGCGCCGCGTCGATCATGTTGACCGCGACAACCGTCGGCAATCGTCGATCGATCGATTCCGCGACGATCGTCAGGTTCCGCATCAGGTTGGTTGCGTCGAGCACGACGAGGAGCGCGTCGGGGGTGTGCGCTTCTTCGCCCTTGGGCGCAGCGGTCCCGTCGAGACATGCGGCGCAGACCCGCGATTCGGAGAGATCGAGATTGAGCGAGTAGATGCCCGGCAGATCGATCAGGGTGGATTCGACATCGTCACGAACGATGTGCGCGACGCGTGCTTCCTGGGTGGTGCCGGGGAAGTTGGCGGTGTGGGCGCGGATGCCCGCGATGCGATTGAAGAGGGTCGTCTTGCCGACATTGGGGTTCCCGAGGAACGCGATGGTGCGATGTCGGCGATCGATCGATGGAGAAGCATCCATAACGCTCATCGCAGATTCAGCGCTCAGGAGTGTGGGGTGACGAGGACGCGGGACGCGATGTCCTTCGCGAGACCGATCCGGCACCCGCCGCCGCACGCGCCCGCGAGGGACACGATGCAGGGCTCGCCCAATCGACACATCTGTATGGACGCGTCAGGACGCAATCCCATCGCGCGGAGGACCTTGGTGTCCTGCTCGTCAAGCTGGGATGTGTTCACGGTGGCGCGCTGCCCGCGGGTGAGCTGGGTCAGGGGAATCGAGACGGGTTTGGTCTCGATCGCGGCTCCTGCGTCTTGGTTCTCGATGGATGCGATCATGCTCACCCCGGATAAATGGCCAGAAACGGACATTGTGCTTCAAGAGTTTACGATCGTTGAGACCGAATCGCAACAAGGGCGAGCAAGAAATCGTGCTCAATCGTCGTATTGAGATTGGGCGTCCGCCGGCTGGAAGCTCATGCAATACCCTGCCCGCCAGACGGGGTAGATGACTTCGCAGCGGAACCCGACATACTCACTTGGATCCCACCCGAGACGATCGAAGAACACCCCGGTGAGCTCGCCATGGCGTGGGTGGAGCTTGGTTTGGGCACGCGCGATGCCCTCGCCGAGTAGTTCCAGGCGGGGCGGGGACGGGTATCGGGTGATCCAGCGCTGCCCGCCGGGCGATGAGAGGTTGGGGTACCAGAGCTGGGCATCGATCGCGGGGCGGACCAGACGCTCGAGCTCGCGGTGCAGGTAGATGTCGAACACGAGCTGCGCGGTTGGGCAGTTCACGAGTGACCACACCTCGTCAAGGGTCATCTTCCCGGTTTGCGGATCGGTGAACGGATGGTTCGATCGCATCGCGGTGATGACATCGATCGTCTGCGGGCCATCAAGGTCTGCGGGATCGATCACCTGGATCAGGTTGTCCGATCGCCCCTGGGACGAAACGGTCGGGAGCGGGTGCGTCGTGAACTCCTTCATGAGCGCCTGAGGCGTGTTGCCCTCGGGTTTGGAGTCGTCGAGCAGATCGAAGGAACGGTTCTCCGGGTCATCCCAATGAAGCGTATCCCCCGCGCGGATCACGACTGGCATCCCGCCAGGCATCACGGTGGTCTGGATCAACCCCGACGCGAGTGCCCGTTGGAGGACCTCGGGGTTCTCGGGTGATCTGCGGAACGCGTACAGACTGATCGAGGTCTGGGCGGATCGCCCGGTGACGCCGATCGCGGATTCGAACAGGACCCGGCGCTGCTCGATGCCCCCGAGGGTCGAATCTGAGCTAGTTGTGCCTGGCGCGTTGATCCGGTTGATCAGTTTGGCGTGCGACCCCGCGAGGCTGGAGATCAGCTGCTCGAACTGGGACACAGCAATCTGCGCAAGCTCGATCGATTGTGGTTTGAGACCGGCCTCCCCCATTGCGACGAGGAGCTGTTCGAGCCCCTTGGTGCCTGGGAGTTTGACGAGGGTCTGGATACTCGGGGAAGAATCTCGGAGTGCATGGGCAACCCGCTGGGTCGTATTCCGAACAATGTCGAGGTGCTTGGCCATCCCTGACCCGTTGCGGGCGGACTCGGGGAGCTGATCGACCAGCATGCCCAGATCCGCATGCAATCGTGCCGCAACGCGTTCGCACATCGCTAGTTCTTCGTATGTGAGCGGGCTGGGGATCGATTTCGGCATGGCCTGGGAAACAGCGCTGGGCATAACGCGCACGATACCCGACACGGGGTGGTGCGTGTGATTTGAAATCGGAGATTCTGCCCTTGAGTACGGATGATGCATCGATTTCGCCTGAACATACCGGTTTTTGAGCCCCAGATGCGATTCCGATCCCATCGGGTGATTTTCTTGAGTGTATTTGATTTCAGTGTTGATTTCAAATCATTTCCAATGTATTGTCTCAATCATCGACCCGATCACAACGGTGTGCACCGGGTCTGAACGCGTCGGCTGAGGGGTCCAGGAGATCAACATGCAACTCACTCACACCACAGGGATCATCATCGCGAGCGTGTGCGCTCTTGCGGGTACGACCCACGCCCAATCCGTGACCCGATTGATGCCGCTTTCGCCGGGCGATGCGTTTGCGGAGGACATCAACGACAACGGGGAAGTCGTTGGGCAATCACTCTTCGCCGGGTTTGGGATGCGTCCGACGCGCTGGGACGCGAGCGGGAACGCAACGAATCTGGGTCTGCTTTCGGGCGGCACGACGGGCACCGCGTACGCGATCAATAACAATGGCGAGATCGTCGGCATCAGCGAAGACGGGAGCGGGCTGAGGAAGGCCACCCTCTGGGATGGACGCGGCGGGATGGTCGATGTCCACGACGCGATCGGATCGTCATCGACTTCGGTCCCCTGGCACATCAACGACTCGGGCGTGATTGTCGGACAGGCCAACATCACGCCGGGGATCTTTGCGCGTGGATTCGTATGGGATCAGGTCAACCCCGCGCAGCAGGCAGGGACCGATCTCTACCCCGGGGGCGCGAACTACGGGATTAACAACGATGGGCATATCGTCGGCGCGGGTTTCTACTTCGGCGACCCAGATGATGCGCTCCTCGCGATGCCCGATGGACGGGGTGGGTACGAGTACCCGCTCATCAACCCGCTCGGGTTCTGGTTCTCGCAGGCGCGCGCGATCAACAACAACGGCATGATCGTTGGCCACTCCGTGTACAACTCCACCACCGCGACATGGAACGCGTGCATCTTCACCGGCGACGAGCGTGAGCCCGTCCAGACGCTCGGGACCCTTCCGATGCTCGATACATCAGAGGGGCTCGATGTCAACGACTCGGGCATGATCGTCGGGTACGCATGGGACGGCACCGGCAACGGGATCGATCCGCGCGCGTGGGTCTGGGTTGATGGGACGATGTACGACCTGAACGAGCTGCTCGCTGAGGGCGGCGAGTTCGAGATTCTTTCCCGCGCCACCGGCGTCAACAACAACGGCGACATCGTCGGGTGGGGTCGCCTGCTCGACGGCACTGTCGGGGCGTTCCTGATTGAGGGATTCGCGCCGCCTTCCGAATGTGCTGCGGACATCAACAGCGACGGCGAGCTCAACTTTTTCGATGTCAGCGCCTTCCTCAACGCGTACAACGCGCAGGATCCGATCGCGGACTTTGATCGCAACGACGAATGGAACTTCTTCGATGTGAGCGCGTTCCTGAGCGCGTACAACGCGGGTTGCCCGTAACACGCAAGAGATCGCTTGATCAAGAGGGGTGTGTCGAGCACCGCACGGGGCGCGTTGGGGACGACGAGCACGGCAGATCGATGCACTCACAAGACGCACGGAGTCGTATGGTGACCCCTCTCGCCGCGACTCCGTGCGTTTTTACTTGTTGGTGCGTTTGGATCGGGCGTTCTGGGATCGACAGAGCAACCACCCGACGACAAAGCCCAGCAGGGAGAAGATGAGGTAGAGCATCGCGGCGGGCGCGTTGGCTTCCCAGAAGAACACATCGATGATGGTGGACTGGGAGTTCTGGATGATGAGGATCAGGAAGATCACCGCCGCGATCGCGCCCATGATGAACTTGGGCTTAAAGTAGAAGGGCTTGCCCTTGGGCTCGGGCGGGGTGGGTGTGGTCGCTTCGTTGTTCATTTGACGCCTCCGATCGGTGGGCCGAGAACATCGATGCCGTAGCGCTTTGTGACTTCGATGATCTGTTCGATATGCGCCTGGGTCACGGGCGCGGGAACCTCGTCGGGTGAATCCACGACCTTGCCGAACTCGTGGAACATGCGTTCCATCCCGCCTGGCGTGATATGGATCAGCAACTCGGCGGGCTGATTGGTTCGGTTCGCGAATGCGTGCGGGGTGCCTCTTCTGGCGAGCAGGGAGTCGCCCGGTTGCGCATCGAGCGTTTCGTCACCTACCTTAAAGCGAACGACCCCTTTGAGGATGTCGAATCGTTCGTCCTCATTCTGATGGACATGGAATGGTGGGCCGCCGCCGGGTGGAATGGTGGCATGCCAGAGCGCGTACGCACCGTCGGTATCCTCCGCGGTCGCGAGGAATCGGTAGATATCGCCCGCGGCGTGGATGATGGTCTGGTCGGAGACCTTCCGGATCATGAGGCGCTCGCCAATCTGAGCTTAATCATTGCCTGCCCCTCTGGTGATCGCGTCAGCGATGAGACGAGCAATCGCCCAGAGGACGAGGACGCCTGCGCCGTATGCGAGCAAGGATGCGATTCCCGCGAGGAACATGGAAAAGCCCTGTCCGGAGTCTACGACACGGCCGTTCGATGTCACCGTCGTCGAGTTCGCGTACACCATGCTTCTGAAGGCGATGAACCCGATGATCTGAGACGCGATGTACGAGACCGCTGCGAGGATCAGGATCATCGCGGGCTGGGCGAAACTCAGATAGTCCCGGACATAGTCGATGCCCGTTGTGAAACCGGAAGACGCACTTGAGCTCGTCCCCGAGACCGATTCAAACTCACTCTTGTCGTTTGCTCGATACGATTCACCGGGTCGCAGACTCTCGCTGAGTCGCTGTTTCTCTTGATCACTCATGACGAACTCACTGTCCGCTGCTCGATGCGCTTCTCGCTGAGCGTTTTCACGACGCGATCGACAAAGACACCCGGGAGGTGGATCTCGTCGGGTTTGAGCGAACCCGTGGGGACGATCTCTTCCACTTCCGCGATGGTGAACTTGGCGGCTGTCGCCATGTCAGGGTTGAAGTTGCGGGCGGTGGTGTTGAAGACCAGGTTCCCGAACTCGTCTGCTTTCGCCGCCTTCACCAACGCGAGATCGCCGAAGAGTCCGGTCTCCATGACATACGGGCGTTCCTGCCCGCCGTTGGGTGTGGCGAAGGTGCGGGTTTCTTTGCCCTCCGCGACGGCGGTGCCGTACCCGGTCGCGGTGTAGAACGCGGGGATCCCCGCGCCGCCGGCACGGACGCGCTCGGCAAGGGTGCCCTGGGGGTTGAACTCGACTTCGAGTTCGTCGGCGAGGAACTGTCGCGCGAACTCTTCGTTCTCGCCGACATACGACGAGATCATCTTCTTGATCTGCTTGGTCTGCAGCAGGAGCCCGAGTCCCCAATCGTCCACGCCCGCGTTGTTGGAGACGCAGGTGAGGTCTTTGACGCCGGTGTCACGCAGGGCGATGATGAGCTGCTCGGGGATGCCGCAGAGCCCGAACCCCCCCACCATGCACATCATGCCGTCGCGGAGGATGCCCTGCTCGGCGAGCCCTTCAAAGCACTCGTTTGGTGTGTTGCGGACTTTGGATGCCATGCGTGATCACCTTTCGTCTTGGGTACGGTTCGGGTGATTGTATGCGATATGTGCCTGTGTGCCAGCGCATTTGTCCCTCCCCGCGCCCCGCGGGGAGGTGCCTGAGGAACGAAGGCGGAGGGGTCTTTGTTTTTATGCGATTCAGAAGACCCCTCCGTCACGCGAAGACACGTGCCACCTCCCCGCGGGGCGCGGGGAGGGACAGTGAATGGGTCCATTGAATCTTTGTGATTTGATTACTTCACGTTTCTTGCGGCGAAGAGGTCCTGCTGATTCTCGCCCGTGGTTGGGCGGGTGGAGAGATCATCGAGCTCGCGTTGGATGTCTTCGAGGGTGGAGAGCTGGAGGTGTTCGGTCGCGAACCGGATGTAGGCGATCTTGTCCACATTGCGAAGCTTGGCCATGACGCGTTCGCCGACGAGTTGGGAGGGGACTTCGCGTTCGAACTCCGCGTGGAGTTCTTCCTCGACTGAGGCTGCGAGTGCCTGCTTGATGTCCTCGGAGATGGGGCGCTTGCCGCACGCGTTGGAGACGCCTCGCATGATGTTCTCGGGTGAGAACGGGACGCGGGACCCGTCGCGTTTGACCACCATGAGTCGCCCGGCGGGTTCGACGCGTTCGTAGGTGGTAAATCGTTTCTCACACTTGAGGCAATGGCGACGACGGCGGATGACCGCGCCGCCCTCTGTCGAGCGGGAATCGATGACCTTGTCGAGATTGTGGGCACAATATGGGCAGATCATACGGTATGGATCCCCTATGGACAGGAGATGATACCACAAGATGTGGGACGAAACTCATCGTGGGATTGAGTTTCGCCCCATTGGTTTGCGTGTTTCTCTTTATGACTTATCCGTTATTTGAGCTGTGCCCTGAGTTGATCGTGCTCGGCGTTGAGCAGCAAGGACTGAAGATTCTCGTATCGGCGTTCCTGCTCTCCAAGTTCGAGCTGGAGTTCCTGGAGCATGAGTGAGAGGTTGCCGAGTTCCGCTCGTGCTTTGGTTCGCTCCTCGTCGCTCATCGAGCCAAAGGCAACTTTCTGCTCGAACTGACCCGCGCGCTGCTCGAGTTTGCCGACCTCGTTGGCCTTCGTCAGGTATGCTCGTTTGGCCACCTCGTACTCGGCGCGGATTCGTTCGAACGCGAGCTCGGAGTCCTTGATTGCTTCGCGTTGCTGGGCGTGGTGCTGATCCTCGAGTTCTTTGAGCAGGGCGCCGATCTCATCGTGCATGCGCTGAGGGGCGGTAATGATGAGGGTGCTGTTGAGGACCGACGCGTTGGCGAGATCGCCGCCTCTGTCTGACCAGTCGTTGGGTGAGAT